>NZ_JAHKNG010000004.1 GCF_018860165.1 Paracoccus marinaquae
GGCCGAAACGTCCGGGAATGGTTTGCGGCCCGCAACCAGTTCGCCATAATGTTCGGCGAGCGCTTCGCCGCTTGAGTATCTGAAACTGCATGGGCCGGATCAGATACACAGAGTTCCTGACACTCCCGATCCGCTTTGGCGATCTCCTTTCGAAACTCTCGGACGTCTTCGTTGAAGGTTTGCCGGGCGGTCAGCGCGGTCTGGTTCGACGAGACCCGCAGCGCCTGAAGTGCCAAGAAGATCGTTGCGAGACCCGCAACGAATGCCACCGCAAGGCCTACGGTATTCGCATAGTAGTCAAAGAACCCCCCGACCACCTCGCTCGCGTCGGCCATTACATCGCTCTTCGACAGTAGGCCGATCAAGCCAATTGATGCTGCCGCAGTCACTGCGACCAGGGCCACCACCCCGAGACCGACACCCGCCGCAAGCCGCAGGGCTCCTCCGAAGCTGTCCGCCTCTATTTTCCAGAAGTTCATTTAATTTCCTTAGTTTAGTCAGACCGCTTCGCACCGGATCGTGGGGCCGTATATTGTCGATCGTTCTTTGGAAGACAACTTGATACGAAGAACTTTCGATGGATCGCTTCAACCCTGAACGGGAAAAGGCATGGAGCGAAGGTTCGCGGTCAGGGCCGAGTCGCAGGAGTTTCCGAACAATCAAGTCCATGGCGCCAAGCGCATCGCGGCAGGGCATTTGGTGTCTTTAGCGTGCACGCTGTGTACAATCCGCCTCGAAGTCTGCAATGCACGGTAGAGCGGATCTTTGTGTCCACTTGCCAAACTGCACTTCCGCCCCCGCCTCATTCCCAGTTCGTGTGGCCAGCACGCAGCGAAGGCCAACTGCGGGGACGCTCATCGGCAAATGCGCGCCGTCACGGCGCCTCCTGTCGCTTCCTCGCCATGCATCCCGGCGGCACCGAACCGGCCGATGAGGCGGTGCTGAGCGATCAGGGCAGGCTCGATCCGGTCATCGACAGGGTTTTTCACTTCGACCGGATCGGCGAGGTCAACCGCTGTCTGGAACCGTACCGGGCCGGGGGCAAACTCGTCCCGGGCATGTGATGCGGCGCGGGCCTGTTGCAGCCTTTCGCGGGAACCGGCGCCGGCGTTGCGTTCTTGCCGCCTCCGGCGTGCGCAACCTGTGTACGGGCTGTGCACGCCCTGTGCACGCGCCGTGGACGGATCGTGCCGTCGGTTTTCCGGCATTTTCCGGCATTTTCGCGCCCCTGCCTGCGCCCGTGTTGCGCGGCGGATCCGGCGCAACACACGCCGCTGTTGCGCGGTGATTCCGAAGCGGCTAACTGACGCCCATGCGCATCCTGTTCGTCCATCAGAACTTTCCGGGCCAGTTCCCGCATCTGGCCCCGGCACTGGCCCGGCGCGGCCATGAGGTTCTGGCCATGACCGACGAGAAGAACGAGCGCCCCAGCCCGGTCAGGACCGTCCGCTACAAGGCGCCCGAGCCGGTCACGACCAATGGCATGCTGGGCCGCAACTATTCCGATTTCGCCGAACGGGGCCTTCTGGCCGCGCGCGGGGCGCGGGCCTTGCGCGACCGGCACGGCTTCACGCCCGACCTGATCATCGGCCATACCGGTTGGGGCGAGACGCTGTTTCTGCGCGAGATCTGGCCCGATGCGAAGCTGCTGGTCTATGCCGAACTGATGTATCGCACCCGCGGCGAGGATGTGGGCTTCGACCCCGAGATGCATCCCGACAGCGACGAGGGGCGGTTCATGACCGTGGCCCGTTCCGCCCATCTGATCCAGGGCATCGTCCAGGCCGACGCGGCGATCGCGCCCACCCGCTATCAGGCCGACAGCTTCCCGCCCGAGCTGCGCGTCAAGATCACCGTGATCCATGACGGCATCGACACCACCCGGGTCTGCCCCGACCCGGAGGCCCGCCTGACCCTGCCCGACGGGCGCGAGTTGCGGGCCGGCGACGAGGTTCTCAGCTTCGTGTCACGCTCGCTGGAACCCTATCGCGGCTTTCACGTGTTCATGCGCGCGCTGCCCGAGGTGCTGGCGGCGCGGCCCGGGGCGCAGGTGGTTCTGGTCGGCGGCGACGGCGTCAGCTATGGCAGCGCGCCGAAGGACGGCCGCGGCTGGAAAGAGATCATGCTGGCCGAACTGGGCGACCGTCTGGACCTGTCGCGGGTGCATTTCCTCGGCCGCCTGCCCTATGCGCAATACCTGTCGCTGATCCAGCTGGCGCGGGTGCATTGCTACCTGACCTATCCCTTCGTGCTGTCATGGTCGCTGACCGAGGCGCTGTCGGCCGGCGGCTATGTCGTGGCCTCGGATACGGCGCCGGTGCGCGAACTGATCCGCGACGGCCGGAACGGCCGGCTGGTGCCGTTCTTCGATCTTGGCGCGCTGTCGGCGGCGCTGATCCGGGGGCTGGCGGGCGATCCCGATGCCCCGCGCCTGCGCGCCGCGGCGCGGCAGACGATCCTTGCGGATTACGACCTTGAGCGGCACAGCCTGCCGCGACAGATCGAATGGGTGGAAAGCCACGACCCGATGCGGTAAACCCCGCCGACTGGCAGATGAGGCACGCGATGGTCGAGATCCGGCTGACGAACACCCGCACCCGCAGGAAAGAGGTCTTCGCGCCGCTGGATCCGGCGAATGTCCGGCTCTATCTCTGCGGGCCGACCGTCTATGACCGCGCCCATCTGGGCAATGCCCGCCCGACGCTGGTCTTCGACGTGCTGGTGCGGCTGCTGCGCCATCTTCATGGCGCGGATCATGTCACCTATGTGCGCAACATCACCGACGTGGACGACAAGATCAACGCCGAGGCGCAGCGCCGCAAGCGCCTGGGCAGCCCGCTGTCGTTGGAGGATCTGATCGCCGAGCGGGCCGAGGAAACCATCGCCTGGTACCGCGCCGACATGGCGGCCCTTGGCGCCGCCCCGCCCGATCACGAGCCGCGCGCGACCGAATATATCCCGCAGATGATCGCCATGATCGAGACGCTGATCGCGCGCGGCCACGCCTATGCGGCCGAGGGGCATGTGCTGTTCGACGTGCGCTCATTCCCGGATTACGGCAAGCTCTCGGGCCGTTCGGTCGACGACATGATCGCCGGCGCCCGGGTCGAGGTCGCGCCCTTCAAGCGTGACCCGATGGATTTCGTTCTGTGGAAACCCTCGGACGACGATCTGCCCGGCTGGGACAGCCCCTGGGGCCGGGGGCGGCCCGGCTGGCATATCGAATGCTCGGCCATGTCCGAGGCGCTGCTGGGGCCGAGTTTCGACATTCATGGCGGCGGCATCGACCTGCAGTTCCCGCATCACGAGAACGAGGTCGCGCAAAGCTGCTGCGCCCACCCGCAGGCGTCCTTCGCCCAGGTCTGGCTGCATAACGAGATGCTGCAGGTCGAGGGCAAGAAGATGTCCAAGTCGCTGGGCAATTTCTTCACCGTGCGCGATCTTCTGGATCGCGGCGTGCCGGGCGAGGTGATCCGCTTTGTCATGCTGTCGACGCATTACCGCAAGCCGATGGACTGGACCGAGACGAAGCGCGCGGAAGCCGAAGCGGTGCTTCGGCGGTGGCGTGGGGGGGGGGGGGGGGGGGTGGGCTCGCGGCGGGCATCGAGCCCGCCGCGAGCCCGGCGCCCGCCGTCATCGCCGCGCTGGCCGACGACCTGAACACCGCGGGCGCCATTGCGGTGTTGCACGAGCTGGCCGGGCAGGGCGATGCCGCGAACCTGCTGGCGGGGGCGCATCTGCTGGGGCTGCTGCTGCCCGGGATGGGTGGCTGGGCCGAGGCCGGCGAAGACGCCGCCGCGCGGATCGAGGCGCTGCTGGTGGCGCGGGCCGCGGCGCGCAAGGCCCGCGATTTCGCCCGTGCAGACGCGATCCGCGACGGCTTTGCCGCCGCCGGGGTCGAGGTCAAGGACACGCCGCAGGGGGCGGAATGGTCGCTGACACCGGGCTATGATGCCTCCCGTCTGGCCGATCTGGCCCGGAGCCTTGGCGCATCGTGACGCTGGAGGTCTGCACCGAGACCCTGCGCCGCCAGGATCCCGACCGCTTTGGCGCCGTGCTGGTGGCCGAGCCGGCGCATCGGCCGGCCCTCATCACGCTTTACGCGCTGAACCTCGAGCTTGCCCGGGCACCGTTTCAGGCCAACGAGCCGATGCTGGCCGAGATGCGGCTGCAATGGTGGATTGACCGGCTGACCGGGATGGGGCGCGGCACGGCGCCGCCGCTGCATGATGTGCTGAGCCCGCTCTGGGAGGCCTGGGGGCAGGACGCCGGCGATCTGGTGCCGCTGGCCGAGGCGCGTT
Organism: Paracoccus marinaquae; assembly: GCF_018860165.1. Taxonomy (GTDB): domain Bacteria; phylum Pseudomonadota; class Alphaproteobacteria; order Rhodobacterales; family Rhodobacteraceae; genus Paracoccus; species Paracoccus marinaquae. The sequence continues at coordinate 4,302 of NZ_JAHKNG010000004.1, forward strand.
TTCGCGACTGCGCCCGCGAGCCGCTGAGCAATCCCGAGGCGGTGATTTCTTACGTCGATGCGACGGCGGGGGCGCTGATGTGGATCGCGGCGCAGCGGCTGGGCGCGCCGGTCGCCGCGCGCGGGGTGGTGGCCGATCATGCGCTCGGCGCGGGGCTGGCCAGCTGGCTGCGCGCCCTGCCACAGCTGCAGCCGCTGGGGCTGGGGCTGGAAGGGGCGCGGCCGCAGGACGTGCTGCGTCTGGCCGGAATCGCGCGCGAGTCGCTGCGCCGGGCCGCGCGTGGTCAGCGCGCCGTGCCGAAGGCCGTGGCCGCCGCACTCTATCCCGGTCCGCGGGTGCCGCGCTTCCTGATCGAGGTCGAGCGCGGCAATATCGACTGCTTCAGCGAAGTGCCCGAGATATCCCCCTTCCAGCGGCGCGCCTCGCTGGCCCGGCTGGCCCTGACCGGGCGCTGGTGGCGCTAGGCCCGGACCGCGCCCGGCGCGAAAAAATCCTTCCCATCACGGCCTTGCTGTGGAAGAAATTGACGAAGACCCGATTGAAGCGGGCTCCGACAGGGATCGTGACATGGCAAAATCCGGACTGGATGCAGAGGCAAGGCAGGGGTTGACCCTGATGGCGCCGCCATTCCTTTACGCGCTGGTCATCCTTGCCGCGCCGCTGCTGACCATCCTGACCTACAGCTTTCTGAAGGACGGCTATCTCGAGGTCATCCGCGAATTCACCCTCGACAACTATCTGCAGGTCTGGGCCGATCCGATCGTGCGCAAGATCATGCTGCGTTCGCTGTTCGTCTCGGCGCTGGTGACGCTGGTCACGGTCGCGCTGGCCTTTCCCATCGCCTATTACGTCAGCTTCATGGTCCGGCCCGAGCGAAAGTCGATGTGGCTGTTCCTGATCACCATTCCCTTCTGGACCAGCTATCTGATCCGGGTGTTCCTGTGGAAGGTGATCCTTGGCTATAACGGCGTCATCAACTCGACCCTGACGGGGCTTGGCATCATCGACGAGCCGCTGACCTTCATCCTCTATAACGTGAATTCCATCGTGCTGACGCTGGCCCATGCCTATGCGCCCTTCGCCATCCTGCCGATCTTCGTCTCGCTGGAAAAGATCGACCGGTCGCTGCTGGAAGCCGGGCGTGATCTGGGCGAAAGCCGGGCGATGACCTTCTGGCGGGTGACGCTGCCGCTGGCGATGCCGGGGGTGATCGCGGCCACGCTGATCGTCTTCATCCCGACCATCGGCGACTATGTGACGCCCGAACTGATCGGCGGCGGCAAGATCCCGATGATCGCCAACCTGATCCAGGTGCAGATGCTGGCGCTGGACAACCGACCCCTGGGATCGGCGCTGGCGGTCACCGCGATGCTGATCGTCGCCGTGGTCAGCCTGATCTTCCTGTTCCTGAACCGCCGCTTCCTGAAGGTGCGGCAATGAAGGCGGGGATGTTCCGGGGCAGCGGGCTGCGGCTTTACGCGCTGTTCTACCTGCTGTTCCTTTACGCGCCGATCCTGCTGCTGCCGCTGTTCGCCTTCAATTCCGGCACCATCATCGCCTTTCCGCTGCAGGGCTTCACCACCGACTGGTTCGGGCAGATGTGGGAGAACGCGACGCTGCGCCGGGCGCTTGGCAATTCGCTGACCATCGCCGTCTCGGCCTCGGTCCTCGCCACCTGTTTCGGCATCTTCGCCGCCCGCGCCTCGACCCGGTTCAGCTTTCCGGGCAAGGGCGGCATCATGGGCTTCATCATGCTGCCCATGGTCCTGCCCGAGATCATCGTCGCCATGTCGCTGCTGGTCGTGCTGTTGGGCGTGGGGATCGAGCTGTCGATCCTGACCGTCATCTTCGGCCATACGCTGATCTGCATGCCCTATGCCATCGCCATCCTGTCCACGGCCTTTTCCAGCCTGGACAAGTCGCTGGAGGAGGCCGCCTATGACCTGGGCGAAACGAAATGGAGCGCGTTCCGCCTGATCACCCTGCCGCTGGTGATGCCGGGGATCGTCTCGGCGCTGCTGATTTCCTTCACCATCAGCCTGGACGAATTCATCATCGCCTTCTTCCTGGCGGGCAGCGAGCCGACCCTGCCCACCTATATCTTCAGCCAGCTGCGTTTCCCCAAGCAGATCCCGATGATCATGGCGCTTGGCACGGTGCTGGTGGCGCTGTCGATCTGCCTGCTGGCGATCGGCGAATATTTCCGCCGCCGCGGCAATGCGCGGATCGGCGGCAAAGAGACCGGAGGCTTCCTGTGACAGAAACCCGCCACGATGTACTGGATGCGGCCCGGCCGATGATCGAATGTCAGGATGTCCAGAAATACTATGGCGACTATCACGCCCTGCGCGGCATCAACCTGACCATCCGCGAGGGCGAGTTCTTTTCGCTTCTGGGGCCGTCGGGCTGCGGCAAGACCACGCTTCTGCGCACCATCGCGGGCTTCGAGGATATCTCGTCCGGTGCCGTGCTGATCGACGGCAACCGCATGGAGGAGGTGCCGGCGAACAAGCGTCCGACCAACATGGTGTTTCAGTCCTATGCGATCTTCCCGCATCTGACCGTCGCCCAGAACGTCGCCTTCGGGCTGCGCCGCGATCCGCGCGGCAAGGACGAAAAGGCCAGGCTGGTCGATGAGGCGCTGGCGATGGTCGGCCTCAAGGGTTACGGCGCCCGCGCCGCCCATGCCCTGTCGGGCGGCCAGCGGCAGCGGGTGGCGCTGGCCCGCGCGCTGATCCTGAAGCCCAAGGTCCTGTTGCTGGACGAACCGCTGTCGGCGCTGGACCGCAAGATGCGCGAACAGATGCAGGTCGAACTGATCAAGCTGCAGCGGCAGGTCGGCATCACCTTCGTTCTGGTCACCCACGATCAGGAAGAGGCGCTGGTCATGTCCGACCGCATCGCCGTGATGTTCGAGGGCGAGATCGCGCAACTGGACGGCCCCGAGGCGCTCTATGCCCGGCCGGTCAACCGCCGGGTGGCGGATTTCATCGGGGTGATGAACTTCCTGCCGGCGCGGATCCTGTCGGAGAACGGCGAGGGCGCGAAGGTCGAGATTGCCGGTCTGGGCGAGGTCGATCTGCCCGCGCGCCAGATCAGCCGCGCCAATGCCGATGACGAGGTCGTCATCGTCGGCTTCCGCCCCGAGACGATGACCCTGATCGGCCCCGGCCAGCCCCATACGCAGCCGCGAGAGACCGGGGCGACCATCGACGAGGTCGTCTATTACGGCGACATGACCTATTACGACCTGCGGCTGGACGGCTCGGCGCGGCTGGATGGCGGCGCGCGGACAGTGCGGATCTCGATGCGAAACCTCTTCGGCCGCGACGTGCAGGATGTGGGCACCCGGACCAGACTGGCCTGGTCGCCCGGCTCGCTGGTGCTGTTCCGCTGACTACAGTCGAACCGGAATCCGGTGTCGCGGCGAAAGCCATGTTGCGATGGCGATGCTGAAACGGATGCCATGGCCGGCTCAGAAGGCTGCCAGTTCCGCCTGAACTTTCTTCGGCAGGCTTTGGCGGATGATGCGGTAGCTCGTCTCGATGCGATGACGCACCTCGTCCTCGGGACTGTCCAGCGGCAGTTCGACCCAACTGCGATGGAAATAGGCCGCGCGACGGGCCGGGCCGGCCTCGATCAGCATTTCGGCGGTCTCGATGCCGTCGGTCTTGACCGCGACCGCCCCGTTCACGGCGCCGATAGCGGCGAACATCTTGCCGCCGACCTTCCAGCAGTCATGCCCGCCGCCCCAGGGGTCGCTGACCGCGGCGCCGGGCAGGGCGGCGCAGATCCGGTTGACGATCTCGCGGCTCATGACCCCTCACGCTTTTCCAGCCGGATCCGAATGCCGTCGTGGCATGGCTCGTTCTCCGTCATGGATCGCCGCCCGCCCCGGATGCTGCCTGATCGAGGACATCGGGGATCCGTTCCGGCAGGTCGTCGGCGATCAGGCCGGGACCGGCCTGGCGGGCCGCGGCGGCATGCAGCCAGGCCCCGGTCGTCGCCGCGCTGAAAGGGTTCAGATCGCGCGCCAGCAGACCCGTGATCAGGCCGGCCAGAACATCGCCCGCCCCCGCGGTGGCAAGCCATGGCACATCGAAGGCGGAATGAATCGCGGCACGCCCCGGCCGGTCGAGGCGCGGGGCGCGGGCGCGCGACGGCTCGGCGATCACCGTATCCGGCCCTTTCAGCAGGACGGTCGCGCCCGCGCGCCCGGCGGCGGCGCGCGCCGCGTCGATCTTCGAGAAGGCCGGCCCATGCATCCCGGCCAGGGCGGCGCGATAGGCGTCCCGGTCATGCGACTGCTGATCCGGATCGCCGGTCGGACCCGGTGGCTGCGGCCCGGCCAGCCGTTCGGCCAGATCGGGGAACAGGCGGGCAAACTCGCCGCGATGGGGCGTCAGGACGCAGTCGGCATGCAGCCCCTCCAGACCGGATGCGGCCAGCGCCGTCAGGGCATCGGCGTCGAGAAGGCAGGCCCGCCCCGAGGCCAGCGCGACGGGCAGCAGCTCTGCCGCGCGATCCACACCGCAGCCCGGACCAAGGCAAAGCGCTGTGATCCGCTTGTCCTCGAGGATCCGGGCCAGATCGGCAGCCTCATCCACCGGCCGGCGCATCAGGGCATCGGGAGGGCCGAGATGCTCGACCATCGCCGACCGGGGCGGGCAGATGGTGACCAGGCCCGCGCCTGCCCGCAAGGCTGCACGCGCGGCCAGACGGGCGGCGCCGCCATGACCGAAATCGCCGGCGATGATCAGCGCATGGCCATGCTCGAACTTGTGGCCGGCACGGCTTTCCCGCTTGGCCAGCCAGGCACCGCGCTTCAGGCTTTCGAACCCCATCCTGCGGCGGTCGGGGATCGCGAATAGGGGCCAGATCGCGGTCAGGGCCGGTGGCCGCAACGACCTGGCGCGCCCCGGCTCGATGATGCGCCAGTCCTGCAGGCCGATATCCGCGATGACCAGTTCGCCACAGCTTTCCGGGCCGCGTTCCAGCAGATGCCCGGGTTTCGGGCTGTCGAAGGCGACGGTCAGGCGGGCCTGCAGGTCATAATCGCCGGGCTGCCGCCGCCGGCCCAGAAAGGCGCCGCTATCCATGCAAAGCCCGCTGGGGCAATCCACGGCGACCAGTCTTTCGCGGAAGAACGCCCGGTCGCCGCCGCTGCCGCCAAGATATCGCAGGATATCGGCAATCGCCCCCTCGGGCGGCCGGGCCAGGCCGGTGCCGAAGATGGCATCGACATAGACATCACTGCTTTCACCCGGACGGCGCAGCGCATCCCCGGTCAGCGCCTCGATCGGCCCGATCTCGCACCAGCGCCGCTTCATCTCGGCCGCATCGGGGCCGGGGATGTTGTCCAGCCCCAGCACCCGCAGCCGCCAGCCGGCGCGGTGCAGCAGCCGCGCGATGACATATCCGTCGCCGCCATTGTTGCCCGGGCCGCACAGCACGGTGGCCTGTCCCGGCTTCGGCCATCGCAGGCGAATCTGCCCGGCGACGGCGGCGCCCGCGCGCTCCATCAGGTCCAGCCCGGTCACCGCGCCACTGTCCATGGCGGCGGTTTCAATGGCGCGCATTTGGGCTGTCGTCAGAATTTCCGTGCCATTCAACATGATGATTGCCTAAATTTTAGACTCCAAGCGCGAAATTTATGCATAATCGTCCGATGGGCCGTCTTGGAGCGGTCTTCCTTGCCGCACCGCATTTACGCCTGCCATGAAACCCGCCAATCAGGCTTCAGGCAAGCCGCGAGGAAGGATCAATAGCGATGAAAAAGATCGAGGCGATCATCAAGCCGTTCAAGCTGGACGATGTGAAAGAGGCGCTGCAGGAGGCCGGTGTTCAGGGCCTGTCGGTCACCGAGGTCAAGGGCTTCGGCCGTCAGAAGGGCCATACCGAACTGTATCGCGGCGCGGAATATGTCGTCGATTTCCTGCCCAAGGTGAAGATCGAGATGGTGCTGGCGGACGATCAGGTCGAAGCGGCCATCGACGCGATCGTCGGCGCCGCCCGGACCGAGAAGATCGGCGACGGCAAGATCTTCGTATCCCCGGTCGAGCAGGCGATCCGCATCCGCACCGGCGAGACCGGCGACGACGCCCTGTAACCCCGGGCCCGCGCCAGAACAGGACTTCGCCCGGCAGCAGATTGGCCGGGCGGTATTTACCGAGAAAGGGAAGAGATGGAAATCAAGGATGTCTTGAAGCTGATGAAGGACGAGGAAGTCGCCTATGTCGACGTCCGCTTCACCGACCCCAAGGGCAAGCTTCAGCATGTGACGCTGGACGTGGATCTGGTGGATGAGGACTTCTTCGAGGAAGGCTTCATGTTCGACGGCAGCTCGATCGCCGGCTGGAAGTCCATCGACCAGTCCGACATGAAGCTGATCGTGGATCCGAGCAGCGCCTATGTCGATCCGTTCTATGCCGAAAAGACGCTTTGCGTGCATTGCAACGTGGTCGAGCCCGATACGGGCGAGCCCTACAGCCGCGATCCGCGCGGCACGGCGGTCAAGGCCGAGGCCTATCTGAAATCCTCGGGGATCGGCGATGCGGCCTATTTCGGCCCGGAGGCCGAGTTCTTCATCTTCGACGACGTGCGCTATTCGGTCACGCCGCAGAAGGTCGGCTATCAGATCGACGCCATTGATGCCGCCTGGAACACCGATACCGAATACGAGATGGGCAACCAGGCGCATCGCGCCGGCCACAAGGGCGGCTATTTCCCGGTCAACCCGATCGATGCCGGCCAGGACATCCGCGGCGAGATGCTGTCGACCATGAAGCGCATGGGCATGAAGGTCGACAAGCACCATCACGAGGTCGCCACCGCCCAGCACGAACTGGGACTGATCTTCGGTTCGCTGACCGAACAGGCCGACAACATCCAGAAATACAAGTATGTCATCCACAATGTCGCCGCCGCCTATGGCAAGTCGGTGACCTTCATGCCGAAGCCGATGAAGGGCGACAACGGCTCGGGGATGCATGTGAACATGTCGATCTGGAAGGGCGGCAAGCCGCTGTTCGCGGGCGACAAATATGCCGATCTGAGCCAGGAGGCGCTGTGGTTCATCGGCGGCGTGCTGAAACATGCCAAGGCGCTGAACGCGCTGACGAACCCCTCGACCAACAGCTACAAGCGGCTGATCCCGGGCTTCGAGGCGCCGGTTCTGCGCGCCTATTCGGCCCGCAACCGCTCGGGCTGCGTGCGGATCCCGTGGACCGAAAGCCCCAAGGCCAAGCGCGTCGAGGCCCGCTTCCCCGATCCCTCGGCCAACCCCTATCTGTGCTTCGCGGCGCTGCTGATGGCCGGCATCGACGGGATCAAGAACAAGATCGATCCGGGCCCGGCCTCGGACAAGGACCTCTACGACCTGCCGCCCGAGGAACTGGCCGAAATCCCGACCGTCTGCGGCAGCCTGCGCGAGGCGCTGGAAGAGCTTGAGAAGGACATGGACTTCCTGCTGGCGGGCGATGTCTTCACCCGCGACCAGCTGGAGGGCTACATGGCCCTGAAATGGGAAGAGGTCTATGCCTATGAGCATACCCCCCATCCGGTCGAGTATCAGATGTATTACAGCTGCTGATCACCTGGGACAGTGATCACGGCTGGTGCCCGAAGGGTGCCATGCAGAAAGGACAAACCCCGCCGGTACGGCGGGGTTTGCGATTCCGGCATTGCCGAGGGACGGTGCGGCCCGCCCGTCACCTCATTCAGCGACCGGCATATAAAGATCGCCGCCCTCGCGGTACTTGTCGGCCATCTCTTCCATGCCCTTGGCCCGCGCCTCGGCCCGGATGTCGTGGCTGATCTTCATCGAACAGAATTTCGGCCCGCACATGGAACAGAAATGCGCGACCTTGTGCGCCTCTTTCGGCAGGGTCTGGTCGTGGAAATCGCGCGCCGTCTCGGGGTCCAGCGACAGGTTGAACTGATCCTCCCAGCGGAACTCGAAGCGGGCGCGGGACAGGGCGTCGTCGCGGATCTTCGAGGCCGGATGGCCCTTGGCCAGATCGGCGGCATGGGCGGCGATCTTGTAGGTGATGACGCCGGTCTTCACGTCGTCCCGGTCTGGCAGGCCCAGATGCTCCTTGGGCGTGACATAGCACAGCATCGCGGTGCCGAACCATCCGATCATCGCCGCGCCGATGGCGCTGGTGATATGGTCATAGCCCGGCGCGATATCGGTGGTCAGCGGCCCCAGGGTATAGAACGGCGCCTCGCCGCAATGGCGCAGCTGCTTGTCCATGTTCTCCTTGATCTTGTGCATCGGCACATGGCCCGGCCCCTCGATCATCACCTGACAGTCCTTGGCCCAGGCGATCTGGGTCAGCTCGCCCAGTGTTTCCAGCTCGGCGAATTGCGCCGCGTCATTGGCATCGGCGATACTGCCCGGACGCAGCCCGTCGCCCAGGCTGAAGCTGACATCATAGGCGCGCATGATGTCGCAGATCTCGTCGAAATGCTCGTAGAGGAAGCTTTCGCGGTGATGATGCAGGCACCATTTCGCCATGATCGAGCCGCCGCGGCTGACGATGCCCGTGACCCGCTCGGCGGTCAGGTGGATGAAGGGCAGACGCACGCCGGCATGGATGGTGAAATAGTCAACGCCCTGTTCGGCCTGTTCGATCAGCGTGTCGCGGAACACCTCCCATGACAGGTCCTCGGCGATGCCGTTCACCTTTTCCAGCGCCTGATAGATCGGCACGGTACCGATGGGCACGGGGCTGTTGCGGATGATCCAGTCGCGGATGTTGTGGATATTGCGGCCGGTCGACAGGTCCATGACGGTATCGGCGCCCCAGCGGGTGGCCCAGACCATCTTCTCGACCTCTTCCTCCATCGACGAGGTGACGGCGGAATTGCCGATATTGGCGTTGATCTTCACCAGGAAATTCCGGCCGATGATCATCGGCTCGATCTCGGGGTGGTTGATGTTCGCGGGGATGACGGCGCGGCCGCTGGCGACCTCCCGGCGGACGAATTCCGGGGTGACGTGATCGGGGATGGCGGCGCCCCAGTCATTGCCGTCGCGGATCAGCTTTTCCTTCGCCGCCCGGCGGCCGAGGTTTTCACGGATCGCCACGAATTCCATCTCGGGCGTGACGATGCCGGCGCGGGCATAGGCCATCTGGGTGACGGCCCGCGTCCCCCTGGCCCGAAGGGGGCGGTGCTGCAACGGGAATTGCGGGGTCAGCCGGTCGCCCGAGACAAAGCCGTTATCCTCGGGCTTGACCGCCCGGCCGTCATAGCGCTCGACATCGCTGCGGGCGGTGATCCAGCCCTCGCGCAGGCGCGAAAGACCCGCCGCGATGTCGATCTGCACCTCGGGGTCGCTATAGGGGCCCGAGCTGTCATAGACCGTGACCGGCGGCTCCATGGCCGAGGGATGCAGGTCGATCTCGCGCATCGGCACGCGGATATCGGGGTGCTGCTCGCCCGGATGCCAGACCTTGCGGGAAGCCGGCAGCGGGCCGGTGGTGATCCGGGGGGCGGGGTTCTGGTCTTTCATGCGCGTCTCCTCAGGCACGACTCGAAAAGACCCGAGATGACGATTGAGGCAGAAAGCGGCCCTTGCGGTCCGCGAGGGGCCGCGATGGCCCAAAGGGCACGCGCCCCTTGGTCTTCCTACGCCAGTATCAACTGGGTCAGGTTCAAAGGGTCGCGTCACCGCGGGTCGCCCCGCCAATCAGCCTCTCAGTCCCTTCGGCGGGACTCCCCTGACGGCGCTGAAGGTCCCAAAGCCTGCGCGGATTGTCAAGCGGCAGTCGTTCCGGGCGCGTCGGTCCTGCAGGAGTTCCGCCGATGGTGATGGCCTGAAAAGAAACGGGCGCCCCTTTGGGGGCGCCCATGCCGCTTGCCTGTCCTGCCGTTCCGGCGTCAGGCGGTCGCTCTGGCCAGCGCCTGATCGAGATCGGCGATCAGATCCGCCGGATCCTCGATGCCGATGGAGAGGCGCACCAGTTCCGGGGCGGCGCCGGCGGCGCGCTGCTGGTCTTCGGTCAACTGGCGATGGGTGGTCGAGGCCGGGTGGATGACCAGCGACCGGGCATCGCCCAGATTGGCGACATGGCTGAACAGGTCCAGCGCATCGACCAGCTTGACCGCCGCCGCGTATCCGCCCTTGACCGCGAAGTTGAACAGCGAGCCGGCCCCCTTGGGATAAAGCCGCCTGGCCGTCGCGTTCCAGGGCGACGAGGCCAGCCCGGCATAGGTCACGCCGGTCACGCGCGGGTCCTTTTCCAGCCATTCCGCGACCTTCATGGCGTTCTCGACATGGCGCGGCATGCGCAGCCCCAGCGTCTCGATCCCCATCAGCGTGTAATGCGCGCCCTGCGGGTTCATGGTCATGCCCAGATCGCGCAGTCCGATGGCGATGCCATGGAAGGTGAAGGCCAGCGCGCCGAAGGTCTGGTGGAAATTCAGCCCGTGATAGGCCGGCTCGGGCTGGGACAGGCTGGGAAACTTGTCCGAGGCCGACCAGTCGAACTTGCCGCTGTCGACGACGCAGCCGCCGGTGACGGTGCCGTTGCCGGTCATGAACTTGGTCAGGCTGTGGACGACCAGCGTCGCCCCCATCTCGATCGGGCGGCAGAGATAGGGCGTGGCCAGCGTGTTGTCCACGATCAGCGGGATGCCTGCCGCATCGGCGATCGCGGCGATGGCGGGGATGTCGGTGACATAGCCGCCGGGATTCGAGATCGACTCGCAGAAGATGGCGCGGGTGTCGTCGTCGATGGCGGCGCGGACGGCGTCGAGATCGTCCAGATCGACGAATTTCGTCGCCCAGCCAAAGCGCTTGATCGAATTGCCCAGCTGCGTGACGGTGCCGCCATAGAGCCGGGTCGAGGCGACGATGTTCCGGCCCGGCTCCATCAGCGGGAACAGCGCCATGATCTGCGCCGCATGCCCCGAGGAACAGCAGACCGCGCCGGCGCCGCCTTCCAGCGCCGCGACGCGGGTCTGCAGCGCCGCCACGGTCGGGTTGGTCAGGCGCGAATAGATATAGCCCACTTCCTGCAGGTTGAAGAGGCGCGCGGCATGGTCGGCATCGCGGAACTCGTAGGATGTGGTCTGGTAGATCGGTACCTGCCTTGCGCCGGTGGCCGGGTCGGGCTCGCTGCCCGCGTGAACCGTCATTGTGTCGAATTCATAGCTCTGAGCCATTGCCCACTCCTTCTCTGTCCCGGGCACACTAGTCCTGCCCCTTGTCCGGCAGCAATGCCGTTTTTGTACCATCCGCGGCCGGCAACCCGCTGCCCGGTCAGGGCAGCATGATCCGGGTCAGGACCGGGAAGGCCGCGATGACCACGAGGCCGATCAGGCTGGTCAGCAGGAAGGGCAGCGCGCCGCGGGCCACCCGCTCGAGCGGCAGGCGGGTGATGTTCGCCGCGACATAGAGGTTGATGCCGACCGGCGGCGTGATCAGCCCGATGGCGAGGTTGATCATGATCAGCACCCCGAACCAGACCGGATCCCATTGCAGCTCGCGCATGACCGGCAGGAAGATCGGCAGGCAGATGAACATGATCGTCACCGCGTCCATGAACATGCCTGCGACCAGCACCACCAGCATGATCACCGCAAGGATCACCCACTGGTTCGAGGACAGGCCCAGCAGCGCGCCGGAATACTGCCCGATCAGGTCGTCCACGGTCACCACCCAGCCGAAGAGGCCGGCATAGGCCACGACCAGCATCACCACCGAGGATCCCGCGGCACTGTCCGAGAGGCATTCGTAAAGCCCGGGCAAGGTCAGGGTGCGATAGACCAGCCCGCCCACCGCCAGCGCATAGACCGAGGCGACCACGGCGGCCTCGGTCGGGGTGAAGATGCCGGAATAGATGCCGCCAAGGATCACCACCGGCGTCATCAGCCCCCAGAAGCTGTCGATGAAGACCCGCCACAGCGCCGCGCCGTAGGCGAGGCCGGGATAGGGATCGGGGATCAGCGCCCGGGTTGCGGTGGCGCCGCTGGCGCGGCCGAAGGGCAGGGCGGCCAGCATCAGCACGCCGCAGACGATGCCGGGAATGATCGCGGCGATGAACAGATCGGCGATCGAGGTTTCGGCCAGAACGCCATAGATGATCAACCCGATCGAGGGCGGGATGACGATGGACATCGCCGCCCCGGTGCTGACCAGTCCGGCGGCGAAGGCGCGGGAATAGCCGTCCTCTTCCATCGAGCGGATGATGATCGGGCCGATGGCGGCGACCGAGGCCGGCCCCGAGCCGCTGACCGCGCCCCAGAACAGGCAGACCACGGTGCCCACCAGCCCCATGCCGCCGGGCAGGCCGCCGACAAGGACGCGAAAGAAGCGGATCATCCGGTCGGCAATGCCCAGCCTTCCCATCAGGTTGCCGGCAAGGATGAAGAACGGGATCGCCAGCAGCGAGAATTTTCCGATGCCGGCGGTCAGCAGGTCGCCCACCAGATCGAGGCCGAAGCCCAGCTGCCACATCGCCGCCAGCGCCGACAGGCCAAGCGCGAAGGCGACCGGCACGCGCAGGATCAGGAACAGGAAGAACAGCCCGACCATCAGGCTTCCGGCGCCGATCTCAGGCATCGGGGCCTCGCAGCGCCGCCTGAACATAGCGGATCAGCACCAGCGCAAAGCCGAAGGGCAGGGCGGCCGAATACCACCACAGCGGCAGGCCGAGCGCATAGCTGCGCATGCCCGTGCCCATCTGGTTCAGCACCAGTTGCCAGCTGAACCAGATCGAGGCCGCCAGCAGCAGCACCGACAGCAGCGCGGCCAGGATGATGACCGCCCGCCGCAGGCCGGCGGGCAGCAGGTCCGAGATCAGTTCGACCGCCAGATGCTCGCCCCGCCTTGCGGCGATGGCGGCGCCGAAGACCGTGACCAGAACGAAGCCGCCGGTCAGCAGTTCCTCGGTTGCGGCCAGTGAGCGGTTGGTGCCGTAGCGGACGACGACATTGGCAAAGCCAAGCGCCGTCATGGCCAGGAACAGCAGCGCGCAGACGATCCTTTCGAACTGATCCAGCAGCCGCATCTACTGCGCGTTCGCTTCGTCGGTGAACAGCTGGACGATATCGGCGCCGATCTGGTTCGACCATTTCTCGAAGCTGGGCTTGGTCGCCTCGCGGAAGGCGGCCAGTTCCTCGGCCGAGGGCTCATAGACCTCCATGCCCTGTTCCTTCAGGAACTCCAGCCCCTCGGCGGTCGCATCGCGGCTGATCTGGATCTGCCAGGCCATGGCCTCGTCGGCGGCCTTCTGGAACTGCGCCTTGGTGGCGTCGTCGAAGCCGTCCCACCTGGCCTTGCTGATGCCTAGGAACAGCGGGTCATAGCTGTAATGCCAGGGGGTGATGTATTTCTGAACCTCATAGACGCGCTGCGGGATGATCACCGCGCCGATCGGGTTTTCCTGCCCGTCCACCACGCCCTGCTGCAGCGCCGGGAAGGTCTCGGTCCATTGCATCTGCTGCGGGTTGGCGCCCAGATCGTTCATCACGTCGATATACATCGGCCCGGCGACGCGCATCTTCAGCCCGGCCATGTCGGCGGGCGAGGTGATCGGGCGCTTGGAATTCGTGACCTCGCGAAAGCCGTTCTCGCCCCAGGCCAGCACATGGATGCCGTGGCCCTCCATGATCTCTTCCATCTTGTCGCCGGCGGCACCCGCCGTGGTGCGGTCCACCGCCGCGTAATCAGGATAGAGATAGGGCAGCGAGAAGGCCGCCATCTCGGGCGCCAGCGGGGTGACGTTGATGGCCGAGGTCAGCACCAGGTCGATGGCGCCGCGGCCGGTCATCTCGGCCTGCTTCATCTGGTCGCCGCCCGACAGCTGGGCATTGGGGAAGACGCGCACGTCATAGGCGCCGCCGGTTTCCGCCGCCAGCAGTTCGGCGAACTTGTCGGCGCCCTTCTGCCAGGTAGTCTGGTCGCCGGTGTTGTGCGACAGGCGCAGCGTCTCGGCGGCGGCGGGCAGGCTCAGCGAAAGCGCGGCTGTCAGCCCAAGGGCCAGTCTGGTGAACATGGTCTCTCCTCCCATTCCACGATGCGGCCTCAGTGCCGCTTGGTTTCGCCGCATATTTACGGAACATGAAAAGCCATGCAATAAGAATCGATGCGGGCATGGGAAGGGGCGGGAACAGGGGTTTCCACATCATGGAAAGCGTGATCGAACAGGGCACTCAGAGCATCGGCCGCGCCGTCGCGGTCTGGCGGCGGATCGGGCGTGCCGCCGCCTCGGGCCTGTCGCTGGCGGATCTGGCCGAGGCGACGGGGCTGGCCAAGCCGACCCTGCGGCGGATGCTGGTGGCGCTGATCCGCGAGGGGCTGGTCGAGCAGGATCAGCACAGCCGCCGCTATTATCCGGGCCCCGAAACCTATGTGACCGGGATGCTGGCCGCGCCGCGTTTCGGCCTGACCCGGATCGTCCAGCCGGCGCTGATCCGGCTGGCGCGGGCCAGCGGCGACAGCTGTTTCCTGACCGTGCGCCGCGGCCTCCATTCCGTCTGCCTGCTGCGCGAGGAGGGCAGCTATCCGGTGCGCACGCATGCGCTGCAGCCCGGCGACGAACACCCGCTGGGGATCGGCGCCGGGTCGCTGGCGCTGCTGGCCGCGCTGCCGGACGAGGAAATCGATGTCACGCTTGCCCAGCTGGCGCCGTTGCTGGCCGTGCCGCGCTATGCCGCCTATGACGCCGCGCGGCTGCGGGCGGATATCGCTGCGGCGCGGGTTCAGGGATATGCGCTGAACCCGGGGCTGATCGTCGCCGGAAGCTGGGGCATCGGGGTGCCGATCCGGCATCCGCTGGGCCATGTCGCGGGGGCCCTGTCGCTGGCCGCCATCGACCAGCGCTTGCGCCCCGAGAGGCAGGCCGAGATGGCCGCCCTGCTGCGGGCCGAGGCGGGCCGGATCGAGGCCGAACTGGATGAATTTCTGCTGCGGAGGAAAGCATGACCGACCTGCCCCCGGCGCCGGAAGGGCGCATCATCGGCTGGGCGCATACGCGCTTTGGCAAATCCGACGCCCCGGATGTCGAGGCGCTGATGGCCGAGGTCACCGGCGCCGCGCTGGACCATGCCGGTATCGCCAGCGAACAGGTGGACGGCATCTTCGTGGGCGTCTTCAACGGCGGCTTCCAGAAGCAGGGGTTCGAGGGCGCGCTGGTCGCACTCGGCCATGACGGGCTGGCGCATGTGCCGGCGGTACGGCTGGAAAACGCCTGCGCCACCGGCAGCGCCGCGATCACGGCGGCGCTGGATTTCATCGGTGCTGGGCGCGGGCGCGTGGCGCTGGTGATCGGGGCCGAGAAGATGACCGCGACCCCGGGGGCCGAGATCGGCGATATCCTTCTGGGCGCCAGCTATCGCGCCGAGGAGGGCGAGACGCCGGGCGGTTTCGCGGGCGTCTTCGGCGGCATCGCCAACAGCTATTTCCAGCGTTACGGCGATGCCTCGCGCGAACTGGCGATGATCGCGGCCAAGAACCATGCCAATGGCGCGCGAAACCCCTATGCGCATATGCAGAAGGATTTCGGCTTCGACTTCTGCAACACCGTCAGCGACCGGAACCCGATCGCCGCCGGGCCGCTGCGGCGCACCGATTGCTCGCTGGTCTCGGACGGGGCGGCGGCGCTGGTCATCGCCCATCCCGAGATCGAGGCGCCGCGCGCCATCGCCTTCCGCGCGCAGCGTCAGGCCAATGACTACCTGCCGATCTCGCGCCGCGACATCCTCGAATTCGCCGGGGCGCGCCGGGCCTGGGCAGAGGGGCTGGAACAGGCGGGCGTGAGGCTGGACGATCTGTCGCTGGTCGAGACGCATGACTGTTTCACCGTGGCCGAACTGCTGGAATACGAGGCCATGGGACTGGCCGAACGCGGGCAGGGCGGGCGCATCATCGCCGAAGGGATCACGGCGCGCGACGGGCGGCTGCCGGTGAACCTCTCGGGCGGGTTGAAATCGCGCGGCCACCCGATTGGCGCGACCGGGGTGTCGCAGCATGTCATGGCGGCGATGCAGCTGACCGGCGAGGCGGGCGGGATGCAGATCCCCGATGCCAGGCTGGCCGGGGTCTTCAACATGGGCGGGGCGGCGGTCGCCAATTACGTCTCGATCCTCGAGAGGGTGAAATGACGCCCGCCTCGCTTCGGACGATGAACCTCGGTCATCTGCTGGACCAGACCGCCCGGCGCCTGCCGGATCTCCCGGCGATGATCTGGGGCGGGCGGCGCTGGACATGGGCGCAGATGCGGGGGCGCGTCGATGCGATGGCGCGTCTGCTGGCGCAGGACTACGGCATCGGCAAGGGCGACCGGGTGCTGGTGCAGTCGCCCAACAACAACCAGATGTGGGAAAGCCTCTGGGCCTGCCTGAAGCTGGGCGCGATCTGGGTGCCGGCGAATTTCCGTGGTGCGCCGGACGATCTGCGCTGGATGGTCGAACTGGCCCAGCCGAAGCTGCTGATCTGCGAGGCGGGCTTTCCCGACCATGCGGCGGCCTGCGACCTGCCGACGCTTGCCATCGGTCAGGCCGGTTTCGGCCCCGATCTCGACGCGGCGCTTGCGGGCCATGACGATGCGCCGCTGCGGGCGGCGGATGTTGCCCGCGACGATCCGGCCTGGCTGTTCTTCACCTCGGGCTCGACCGGCAAGCCCAAGGCGGCGGTACTGACCCATGGCCAGATGGGTTTTGTCATCGCCAACCATCTGGCCGACCTGATCCCCGGCACCAGCGAAGCCGATGCCTCGCTGGTGGTTGCGCCGCTCAGCCACGGGGCGGGGATTCACCAGATGCTGCAGGTGGCGCGCGGCGCGGTCACCATCCTGCCCGGGGGGCCGGGCTTCGATCCGGCCGAGATCTGGCGGCTGGTCGCGGCGCACCGGGTCAGCAACATGTTCACCGTGCCGACCATCGTGAAGCTGCTGACCGAACATCCCGCCGTGGACGCGCATGACCATTCCAGCCTGCGCCACGTCATCTATGCCGGCGCGCCCATGTATCGCGCCGATCAGATCCGCGCCTTGCAGAAGCTGGGGCCGGTTCTGGTGCAGTATTTCGGGCTGGGCGAGGTGACCGGCTGCATCACCGTCCTGCCCGCCCGGCTGCACGAGGCGGGCGAGGGCTGGGCGCTGGAAGGCTCCTGCGGCTTTCCGCGCCTGGGCATCCAGATCGAGATTCAGGACGATGACGGCAATCCCTTGCCCCCGGGCGAGACGGGCGAGCTGTGCGTGACCGGCGGTGCGGTCTTCGCGGGCTACTGGCGCAACCCCGAGGCCAATGCGAAAAGCTTTCGTGACGGCTGGTTCCGTACCGGCGATCTGGGCCATATGGACGCGCGCGGCTTCTTCTACCTGACCGGCCGGGAAAGCGACATGTTCATCTCGGGCGGCTCGAACATCCACCCGCGCGAAATCGAGGAAAAGCTGCTGCTGCATCCCGATGTGGTCGAATGCGCCGTGCTGGGGATGCCGGACCCGACCTGGGGCGAGGTCGGCGTGGCGATCTGCGTCACCCGCGACGGATCGGCCCCCGATCTGGCCACATGGCTGGGACCAAAGATCGCCCGCTACAAGCTGCCGAGGCGGTTCCTGTTCTGGGAGGCGCTGCCGAAATCCGGCTATGGCAAGATCACCAAGAAGCTGGTGCGCGAGGAGTTGCTGCGCCGCGACGCGCTGGCCGGGGCCGATGGCTGACACCCTGCGCCATCCCGGCCCGGCCGAAGGCCCGCGCCTGATGCTGGCCCCGACCCGGGTCGAACGACGGCGGATCACGCTGGAGGCGGGGGTGCCGCTGGACAGGGCCATCGCGCAGGCATTGGCGGGGGCTGACAGCGCCTGGATCAGCCTTGACGATGCGCAGGGCGATCTGCGTTTCGTGCTGCCGGATCGCGCCCGCGACGGTCTGCACGGCGCTTGGTATTCCGCGCCCCGTGATCTGCCGGGCGCGACGATCCATCGCGCCGGTATCGTCTGGGGGCGGCGCGAAGGGCGGGCGTTCGGCCATTGCCACGGATCGTGGGGCAAGACGATGGGGCATCTGCTGCTGGATGCCTCGATCCTGTCCAAGCCGGCCAAGGCGCAGGCGCTGGTCTTTCCCGATGCCCGTTTCGAGGGCGAGGACGACTCCGAAACCGCCTTCACCCTGTTCAAGCCGCGCATCCGGGGCACGGTCGCCGAACCCGAGGCTGCACTTCTGCGCCTTGCACCGCATGTCGAACTGGCCGAAGGGCTGGGCGAGGCGCTGGACCGGCTGGGCTGGGACGGCGCGCGGCTGGCCGGGCTTGGCAGCCTGAACACGGCGCATTTCGCCGACGGTTCGGTGCTGGACAGCCATGCCACGGAATTCCTGATCTTCCCCGGTCGGATCGATCGCGCTAGGATAGCGGTCAATCTCGATATCGTGGGCATGGGCGGGATGCGCGGACAGGGCGAACTGGCCAGCACCGGCAACCGGATCTGCGTCACCGCCGAGCTGATCCTGACGCGCCTCTAGCCCGCCCGCCGTCCCGTCCGGCCTGTCATCAGGCATTCGCGAAAGGCTGCTAGCGACGGGGAAAATCGAATTTCGCAACGCTGAACAGGGATGGATGCAATGCCGACGCTGCTGCATGAAGAGGATTTCGAAACCGATGGCAACGGAACCCGTTACACCACCTCGGTGACCGAATTCAGCGATGGTTCGGGCGATTACTTCACCCGCACCGATGGCAGTACCATTGGCAGTTTCGTGGCCTTTGGCGGGATCAGCGGTGCGTCCTATTTCGCCGCGCAGGATCTGGACGGCGAAGGCGGGCCCGCAAGTGCCAGCCTGACGCTGGCGCCCATCGACATCACCGGCGCGACCGATCTGACCATCACCGGCCTCTTTGCCGAGGACGCGGCCTCCGACGGCGCGCAGGACTGGGACGCCGATGCGCTGGTCCATATCGAGGCCAGCATCGATGGCGGGCCCTGGGTCAAGGTGCTGCAATTCGCCTCGCAGGGCGCGACCAACAGCCAGCCGGGGCTGGACAGCGATTTCGACGGCATCGCGGATGGCCCGGCCCTGACCGACGCCTTCACCGCGTTCGGCGCCTCGATCGCGGGCTCCGGCGCGTCGCTGTCGCTGCGGATCACCGCCGAGAATCTGGAAGCGGGCGACGAGGACATCGCCTTCGATCTGCTGCGCGTCTCGGGCGAGTTGGCGGCGGCCGAGGTCGTGGCGCTGAACGAGACATTCGACAGCGGCGCGGGTTTCACCACCTCGACCGGCTTCTTCTCGGACGGGGCGGGCGACTATTTCGGCATTGCGGGCAGCAGCGCGGATTTCGGCACAGGCGCCACTCCTTCGGGCCTGAAAGCCTATGACGGGGCCGATGGCAATTATCTGACCGGCATGGATCTGGACGGCGAGGGCGCCTCGGTTCCGGTCACCGCCGAATGGACCGGCATCGACATCGCGGGGCTGCGCGACCTGACCTTCCAGGGCAGCTTTGCCGAATTCTTCGATGCACCGGGCGATATAGACGACGATGACTATCTGCGCGTCGAGGCCCGCATCGACGGCGGCGCCTGGCAGACCGTCCTGGCCTTCGCCGGTGCCGGCTTCACCTCATCGGGCCAGTTCAACGGCAACTTCCGCCAGGATACCGATCTTGACGGCACGGGCGACGGGGCCACGCTGACCGGCGCCTTCCAGCAGTTCACCGCCGGGATCGCCGGCAGCGGCAGCAGGCTGGACCTGCGCTTTTCGGCCCGTGTCGAGGCGGGGGACGAGGATTTCGCGGTCGACAATTTCCGCGTCATCGGCATGTCGGGCGGCGAAACCGCGCCCGCGGTGATCGCGCGCGCGGGCGACGGGCTGACCGTCGCGGAAGCGGGCACCAGCAGCGACCGATTCACGCTGGAACTGGCGACCGCACCCGCCGCACCCGTCGATGTGACCGTCGCGGCGGACGGGCAAAGCGAGGTCAGCCTTGACGGGGTGACCTTCGCCGCCACCGTCACCGCCACGCTGAGCGGCACCGATCCGGTCGAGGTGATCGTGCGCGCCATCGACGACAGCAGCGACGAGGCCGCCACGCATTTCGGCGCGCTGAGTTTCACCGTTGCCAGCGCCGATCCTGATTACAACGGACTGACGGTCGGCGGCCTGACCGTGGCCGTGGCCGACAACGATGTGTCGATCACGCTCATCTCGGACATTCAGGGCAGCGGCAATACCTCCGCCATGGCGGGGCAGGAGGTCACGGTCGAGGCCGTGGTGACCGGGCTGATCACCAATGGCTCGGGCCAGCAGGTCGGCTATTTCCTGCAGGAGGAGGACGCCGACAGCGACGGTGATGCGGCGACCTCGGAAGGCATCTATGTCTTTTCCGGCGCGCCCGTCACGGTCGGCTCGCGGCTGCGGCTGACGGCGGATGTGGCCGAGTTCCAGGATCTGACCGAACTGACGAATGTCCGCGATCTGGCGGTGCTGGAAACGGGTGTCGCGCTGCCCACCGCCACGCAGATCACGCTGGGCATGCGCGCCGATTTCGAGACCTATGAGGGGATGCGGGTGCAACTGGTCACCGGCTCGGACGACGCGCTGACGGTGGTGACGAATTTCAACCTCGACCGCTTTGGCGAGATCGAGGTGGCCGAGGGCAACCTGATCCAGCCGACCCAGATCTATGATGCGCAGACTCAGGCGACCGAGGTCGCGGATCTGATGGCCCGGAACGCGGCCGCGCGGCTGGTCATCGAGGATAGCAATACCGGGCAGAACCCGGATGTTGTCACGATGATCGATTCGGGCGACGGCACGCCGCTTGAGGCCGGTGATCCGATCACTGCGGAGGGGCCGACGCTGCGGCTGGGCAGCCAGCTGGCCGAGGTGGTCGGCATCATGGATGAGCGTTACGGCAGCTATCGCATCCAGGTCGATGCCCCGCTTGACGTGATCGAGGGCAGCGGCGCACGGCCCCAGGGCGTGCCCGATGTCGGTGGCGACCTGCAGGCGGCCAGCTTCAATGTGCTGAACTATTTCACCACGCTCAGCGGCGGCACCGGCCCGAACGGCGATCTGGACCCGCGCGGGGCCACGAACGCCGCCGATCTGGCGCGCCAGACCGACAAGCTGGTCAGCGCCATCACCGCCATGGGCGCCGAGGTCATCGCCCTGCAGGAGATCGAGAATAACGGCTTTGGCGAGGGCAGCGCGATTGCCACGCTGGTCGCGGCACTGAACGAGGCGAGCGCGCCCGGAACCTGGGCCTTTGTCGATCCCGGCGTCGGTTTCCTCGGCACCGACGCGATCACCGCCGGCATCATCTATCGCGCCGATCAACTGACGCTGACCGGGACGGCGGTGCTGGACTTCACCGAGAGCAGCGCCGCGGCGACCTGGGACATCGTCGATCAGATCCAGCAGAGCACCGGCGAGATCGTCGGCAATTTCCAGCGCAACCGCCCGGCGCTGGCCGCCACCTTCCAGACCGCCGACGGGGCCGAACTGACGGTCGCGGCGAACCACCTGAAATCGAAGGGCGCCAGCGGCCTCGATTCGCTGCTGAGTGCCGCGCAGACGGCAGGCGTCGATCCGGCGCTGATCGAGGCGCTGCGGAACGACCCGAATTTCGATCAGGGCGACGGGCAGGGCTTCTGGAACGGGGTCCGGCAGGAGGCGGCGGCCGAACTGGCAAGCTGGCTGGCCGGCAATCCGACCGGCGCCACCGGCACCGACAACCTGCTGGTGCTGGGCGATCTGAATTCCTACGCTAGGGAGGATCCGGTTCAGGCGCTGCAGGCGGCGGGCTTCACCGATCTGGCCACCGCCTATCTGGGCGAGGACGCCTATAGCTATGTCTTCGACGGCCAGCGCGGCACGCTGGACTATGGCATGGCCAGCGCCGGGCTGATGGACAATGTGACCGGCGTGGCCGAATGGCATATCAACGCCGATGAGCCGGACCTGCTGTCCTATTCCTCGCAGTTCAACGATGCCTCCTTCTACAACGACGATCCCTTCGCGGTCTCGGATCACGATCCGCTGCTGGTCGGGCTGACGCTGGAGCGGCCGCTGCGGACCGTCGCGACCGGGGTGGATTTCGAGGACCGGCGCTTGCTGCTGAACCGGGTCAGCTATTCCGAGGATGGCGCGCAGGTCGCGACGGACCGGGTGCCGGTCGTGGCCCGCAGCCTCGAGATCGAGGGCTCGGACATCACCGTCAGCGCGAAAGGTTCGGGGCTGAACCTGCTGACCTTCGCGGGCAAGGGCCTCGGCGTCTGGTCGCCGCTGGCCGACTGGCCGCTGCGCGCCGAGGCGCGGCAACTGGACGGGCGCGAGAAGATCGTCTTCAGGATGGACGATTCGGGACGGCTGGCCGATGCGCTGGACGCGGGGTTCGAACTGACCACGATCAGTGGCCGCGGGCAGGTCAGGCTGGCCTTCTATGATGACGGCGATCTGGTCGAGCAGGTGCGCCTCGACATCTCGGATGGCAAGGTCTTCCACGAGGCCGTCGAGGCCTTCGACGAGGTCGTGGTCAGCGCGACCGGCTCGCTGGCCTTCGAGATCGCCGCGGTCGATTTCACCCGCATCGAACAGGACAGCTTCGTCTTCGCCTGAGGCGGGGCGTGGCAATGAAAAACCGGCTGGCGGGGTGCCCCGCCGGCCGGTTTCCCGTTCATCCGCGATGCGATCAGAGCAGCTTGCCCATCGCCACGGCGGTATCGGACATGCGGTTCGAGAAACCCCATTCGTTGTCATACCAGGTCAGGATGCGGCACAGCTTGCCTTCCATCACCTTGGTCTGGTCCATGTGGAAGATCGAGCTGTGCGGATCGTGGTTGAAATCGCAGGAGACCAGCTTTTCCTCGGTATAGCCGAGGATGCCCTTCAGCGGGCCGTCGGCGGCGGCCTTGATCGCGCCGTTGATTTCCTCGACGCTGGTGTCCCTCGCGGCCTCGAAGGTCAGGTCCACGACCGAGACGTTCGGCGTCGGCACGCGGATGGCGACACCGTCCAGCTTGCCCTTCAGTTCCGGCAGCACCAGGCCCACGGCCTTGGCGGCCCCGGTCGAGGTCGGGATCATCGACAGCGCCGCGGCGCGGGCGCGATAGAGATCCTTGTGCATCGTGTCCAGCGTCGGTTGGTCGCCGGTATAACTGTGGATCGTGGTCATGAAGCCGCGGGTGATGCCGATGGTGTCGTTCAGCACCTTGGCCACCGGCGACAGGCAGTTCGTCGTGCAGCTGGCATTCGAGACGATGATGTCGTCCTTGGTCAGCTGGTCGTGGTTGACGCCGTAGACGATGGTCTTGTTGGCGCCGTCGCCGGGGGCCGAGATCAGCACCCGCTTGGCACCGGTCTGCAGATGCGGTTGGCACTTCTCGACCGAGGCGAAGATGCCGGTGCATTCCATGATCACGTCGACATCGCCCCAGGGCAGTTCGGCCGGATTGCGGATCGCGGTGACCTTGATCGGGCCGCGGCCGACATCGATCGAGTCGCCATTCACGGTCACCTTGGCCGGAAAGCGGCCATGCACACTGTCATAGCGCAGCAGATGGGCGTTGGTCTCGACCGGGCCCAGATCGTTGATGGCGACCACCTCGATATCGGTGCGGCCCGATTCGATGATGGCGCGCAGCACGTTGCGACCGATGCGACCGAAACCGTTGATGGCGACTTTGACTGCCATGGCTCTCTCTCCAGACCAGGTGACGTTGCGCCATCCTCTAGCGTGGGTCGCCGGATGATGCAAATCCCCTCTATGGCCTAAACCGTGGGGAGGCGGCGGGCAGGGGGCGGCGCAATGCCGCAAGGCCGAAACCCGCGCCCCGCCGCGACACCGCCCTGTTCTGCCTGCCCGCCCGCGCGGGCGGCTGGACGCGGGCCGTGCGTCAGGGCGCGAAGTTTTTCAGAAAAACTTCAGGGCGCTGAACTATCTCCAAAAGCTGAGATATTCGATGAACCCGTTCATGACCTTGCCGACCCGGACCGGCAGGTCGAGATTCAGCCAGAAATGATCGGCGGCAAAGATGGCCAGGATCATCACGGCAAGCAGGATGGCGATCTTGTTGGTCATGCGCGGCCTCCGGCGCCGCTTATCGCCGACAGCGGGCGGACGGGCAAGGAACTGCCATCAGTCTTCGTCCTCGGCCGGCAGGATCAGCGTCAGTTCACCCTCGGTCTCCAGGCGCCGGATTGCCGCGATGACTTCGGTCTTGGCCTCGTCGAAGTCGCGGGGGCGAAGCTTGCCCAGCCCCTCCATCTCCTCGCGCAACCCGTCGGCCATCCGTTGCGACAGGTTGGACAGCAGGAACTCGGCCGCAGCGGCATCGACCGCATCGGGGGCGGACAGGGCGCGGATCAGGACCGGTTGCTCGACCTCGCGGACGATCCGGGGAACGTCGCGCGGCTCGATCCGGGTGGGGATATGCGCGAAGATGAAGATGGCGCGCCTGACGCCGTCGGCAAAACCCGCATCGTTCTGTTCCAGCGATTCCAGCACCTCCTCGCGCAGATCGGCGGTGGCAAAGTTCAGGATCGCCCCCATGCGTCCCGCCATCGGCGTATCGATGGCCGGGCGGGGCAGGGCCTCGGCCGCGTGCAGCAGGATCAGCCCGACCCGGTTCAGCGCCGCGGCACCGATGCCGTCGGTCAGGGACATGGCCTGTGCCACGCTGCGGGCGCGATCGCGCGACAGGGCGAAAAACACCTCGGAGGCTCGCGCGACCGGCAGCTTGGACAGCATCAGTGCCACGATCTCGGTCGATTCGCTGTTCGCCAGCGCGAGGATATTCTCTTTCGGCAGCGCGGCGACGCGCGCCCAGGGATCGCCGCGCCCCGACATGGCGGCCAGCCGGCGCAGCCGGTCGGTGCTGTCATCGGACAGCTTGCCGCCCAGCATCGCCAGAGTGCCGTCGAGGTCGCCGGGAAAGGTGACGCCCACGGCGGCCAGCCGGTCGCAGAATTCGGTGATCACCGCGTCGCGGGTCTGGCGGTCGATCAGTTCCATCCCCGCCATTTCCTCGGCCAGAAGGGTCTGTGCCTCGCTGTCCAGCCGTGTCAGGCTCCCCGCCTCGTCGTCATCCAGCAGCAGCCGCACGATCACCGCCGCCTTCTGCCGCGGGCTGAGCCCGGTCTGCGTCATCATCTTCTGCCCCCGATCGGCCGCGTCATCCGTGATGCGGCCAATCTGGCAGAGCTTCCCTAACGGGCGGTTATCGCCACCGCCGATTTGCGCGGGATTTTAACCAAAGACCCGCGCGAAGATCCGGTCGACATTCTTGGTGTGATAGCCAAGGTCGAACTTTTCCTCGATCTCGGCCGGACTCAGCGCTGCCGTCACCTCGGCGTCGGACAGCAGTTCTTCCTTGAAATCCTTGCCTTCCTCCCAGACCTTCATGGCGTTTCTCTGCACCAGCCGATAGGCATCCTCGCGCGAGACGCCGGCCTGGGTCAGCGCCAGCAGCACCCGCTGGCTCATCACCAGGCCCTTGAACTTGTTCATGTTGGCCAGCATGTTTTCGGGATAGACCACCAGCTTGTCGATCACCCCGGCCAACCGGTTCAGCGCGAAATCCAGCGTCACGGTCGCGTCGGGGGCGATGCCGCGCTCGACCGAGGAATGGCTGATGTCGCGCTCGTGCCACAGCGCGACATTCTCCATCGCCGGGATCACGGCCATGCGCACCAGCCGCGCAAGCCCGGTCAGGTTCTCGGTCAGGACCGGGTTGCGCTTGTGCGGCATCGCCGAGGAACCCTTCTGGCCGGGGCTGAAATATTCCTCGGCCTCCAGCACCTCGGTGCGCTGCATGTGACGGATCTCGATGGCGATGTTCTCGACCGACGAGGCGATGACGCCCAAGGTGGCGAAGAACATCGCATGACGGTCGCGCGGGATGACCTGGGTGCTGATCGGCTCGGGGCGCAGACCCATCTGCGCGCAGACATGTTCCTCGACCGCCGGGTCGATATTGGCAAAGGTGCCGACCGCGCCCGAGATGGCGCCGGTGGCCACCTCCCAGCGGGCCTTCTCCAGCCGGTTCTTGTTGCGATCCATCTCGGCATAGAAGCGGGCGAAGGTCAGGCCCATGGTGGTGGGTTCGGCATGGATGCCGTGACTGCGACCGATGCGAAGCGTGTCCTTGTGCTCGAAGGCGCGGCGCTTCAGTGCCTCCAGCACCTTGTCCATGTCGGCCAAGAGGATATCGGCGGCGCGGACAAGCTGCACGTTCAGGGTGGTGTCCAGCACGTCGGAACTGGTCATGCCCTGATGCACGAAGCGGGCCTCGTCGCTGCCGATATGCTCGGCCAGATGGGTCAGGAAGGCGATCACGTCATGCTTGGTCACCGCCTCGATCTCGTCGATGCGGGCCACGTCGAATTCGACGTCCTTCGCGCGCCAGACCGCCTCGGCATTGGCCTTCGGGATCACGCCCAGTTCGGCCTGCGCGTCGCAGGCATGGGCCTCGATCTCGTACCAGATGCGGAACTTGGTTTCCGGCGACCAGATCGCGGTCATTTCGGGGCGGGCATAGCGAGGGATCATGGCGGGCTCCTTGTCGTTGTCGGCGGCATAGCCTTGCGGCGGCGCGGGGGCAAGTTTTCATCCGGGGGCGGTGGCCGAGCGGGAACATTCCGGGGTGTTGCAGGGTTGTCTGAACGGGAAGCCGGTGTCATGGGGCCGAGGTGATGCACAGCAGCGACGACCATAGGCAGGGGCCGGCCGGGACCGACCAGAGGCAGGATGCCGGCGGGAACCGGCGCCCGGAGACCTCGCCGACCGGCCAGGCGATCATCTGGGGCGGCGTTGCCCTGGGGGTCGCGGGCCTGACGGCGGCGGCGATGCTGACCGCGCGCCGGCTGGCGGGTGCCGGGGATGTGTCCCGGCTTCAGGCTGATCGGGCAGCGGACGATACCCCGCAGGCACGCCGCTTTGCCCGGCCTGAGCCGACGCCCCGTCATGCCCCTCGCGAACGGGCGCGGCGGGATCCGCGCGACGCCCCCCGCCGCAATCCCGCGCAGGACCTGACCGAGACGGCGGATGCGTTGTCGGGCAGCCTGAACAATGCCGTCGACACCTTCGTGGGCGCCTTCGCGGCGTTTCGCGGCATTGCCTCTCAGGTGCCATGGATCATCGACGAATTTTCGGCTGCTGCGGATCAGGTCCGGACCATCCTGAACAAGCGGGAGGCGCCCTCCGACGATGGCGCCGACGGTGCGTCGAGGAAGGACGAGCGGCGGATGCACCGCCTGTAGGCGCGTCGGCGCAGCCGCGACCCGCCGAATTGAACTCTGCCACGAAAACCCGCATGACTGTCGTCGCCGCAGCACGGGATTCGGCGGTCGGAGGGACAACATGATCGGATCACCCTATATTCCGCTGTTTCTGGCGATTGCCATGGAGGTCGTCGGAACCTCGCTGCTGCAACGCTCGGCCCAGTTCACCCGGTTCTGGCCGACGCTCGGCATGGCGCTGTGCTATCTGGTCAGCTTCTACCTGCTGTCACTGGCCCTGCGCAGCATGCCGCTTGGGGTCGCCTATGCGATCTGGAGCGGGCTCGGCATCGTGCTGGTGGCGCTGATCGGGCTTTTGCTGTTCGGGCAGCGGCTGGACCTGCCGGCGGTCATCGGGCTGGGGCTGATCGTCGTCGGGGTGATCGTGGTCAACCTGTTTTCCAAGACCGTCGGGCACTGAGGGATCAGCGCTCGGTCAGCTTCAACTCGATCCGGCGGTTCTGGGCGCGGCCCGCTTCGGTGGTTTCCTCCGCGACCGGGCGGGTGTCGGAAAAGCCGGTTGCCGCCAGCCGATCGGCGGGAAAGCCCAACACGTCGATCATGTAGCGCACCACCGCCAGCGCGCGGGCCTGGCTCAGTTCCCAGTTGTCGCGGTAGCGGCCCGTGCCCGAGAGCGGCAGGCTGTCGGTATGGCCGTCCACGCGGATGATCCAGTCGATTTCGGCGGGAATCTCGTCCGCGATCTCGGACAGCAGGCGGGCGACACCGGCCACCTGTTCGTGCCCCGCCTCCGACAGCGCGGCTTCGCCCGAGGGGAACAGGACCTCGGACTGGAACACGAAGCGGTCGCCGACCACCCGCACCTCGTCGCGACCCGACAGGATCTGCGACATCCGGCCGAAGAATTCCGACCGATAGCGCGCCAGATCGCGGGCTTCCTCCTCGGCCTTCCTGCGCGCCTCTTCCTCCAGCGCCAGGCGGCGGTCCTTTTCCTCGGCCGCGCGCAGCAGCGCGGCGTTCAGTTGCTGGCCCAGACCTTCGACCCGCAATTCCGCCTCGCGCTGATCCTCGCCGGCGATGTCCAGCAGGGCCTGCAGCGAAGCCAGTTGCGCGGTCAGCGAGGCCACCTGTTCGTTCAGCAGCGCGACCCGGCGCTGGCTGTCGTCGGACAGACCTTCCTGTTCGGCCAGCGCCGCCTGTGCCGCGGCCAGAAGCGCCGCCTGACGCTCGGCCTCGGTGGCGTTCCGGGCGGTTTCTTCGGACAGGGTGTCGCGGGCGGCCTCGGCGGCGGCCAGAAGGGTCAGGGTCTCTTCGGCCCGTCTGCGGCTTTCCTCCAGCGACAGGGTCATCGCGGTCAGTTCGCTATCCGCGGTTTCCAGCCGTTCGCGCAACAGCCGGGCGGCCTCGGCCTCGGCCAGTCGCGCGGTCTCGGCCTCGTCAAGCCGGGTCTCGGCCGCGGTCAGGTCGGATTGCAGCGTGGCGGCCTGTTCGTCGCGGCCGGCGTTGCGCCGGCGCAGATCGGCGATCAGCGCCTGCAGGGCGTCGCGCCGGGCGGCGGCCAGCCGGGCCTGCTCGGCCTGCGCATCGATCTCCTGCCGGGCCGCCGCGATGGCCAGTTCGGCTGCCGAGGCGCGGTTCTCTTCCTCGCCCAGCCGGGTCTCCAGCGTCTGGCGCTGCTGCGCCTCCTGCGTGCGGGCGGCGATCAGGGCGGCGACCTCGGCCTCGAAATCGGTCAGGCGCGACCGGGTTTCGCCCAGTTCCGCACGGCTGCTGTCCAGCTGATTGCCAAGCCGGGTGATCCGGGCGGCGCGGTCGCGGGCCTCGGCCTCGGCCTCGGCCAGCGCCTCTTCAGCGGTCCGGACGCGGGCGCTCTCTCCGGCCAGGTTTTCCGCAAGCGCGCTCTCGCGATCTTCCGAGGCGGTCAGGGCCTGGCCCAATGCCTCGACCTGCCGGCCCAGGGCATCAAGCCGCTGCTCCTGACGCGAGATGGTGCGGCCCTGATCGACGATGGTGTCGTCCTGCGCGGTGATGCGCTCGCGCAGCACCGACTGCACGATCATGAAAATCGTCAGCACGAACATCAGCACCATCAGAAGCGCCGTCATGGCATCGACGAAACC
This sequence comes from Paracoccus marinaquae, assembly GCF_018860165.1. Classification (GTDB taxonomy): domain Bacteria; phylum Pseudomonadota; class Alphaproteobacteria; order Rhodobacterales; family Rhodobacteraceae; genus Paracoccus; species Paracoccus marinaquae. Next base: position 33,611 of record NZ_JAHKNG010000004.1, read on the forward strand.
GGGCCAGATCGTGGCCGAGAAACGGTTTCCGGAACTGGCGCGGCGCAGCGCCATCGCCTAGCCCTTCCCGCGCGTCATCAGCGGGTCCTGCCGCAGATCGTCGGGGAAGGGGTCACCGAAACGCGCGGCCCGCACGGCGCGGGTCAGCACCAGCAGATCCGAGCGCAACTCGGCCACCATCTCGTCGCGGCCCTCGCTGAGGTCGGCGGCCAGGCGGTTCAGCGCGGCCTCGATCCCCGACAGGTCCGAGGGCGCGGTCTGGGGCTGATCCGCGCGCAGCCGTGCCAGTTCCAGCATCCGGTCCTGCCCGTCGGCCATCCGGCTCAGCGACTCGACCAGGGTGGCGGTGCGCGCCAGCGAGGCCTCGCGCTCGGCCCCGGCGCGCTCGGCCAGTGCCTCGACGGCCTCGGCCATGACCACGATCCGCTCATCGGCCATGATCGCGGCATCGTCGCGGGCAGAGTCGCGTTCGGCATGGAACTGCTGCAGCCGGTCCATCTGCGCCGCCATCTGTTCGAGAAAGCCCGAGATCGCCGCCTGGTCCAGCCCCTCGCCCTCGGAGGTGGCCAGGCTGACCCGGGTAAAGCCCGACATCCATTCCTCAAGCTCGCGGTGAAAGCGGTTCTGGCCATGGGTCACGAACAGTTCCAGCAGGCCCACGACCAGCGATCCGGCCAGGCCCAGCAGCGAGGAGGAGAAGGCGGTGGCCATGCCGCCAAGCTGCGCCTCGAGCCCGCCCATCAGCTTGTCGAAGACCTCGATCCCGCTTTCGCCCTCTTGCGGGGCAAGCGCGCGGATCGTCTCGACCACCGCCGGAACGGTTGTCGCAAGCCCGTAGAAGGTTCCAAGAAGGCCAAGGAAGATCAACAGGTTCGAGAGGTATCTTGTGATGTCGCGCAACTCGTCGATGCGGGTTGCGACCGATTCGAGGATCGAGCGGGCCGAGCCGGTCGAGATCACCCCGCCCGCGGGTCCGCGCGTGCCCAGGAGCGCCGCCAGCGGCGCCAGCAATCGCGGCGGCACATCGCTGTCGTCGGCTCCCCGCGCCGCCAGCCCCTTTTCCACCGCGTTGCGGCGGCGTTCGGCAAAGCGTTCGATCCAGCTGACCGAGCGGACCAGCTGGCCCAGCTGCCAGAAACAGGCCAGCACGCCCAGGGCAAAGACCGTCAGGATCAGCCCGTTCAGCCAGCGATTGGCCATGAAGATGGGCAGGATGCGCCCATAGGCGATCCAGCCGCCGGCCAGCACCAGAACCAGCACCGTCAGCATCAGCAGGACCTGCCGCACCGGCTGCGAGAAACGCGGGTTGGAGGCCGGGGGCGGCGCCCCTGTCCGGGACGCGGTGATGCGCCGGTTCGGCCGGGGCGCCGGCCCGCCGGTCGAGCCTTCGGGGTTTTCCGGCCGTTGGCCGCTGTCTGGATCGCTCAAGAGGTCCGGGTCCCGTAATCGTTTGCGGAAATTCCGTTTTCGATCCGAGTGTAGGGCGCGGCCCGCCACTTGCCAAGCAATCCGAAGGTCAGGGTGCGGCACTGCCTCCGGGGCCGTTCCGCATCAGCCGGCGGACATCCCCGGACAGCCGTTCCAGCCATGCGTCGGGCAGCCCCATTTCCGCCAGATGACGGGTGGTGTTGAACAGGTAGTCGGCATTGGGTCCGCGCCCGCCCTCGGCCCTGGCGATAATCTCGGCCTGTTCGCGGGCGCAGAGGTTGCCGGCATATTGCCAGTGATCGCGGCGCATCACATAGGCCACGGCCTCGATGCCGCGCCCATCCTCCAGCGCCACCGGCAGGATCGCCTCGTGATAGGCGCCGGTATCCAGTTCGCGTTCGCGCAGGTAATGCATCACCTCGTCATATTCCCCGTCGGCGATGCGCAGGGCGAGGCCGCGGCATTCGGCGCCCTGCTCGGCATCCAGCCCAAGCACGAGGCCGGGTGTTTCTTCGGTGCCGCGATAGCGGGTCGAACGCAGGCAGAAGCTGCGGGCATAGCCGGTCAGCCGTGCCCTGACCGTCTCGGCCGGCCGGAAGCCGGGATCCCACATCAGCGAGCCATAACCGAAGACCCAGAATACCTTGCTCATCGCCGCCAGATCCTTTTCGTACCGAAGAATCTAGGCCACGTTGCAGGCGGATGAAAGCCCCGCATCGAGACAGGGTGGCCCGAGACGCCCCGGACTCGGCCCGTGGCCGTGCAGGGGGCGGCCGTGTGAGGTTTCCGCGCGTTGCTGGGCCTTCTCTGCGGGCAAGCGCGGATCGCGGCGGCGCCCGGGTCCGTCGGGCAGGAGGCTCAGGCAGGTTTCGTGACGCCGGGCGCGCGGCCGAAATCCGGCGCCTCGGTATCCTGCCCGGCCTCGATGATGCCGCGGCGGATGGCGCGGGTGCGGGTGAAATAGTCGAACAGCTGCTGCCCGTCGCCCATGCGGATCGCGCGCTGCAGCATGAACAGTTCCTCGGTGAACCGGCCGAGGATGTCCAGCGTTGCCTCGCGATTGTGCAGGAACACGTCGCGCCACATGGTCGGATCGCTGGCCGCGATGCGGGTGAAGTCGCGAAATCCTGCAGCGGAATACTGGATCACCTCCTCGTCGGTGACGCGGCGCAGGTGGTCGGCCACGCCGACCATCGTATAGGCGATCAGATGCGGGGCATGGCTGGTCACGGCGAGGACCAGATCGTGATGCGCCGGATCCATGCGGTCGGTCTTGGCGCCGATGGCGCGGACCAGATCGGACAGGCGCGCGACGGCATCGGCGTCGCTGTCGGGCAGCGGTGTCAGCAGCCACCAGCGGTTGCGGAACAGGCCGGCAAAGCCCGACCGCGGGCCGGAATGTTCGGTCCCGGCCAGCGGATGGCCGGGGATGAAATGCACGCCCGCCGGGATATGCGGCGCCACCGCCTCGATCACGGCCTGCTTGACCGAACCGACATCGGTGAGGGTGGCGCCCGGTTTCAGATGCGGCGCGATCTCGGCCGCGACCTCGCCCATCGCGCCCACCGGCACCGCCAGCACGATCAGATCGGCAGCCTCGACGGCTTCGGCCGCACTGTCGCAGACCCGGTCGCACAGCCCGATTTCGCGCGCCGTCTGCCGGGTCGCCTCGCTGCGGGCAAAGCCGGTGATCTCGCGCGCCAGCCCGGCCTCGCGCATGGCATGGGCCATCGAGCCGGCGATCAGGCCCAGCCCGATCAGCGCGACCCGGTCGTAGATCACGCTCATTCCGGGGCCCTCCGCGCGGCCATGAAGCGGCCGAGGCAGTCGATCACGCGGGCGCAGCCGTCCTCGTCGCCCACGGTGATGCGCAGGGCCGCCGGAAGGCCGTATCCGGCCACGCGGCGCACCAGAATGCCGTCCTCGCGCAGCGCCGCATCGGCGGCCTCGGCCTCGTCGGGGCCGGCAAAGCGGGCAAGGACGAAATTCGCGAAGCTCTCGTCGCAGGCGACGCCCATCTGGATCAGCGAGTTGCGCATCCGCTCGCGCATGCGGGCGTTCAGATCGGCGCAGCGGGCGGTGAATCCGGTGTCCCGGATCGCGGCTTCGGCGGCGGCCATCTGGGCGCTGGACAAATTGAAGGGCTGGCGGATGCGGTTCAGCACGTCAATGATGTCGCGCGCGGCATAGCCCCAGCCGATCCGCAGCCCGCCGAGCCCGTGGATCTTCGAGAAGGTGCGCGTCATCACCACATTCGGGTGCCGGTCGACCAGTGCCGCGCCGCCATCGAAATCGCCGGCGAACTCGGTATAGGCGCCGTCATGGACAAGGATGACGTGGGCGGGCAGGCCGGTGGCCAGCCGCTGCAACTCGTCGCCGGTCAGCATGGTCCCGGTCGGGTTGGCCGGGTTGGCGATGAAGACGATCTTCGTACGCGCGGTGACGGCGGCAAGGATCGCGTCCACCTCGATGCGGCGTTCCACCTCGGGCACGGTGACAGGCACGGCCCCGACCATCCGCGCAAGGATCGGATACATGGAAAAGCCATGCTCGGTGGTGATGATCTCGTCGCCTGTGCCGGCATAGGCCTGGGTGACGAACTGCAATACCTCGTCCGAGCCCACGCCGCAGATGATCCGCTCGGGGTCCAGCCGGTGGATTTCTCCGATGGCGCGGCGCAGCGCGGCATGATCGGTCGAGGGATAGCGGTGCAGCTCGGCCGTCGCTGCGGTGAACGCGGCGCGGGCCTTGTCGCTGCAGCCCAGGGGGTTCTCGTTCGACGACAGTTTCAGCACCTCGTCGCGCCCGGCCAGCCGGCTGTCGCCGCTGACGTAAAGCGCGATTTCCATGATGCCGGGCTGCGGGGGGATCTGGGTCATCTGCTTATCCTTCGCTTGCGGCCGGTCTAATCGGCGTGGCCCGGTATTGGAAGTGACGAATTTCCTTGCGCAGGCCTGCGGGTCGCGGGTCAGCCCTGCGGTGAAATCGCGAGGCATGGTGCGTCCCTCACCGCCGGGCGATCCAACACCGGCAGTCGTTGCCGATGTATCCCGCGTTGCACATTGCGCTGGTCAGGATGGCGCGGGTGCGAGGCGTGGTGGCCGAAGTTTCAGGCGAAATGTCCCGCCGTCTCCGCGTCCGGCGGGGGGCGATGAGGCACGGGCGCCGGCGTCTCGCGGCCAAATTATTTTTTCAAAGACAAGTCCAGATCCCTTATGATAACGCAACCCAAGTCATGTTTGGCCGCATCCCTGTCGCATCCGGGGCGCAAGGTTCGGCAGGTTGGCAAAGAGTTGAGTTGCGAGGATTGACCGATCATGACCCGTCTGGCCAGTCAATTGCCGCCGCAGGTGCAACATGCTGCCCTTGTCGGAGCATCCAGCCCCCCGATGATCTCGGCCACGACAATGACGGGGGTGGCGGGGCTGGTTCGCGAGGTGCTTGGCGAGCGGACGCTGAAACGGGCCAGCCAGGCGATCATGCTCGACATCGAACTGATCGAGAATCGCGACTGCTTCATCCCGCAGGCGACCATGGCGGCGTTTCTCGATGTGGTCGACCGCAGCCCGGGAGGAGAGACGTTCGGTCTGCTGGTCGTCCCCGAGGTCTCCTTTGACGGGCTTGGAAAATGGAGCGAGCATGTTCTGTCCAGCGGGACGCTGGGGGCGGCCATTCTGCGGGCAGGGGAAACCCTCAACTATCACAGCACCGGAGACAGACTGAACCTCTCAGTCTTCAGCGGAATGGCGAGGTTCAGCTACTACGCGGCGACCCGGGGATTGCCCGGACATTCGGCGATATCCAGCGGCACGGCCGGCGTCATGCTGAGTCTCATGCGGTCCTATCTCTCGACCGAGTGGCGGCCCTGGATGATCGAGTTGGACATACCGCGCCCGCGAAATGCAGGCTGCTATGAGGATCAGTTTTCCTGTCCGGTCATCTTCGGCGCGAAAGCTGTGACGATCTGTTTTGATGCCGGCCTGCTCGGGACTTCCAGGTCGCGGACCTCGGGGCCGCGTCTGACGACGCTGGAGGACGTGATCCGCAGCAGATATGCCCCGATCAGCCTGAACCAATTTCCGAACGTCGTGGTCGCCCAGATCTGGGCACAGGTCCTGACCGGGCAGGTGTCGATCGAGAGTACGGCCTGCGCGCTCGATATCAGCATTCGCTCGCTGCAACGCATCCTCAACGCCGAGGGGATCGGGTTTCGAGAACTGGTTTCTGCGATCCGGACCCAGCGGGCCAGGGAACTGCTGCGCGGAACCTCGGTCTCGATCACCGAGATTGCCTTCGAACTTGGCTATGCGACATCGGCGGGGTTCGCCCGCGCCTTCCGGAAAGCCACCGGATTGGCCCCGCATGAGTATCGTGACCGATCTGCACCCGTGGCCTAGCCACCATGAGGCGAGATCGCGACCCGTCCGCGTCGGCGGGTCGACCAGCAGGCGCGGGCCGCGCCTCGATTGACCCGCCGCGTGCCCGGTCTGATCGCGGTTACGATTGCTGTTTCATCGGTGGAGCCCGTGCCGGCTGACCGCATCGGGTGATTCGTGGGGTTGCCTTCCGGAAGGCGGGCAAACCGCTGGGTCGGGCTCGGCGGTGCTGCGTCGACGGCAAAGCCGGTGCCATGATTTATACATATTATGACCCGCTTGCTTGCACATATTAGACTTATTCTCGGCGTTTGGCAGTCTCACGCGCATGGTTGCATCCAAACGGTAAAAAACCGCTCATCTCGTCTCCGTATCTCGGCCTGATCTTGAACAGGGCTAGGGGCCTCTCATAGGCTGCATGCAACCAAAAAGTTTGTACTTTTACAAAATACAATCTTAGGTTGATTTACGGTCATGCAGTTGTAGTCATGCGGTAGGAATTTCGATGCGACGCCGGGCGATGACGCTGGCGTCTTGGAAACAGGTTCGGGGAAGGTCTTGAGGATGGAACAACTTCCGGTTTCGGCGCCAGGAGAAGTGTCGGGCAGCAACGGTTATGCAGCAGGTCTGCTGGGCGAGGTCTATCGGGGGGGAAGGCTGAACAACCTCGCTGACGCGCTTGCGGTGATGGAGGGCGCCGCCGACGCCACCTTCGTCGCGGACAGCGTCGACTATGCCAAGACCGACGGGTCCTTGGCCGATCTGCTGGGCAGCGACGCGCAGACCCTCAGCGGCCTGGATGCAGATGCCATGGAGGATCAGTTCGCCCTGCGCCTGTCCGGCGAGATCTATCTCGAGGCGGGCAGCCACCGATTCAGCAATATCACCGATGACGGATTCCGTCTGACGATCAACGGTCAGGTCGTTGCCGAATACGCCGATCAGCGGGGTTCTGCTGCAACGCGCGGAACGATCGAGATTGCTGAATCCGGCTGGTATTCGATCAATGTCGACTATTTCGAAGCCGGAGGCGGGGCCGAGTTGCGCGTCCGGCACAGCTTCAATGGCGGTGCAAGCAGCGACCTGACTGCCGATCAGTTGCGGCATGGCACGGGCGAGACGGACGAAGGTGAAACGCCGGTCATCGACTATGCAGCGGGCTTGATGGGCGAAGTCTTCCGCGGCGGAACTCTGAACAATCTTGCAGACGCGCTGGTGCGCATGCAGGGAACGGCAGACGCCGTCTTCGTCGCGGACAGCATTGATTACGCCAAGACCAACGGGTCGCTGGCCAACCTGCTGGGCGAGGATGCGCAGAGCCTGAGCGGGGTGGACGCGAACGCGCTGCGGGACCAGTTCGCGCTGCGCCTGTCGGGCGAGATCTATCTTGAGGCCGGAACGCATCGTTTCGACAACATCACCGATGACGGGTTCCGCCTGACGGTGGACGGTCAGGTTGTCGCCGAATATGCGGATCCCCGGGCCTCCGCGGGCACCAGCGGCGCGATCGAGATCGCCGAAGCCGGCTGGTATTCGATCAATGTAGATTATTTCGAAGCCCGGGGCGGGGCCGAACTGCGCGTCCGGCACAGCGTCAATGGCGGTGAAAGCGCGGATCTGGATGCCAACAGGCTTCGCCATGCCACGGGCGAGACCGATGGCGGAGAATCTCCGGTCGATCCGGAACCCGTCGCGAATACAGCGCCCGACGCGCAGGACGATACGCGGCAGATCGACGAGGATGGCAGCCTGCGCCTGAACCCGCTGACGAATGACAGCGATGCAGATGGCGATGCACTGGCAATCACCGCGGTCGGGCAGGCCGCTAACGGCACCGTCACGCTGAACGCGGATGGCACCGTCAGCTATGTTCCGAACGCCAATTTCAACGGTCGCGACAGCTTTTCCTACAGCATCAGCGACGGCCGGGGCGGCACTGACAGCGCGCGGGTCGTGGTCGATGTCCGGGCCCAGAACGATGCGCCGGTTGCCCGGAATGACGGCGGCTTTTCGGTTCAGGCGGGCCAGGTTCTGGTCATCAGCATTGCCGAACTGCTGGCCAATGACGGCGATCTGGACGGGGACGTCCTGAGCCTCTTGGAACTGACCGACGTGACCAATGGCAGCGCCGAGATCGTGGGTGATCAGATCCGCTTCACCGCGGCCGGCGAAGGCTCTGCCGGCTTCGGCTATATCCTGTCGGACGGTCGGGGCGGTCGGGACAGCGCGACGGTCTCGGTGGCGGTCAGCGGGGCGCCCGTCGTTCCGGAACCCTCCGAGAACACGCCGCCGGTTGCTCAGAACGATACGCGGCGGATCAACGAGGATGGAAGCCTGCGCCTGAACCCGCTGGCCAATGACAGCGACGCGGACGGCGATGCACTGTCGATCACCTCGGTCGGTGAGGCCGCGAACGGCACCGTCACGCTGAACGCGGACGGCACCGTCAGCTATGCCCCGAACGCCAATTTCAACGGTCGCGACAGCTTTACCTATCGCGTCAGCGACGGGAATGGCGGTACCGACACTGCCAGCGTCATCGTCGATGTCACCGCCGTCAATGATGCGCCGATTGCCCGGAACGATGGCGGCTTTTCGGTCGAGGCGGGTCAGGTCATCAACATCGACATTGCCGATCTTCTGGCCAATGACAGTGATGTTGACGGAAATGCCCTGTCGATCCTGCGTCTGGAGAACGTGACCAACGGTTCCGCCGAGATCGTGAACGGCCAGATCCGCTTTACCGGTTCGGGTGAAGGAAACGGTGGTTTCAGCTATGTCCTTTCGGACGGGCAGGGTGGTCAGGGCCGCGCGAACGTGTCCGTCGCAATCAGCGATCCGGGTACCGATGGCGGTGATGGCAGCGGACCGGGGGGAGGCATCAATCCGCCCCGGACGCCGGAAGAGATCGCCGAATTCGTCGAGATGGTCCGCAACCAGGCCGAGACCCCGATGGAGGGGCATCCGGCCGGGATGCAGATGCACATGGCGGCGCTCGATCTGGTGTCGCGTTCGGACGCCACGCATATCGCGGTCAATTCCGGCGACTGGAACGATCCCTCGACCTGGCATAACGGCCAGGTGCCGGGAGATGACGCCCGGGTTCTGGTGCCCGAGGGCATCACGGTCGGCTACAGCGAGGTGAACGACGCCTCGATCTTCACCGTCCGGGTCGACGGTCTTCTGCGCTTTGCCACCGATCAGGACAGCCGTCTGCTGGTCGATACCATGGTGGTGTCACCGACCGGCCGTCTCGAGATCGGGACCGAGGACAACCCGGTCCGGGCGAATACCACGGTCGATATCGTCTTCGCCGATAACGGTAATATCAATGTCGGCTGGGATCCCTCTCTGCTGTCGCGCGGGATGATCGCCATGGGCGAGGTCGATATCGTCGGCCTCGAGAAGACCTCGCATCTGAAGGTGCAGGTCGATGCGATGGCCGGCGACACGACCCTGACCCTGGCCGAAGCGCCGACAGGCTGGCAGGTCGGTGACAAGCTGGTCCTGACCGGCACCTATCAGCAGGGCTTCTTCTGGAACAATACTCTTGGTCGTCGGGACTATGCCGAGAGCCAGGACGAAGAAGTCTATATCACGGCCATCGACGGCAACAGGGTCACGCTGAACCGTCCGCTGACCTTCGATCACGACACGCCGCGCGACGACCTGAAGGCCTATGTCGCGAACATGACCCGCAACGTCACCTTCTCAAGCGAGGGCGGCGAGGACCTGCCCGAGCATCAGCGCGGCCATGTCATGTTCATGCATAATGACGATGTCGATGTGCGCTATGCCGGCTTCAATGATCTGGGTCGCACCGACAAGAAGGAATATGCGGGCCCGGCGGAGTCTTTTGGCGGCGTGGGCAATCTGTCGCCGGACGCCAATGTCGAGGCGCGTTATCCGTTCCATTTCCACGAGGCGGGGGTGGACGATATCGAGAACCCGGCAATTGCCATCGGCAACGTGGTTGACGGCTCGCCGGGCTGGGGTTTCGTGCAGCATTCGTCGAATGCCAACCTGACCAACAACGTCGCATTCGACGTCTGGGGCGCGTCCTTCGTGGCCGAGGACGGCAACGAGACCGGCACCTGGTACCGCAATATCGCCATCAAGTCGCAGGGCTGGGCCTTCGGCGATGGTGCGGTGAAGGGCAGCGAGGTCGACGGCAACGATGCCCGGACCGGAGACGGGTTCTGGCTGGGTGGTCGCCTGGTCGAGGTGGTCGAGAACGTGGCGGCGAACACGACGAACGGGTTCGTCTGGTTCCATCGCGGCGATCGCGATCGGGCCGATTCGGAAAATATCCAGCAATCCGAGATCGCCTATGGCAGCAATCAGATGTCCGTCGACAAGCCTCCGATCCAGGGCTTCCGCGACAACGAGGCCTTCGGCACCCATTCCGGCATCATCGTGGTCAAGGACGGTGCCAATCAGGGCCATGACGTTCGCTCGGTCTTCGACGGCTTCCTCAACTGGGAAACCCGTGAGGGCATCTTCCTCAGCTATACCGGGCACTACACTTTCCTGGACGTCGATCTGGTCGGCCAGCGTGACGAAACCCCGAACAGAAGCGGTCTGCCCGAAAACGGCGCCTATCATGGTGTGCAGCTGGCGACCAACGCCGTCGACGTTGTCTTCAACGGCATCCGGGTGGATGGGTTCGACTATGCCTTCCAGTTGCAGGACAACCACAATATCGACACCGGCGGCCGCGACGGGCTTCTCAACACGGTGATCGACGGTGTCTTCACCAACATCGGGCGGACGGATATCAGCGAGGCACTGGACGGCCAGTTGATCGTGCTGAACAGTTCCGATCTGACCGAGGGGCGGCTTGAATTCCGGCTTGCGGGCGACGGCCGGCTTTCGAGCAACGAACGTCTCTATCTCGACGGCGTCAAGACCGACTCGATCGGTTCGGTGGATCGAAGCTTCGAGATTGACCGGCAGGGCCCGGTCAACTGGGAAGCCTATCTGCAGAGCAACGGCTACTGGCGGCTTGCCGATGGGACGCCGGTCATGTTGCTGGAGGACTATATCGCCGACCGGGCGACCGGCGAGTTGCAGAAGCAGATGCTGGTGTTCCGTCTCGAATCCGGCTTTGGGTCCTATACCTTCAACGGCACCGTCAGCCTGGGTGGCCCGGCTCCGGTCGCTCGTGATGACAGAGGGACCACGTCGGAGAATACCGATCTGCGCATGAACCTCGTCGCCAATGACAGCGATCCGGATGGCGGCCGGGTCTATGTGGACGGTCTGATCCACCCGGAGAATGGCGATGTGTTCCAGCAGGATGACGGCACGGTCATCTATCGTCCGAACCAGGGGTTCGTCGGCACGGATCGCTTCTACTACTGGGCCGCGGACGAGGAAGGAAACTTCACCCGCGGCGAGGCGATCGTGACCGTTCAGCCCGGCGGCGATCTTCTGCGCAGCGCCATGGCGGCCGACAGCTTCGATCTCTGATCGGATATCCCGCAGGGCCGGGCATCACCCCTGAGGCCCTGCAAGCAATCGCGACCCGGCCAGACTGTTCTGGCCGGGTTCCTTTTCGCCCGACCGCCGGGGAGGCGGCGCTGAAGGTCTGCGCGCCCGAGGATGGCAACAGGTCGCAGTGGCGGCCTGCCCGCAGGATCTTTCTTCGCAGGCGGCAGATGATATAATCTTTGTCGACAAATCAGGGCTTCAGGTTCTGGGAGGCGCTCTGCCGGTGCACCTGATCTTGCCCGGTCGGTACTGGTCCTGCCGTTGGCAGGCTCCATGCCGGGCCAAGACCTTTTGACCCGGATGCAGGAATTGAGATCATGAGCCGAAAACACAAGCCGACCACGGATCGGGATATCTCTCCCGACTCCCTTGACTTCCTGTTGCCGATGTTCTGGCCGCTCTCGGAGACGTTGGCGGCACTCGAGGTCAGCCGGCAATATTTCAAGGCCTTGGGCGGTGCATCGGCCGGCCGCGCGCCGGTGGCTCCGGTCTGGCATACCGAGAACCGTGTGCGGCTGGACCTGCCGACAATGTATCTGCGCGAGTTCGGAACACCGGACGGGACGCTGCCGGTTCTGATCGACGCGCCCTATGCCGCGCATCGTGCCACGATTGCCGATTTCTGCGAGGATCACAGTCTGGTCGAGGCGCTGCTGAAGGCGGGCATCCCCGCGGTCTGGGTGACCGACTGGAAGTCGTCGGCACCCGAAATGCGGTTCTTCTCGATCGACAGCTATCTGGCCGAACTGAGTGTCGCGATCGACGATCTGGGCGGCCGTGTCCATCTGATCGGGCTTTGCCAGGGAGGCTGGCTCTCGGCCATGCTGGCCGCGCGTTTTCCCGACAAGGTTGCCTCGCTGGTGCTGGTCGGCGCCCCCATCGATACCGGTGCGGGCGGCAGCCCGGTCCAGCAGCTGGCAGAGGGGATGCCGATGTCCAGCTTCGAGCGGATCGTGGCGGCGGGGCAGGGGCGGATGCTGGGCAGCTTTCTCATGTCGGGATGGCGCAGCATCTATCCGGGCGGTCGTTATCTGGAGCAGGCGCTGACCCTGTTCGACGGCCTCGAGGGCGAGACCCGCGACATGCACCTGCGGCGTTTCGAGGACTGGTTCGAGGATATGGTCGATCTGCCCGGAACCTATTACCTTCAGGTCATCCAGCAGCTGTTCAAGGAAAACCGCCTGGCCACGGGGCGCTTCGTCGGGCTGGGGCGCCGGCTGGATCTGAAGGATGTGACCTGCCCGACCTACCTGCTGGCCGGCGCCTCGGACGAGATCGCGGTCAGCGACCAGGTCTTTGCCGCCAGGGCGCTGCTGGGCACGCCGGCTGATCAGATCAGGACCGCGCTGATACCCGGCGGCCATCTCGACCTGTTCATGGGACGTGACAGCATCGCCCGGATCTGGCCCGAGATCGGGGCCTGGATACGCGCGCAAGGGTGAACCCGCGGGGCGCCTCGGGTAGGGTCTGGGACGAAACCCGGAACCGATCCGCCAATGCCGCCGAAACGCGCTTGACACCACCTGAGCGCCGTCTATAAGGCGCCACTTCATTGGTGTTGGTGGCCCTCGCAAGGGGATGCCTGTCGGGCTTCGGCCAAAGGACAACGCCCTTTTGACCTATCGAAAGGAGATCAGCCGTGACCAAACGCACGTCTGCCAAGTACAAGATCGACCGCCGCATGGGCGAAAACATCTGGGGCCGCGCCAAATCCCCGGTGAACCGCCGCGAATACGGCCCCGGCCAGCACGGCCAGCGCCGCAAGCAGAAACTGTCCGACTTCGGCACCCAACTGCGCGCCAAGCAGAAGCTGAAGGGCTATTACGGCGATCTGACCGAAAAGCAGTTCCGCCGCATCTATGCCGAGGCCGAGCGGGTCAAGGGCGACACCGGCGAGAACCTGATCGGCCTCCTGGAGCGCCGTCTGGATGCCGTCGTCTACCGCGCCAAGTTCGTGCCGACCATCTTTGCCGCGCGCCAGTTCGTGAACCACGGCCATATCGAGGTGAACGGCCAGCGCGTGAACATCGCCTCCTACCGCGTGAAGGAAGGCGACGTGATCTCGGTGCGCGAACGTTCGCGTCAACTGGCCATCGTGCTGGAAGCCGTCGGCCTGCCCGAGCGTGACGTGCCCGACTATATCGACGCCGACCACCACAAGATGACCGCGACCTTCGTGCGCACCCCCTCGCTGGGCGACGTGCCCTATGCGGTGGTGATGGAACCGAACCTGGTCGTCGAATATTACGCCAAGAACTGACCTCCGGCCTTGCCGAGGGACAGACAGGACAGGCCGCATCTCCGGATGCGGCCTTTTCCTTTGCGCGGGGGGCCGGGAAACGGTGCTACAGGGCGATGGCGCTGATCAGCCGCCCGTAATCGGCCTGCCCCTCATGGGTGGCGCGGCGATAGCTGAAAAAGCGCGAGGGGTCGGAATAGGTGCAGTGCCGCGACCATTCCGACTCGACCCCGGCCGCGCGCAGCCGCGCCAGCCCGAAGCCCGGCAGGTCGAACATCGGGCGCCCGTTCGGGCCACCGGCAAAAAAGCGCTGGTAGTCGGGATCCTCGGCCAGGAAATCCTCCATGAAATCCTCGCCGACCTCATAGGCCTGCTGGCTGATCGTCGGCCCGATCACCGCCCTGATCCGGGTCGCGCCAAGCGCCTGCATCGCCTCGACGGTGGCCTCGATCACCCCCGCCAGCGCGCCGCGCCAGCCGGCGTGACAGGCCCCGATCACCCCCGCCCGCGCATCGGCCAGCAGCACCGGCTGGCAATCCGCGGTCAGCACCGCCAGCGCCACACCCGGCAGCGCGGTGACGATGCCATCGGCCTGAACATCCCTGATCCGCGCGATCTCGCCGCGATCGCTCAGCGTCACCACATCGGCCGAATGCACCTGCTTGACGGTGGCCAGCCCGTCATTGCCGATGCCCATCGCCTCGGCCACGCGGGCGCGGTTCACCGCCACCATGTCGCTCTGGTCGGTGGATCTCCGCCCGCAGTTCAGCCCCGCGAACAGCCCCGAGGAGGCGCCGCCCTTGCGGGTGAAGAAGCCGTGCCGCAGGTCGTCCAGCAGCGGGTGGGTCAGGATTTCAAGCGTCGTCTGCATTCAGCCTCAGCGCATCGAATCCGGGCACCGCGGGCGCCCCTTGCGGCCAGATGGCCATCGCCTTGAACAGGTGCCCCATTTCATCCGCACGGGTCAAGCGCCGAAAGGCCGCCATCGCGCCCCGGTCGCCGGCATCGGCAAGCCGCTGCGCCCGCGCCTCGGCCCCCAGCGAGATCAGCCAGTCGCCCTGATGGACCGGCCGCGAGGCGACGGCCCCGGCCCGGATCGCCGCCGCCGCCAGCGGCGCGAAATCGACATGCGCGGTCAGGTCGGCCTCGCCGGGATGGGCCAGCGGATCCTCGGGCGCGTGGCGGCGCAGCGCCTGGAAGGTGTCGCCGAACCCGTTCCAGCCGCCGTAATCCACGATGATCGCCGCCCCGCCATGCGCCGCGATCCGCGCCGCGATGACCGACATGACCGCCGCGCCGGCCGGGCAATCCTCGACGATGTCGCCGATACGGCCTGCGCGCGGCAACTGGACCGGCTGGGCAAGCCCAAGGCGCAGCCCGTCCGTGCCCAGCCCGACGACGCGCTCGGCCCAGCCCGCCTCGACGCGCTGGAACTGGCGGATCGGCAGGGCGTCGAAGAACTCGTTGGCGATCAGGAACAGCGGCTCAGGCGGCAATTCGTCGGCGCTTGCCAGATGCCGCACCTCGCCCAGCCGCTCGCGCTGCACCTCGCGCAGATGCGGCGAGGCCTCGATCAGCGCCACCTGTGCGGCCTCGGTCAGCCCCGGAACGGACCGGATCGCGCGCAGCACGTCGCCCATCAGCGTGCCGCGCCCGGGGCCCGGTTCGGCCAGCGTGACCGGCGCGGGGCGGCCCTGATCCAACCAGGCCTGCGCCAGCGCCAGTCCGCACAGTTCCCCGAAGATCTGCGAGATCTCGGGCGCGGTGGTGAAATCGCCCGCCTCGCCAAGGGGATCGCGGGTGGCGTAATAGCCGTGCTGCGGATGCAGCAGGCAGGTTTCCATGTAATCGGCCAGGGTGATCGGTCCGGTGGCGCGGATCCGCCCGGCGATGAGCCGCGCCAGCGGCGTCATGCGGCGGCCGCGACCGGGGCGCGCCGACAGGCGCGGGCGATGAAGACGAGGCCAAGGGCCAGCATCGGCAGCGACAGCACCTGTCCCATGGTCAGCCCGATCAGCGGCCCGCCGAGGACATGGCCCAGCGGATTGTCGGGGGTGATGAACTGCGCGTCGGCGACCCGGAACAGTTCGACGAAGATCCGCGCGAGGCCATAGCCGGCAAGGAAGATGCCGAAGGCCAGGCCGGGCCGGCGCAGCCCGCCGGCGCGGACCACGGCCCAGAGGATCAGGCCAAGCGCCAGCCCCTCCAGCCCGGCCTCGTAGAGCTGGCTGGGGTGGCGGGCGCAGAGCCCCTCGATGCCGGGGCAGGCCTGCGCCGCCGCGCCGGGGAAGATGACGCCCCAGGGAAGATCGGTCGGGCGGCCCCACAGCTCAGCATTGATGAAATTGGCGATGCGGCCGAAGAACAGCCCGATCGGCGCGACGACGGCCATCGCGTCGGCGAGCCTGAGCGGCGCGATGCCGCGCGAGCGGCAGAACAGCCAGGCGGCCAGGATGACGCCGGCGAAGCCGCCATGGAAGCTCATCCCGCCCTGCCAGACCTTCAGGATCTCGGCCGGATTCGACAGGTAGTATCCCGGCTCGTAGAAGAAGACGAAGCCCAGACGGCCGCCGAGGATCACCCCGAGGATCACCCAGGTCAGCAGGTCGTCGACCGCATCGGGCCGCATCGGCGCGCCATTCCCCCAGAGCGCGTCCCGGCGCATCATCCGCACCATGATCCGCCAGCCGATCATGAGCCCCGCCAGATAGGCCAGGGCATACCAGCGCAGCGACAGCGAAAGCCCGCCAAGCTGGATGGTGAAGATCTCGGGGGCGATGGCGGGGAAGGGGATCATGGGGCCTCGGGGTCGGTGTCCTGCGGCACGCTAGCCGGCACCGGCGCGGTGTCAACCGGAGCGGCGGCGCAGGCGGCGATGGCCGGGGGCGCCGCCCCCGGACCCCCGAGGTATTTGGAAAGAGTGCGAAGCGCATGGCAGGCCAGATTGAACCCCTGGCCGGATCGTCCCATATAGGGGCCAACAAACCCAAGGGGCTGAGCCAAATGACGACGCAGAACAAGTTTTTCGACGATCTCTCGAAGCTGATGACCAATGCGATGGGGGTCGCGCAGGGCGCCAAGAGCGAGGCCGAAACGGCCATGAATGGCTGGGTGGATCGCTGGCTGGCGGATCGCGACTTTGTGACCCGCGAGGAGTTCGAGGCTGTGCGCGAGATGGCGATCAAGGCGCGGACCGAGAATGCCGAACTGAAGGCGCGGCTGGACGCGCTGGAGGTGAAGGCTCAGGGCTGAAGGCGATCGCGCAGCCTGCCCGAACGGTCATAGAGCAGGATCTCGCCCGCCTCGGTCACGACCACGATCCAGTCGCGGGCGAAGGTGACGGCGGCAGCGGCAGTACCCTCGGGCAGCGCGATCTCGGGCGGCAGGTCCGGCAGGGCCGGCTGGCCCAGCCGCAGCCAGAGCAGGGCGACGATCGCGATCATGCCGAAGCCCATCACCAGCGAGAGCCCGGTCACCAGCGTCTTCAGGAAGCGCAGTTCGGGCACCGCTTTCGCCCCCCGATTCCAGTCGTTATCATCCTCGCCCATGTCGAACCTTGTCGTCATCATCCCGGCCAATCCGCCTGAGAGGCTTGATAAGGCGCTTGCGCTGGCGGTGCCAGCGGAAGCCGCATTGTCGCGGTCGCGCCTGTCCCGGCTGATCGCCGATGGTGCGATCAGCGGGCCGAAGGGCGTCGTGCAGGACGGCAGGGCCCGGGTGGCCGAGGGCGAGGAATACCGCATTGCCCTGTCCGCCCCGGAGGAGGTCGAGACCCGGCCCGAGGCGATTCCGCTGAAGATCGTCCATGAGGATGACGACCTGATCGTGATCGACAAGCCGGCGGGCATGGTGGTGCATCCCGCCCCGGGCAGCCCCTCGGGCACGCTGGTCAACGCGCTGCTGGCCCATTGCGGCGAGTCGCTTTCGGGGATCGGGGGCGAGCGGCGTCCGGGCATCGTGCACCGGATCGACAAGGATACCTCGGGCCTGCTGGTGGTGGCGAAATCCGACCGTGCCCATCACGGGCTGGCCGCCCAGTTCGAGGCGCATACGGCGCAGCGGCGCTATCTGGCGCTGGCCCATGGGGTGATCGATCGCGCGGATCCGCGGCTGTGCGGCACGCCCGGCATCAGTTTCGAGGAGGGCGGCGTGCTGAAGATCACCACGCGGCTGGCGCGCCACGCCACCGACCGGCAGCGTCAGGCGGTCTTCTTCGACAGGGGCCGCCATGCGGTGACGCGGGCGCGGTTGCTGGAAAGTTTCGGGGCTCCGCCCGCGGCCATGCTGGTCGAATGCTGGCTGGAGACCGGGCGCACGCATCAGATCCGCGTGCATATGGCGCATGCCGGGCTGGGGCTGATCGGGGATCCGGTCTATGGCGGCGCGCGGCGGGCCTCGGCCAGGGCCCTGGGCGCGGCGGCGCAGGCGGCGATGGCCTTTCCGCGACAGGCGCTGCATGCGGCGGAACTGGGCTTCCTGCATCCGGTCAGCGGCGAAAAGCTCATCTTCGACAGTGCGCTGCCTCAGGATATGCAGGCATTGCTTGAGGCCCTGCGCGGGCCTGCAGCTTGACATGAACGTGATCCGCCCCCACGTTACAGGACCCCGAAATCCCGACACAATGAACGGAACCCGTGCCCCCTCCCGGGCTCAACGCCGCCCCTGCGCCGGGGGAACCCCAGCCGCGCGCCCGGCGTTGCCTGAATTCTGCGAAAGGCCAATGACATGGCGAACTATACCAATCTGCCGGCCCCCAGCCCCGAACAGGGGCTGAACCGCTATCTGCAGGAGATTCGCAAGTTTCCCCTGCTGGAGCCGGAAGAGGAATACATGCTGGCCAAGGCCTGGACCGACCACGAGGACAGCGAGGCCGCCCACAGACTGGTGACCAGCCATCTGCGGCTGGCCGCCAAGATCGCCATGGGCTATCGCGGCTATGGATTGCCGCAGGCCGAGGTGATCAGTGAGGCGAATGTCGGCCTGATGCAGGCGGTCAAGCGTTTCGACCCGGAAAAGGGCTTCCGGCTGGCGACCTATGCGATGTGGTGGATCCGCGCCTCGATCCAGGAATATATCCTGCGGTCCTGGTCGCTGGTGAAGATGGGCACGACCAGCGCGCAGAAGAAGCTGTTCTTCAACCTGCGCAAGGCGAAATCCAAGATCGGCGCGCTGGAAGAGGGCGACCTGCGGCCCGAGAACGTCGCCCAGATCGCCCATGACCTGAACGTGACCGAGCAGGAGGTGATCGAGATGAACCGCCGCCTGTCGGGTGGCGACGCCTCGCTGAACGCCACCGTCGGATCGGGCGATGGCGATTCGACCGCGCAATGGCAGGACTGGCTGGAGGACGAGGATGCCAACCAGGCCGAGGCCTATGCCGAGAGCGAGGAACTGGACACCCGTCGGCAGATGCTGATCGAGGCGATGGACGTGCTGAACGACCGCGAGAAGGACATCCTGATGGAGCGCCGGCTGCGCGACGATCCGATGACGCTGGAGGACCTGTCGGGCCGCTATGATGTCAGCCGCGAGCGAATCCGCCAGATCGAGGTCCGTGCCTTCGAGAAGCTGCAGGACCGGATGCGGATCCTGGCGCGTGAAAAGGGCATGCGGGTCCCCGAGGCCGAGGCGTGATCCGGCGCGATTGACCTGCCCGGCCCGCACGCTATGGTCTGCTGACAGGCAGGCAGACCAGACATCATGACCGCGCTGACGGAATTTCAACGGCTTGAGGCCCAGGGCTCTTGGCGGCAGACGCCCGAGGCGCGTCTGCGCGAGGTCGTCGTCTCGGTCGGCGAGGCGACGCTGATCCTGACCGATCCGAAATCCGAGGTGCCGCTGTCGCATTGGTCGCTGCCGGCGGTGACGCGGCTCAATCCGGGCGAGATGCCGGCGCTTTATGCGCCGGGCGCCGAGGGCGCGGACGAGACGGTCGAGATCGACGACCGGCTGATGATCGAGGCGATCGAGCGGGTGCAGCGCGCCATCTCGGCCCACCGGGCGCATCCCGGCCGGCTGCGCGGCGGGCTGACCGTGCTGGCGGTGGTGGCGATGCTGGCCGCCCTGGCGATCTGGCTGCCCGATGCGATCATCCGCCATGCCGCGCGGATCGCGCCGCCGGCGCAGGCGCGCATGATCGGCGAGGCGGTGCTGGCCGATATCGAACGCAGCACCGGTGCGATCTGCACCCGCGCCTCGGGTCAGGCGGTGCTGGACTGGCTGACGCCGCGGCTGATCGGCGAGGAAGCGTTGGCCCGGGTCGTGCCCGGCCCGCTGAACGGCGCGCTGCGGCTGCCCGGCGACCTTTACGTGCTGGGCGCCGATCTGCTGGGGGGCTCGCCCGGCCCCGAGGCCGCCGCCGGCCATCTGCTGGCGGCCCGGCTTGCCGGCGATCCCGCGGCGGTGACAGAGGAGGCGCTGCATCACGCCGGGCTGCGCGCGGCGCTGCAACTGATGACGCTGGGCGGACTGCCCGCCGGGGTAATGCAGGGATATGGCGAGATCCTGCTGTCCCGCGCGGTTCCGCGCCCGCCGGTGCCGCCGCTGCTGGCGGCGATGGGGCAGGCCGGGGTCGGCAGCGAGCCCTATGCGCGCAGCCTCGACCCGACCGGCCAATCGGTGCCCGACCTGATCGAGGGTGATCCGTTCCGCGCGGCCCCGCCGCCGAAACCGTTGCTGACCGACCCGCAATGGCTGGCGCTGCAGCAGATCTGTGCTGGCTGACCACGCCCGCCGAGCGGTTCCGTCAGGGTATCGCGGCTATCCCGTCTAGAAATCGAACAGGTCGCTGAGAAAGCTTTCGCGCTTCTTGTGCCTGCGGCCATGGCGGTAATCATCGTCGTCGTCATAGCGGCGGTCGTCGTCACGATACCGGCGTTCCTCGCGGCGCGGTTCGGGTCGCGTCTCGCGGGCGGGCTCGGCCAGTGGCACCGGGGCCGCAGCGGCGGTGCTGTGCTCGATGATCTTGTCCAACTCGCCACGGTCCAGCCAGACGCCCCGGCATTTCGGGCAATAGTCGATCTCGACTCCGTTCCGCGAAGTCATCAGCAGGGTTTCGTTATCGACGGGACATTTCATCAGCGGCTCCTGAAGGCTGTTATACGCCTCAACATGGGTGTGCTGCGGCGCGGCGCAAGGGATCGGCCGCAGCATTTGCGCCGATGCACGCGATCTTGTTCGCCACGCCCTCAGATGGGCAGGACGATCCGCGCCGGCCGGAAAAACCCCCGCCATGGCAATGCCTGGCGGGGTCGATGGCCTTCACCGCATGAGGCGAGAATCACATCCCGGCATAGAGCGGGAAGCGGGCGCAAAGTTCCGCGACCTCGGCCTTCACCCTGGCCTCGGTCTCGGCATTGCCGTCCTCGCCGTTCTTCGCCAGCCCGTCCACGACCTCGACGATCCAGCGGGCGATCTGGCGGAACTCGGCCTCGCCGAAGCCGCGGGTGGTGCCGGCGGGGGCACCCAGACGGATGCCCGAAGTCACGAAGGGCTTTTCCGGGTCGAACGGCACGCCGTTCTTGTTGCAGGTGATATGGGCGCGGCCCAGTGCGGCCTCGGTCGCCTTGCCGGTCACGCCTTTCGGACGCAGGTCCGCGAGGCACAGGTGGTTGTCGGTGCCGCCCGAGACGATGTCGATGCCGCCCTTCATCAGTTCATCCGCCATGGCGCGGGCATTGGTCACGACCTGGGCCGCGTAATCCTTGAACTCGGGGCGCAGCGCCTCGCCGAAGGCCACGGCCTTGGCGGCGATCACATGCATCAGCGGGCCGCCCTGCAGGCCCGGGAACACGGCCGAGTTGATCTTCTTGGCGATCTCGGCGTCATTGGTCAGCACCATGCCGCCGCGCGGGCCGCGCAGGGATTTATGCGTGGTCGTGGTCACCACATGCGCGTGCGGCAGGGGCGAGGGATGCTGGCCGCCCGCGACGAGGCCGGCGATATGGGCCATGTCCACCATGAGCCAGGCGCCGACCTCATCCGCGATGCGGCGGAAGGCGGCCCAGTCCCAGACCCGGCTGTAGGCGGTGCCGCCGGCAAGGATCAGCTTGGGCTTGTGCTGGCGCGCGGTCTCGGCAATCGCCTCCATGTCCAGCAGCTGATCCTGCTGGCGGACGCCATAGCTGACGACGTTGAACCATTTGCCCGACATGTTGACGGGAGATCCATGGGTCAGGTGGCCGCCGGAATTCAGGTCCAGGCCCATGAAGGTGTCGCCCGGCTGCAGCAGCGCCAGGAACACGGCCTGGTTCATCTGACTGCCGCTGTTCGGCTGGACATTGGCGAATTCGCAGCCGAACAGCTGCTTGGCGCGCTCGATCGCCAGGTTCTCGGCGATATCGACGAACTGGCAGCCGCCGTAATAGCGCTTGCCCGGATAGCCCTCGGCATATTTGTTGGTCAGGACCGACCCCTGCGCCTCCAGCACCGCCCGGCTGACGATGTTCTCGGATGCGATCAGCTCGATCTCGTCGCGCTGGCGACCCAGTTCCTTGGTGATGGCATCGGCAATCTCGGGATCGCGGCTGGCCAGCGTTTCGGTGAAAAATCCGGTCTCGCGGGTGGGAGCGTTCATGTCTCTCGCATCCTCTCGGGCTAGGGGCGGAAGGGATGGCGCCGTCTTAGCGCAAGCGCCTGCGGGCGGAAAGCGGCAAAGCGACGGCCGGGCTGTCGCTTGCGACGCGACAGCCCCCGGGGCGGCGGGCTTGCCTTCGGCGCAAGCCCGTTCGATGCTGCGCCCGACCAGAAGGATTTGCCGCGATGACGCCTGCCATCCATTTCACCGCCAGCCAAGCCGATCCGGCGCAAGAGGCGCTGGCCCGGCTGATCGCCATATATGGCGACACGCCGGTATTCAGGGCGGATCTGGTCGTGGCGCTTGGCGGCGATGGCTTCATGCTGCAGACGCTGCATGCGATGCAGGGTCGCGACCTGCCGGTCTATGGCATGAATCGCGGCACGGTCGGCTTCCTGATGAACCGCTACAGCGAGGACGACCTGCCCGAGCGGCTGCTGGCGGCCGAGGAGACGGTCACCAACCCGCTGCGGATGCGGGCGCATTGCGCCGATGGCTCGGTTCAGGAGGCGCTGGCGATCAACGAGGTCAGCATGCTGCGCGAAGGCCCGCAGGCGGCCAAGCTGCGGGTCCATGTCGATGGCCGGATGCGGATGGAGGAACTGGTCTGCGACGGCGCGCTGGTCGCCACCCCGGCCGGATCGACCGCCTATAACTATTCCGCCCATGGCCCGATCCTGCCCATCGGGTCTGAGGTGCTGGCGCTGACCGCGATTGCGCCCTTCCGCCCGCGGCGCTGGCGCGGGGCATTGCTGCCGAAGGGGGCCGAGGTCGAGATCGAGGTGCTGAACCCCGACCGCCGCCCGGTCATGGCGGATGCGGATTCGCGCTCGGTCCGGCATGTCACGCGGGTCAGTATCCGCAGCGCGGACGACATCCGCCACCGGCTGCTGTTCGACAGCGGTCACGGGCTGGAGGAACGGCTGCTGCGCGAGCAGTTCGTCTGACCGGCCGGCTCAGCCCTGCCGGCGGAAGGTGACGTAATGCGGCACCCGGCCCTCGCGCAGGGCCTTCTGCTCATAGCGGGTGCTGATCCAGTCGTCCCAGGGGGTGCCAGTCTCGCCGATCAGGTCGAAGCCGGCCTTCGGCACCTCGTCCAGCGTCTGGCGGACATAGTCGGGAATGTCGGTCGCAACCCGGAATTCGGCGCCCGCGCGCATGACGCGGGCCAGGGGCAGCAGATGCTCGGGCGTGACGAAGCGGCGGCGGTGATGACGCGCCTTCGGCCAGGGATCGGGATACATCAGGAAGGCGCGCGACAGGCTGGCATCGGGCAGCACATCCATCAGGTCGCGCGCATCGCCCGGATGGACGCTGACATTGCCGACCCCGGCCGCGCGGATCTTGCCCAGCAGCATGGCGACGCCGTTGATGAAGGGCTCGCAGCCGATGATGCCGATGCCGGGATGAGTCGCGGCCATATGCACCATATGTTCGCCGCCGCCAAAGCCGACCTCCAGCCAGACCGGCCGGTCGTCACCGAAGATCGCCGCCGGGTCGATGGGGCGGCGGGCGGGGTTCTCGGCAAGGCTGATGCCGCGCGGGCGCAGATCGCCCAGATCCTCGGCCAGATAGCCCTTCTGGCTCTGGCGCAGGGTCTTGCCGTGCCGCCGGCCATAGAAATTGCGGCGCGGCGGGTTCGGGTCGAAGGCGGATTTCGGCGTGTCACTCATGGCGCGGGGATGTGCCGGAAGCCCGCCAGCGGGTCAAGCCCGTCGATAAGGGTGTTGCGCAAGGCCGGAATCCGCGATCGGGAACGTCGCGTCGCGATCCATCCGCCGCGACGTCGTGCCCCCTTGCGCGAAAACATGGGGGTGGATCTGCGCTGGTTCATCGTTCATGTTGCTCTCGGAAACGCCGTCGCGCCCGTGCTTGCGGTGCGATCCGGCCACGACAGACCCTGGGAACACAGATCAACCAAAGGAGTCGCGCAATGAGGGCCTTGCTTGCCGCCACCGCAGCCGCCACGTTCCTGCTGACAGCCGCCGGCACGGTCGAGGCGCAGCCAGCGCCCGCCGTCGTTGTGGCACCCGCCGAGATCCGCGATCTGCGTGGCGGGGCGCAGTTCACCGGCCGGGTCATCTCGTTGCGCAGGATCGACGTGATCGCGCGGGTGGGCGGCTTCCTTGAAGAGATCGGCTTTACCGAGGGCAAGGTGGTCAGCGAGGGCGACCTGCTGTTCCGGCTCGAGGATGACGGCTATGCCTCCTCGCTGCTTCAGGCCGAGGCGGGGATCAAGGCGGCAGAGGCGCAGTTGAAGCTGGCCGATATCGAAAGGCAGCGCCGTACCGCGCTGGTCCAGCGCGATGCGGTGGCGCAGTCGGAACTTGACGTGGCGACGGCCAATTACGACGTGGTCGCCGCGAACCTTGCCTCCCTCGAGGCGCAGAAGGCGGCGGCCGAACTGAACCTGTCCTATACCCGGCTTGAAGCGCCGTTCTCGGGCGTGGTCGGGCTGTCGGCGGTTGATGTCGGAGCACTGGTCGGACCCGAGAGCGGGCCGTTGACGACGCTGACCTCGCTGAACCCGATCAGCGTCGAATTTCCCGTCGCGACCTCGATCTTCCTCAACTACAAGGAACAGATCGAGAAGGTCGGCGCGGATGGTGCCGAGGTTTCGCTCACCCTTCCCAATGGCAAGGTCTTCGACCAGAACGGCCGCATCGATTTCATTTCCAGCGCGGTCGACACCGGCACCGATACCGTCCGGGCGCGCGCCCTGTTCGACAATCCCGACGGCACCCTGCTTGACGGCACGCTGGTCGGGGTCAACCTGACCCGGGCCGAGCCCGAAATGGTCCTCAGCGTTCCGGTTCCGGCGCTGCAGCGCGATCAGCAAGGCTATTACGTCCTGCTGGTCGACGAGAACTCGACCGTCGAGCGCCGCCGGGTGACGGTCGCGGACAATATCGACGGCTTCGCGGTCATCGACAGCGGGCTTGAGGAGGGCGATCTGGTCATCACCCAGGGCCAGAACAAGGTCCGCCCGGGTGTGACGGTCGATGCCGCCACCGCAGCGGAGGGCTGAGGCCGTGTTGTCCACGCTCTTCATCAACCGGCCCCGTTTCGCGGCCGTCATCTCGATCGTCCTGACGCTTGCCGGTCTGATCGCGCTGACGCGCATCCCCATCGCGCAATATCCCAATATCGTGCCGCCGCTGGTCACGGTGTCGGCCTATTATCCCGGCGCCAGCGCCGAGGTCGTCGAAGAGACGGTGGCGCAGCCGATCGAAGGTCAGGTCGTCGGCGTCGAGAACATGCTCTACATGAAATCGACCAGCGGCGCGGACGGCTCGTACAGCCTGGTCATCAGCTTTGCGGTCGGCACCGACCCGGACATCGCCACGGTGAACGTGCAGAACCGGGTGGCGCTGGCCGAGGCCGGCCTGCCATCCGAGGTGCGCGCCACCGGTGTCAGCGTGAAGAAGCAGTCCACCGCGCTGATGCAGATGATCGCGATCTATGCCGAGGAGGGGGCCGAGGACCGGGTTGATGACCTTGTTCTGACCAATTTCGCCAACATCAACATCCTTGACGAGATCAAGCGGGTTCCCGGTGTCGGGGATGCGTCGCTCTATGGCGCGCGTGACTATTCCATGCGCATCATCCTTGACATCGACCGGCTGACCA
This sequence comes from Paracoccus marinaquae, assembly GCF_018860165.1. Taxonomy (GTDB): domain Bacteria; phylum Pseudomonadota; class Alphaproteobacteria; order Rhodobacterales; family Rhodobacteraceae; genus Paracoccus; species Paracoccus marinaquae. The sequence continues at coordinate 59,352 of NZ_JAHKNG010000004.1, forward strand.
GCCTGCAATTGACCCCGGCCGATGTGCTGGCGGCGTTGCGGTCGCAGAACGTGCAGGCGGCGATCGGACGTGTCGGCGCCCAGCCGATGCAGAATGACCCGAACGTCCAGTTGAACATCCAGACCACGGGCCGCCTGAGCGAGCCCGAGGAATTCGCCGATATCGTGATCCGCGCCAATCCCGACGGCAGTTTCGTGCGCGTGCGCGATATCGCCGAGGTCGAGCTTGGGGCCGCGAATTACGATGGCCTCGGCCGCTTCAACGGCGCCCCGGTGGCGCTGATCGGCACGTTCCAGTCGCCCGGCGCCAATGCGCTTGCCGCAGCCGAGGGCGTGCGCGAGACGATGGAGCGTCTGTCGGAACGCTTTCCCGAGGGGATCACCTACGAGATCGGCTATGACACCTCGGACTTCGTCGTCGCCAGCATCGAGAATGTCGTGGATACGCTGATCGAAGCCTTCGTGCTGGTGATCATCGTCGTCTTCATCTTCCTGGGCAGCGTGCGGGCCACGCTGATCCCGCTTTTCGCCGTGCCCGTGGCCCTGATCGGCACCTTCGCGGTCATGTCGGCGATGGGGTATTCGCTGAACACCGTCTCGCTTCTGGCATTGGTGCTGGCCATCGGCATCGTCGTCGATGACGCCATCGTCGTGGTCGAGAACGTCGAGGCGGTGATGGAAAAGAACCCGGGCATGTCGCCGGCCGACGCGGCCAAGGCCGCCATGGGCGAGATCACCGGCGCGATTCTCGCCATCACCCTGGTGCTGCTGTCGGTCTTCGTGCCCGTCGCCTTCATCCCGGGCCTCAGCGGCGAGCTGTTCCGGCAGTTCGCGGTCGCGGTCTCGGTGTCGATGGTTCTGTCGGCGATCAACGCGCTGACGCTCAGCCCGGCGCTCTGCGCGATCCTGCTGAAGCCCCATCATGGCCCCAAGCGCGGCATTCTGGGCTGGATCTCGAACCGCATCGACAACGTGCGCGACGGTTATGCCGGCATCACCATGGCGATTGCCCGCCGTGCGGTTCTGGGCCTCGTCCTGCTGGCCGTGGGTTTCGTGCTGAGCGGGCTTCTCTTCAAGGCCACCCCGACCGGGTTCCTGCCGGCCGAGGATCAGGGCGCCTTCATCATCGAGGCGCGTCTGCCCGAGGGGGCCTCGCTGAACCGCACCGAGGCCACGATGGCGCAGATGTCCACTATGCTGGGCGATCTGGACGGGGTCGCGGACGTGTTGTCGGTTGCCGGCTACAGCTTCCTTGACGGTCTTGCCAAGCCCAATGGCGGCTTCGCCGTCGTGGTGATGGAGCCCTTCGAGGAACGCGCCGGACACGAGAACGCAACCGTCTTCGCCGCGATCCAGGAGGCGATGGCACAGGGCATGGCGATCCGCGAGGCGCAGGTGATTGCCTTCAACCTGCCGCCGATCCTGGGGCTGGGAACCGGCGACGGTTTCGAATACCAGCTGCTGGATCTGGGCGGCGGCGATCCGGCCGATCTGGCGGCGGTCGCCGGCGGCCTCAGCGTCGCGGCCAACGAGGACGACCGCCTGGGGCCGACCTTCACCACCTATTCGGCCGATTCCCCGCAACTGTTCCTCGACATCAACCGCGAACGGCTGCAGACGCTTGGCGTTTCGGTCAGCGATCTCTTCGGCGCGCTGCAGGGCACGTTCGGGCAGGTCTATGTCAACGACTTCAACCTGTTCGGCCGGGTCTGGCAGGTCAACATGCAGGCGGCCGAGTCCGACCGCGATTCGGTTGACGATATCGGGCGGCTGAACGTGCGCAACCGCGACGGCGAACTGGTTCCGGTGGCGGCGGTGGCCACGCCCGAGATCGTGCTGGGGCCGCAATCCATCGTCCGCTACAACAACTACCGGTCGGTGACGATCAATGGCGGCCCGGCCGAGGGCGTCTCGACCGGCGAGGCGCTGGTGGCGATGGAAGAGGTGTCCGATGCGACGCTGCCGGATGGCTACAGCTATTCCTGGACCGGCACGGCGGTTCAGCAGATCGAGGCGGCAGGCCAGACCGGGCCGATCCTCGTCATGGCGGTGGTCTTCGCCTATCTGTTCCTCGTCGCGCTTTATGAAAGCTGGATGATCCCGATCCCGGTGCTGCTGTCGGTGGTGTTCGGGGTGACCGGGGCGCTGGCCTCGATCATCATGGCGGGGCTGTCCTTCGACATCTATGCCCAGATCGGCCTGATCGTGCTGATCGCATTGGCGGCCAAGAACGCGATCCTCATCGTGGAGTTCGCCAAGGCCAGACGCGAGGCGGGCGAGGACATCCTGACCGCCGCGGTCGAGGGCGCGCGGGCGCGCTTCCGCGCGGTCATCATGACCAGCTTTGCCTTCATCGCCGGCCTGCTGCCGCTGGTCTTCGCCGAGGGCGCCAGCGAACTCAGCCGGCGGGCGGTGGGAACCGGGGTCGCCGGTGGGATGGCCGTCGCCTCGATCGTCGGCATCTGCATTATCCCGGCGCTCTATGTGGTCTTCCAGACCATGCGAGAGCGTGTGCATGGCTGGACCGGGCGCTCGAAAAAGGCCGAATAGCCGATCTTCGTGCCGGTCCCCGGGCAGACCCGCGGGACCGGTACCACCAGTCTTTTCCCTGAGCGCCGGCCGATCCGGGTTTTGGCGAACGCCCCAGTCTATCCGCGACGATCCCGAGCGTGACCGAGGCTCTGGCAGGGGACGGGATTGCGGAGGCGGACCACCGTGCCCGCCGGAGAACGCCCGTTCACGAAGCGCGCGGTTCCCGCAGGATATGGGAGAGAGACATGGAACAGACGAATTCCTGGACCCCGATGGCCGGCCTCTGTCACTGGGAGCGCGAGCAGCCGGATACGGTCTATCTGACCCAGCCGACGGGCGGAGAGATCACGACCTATACCTGGGCCGAAACCGCCGATCAGGTGCGTCGCATCGCGGCGCATCTTGCCTCGCTGGACCTGCCCGAGGGCAGCCGGGTCGCGCTTGTCTCGAAGAATTGCGCGCATTGGGTCATGGCGCATCTGGCCATTCTCATGGCGGGCCATGTCAGCGTGCCGATCTATTCCTCGGCCAACCGCGAGACGGTCGGCTATGTGCTGGACCACAGCGAAGCCAGGGTTCTCATCCTCGGAAGTCTAGATCACTGGGACGATGTGCGTGAGGGGATTCCGGACGGGTTGCCGATCATCGCGCTGCCCCGGGCGCCGGTCTTCGATCCGCCGCGCGAAAATCTGCGGGCCTGGGACGATCTGGTCGCCATCACCGCCCCGATGCGGGGCGAGCCGCTTGCGCGCGCCGGGACCGACCTTGCGACGCTGGTCTATACATCCGGCAGCACCGGCAAGCCCAAGGGGGTGATGCTGGGCTTTGGCGCACTTGCGGTCGGGGCGTGCCTTGCCAACAATATCGTGCCGGTCGGCCCCGACGACCGCCTGATTTCCTATCTTCCGCTGGCCCATGTGTTCGAGCAGGCGGTGGTGCTGATGGGATCGCTGCGTTTCGGATGCCAGTTGTTCTTCAACGAGTCGCTGCTGAGATTCGCCACCGACATCGAGCGCGCCAGGCCGACGATCTTCCTTTCGGTTCCCCGGCTCTGGGTCAAGTTCCAGCTTGGTGTCCTGCAGAAACTCCCGCAGGAAAAGCTGTCGGCACTGCTTGCCGATCCCCGGACGGCTGCGGCCACGCAGCGCCGGATCCTCGAACAGCTTGGCCTCGATCAGGCCCGTATCGCCATCACCGGCTCAGCGCCGCTGCCGCAATCGGTGGTCGAGTGGTATCGCGCCCTCGGGCTGGAAATGCTTGAGGGCTACGGCATGTCCGAGGACTTCTGCTATTCGCATGTGTCGCTGCCCGGCCGCACTCGCGTCGGCTATGTCGGCCACCCCCATCCCGGGGTCGAGCGCCGGATCGGCGAGGGCAGCGAGATCCTGATCAAGAGCAAGGGCGCGATGCTGGGCTATTTCAGGGATCCGGAGCTGACCCGGGCGGCCTTCACCGAGGACGGCTTCTTCCGGACCGGTGACATGGGCGAGATCGACGAGGACGGCCGGCTGAGGATCACCGGCCGCGTGAAGGAGATCTTCAAGACCAGCAAGGGCAAATATGTCGCGCCGGCCCCCATCGAGGAGCGGCTGATCAGCCATCCCGGGATCGAGGTGGCCTGCGTCATGGGGGCAGGGATGCCGCAACCCTTCGGGCTGCTGATGCTGAACGCCGAGGCGCGAGGGGCCTTTTCGGGCGAGGCAGGCCGGGCCCGGCTGGAGGAGGAACTGGAAGCCCTGCGGCGGCGCGTCAACGCGGCGCTGGAGGACCATGAGCGGCTGGATTTTCTGGCCATCTCGGACGAGCAATGGACCATCGCCAACGGCTACCTGACGCCGACGATGAAGGTGCGGCGCAACGTCATCGAGAAACGGTACGAGCCGCGTTTTGAAAGCTGGTACGACACCCGGCGCGCCGTGATCTGGGCGTGATGCACGGAAAACCCGCGCGGCCGGGCCAGGGCGCGCTGAGCGTGCCGGGCGTGGCTAAGGCCGGTATCCACCGGCCCCGCCACCGCCCCGTTCGGGTCAGAAACCGGCCTTGATCTTCTCGAACTCGGCCAGCTGCCGCTCGCGCTGCGCCGGATCGTTCGGGGTCTGCGCCAGGATCGGCACCTCCACGGGTGACAGCCCTTCGGCCACGGCGGGATCGTCGGCGATGGTTTCCATTCCCTTCAGGTTGGTATGGCCGTAACCGATCGTGTCCAGCAGCCCGCGCGCGGATTCGGGCGCCAGCCAGGCGTTGATGAAGTCATAGACCTTGTCTTCCGAACCCGGCCCGTCCTTGATGTTGATGAAGCCGCAGAACCAGGTGCTGGAGCCTTCCTTGGCCTCGCGCTGGAAGCCCACGTCGTAATTGTCGTCGCGCAGATAGACGATGCCGTCATTCCAGGACCAGGCCACATCGACTGCGCCCGAGGCCATCAGCTGGCTCATCTCGGCCGGGTCGGCCCAGTAGGCGGCGACGTTCTGATGCGCCGCGCGCAACCATTCGGCGGCTGCGGCGAACTGCTCGTCGGTCGTGTCGGTCCAGTCGGTCACGCCGGTCGCCAGATAGGCCAGCGCCCAGACATCGTCCGAACTGTCGGGCAGCGAGGTGCGGCCCTGAAATTTCGGATCGGTGAAGACCTCCAGGGTCGAGACATCCTCGGGCGTCACATTCGCGTTCGAATAGGCGATGGCGGTCACGCCCCAGTCCGAGGGGATATACCAGACGCCCTGATCGTCGACGAAGGTCTCCGAGGCCAGAAACCGCTTGTCGATATTCTCGAACTCCGGGATGCGCGACGTGTCCCACGGCTCGATCAGCCCGGCATCGCGGTATTTGCTGACCATCTGGCTGCAGGGATGGACGAGATCGGCCTTGAAGCCCGAGGCGATCTTCTGGAAGGCCTCGTCGTCATCGCCATAGAAGGCATAGGTCGGGTTGTCGCCATATTTGTCGACATAGCCCTGGAAGATCGAGGGCTCCTCGAACCCGGCCCAGTCGAAGACGGTCAGTTCCGGGTCGGCGGCAAGGGCGGGCAGGGCAAGCGCGGTCGCCAGCGCGGTCGTGGTCAGTAGACGCATGTTTTCGGGGCCTTCCTGTTGATCCGTTTCCACAAACGCTAGCCGCGCCGCGAGACCCGCGCAAGGGTCTCGCGCAACTGCGTCGCCGGTCAGATCAGCGCATGCGCAGCGCGCCGTCCAGCCGGATCACCTCGCCGTTCAGATAGCCGTTCTCGACGATGAAGGCGGCCATGCGGGCAAACTCGGCCGGATCGCCCAGGCGCTTGGGGAAGGTCACCTCGGCGGCAAGGCCGTCCTGCACCTCCTGCGGCAGACCGCGCAGCATCGGCGTGCCAAAGATGCCCGGCGCGATGGCGCAGACCCGGATCCCCTGACCGGCCAGATCACGGGCGATGGGCAGGGTCATGCCGGCGATGCCGGCCTTCGAGGCGGCATAGGCCGCCTGGCCCTTCTGCCCGTCATAGGCGGCGATCGAGGCGGTATTGACGATGACGCCGTTTTCCTCGCGCTGGTTCCGGGCCATCTCGGCGGCGGCGAGGCGCAGCACGTTGAAGCTGCCGATCAGGTTGATCTCGATGGTGCGGCGAAAGCCCGACAGGCTGTGCGGCCCGTCCCGGCCAACGGTTTTTTCGCCGGTGGCGATGCCGGCGCAGTTCACGCAGATGTCGATGCCGCCCATGATCCCGACCGCCCGTCCGATGGCGGCGGCGACGCTGGCCTCGTCCGTCACGTCGGTCTGCGCGAATTCTGCCCCTATCGCGGCTGCGGTGGCGGCCCCGGCCTCGTCGCGGTCCAGAATGACCACCTCGGCGCCGGCATCGCGGAAATGCCGGGCAGTGGCCTCACCCAGTCCGGATGCGGCGCCGGTCACGATGGCGCGGGCATGTGACAGATCCATCTGCTTTTCCTCCTCTGGCTTTTGCGTCTTCTGCCATGCCCGGGCGCGGGCTACCAGCGCCCCGAGGCACCGCCGCCCGAGGACCGGCCGCCACCAAAGCCGCCACGGCGCGAGCGTGAGCGGGCGGCGGGCGTGTCGCGGATGCTGTGCCGGCTCCAGCCGCATCGGGGGCAGCGGGTCCAGACCGACTGCCGCGGCACCGGCTTGCCTGCGGCGTCGGTGGCACTCAGCGGCTCGACCTCTTCCGTCAGCCCGCGGCCGCCGCAGACCGGGCAGGGGCGGTGGGCATGGCGGATACGGGCAAGGATATCCCGACCGATCCTGACGAGGATGAAGCCGAAGGCGCCAAGCATCGCCAGCGGCAGGATCTGATCGACGAGGCGGCGGGAAGGGGCCTGCAGCGGGCGTCCCTCGGCCGTGGGGCGGGCGATCCGGTCGATCACCGCCAGCGTGCCGTCGCGGAGCCCCTCGGACATGCGGTCCGAGCGGAACCGGGGCAGGATCGCCTCGTCCATGATCTCCTGCGCGATGACATCGGCGGTGGCGGGATAGCCCGCGCCCAGTTCGATCCGCGCCTCGCGGTCGTCGCGCAGCACCAGCACCATGAAGCCGTCATTGCGCCGCGCGTCACCCACGCCCCAATCGTTGAACAGCGGCGTCGCAAAGGGTTCCAGCCCGTCGCGTCCGCCATGGCGTGCCCGGTCCGGCAGGGTGACCACGGTGCCCTCGATGCCGGTTTCGTCATGCAGCGCGATCAGCGCCTGATCCAGCAGCCGGGTGTCTTCGCCGCCCAGCAGTCCGGCGAAATCGTTGATGCTGGTATGCTGCCATTCGGGCAGATCCTGCGCGCGCGGCGGCAGCGCCAGGGCCAGCCAGATCAGCGCCGCCCCGATCGCGGCCCGGATCACGGCTGCAACAGTTCAGGCCCGCCTGCGATCAGCGGATCGACCTTGCCGATGGCCTCGTGGTCCCGGCAGGCATAGCCGACCGTGTGCAGAAGCGTCTGGATCGCCGCGATCCGCGCCCGTTTCTTGTCGTCCGAGCGGATCACCGTCCAGGGCGTGATGGGCGAATGCGACAGGCTCAGGGTTTCCCTGATCGCGTCGGAATAGGCGTCCCATCTGGCCAGCCCGTCCACGTCGATGGAGGACAGCTTCCACTGTTTCAGCGGATCCTTCTCGCGGTCGAGAAAACGCTTCAGTTGCTCGGCCCGGCCGACATTCAGCCACAGCTTGACCAGGATGATGCCGTCATCGACCAGGGTGCGCTCGAAGCTGGGCAACTGGCGGAAGAAGGCGTTGCGCTGATCCACGGACGAGAAGCCGAAGACCCGCTCGACCACGCCGCGATTGTACCAGCTGCGGTCGAACAGCGCGACCTCGCCCGAGGCCGGCAGCCAGTCGACATAGCGCTGGAAATACCACTGGCCGGATTCACGCTCGGTCGGTTTTGGCAGGGCGACGATATAGCAGTTGCGCGGGCTCAGGTTCTCGCGCACGCGCTCGATGGTACCGCCCTTGCCGGCGGCGTCGCGCCCCTCGAAGATCACGATCACGCGTTTGCCGGTGGCGACGACATCATGCATCATCCGCACAAGCTGCAATTGCAGCTTTTCCATGTGATCCTCGTAATCGTCCGCGTCCATTTCCTCGCCATAGGGATAGTCGGGGTCGAGGATCACGTCCTTGCCCGCGCCCTCGATGGCCTTGCGGATGGCCTTGGGGGCGCCCTTCTCGAGATAGTCGGTGATCTGCCCGACCAGCGGCAGGTCGAGCATTGCGGGCTTCGTCTTGGCCATCACGCGGTTCCGATCTTGCTCATGTCGTACCAGGTGGTCTGGTAGAGTTCGTTGATCCAGTTACCGTAAAGCAGGTGGGCATGGCTGCGCCAGCGGTTCGAGGGCGGGCGCGACGGGTCGTCGTCGGGGTAATAGTTCCGCGGCACCCCGATCGGCTTGCCCGAGGCGATGTCGCGGTCGTATTCGTCCTTCAGCGTGGTGCTGTCATATTCCAGATGGTTGAAGATATAGAGCGCGCGATGCCCCGGATCCTCGATCAGGCAGGGACCGACCTCCTCGCTGGCCAGCAGGGTGCGCAGCGCGGGGCGGGTGTCGATCTCGGGCTGGCGCACCTCGGTCCAGCGGCTGACCGGCACCAGCACATCGTCCGAGAAGCCGCGCAGATAGGGCGAGGCCGGGGCGAAGTTGTGGTGACGGAAGCAGCCGAAGGCCTTGTGGTCCAGCATGTGCTTTTCGAGGCGGTGGAAATGCCAGGCCATCGCCATGCCGCCCCAGCAGACGCCGAAGGTGGAATGGACATGGCTCTGCGTCCAGTCGAAGAGGCGGGTCAGTTCGTCCCAATAGGTCACCTCTTCGAAGGGCAGATGCTCGATCGGGGCGCCGGTGATGATCAGGCCGTCGAATTTCTCGCCCGTCGCCTCGACCTCGCGGAAGGGGCGGTAGAAGCTTTCCATGTGATCGGCCGCCGTGTTGCGGCTTTCGTGATCCGACATGCGGATCAGCTGGAAGTCGATCTGCAGGGGGGTGGCGCCGATCAGCCGGGCGAACTGGTTCTCGGTCTGGATCTTCTTCGGCATCAGGTTCAGAAGCCCGATCCGCAAGGGCCTGATGTCCTGCGTCTCGGCCCGGCCCGGCGACATCACCATCACGCCCTCATCCGACAGGATGCGATAGGCGGGAAGGTTCTCGTTCAGGGTGATGGGCATCTCAGGCTTCCTTGCGGTCGATGGCGCGGGCGACAAGCTCGATGAAATCGGCCGGGGACTTTACCCCTGCGACCTCCTCGGCGGTGACGGTGACGCCGCGCCGCGCCATCGCCGCGTAACGCGGCTGGCGATGGGCCAGCGCGCGGGCATAGGTCCAGCGGATGAAGTCATCGGGATTGACCTCATGGCCCTGCAGGCCCTTCTCGACGCGATAGGCGATCCAGGCTCGTTCAAGGAATTCCGGCTGGTAATACATGGGCTTCGGCGCCCGGTCAAAGCGGCGCACCAGTTCGGCGGTATGCGCCTCGGACCCCTTGATCCAGACCAGCAGCAGATCGCGCTCCAACGCGGCCAGCACGGGATCCTGCGGGTCTTCTGGATCGACCACCTCGCAGATCGAGCCGCCGCTGTCGCAGACGAAATGCGGCAGGGCATAGATCTCGGCGGCCCGCTCCATGAAATGCCGGGTGTCCAGAAGCGATGCGATCTCGGCCCGGCGGTGCTGGTCCTGACGCCGGTGGTATTCGTCATAGGGCAGGCCGCCACGGCTGGGGCTGCCGGGCTTGCCCAGATAGGTCGACAGCGGCGCGAGATTGTCGAAGGTGATGTTGCTGGCGATATAGACGCTGTCGGACAGCAGCAATTCGCGCAGGAACGGCACCTTCATCGCCTCGCGCTTGAAGTTGTCGGCGATGAATTCGCCCATATAGCGCGTGCCGATGCGGTAATCGACCGAGTAGTGGAACCAGTCGCCGGCCTCGCGCAGCATGTTCGACAGATAGGTCTTGCCCAGCCCGGACATGCCGAACAGCATCACGCGCCTGTTCGCCGTCCGCTGCCATTCGCTGCCGCTGCCATAGATCATGCCGGTCCCCTGGTTGTCCGGGCATAGGTAATCCGCAGGCGGCAAAGAGAAAAGGGGCAGGCGGAGATGAGAAAGGCCCCGCCATGCGGGCGGGGCCTTTCCGGATCGCTGCGAGGGGCGGGATCAGAAGCTGTAGCCGATCCGCATGCCGACGCCCCAGGCATCACTGTCGTCCATATAGGCGCGCGCCGTATCCGGCGTGCCGGTCTCGGGCGCGGCATCGCCCAGCTTGGTATAGTTGAAGGCCGTGGTGATCTTCAGCGGCCCCTGGGTATAGATCGCCGCCAGGGTGATGCCCTTGCGGCCATTGGTCGGCGCCAGTGGTGAAACCAGATCGTTGTTGTCCGATTTCTCGTAGAAGAACGAGGCGGCACCCGACCAGGTGTCGGTGAACTTGCGTCCGGCCCCGATGGTCCAGGTGGTGCTGTCGTCAAGGCTGACCAGGCTGCCGAGGGTGTTGCCGGTCGGCAGGCCGGTGGTGCTGTCAATCTCGGGCACATGCGAATAGGCCGGCGGCATGACCAGGAATTCGGACCATTTCACCCAGCGGACCGAGCCGAAGACCAGCGTATCGGCGGCAACGCCGGTCTGGAATTCCAGATTGACGCTGCGCGGTGTGTCCACCTCCATCTCGCCGTCGGGACCATAGAAACCGCCCGCCGGGTTCGGAACGCCGAAAGGTCCGCCCGACAGCGTTTCGCTGGTATCGAAAGTGTGGTTGATCGGCGAGTTATAGGTCAGCGACACGCGCGCCGCGATCTCGGGCTTTTCCCAGCTGACGCCGGCCACCCAGCCGATGCCGGTGTCGCTCTCGGTGTTCAGATTATAGCCGTTGAGGCCGCCATAGGCCAGGCCGGCCAGCGTCAGGTTGGCATCGGCGCGGCTGCCGCGGATACCGCCATGGACACCGAAATTGTTGTCCATGCGATAGCGCAGCAGCGCGGTGAAGGTGGTCGAATCGACGGTCACCGCGGTGCCGCCCAGGGCGATCGAATCCAGCGGATAGTACAGATCGGCGCCGAAAGGCTGCTCGAAGATCAGCGCGGCCGAGAAATTCTCGTTGAACTGGCGCTTGTAGGCAAGTCCGACGAATGCGTAATCATCGGCGACATTGCCGAAGGATGAACCGCCGAACATGGCGGCGTCGCGACCCGAGATATCGGGCGAGACGCTGCCGAAGGACAGTTCGACATAGTTCGTCGCCGGCTCGAACAGCGGGCTGAGCGATTGCGGCGCCCGTTCGATGCCGCCCGCCAGCAGCGGCGAGGCGCCCATCAGCAGCGCGGCCACACCGGTAAATGCAAGTTTCATGAATACCTCCCTCTTTCAGGCTCACCTGAACCTTGCGAAACAGCCTAGCGTGCGTATTGGACAAATCAATTTTCGGACCGGCATGACGTTGCGTAGATCGGGCTCTATCATTCAGCATCGTGTCATTGGCGCAACGCTTTCGTGATAGTTTTACACAATCAGCCGGGATTTTTTCCCGCCCGGTTACCGCCCCGCGCTCTGGACAAACCGCCCCGCGCGTGAAAGGGGAAACTGCCAAACGAACTTGCCGCAAGGACCCCCGCCATGCAGATTCGTGAGGCTTTGACCTTTGACGATGTTCTTCTGGTTCCCGCCGCCTCGGCGGTGATGCCCTCGACCGCGGATGTGACCACGCATGTCACCCGCACGATCCGGATGAACATTCCGCTGCTGTCCTCGGCCATGGACACCGTTACCGAAAGCCGCATGGCCATCGCCATGGCGCAGGCTGGCGGCATGGGCGTGATCCACCGCAACCTGACCGTCGAGCAGCAGGCCGACGAGGTACGCCGGGTCAAGCGCTTCGAATCCGGCATCGTCTACAAGCCGATCACCCTGCGGCCCGACCAGACCCTCGCGGATGCCAAGGCGCTGCAGGACCGCTATAACGTGACGGGTTTTCCGGTCGTGGATCAGGATGGCCGGGTTCTTGGCATCGTGACCAATCGCGACATGCGTTTCGCCAGCGACGACCGCACCCCGGTCAGGGTGATGATGAGTGCCGACAATCTGGCCATGCTGACCGAACCGGCGGACCGCCAGCAGGCCATCGACCTGATGAAGTCGCGCCGGATCGAGAAACTGCTGGTGACGGATGGCGAGGGCCATCTGACCGGGCTCCTGACGCTGAAGGATACCGAGAAGTCGGTGCTGAACCCCTTTGCCTGCAAGGACGATCTGGGCCGGTTGCGGGTCGCCGCGGCCTCGACCGTGGGCAATGAAGGCTTCGAGCGCAGTCAGGCGCTGATCGAGGCGGGCGTGGACATGGTGGTGATCGACACCGCGCATGGCCATTCCGACAGCGTCGGCATGGCGGTCGAGCGGGTCAAGCAGTTCTCGAACGAGGTGCAGGTGGTTGCCGGCAACGTCGCCACCGCCGAGGCCACCCGCGCGCTGATCGGGGCGGGGGCGGATGCGGTCAAGGTCGGTATCGGGCCGGGCTCGATCTGCACGACGCGGATCGTGGCCGGCGTCGGCGTGCCGCAGCTGACCGCGATCATGGATGCCGCCAGTGCGGCCGGCGACACGCCGGTCATCGCCGATGGCGGCATCAAGTATTCGGGCGATTTCGCCAAGGCGATCGCGGCGGGGGCAAGCTGCGCCATGGTCGGCAGCGCCATCGCCGGCACCGACGAAAGCCCCGGCGAGGTGATCCTGTATCAGGGCCGCAGCTTCAAGAGCTATCGCGGCATGGGCAGCCTCGGGGCGATGGCGCGCGGTTCGGCCGACCGCTATTTCCAGAAGGACGCGGCGACCGACAAGCTGGTGCCCGAGGGGATCGAGGGGCAGGTGCCCTACAAGGGACCGGCCGGCACCGTCATCCACCAGCTGGTCGGGGGGCTGCGGGCGGCGATGGGCTATACCGGCTGCGCCACCATCGAGGAGATGCGCCGGAACTGCCAGTTCGTGCGCATCACCGGCGCGGGGCTGAAGGAAAGCCATGTCCATGACGTGCAGATCACCCGCGAGTCACCGAACTACCGCCTCGGCTGAGGGCTGCATCGCCTGACCTTCCGGCGCGGAGGGTCCTGTTCCCCCAGTGCCCCTACCCGGGGTTACTGCCTGCCGGGCCCGGGCGGCCCCGGCAGGCGTTCTGCAGCCTATGCCGCGCGGCCGGCGCGGATCAGGCGAAGGATGTCGGCGGCGGCGGCGGGGATATTGGTTCCCGGCCCGAAGATCGCCTTTACCCCGGCCTTCTTCAGGTAGTCGTAATCCTGCTGCGGGATGACCCCGCCGCAGATCACCAGGATCTCGCCCGCGCCCTGCGCCTTCAGCGCCTCGATCAGCTTTGGCGCCAGCGTCTTGTGACCGGCGGCCTGCGACGAGATCCCGACCACATGCACGTCATTGTCGACGGCATCCTGCGCCGCCTCTTCCGGGGTCTGGAACAGCGGCCCGACATCGACGTCGAAGCCGATATCGGCGAAGGCGGTGGCGATGACCTTGGCGCCGCGGTCATGGCCGTCCTGACCCATCTTCACGACCAGCATGCGCGGGCGGCGGCCTTCCTCTTCGGCGAAGGTCTCGACATCGCGCTGGATCGCCGCGAAGCCCTCGTCGCCCTCATAGGCGGCGCCATAGACGCCGGCCAGAGTCCTCACCTCGGCGCGGTGACGCCCGAATTCCTTTTCCATGGCCATGCTGATCTCTCCGACGGATGCACGGGCGCGGGCGGCCTCGACGGCGGCGGCCAGCAGATTGCCGCCCTCGCGGGCGCGGCGGGTCACTTCGTCCAGCGCGGCCGAGCAGGCCGCCTCGTCGCGGCTGGCGCGGATGCTTTCCAGCCGGGCGATCTGGCTGTTGCGGACCTTGACGTTGTCGACATCCAGAATGTCGATATGGTCCTCTTTTTCCTTGCGGTACTTGTTGACGCCGACGACCACCTCTTCGCCGCGGTCGATCATCGCCTGCCGCCGGGCCGCAGTTTCCTCGATCCTCAGCTTCGGCATCCCCGAGGCGACGGCCTTGGTCATGCCGCCCATCTCCTCGACCTCCTCGATCAGCGCCCAGGCCCTGTCGGCCAGTTGCGCGGTCAGGCTTTCGATGTAGTAGGACCCGGCCAGCGGGTCGGCGACATGGGTGATGCCGGTTTCCTCCTGCAGGATCAGCTGCGTGTTGCGCGCGATCCGGGCCGAGAAATCGGTCGGCAGGGCGATCGCCTCGTCCAGTGCGTTGGTATGCAGCGACTGCGTGCCGCCAAGCGCCGCCGACATCGCCTCATAGGCGGTGCGGACGACGTTGTTATAGGGATCCTGTTCCTGCAGGGACACGCCCGAGGTCTGGCAATGCGTGCGCAGCATCAGCGACGACGGCTTCTTCGCGCCGAAGTCCTGCATGATCCGGTGCCACAGCAGGCGTGCGGCGCGCAGTTTGGCGATCTCCATGAAGAAGTTCATGCCGATGGCAAAGAAGAAACTCAGCCGGCCGGCGAAGACATCCACATCCATGCCCGAGGCGATGGCCGCGCGCACATATTCGCGCCCGTCGGCCAGCGTATAGGCCAGTTCCTGCACGAGGTTCGCGCCCGCCTCCTGCATGTGATAGCCGGAAATCGAGATCGAGTTGAATTTCGGCATCTCGTTGCTGGTATATTCGATGATGTCGGCGATGATCCGCATCGAGGGGTCGGGCGGATAGATATAGGTGTTCCGCACCATGAACTCTTTCAGGATGTCGTTCTGGATGGTGCCCGACAGGACCGCGCGCGAATGGCCCTGTTCCTCGCCCGCGACGATGAAATTCGCCAGGATCGGGATCACCGCGCCGTTCATGGTCATCGACACCGAAACCTTGTCCAGTGGGATGTCGTCGAACAGGATCTTCATGTCCTCGACCGAATCGATGGCGACGCCCGCCTTGCCGACATCGCCCTCGACCCGGGGATGGTCGCTGTCATAGCCGCGATGGGTGGCCAGATCGAAGGCGACCGAGACGCCCTGCTGGCCGGCGGCCAGGTTGCGGCGGTAAAAGGCGTTCGATTCCTCGGCGGTCGAAAAGCCCGCATATTGCCGGATGGTCCAGGGCCGGCCGGCATACATCGTGGCGCGCGGGCCGCGGGTGAAGGGGGCGATGCCGGGCAGGCTGCCGATATGCTCCAGCCCCTGCGTATCGGCCTCGGTGTAAAGCGGCTTCACCGGAATGCCTTCCAGCGTGTCCCAGGTCAGGCTGTCGGGATCGCGGCCCTTCAGTTCCTTCTCGGCCAGCTTGTGCCAGTCCTGCAGTGTCGGTTTTGTCATGCTGCGTCCTTTCCCCTGCGGCGCCCGGTCCTATATTCTGCTGAGGATGAGGTGCCGATGAAGTTGAAATTCCTGATTTTCGTGATGGCGCTGGCCGCCATGGGGCCGGCGCGCGAAGCGCCTCCGCCCAGCCCGGCCGAGGCCGCGCCATCGGTGCCGATGAGCCCGGAAGACCTGCCCGCCGCCGCCGCGCCCGAGCCCGCGCGGCCCGAACTGGTCGAATATGCCGCCGGCGAGGTCGCGCCGGACGATTTCCTGTGGAAGGCGCGCCCCGTCGTTGTCTTTGCCGAAACGCCTGACGATCCGGCCTTCCGCGAGCAGATGCAGGCGCTGCGCAGCCGGCCCGACATGCTGGTCGAGCGCGACGTGGTGGTGATCGCCGATGCCGATCCGGCGGCGAACAGCGCATGGCGCCGCCAGCTGCATCCGCGCGGATTTTCGCTGGTGATCATGGACAAGGACGGGCAGGTAAAGCTGCGCAAGCCCTTGCCCTGGGACGTGCGCGAGATCAGCCGCGCCATCGACAAGTTCCCGCTGCGCCGGCAGGAAATCGGCAGGGCCGGCGTGACGCCCTGATTGCAATCGCAGCCGTCAGGCCCCATATTGTCGCAGACAAGGGAGACGATCATGGCCGATCCGAAGCGCATCCGCATCACGCGTCCCACCCCCTCGCAGGCCGAGCCGCGCGAGGCGCAGGCCCGTCCCAGCCGTCCACGCATTCTGGACAAGGACCTGCGGGCGGCCCGTTCTGCCCTGATCGAGGAAGCCGAACGTATCATGGGCGTCACACCGATCCTGGGCCGGACGGGGCCGCGCCCGGGTTACTGACATTCGCGGGTGCCGCGCTGCGCCCGGTTCCGTCGATATCCCGCGCGATGGCGATCATCGCATCCTCGCCCAGTTCCAGCGCCTCCAGCCTGAAATTGATATAGTCGCGATACAGGTCAGCCGCGCGTTCGGGGCCGATCCTGTCGATATCCAGCACCCGAAGATCGGCAATCGCCGCGCCGATGACGTTCAACTGGCGGTAATACAGCACGATCGGGTCGATCGTGTCGCGCGGCAGGACGTGGATATCCCCGACAATGGCCCGAAAGATCGCATCGTTCGCTTCGGTCGGGATGGTCGGGAAATAGCCCGGCTTTTCCTCGATCCGCAGGGCAATGGCCTCGCCGTAATGTTCCAGTTCCTCGCGCTGCAGGGCGGCCACATTCGCCCGGATTTCGGCGAACAGCGCCCGCTGGACATCGCGGACCCGGTGCTGGCGCAGCTTGGCATCGCGCCTGCGGTTCTGCAGCGCCACCACCCACCAGCCCACGGCCAGAAACAGCCCGGCGATGACCGCCTGCTGCGCCTGTGGACTGAGATAGGGGTCCAGCGGCGGCATCGGCGCTACCTGCGGATACCGGCGGGCGCGACCGGACGCCGATCGGCGGCGCCGGAGAAAGCCGCGCCCATGCGCCGGCCCGAAACCGCCGGGAACGGCCGGTGCGATGCGGGCGCAGGGGCGACGGGTCGGATCATTCGAACTCCAGGATCACATCGTCCACGGCAAGGCTCTGGCCGGCCTCGGCATTGACGGATTTCACCACGCCCTTCTTCTCGGCGCGCAGGATGTTCTCCATCTTCATCGCCTCGACCGTGGCCAGCGCCTGTCCCTCCTGCACCTCGTCGCCCTGGGCGACGTTGATCTTCACCACCAGACCCGGCATCGGGCAGAGCAGGAATTTCGAGGTGTCGGGGGCGACCTTCTCGGGCATCAGCCGGGCCAGTTCGGCGGCGCGCGGGCGGCGGACATGGACTTTCAGATCGGCGCCGCGGGTGCGCAGGCGATAGCCCGCGGCGATGCGGTCGACCTTCAGCACCAGCGGCGCGCCGTCGACCATCAGCCGGGCCAGCGACTGGCCGGGCCGCCACTGGCTTTCGACGCGCAGGTCGCGGCCCTCGATCAGGACCGTCGCGCCCTCGCGGTCGGCGCGGATCCGCACCGGCAGGTCACGCCCGGCGACGAAGACGACCCAGTTCTCGCCGACATGGCGTTCGTGATTGTCCAGCCGCCCGCTGATCCGGCTGCGGCGGATCTCGGCCACGCGATGCATGGCGGCAGCCGCCGCCGCGATGCGGACCGCCTCGGAGTCGGGCGGGGTGACGCCGGCAAACCCGTCGGGATATTCCTCGGCGATGAAGGCGGTGGTCATCTCACCCGCGACGAATTTCGGGTGATCCATCACCGCCGACAGGAAGGGCAGGTTGTGCCCGATCCCCTCGACCTCGAATTCGTCCAGCGCTACCCGCATCGCCTCGATGGCCTCGCCGCGGCCGGGCGCCCAGGTGCAGAGCTTGGCGATCATCGGGTCGTAGAACATGCTGATCTCGCCGCCCTCATAGACGCCGGTATCGTTCCTGACGACATGGGCCTTGTCCGCGACCTCGGCCGGCGGGCGATAGCGGGTCAGCCGGCCGATCGAGGGCAGGAAGCCGCGATAGGGATCTTCGGCGTAGAGGCGCGACTCGATCGCCCAGCCGTTGATCTTCAGATCGGATTGCTGGAACGGCAGGGCCTCGCCATCGGCCACGCGGATCATCTGTTCGACCAGATCGACGCCGGTGATCAACTCGGTCACCGGATGTTCGACCTGCAGGCGCGTGTTCATTTCGAGGAAGTAGAAGTTCTTCTGGCCGTCGACGATGAACTCGACCGTGCCGGCGCTGGTATAGCCCACTGCCTTGGCAAGCGCGACCGCCTGTTCGCCCATGGCCCTGCGCGTGGCCTCGTCAAGGAAGGGCGAGGGTGCCTCTTCGATGACCTTCTGGTTGCGGCGCTGGATCGAGCATTCGCGCTCGTGCAGATAGACCGCATTGCCGAGGCTGTCGGCCAGCACCTGAATCTCGATATGGCGCGGCTGGGTCACGAATTTCTCGATGAAGATGCGGTCGTCGCCAAAGCTGTTCGCCGCCTCGTTCTTCGAGGATTCAAAGCCCTCGCGCGCCTCCTGCTCGTTCCAGGCGATGCGCATGCCCTTGCCGCCACCGCCGGCGCTGGCCTTGATCATCACCGGATAGCCGATCTGGCCCGAGATCTTCACCGCCTCCTCGGCATCGGCGATCAGACCCATATAGCCCGGAACGGTCGAGACCCCCGCTTCCTGCGCAAGCTTCTTCGAGGTGATCTTGTCGCCCATCGCCTCGATCGCCGTGGCCGGCGGGCCGATGAAGGCCACGCCCGCCTTTTCCAGCGCCTCGGCGAACTTCATGTTCTCGCTGAGAAAGCCATAGCCCGGATGGACCGCCTCGGCCCCGGTCTGGCGGATCGCCTCCATGATCTTGTCGATCACGATATAGGACTGGTTCGCGGGGGGCGGGCCGATATGGACGGCCTCATCGGCCATCTTCACATGCAGCGCGTTGCGGTCGGCGTCGGAATAGACGGCGACCGTCTTGATGCCCATCTTGCGGGCGGTCTTGATGACGCGGCAGGCGATTTCGCCCCGGTTGGCGATCAGGATCTTCTTGAACATGGGCTACCTCCGGTCGGAAGACATGAAAAAACCGCCTGCGGCCGGACGGTCGCAGACGGTCGTGGAAAGATGGCGGCGCGCGCAGGGCGCGCCGGTCAGATCTTGGCTATTCGCACAGGCGCACGTCGTTGCACAGCGCGCCGGCGGCTCCGCCGAGGGCCGCGCCGGCAATGACGTTTTCACCGGCCAGATCGGCAATGACCGCACCGGCGCCCGCACCGATGAGGGCGCGGTCGGTGTCGGTCGGATTGATGTTCTGCGTGCAGCCTGCCAGCGCGGTCGCGCCGAGAACTGCGGCAAGGGCAAATGCCTTGGGCATGGGTCTGATCCTGTTGTTTTCGTGGCAGCTACGCAACGCGCAGCTGCCCGGACTGGTTCAGCGCGGGGCTGTCGCTCAGTAGCGGCGCTGGCAAACGCCGGCGTCGTCGCAAAGCGCGCCGCCCGCAGCACCGAGAGCCGCACCGGCGACCACGTTTTCATCAAGCACTTCGGCGATGACGGCACCGGCGACGGCGCCACCGGCAGCACGCTGGGCGTCGGGCGAGAGGCCGGTCTGGTAGCCGGGGGCGCAGGCCGAGAGGCCGGCTGCAACGAGGGTGACACCAGCAAGGCGGGCGAAAAGTGAAGTCTGCATGTGATCGTGCCTGTATCTTCGGCCCAATTCAGGGCCAGTTGTTGCGAATGCGCAGGCAATATTGCACGAGCCCGACCATAGTCAAACTGACATGGCCGTGACAGCGGGGCGCCAAGCAACAAACCGCCCATCACCGGTCCTCCGCCTCGTCGTCGTCCCAGCCGTCATCCTCCCAGCCGAAATCCGGCTGTCCGTCGGTGGTGAAAAGCTCGGGGAACGAGGCTTCGGCGGCGGCCATGTCAACCTGCAGCAACTGGTCGTAATCGGCCGGATCGAACTCGCCGACCGGCCTGACCTCGCGGCCGATCAGCCAGGACAGGCGCCCGGCATCCAGATTGCCGCGGGCGAAGGGTTCGTCGCCGAAATGCGCGATCAGCGCGGCCAGAAAGCCCGCATCGGCGCGGCGGTCGGCGGGCTTGCGGTCGCGGAACCGCTCGCGCCGGGCGATCGGGGTCGCGCCCTTCTTGCGGTTCTCGCGGCGGATGGTGAACTGGAAATCGGTGCCCGGAAGGCGCCCGGGAAAGCCGCGATGCTTCAGCATGGCACTCGCCCCCCGCAGAGGCTCGGTCCGCGCGGGCGATCATGGCGCCCGCGCGGAGAAGCGGCGGCGTCAGCCGCCGTATTTGCCCTGATAGGTCGGCTCGGTCGTGACCGGATCGATGGGGGCGCTATAGACCTCGACCTCGGGCTGCTGGCGCTGGCAGGCGGCGAAAGCCGCGACCAGCACGAGGCCGAGAATGAGTTTCTTCGACATTGTATCATGCTCCTGTCATGCGGGCGGGAATGCGCCCGGCTGCTCAATTCCGGACCGGCCTCTTGACGGGCCGACCCGGGGGCGATGATAGCCGTCGCCGGCATGTCCAGACAGCCGCCCCGGCGGCGCCGGGACGAATAGCCGCGCCCCTGTGGCGGCGCTGCATCATTCGCGCGAAGGTGCGTCATCATGGAAATCCGCAGCTTACAGGGGGATGTTGTCGTGCTTCTTCCAGGGATTGGACAGCTTCTTGCCGCGCAGGCTGGCGAAGGCGCGGGCCACCCGGCGCCGCGTGCTGCGGGGCTGGATCACCTCGTCGATGAAGCCCTTTTCGGCGGCGACGAAGGGATTGGCAAAGCGGTCCTCATAGTCGCGGGTCCGGGTCGCGATCTTGTCGGTGTCGCCCAATTCGCTGCGATAGAGGATCTCGACCGCACCCTTGGCGCCCATCACCGCGATTTCCGCCGTGGGCCAGGCATAGTTGAAATCGCCGCGCAGATGCTTGGACGCCATGACGTCATAGGCGCCGCCATAGGCCTTGCGGGTGATGACGGTGACCTTCGGCACGGTCGCCTCGCCATAGGCGAACAGCAGTTTCGCGCCGTGCTTGATGACGCCGCCATATTCCTGCCCGGTGCCCGGCAGGAAGCCCGGCACGTCGACGAAGGTCAGGATCGGGATCTCGAAGGCATCGCAGAAGCGCACGAAACGGGCGGCCTTGCGCGAACTGTCGATGTCGAGGCAGCCGGCCAGCACCATCGGCTGGTTGGCGACGACGCCGACGGTCTGGCCCTCGATGCGGATGAAGCCGGTGATGATATTGCCGGCGTAATCCTTCTGAATCTCGTAGAAATCGCCCTCGTCGGCGACCTTCCCGATCAGTTCCTTCATGTTATAGGGCTGGTTCGGGTTGTCGGGAACCAGCGTGTCGAGGCTGTCCTCGATCCGGGCCGGGTCGTCGAAGAAGGGCCGCACCGGCGCCTTGTCGCGGTTGTTCAGCGGCAGGAAGTCGAACAGCCGCCGAATTTCGGACAGGGCCTCGACATCATCCTCGAAGGCGCCATCGGCGACCGAGCTTTTCCTGGTATGGGTGCTTGCCCCGCCAAGCTGTTCGGCGGTCACCACTTCGTTCGTCACGGTCTTCACAACGTCGGGGCCGGTGACGAACATGTAGGACGTGTCCTTCACCATGAAGATGAAATCGGTCATGGCCGGCGAATAGACCGCGCCGCCCGCGCAGGGGCCCATGATGACCGAGATCTGCGGGATCACGCCCGAGGCCATGATGTTGCGCTGGAACACATCGGCATAGCCGGCAAGGCTGGCCACCCCTTCCTGAATCCGCGCGCCGCCCGAATCGTTCAGCCCGATCACCGGGGCGCCGTTCTGCATCGCCATGTCCATGATCTTGCAGATCTTCTGGGCATGGGTTTCCGACAGCGAGCCGCCGAAGACGGTGAAATCCTGCGAAAACACATAGACCATGCGACCGTTGATCGTGCCCCAGCCGGTCACCACGCCGTCGCCATAGGGGCGTTCCGCCTCCATGCCGAAATCGGTGCTGCGATGGGCGACGAACATGTCGAACTCCTCGAAGCTGCCCTCGTCCAGCAGCAGGTCGATCCGTTCGCGGGCGGTCAGCTTGCCGCGCTTGTGCTGGGCGTCGATGCGACGCTGTCCGCCGCCAAGCCGCGCCTCGTCCCGACGACGCTCCAGCTCCTGCAGAATGTCCTTCATGGCAAGCCTCCCGGTAAAGTTGCGGCAAATTAGCTTGAGACGCTGTCACGGAAAAGAAAAATCGGGAAAATTTGCAAACTATGTCGCCGCAATCGCGCGCAAATTGCAAAGCTGCGAAATCATGGCCGGCGCGAGCCCTCTTGACGCCGGGCGGGGCCGGGGGCAAGCCATCCGCATGGGATTGCAGATCGATATCGGGGCCATCGTGGCCAACTGGAAGGCGCTGGCCGCGCAGGCGCCGGGCGCCCGCGCGGCGGCGGTGGTCAAGGCCGATGCCTACGGGCTGGGCGCGCCGCGGGTGGCGCGGGCGCTGTATGATGCAGGCGCGCGGGATTTCTTCGTCGCGCTGGCCGGCGAGGGCAGGGCGCTGCGCCCCCATCTTCCCGAGGATGCGGCGATCTGCGTGCTGTCCGGCCATATGGAGGGCGAGGATCTGGCCGGCCTCGTCCCGGTGCTGAACAGTGCCGAACAGTTCTTCCGCGACCGCACCATGCGCCGGGGCAAGCCCTTCGCGATCCAGCTGGACAGCGGCATGAACCGGCTGGGGATGGAGGCGGCGGAATGGGCCGCGATCCGGGCCGAGGCGCTGGCGGCCGATCGCGGCGCGGGGCCGCGCTTCATCATGTCGCACCTGGCCTGCGCCGACGAGCCGGATGATCCCGCCAATGCCGCGCAACTGGCCGCCTTCCGCGCGATGACCGAGGGCTGCGCGGTGCCGCGGTCGCTGGCCGCGACCGGCGGCATCCTGCTGGGGCCGGATTATCACTTCGATCTGGTGCGGCCGGGCGTGGGCCTTTACGGCGGCCTGCCCTTCGCCGGGGCGCGGCAGGTCGTGCGCCTGTCGCTGCCGGTGATCCAGACGCGCGAGGTAAGGCCCGGCGAATTTGTGGGCTACGGCGCCTCCTGGAGCGCCGAGTCCCCGCGCCGCATCGCCACGGTCGCGGCGGGCTATGCCGACGGCATCCCGCGGGCGCTGTCGTCGAGTGGTGTCTGCCTGTATGCCGATGGCCTGGCTTGTCCCGTCGTCGGCCGCGTGTCGATGGATCTCATCACCGCGGACGTGACCGGGCTGGCCAGCGTTCCGGCGGCACTGGACCTGATCTGTCCTGAGCAGCCCATCGACCGGCTGGCCGGTTTCGCCGGGACCATCGGCTATGAAGTGCTGACCTCGCTGGGGCAGCGCTATGAGCGGACCTATCTGTGAACCCCATCCGGCTGACCGGACGGCTGACCCTGCGGGCGCTGCGTGCCATCGGCGCGGTCAGCCTGTTCACCCTGCGCGGCCTCTTTCGCCTGTCGCCCGTCTATCCGCGCGTCTTCCTGACCCAGCTTGTGCAGATCGGCTGGCTGTCGCTGCCGGTGGTGGGGCTGACGGCGCTGTTCACCGGGGCGGCACTGGCCCTGCAGATCCATTCGGGCGGCGCGAGGTTTCAGGCCGGCGATGTGGTGCCCGCCATCGTCGCCATCGGCATGGTGCGCGAACTGGGGCCGGTTCTTGGCGGGCTGATGGTGGCCGCGCGCGTCGCCAGTTCCATCGCCGCCGAGATCGGCACGATGAAGGTGACCGAGCAGATCGACGCGCTGGTGACGCTGTCGACCGATCCGATGCGCTGGCTGGTCACGCCACGGCTCTGGGCGGCGATGCTGACCGTGCCGGTGCTGGTGGCGGTCGGCGACAGCATCGGCATCATGGGCGGCTGGCTGGTCGGCACGCAGTCGCTGGGGTTCAATTCGACCACCTACCTGTCGAACAGCTGGGCCTATCTGGAACGCTGGGACGTGATTTCGGGGCTGATCAAGGGCGCGGCCTTCGGGCTGATCGTGGCGGTCAGCGGCTGCTGGTTCGGCATGCATGCCGGCCGCGGCGCCGAGGGTGTGGGCCGGGCCACGAAATCCGCCGTGGTCGCCGCCGCCGTCGCCATCCTCGGGGCGAATTTCGTGCTGACCGGGCTGTTCTTCCGATGATCGAGACACGGGGCCTGAGAAAATCCTTCGGGGCGCGGGCGGTGCTGGACGGGATCGATCTGCGGGTCGCGCCGGGCGAAAGCCTGTGCGTGATCGGCCAGTCGGGCATGGGCAAGTCGGTGCTGCTGAAATGCATCCTCGGGCTGGAGCAGCCGGATGCGGGGCAGATCCTCTGGCAGGGACGGCCGCTGGACCATGGCACAAGGCGGGATTTCCTGCGCCATTTCGGCATGCTGTTCCAGGGGGCGGCGCTCTTCGACAGCCTCAGCGTCTGGCAGAATGTCGGCTTCCGCCTGCGCCAGCGCATGCCCGACCGCGAGGCCCGCGCCATCGCCATCGACAAGCTGGCGCGCGTCGGGCTGGGCCCGGAAACCGCCGATCTGATGCCGGCCGAACTGTCGGGCGGCATGGCCAAGCGGGCGGGTCTCGCCCGCGCCATCGCCGACGATCCGGCGGTGATCTTCTTCGACGAGCCGACGACCGGCCTCGATCCGATCCGCGCCCGGCGCATCAACGGGCTGATCCGGGGCATCGTCGACGAGACCGGGGCGACCGCCATCACCATCACCCATGACATGGATTCGGTCAGCGCCATCGGCGACCGGGTGGCGATGCTGCAGGACGGCCATATCACCTGGCAGGGGACGGTGGAGGCGATGCAGGACGCCGTACCGCTTGCCGACTTCCTCGGTCGCGCGCCGATGTGATCCGTCCGCGCCGCGCGAATTCCGCCGCACCGGCATCTGATTGCGGGATAATCCTTGAACATGATCTTGTGCGAATCCTCTCGGATCGCCACCATAGAGGGCAGAGAACCACGCTGGAGAATACTTTGGGCCTGACCCCAACGCCCCCCGACGCGACCCATCCGGGC
Organism: Paracoccus marinaquae; assembly: GCF_018860165.1. Classification (GTDB taxonomy): domain Bacteria; phylum Pseudomonadota; class Alphaproteobacteria; order Rhodobacterales; family Rhodobacteraceae; genus Paracoccus; species Paracoccus marinaquae. The sequence goes on from NZ_JAHKNG010000004.1 coordinate 84,127, forward strand.
GAAACCCTGCTGGAATTTCCCGACAACCGGCTGCTGATCGACCTGTGTGGGGCCAATGACCGGCATCTGGCCCGCATCGAGGAGGCGCTTGGCATCCATATCCTGCGGCGCGGCAACCAACTGGCCGTGGTCGGCGGCCCCGAGGCGCAGGCCGAGGCGGCGCAGTTGCTGCGCGGGCTCTATGCCCGGCTGGAACAGGGCCGGCCGGTCAGCATGGCCGAGGTCGAGGCGGCGCTGCGCATGGGCATCGACGCCGATGCCGACACCAGCCCCAGCGGCCAGATCGAGATGTTCGCCGCCGGCAATTACGAGCTGCGCACCCGCAAGAAATCGGTCGAGCCGCGGACCGAGGCACAGAAGGCCTATGTGCGCTCGCTGTTCGAACATGAACTGGCCTTCGGCATCGGCCCGGCCGGCACCGGCAAGACCTATCTCGCCGTCGCCGTGGGCGTCACCATGCTGATCGGCGGGCATGTCGACCGGATCGTTCTGTCGCGCCCTGCCGTCGAGGCGGGCGAGCGTCTGGGCTTTCTGCCCGGCGACATGAAGGAGAAGGTCGATCCCTACATGCAGCCGCTCTATGACGCGCTGAACGACTTTCTGCCCTCGAAGCAGATGCAGAAGCTGATCGAGGAAAAGCGCATCGAGATCGCGCCGCTGGCCTTCATGCGCGGGCGCACGCTGGCCAACAGCTTCGTGGTGCTGGACGAGGCGCAGAACGCCACCCAGATGCAGATGAAGATGTTCCTGACCCGTCTGGGCGAGGGCTCGCGCATGGTCATCACCGGCGACCGCACCCAGATCGACCTGCCGCGCGGCATGCAGTCGGGCCTGTCCGACGCCGAGCGGATCCTGTCGGGCGTCAAGGGCATCAGCTTCAGCTATTTCACCGCCAAGGATGTCGTGCGCCACCCGCTTGTCGCGCGCATCATCGACGCCTATGACGCCGAGGATGCCGCGGCCCTGGCGCGCGGCGAAACCGGGGAGGCGCGCGGTGGATATGTGCCGCGCCGCGCAATGCGAAACGATGCCTGACGAGATATCCGCCGATTGCGTCATCGAGGACGACCGATGGGAGACGGCCGGGCTCGAGGCGCTGGCCCTGCGCGCCGTCACCGCGACGCTCCGCTGGCATCGCATCGGCGGCGAGGTCGTGGTGCTGGGCTGCGATGATGCCCGCATCGCGTCGCTGAACGCCGATTTCCGGGGCAAGCCGCAGCCGACGAACGTGCTGTCCTGGCCCGCGGTCGAGCATGTGCCGCATGACGCCGGCACCCGCCCCGATCTGCCCGACGAGGACGAACTGGGCGATATCGCCATCGCCTACGAGACCTGCGAGGCCGAGGCCCGCGCGCAGGGCAAGCCCGTCGCCGATCATGTGACGCATCTGCTGGTCCATGCCACGCTGCATCTTCTGGGCTATGATCACCTGAACGACGCCGATGCCGAACTGATGGAGGCGACCGAGCGGGCGATCCTTCACGGCCTGCAGATTGCCGATCCCTATCAAGAGCCCGAAACCTGGCAAGAGAAGGTGCGATGAACTCCGAACCCCGATTACCCGAACAGTCCCTTGGCGATGATGCGGCAGCCCCTGCCGACGGCGTCGGCGGGGACGGGCGCGACCTGCCCGGCTCGCGCGGTTTTTTCGGACGTTTCTTCGATGCCCTGACCGGATCGGACGAGAATGGCGGGGACGGGGGCGCCCCGCACGGTCCGGTGGCCCAGCCCGCGCCCGGCATGATCAACCTGCGCCGGCTGCGGGTCGATGACGTGGCCATCCCCAAGGTCGAGATCATCGCCGCGCCGCTGAGCGTGACGCTGGATGATCTGGTCGAGATGTTCCGCGAACACGGCTTCTCGCGCATCCCGGTCTTTCGCGGCACGCTGGACAGCCCGCTGGGCATGATCCACCTGAAGGATCTGGCGCTGAAGCACGGCTTCGGGCAGGGCGGCAAGTTCACCCTGCGGCCGATGCTGCGGCCTGTCCTCTACGTCCCGCCCTCGATGCCGATCGGGGTTCTGCTGCAGCAGATGCAGCAGAAGCGCATGCACATGGCGCTGGTCATCGACGAATATGGCGGGGTCGACGGGCTGGTGACGATCGAGGATCTGATCGAACAGGTGATCGGCCAGATCGAGGACGAACATGACGAGGACGAGGGCGGGCTGTGGGTTCTGGACAAGCCCGGCCAGTGGCTGATCCAGGCCCGCGCGCCGCTGAACGAGGTCGAGGCCGAGACCGGGCTGCGGCTGACCGATGGCGACGACGAGGATGAGGTGGACACGCTTGGCGGGCTGATATTCATGCTGGCCGGACGGGTGCCGTTGCGCGGCGAGGTCATCGCCCATGATTCGGGCGCTGAATTCGAGATCGTCGAGGCCGATCCCCGCCGGATCAAGCGGGTGCGGCTGCGCCTGCCGGGCGTGGCTGGCCCGGGCCGCGCGGCATAGGCAACAACTGATCCGGGCGGGGCAGGGAAGCCCTGAGCTTCGCCCCTCTCAGGCGGCGCTGAACCGGGCCAGCATGGCCTCGAAAAAACTCTCGCGCTGGTCCGCGTCCATCAGCAACTCGTGCCGGCCCTTTCGCAGTTCCAGAAGGTCCGCGCCCGGCCAGTCCGCCGCGCGGGTGCGGATCGCCGGAATCGAGACGATCTTTTCCTCGCTGCCGAACAGAACGGTCATCGGCCGTTCGGGCGAGGGCAGCCGGGCAAGGCGCGAACATTCGTTCAGCGCCTGCGAAACCCAGTGAAAGCTGGCGCCGCCGATGGTCAGGTCGGGCCAACTGGCGGCTTCGCGCAGAAGCCGGGACCATTCATCCGGGTCGGGCGTCAGCAGGTTCGTGCTGAAAGCCTCATCCAGCATGTAGTTGCCGGAGGCCCCGCTGCCCGGCGCCGAGCGTCCGCCATGACCCAGACGGCCGGCCAGATAGGCGATACCCACCGCCACCCCATGGGGCATCCGCCGCAGGTTGATGCCCCACATGGGCGCCGAAAAGACGGCACTGGCCACCGGCAGATCGCCATGCAGCGCGGTCAGGCCGATACAGCCGCCCATCGAATGGGCCAGCAGGTGCCAGGGTCTGGGCAGGCCCAGTTCGGTCGCCGCAACCACCATCTCGACCACGTCGCGCTGGTAATCGGCGAAATCGCCGACATGGCCGGGGCGGCGGTCGGGCTGCAACCGGTCGGACAGGCCCTGTCCGCGCCAGTCGATCGCCAGCACATGATACCCTTCGGCATTCAGGCGCTGCGCGATCGGGGCGTATTTCTCGACATATTCGGTGCGGCCCGGAAACAGCAGGACGCTGCCCTGCGCCGATCCGGCGCTTTCGGGCCACAGGGCAAGTCGCAGGCGGATGCCGTCATCGGCGCTGACCCAGAAGGCGCTGGCCGGGCGGCTGCTGTCGCCCGGCAGCTGATGGAAGGGTGCGGGCTCGCTCACCGTGAGGGTCAGGACAGCGCCTGTCCAAGTTGCATGGCGATCCCCATCGAGCCGTCGATGGTCAGCCTGCCGGTCATGAAGGCGGTCGCGGGGTTCACACTGCCGTCAAGGATGCCCTCGAAGGTTTCGCGATTGGCTTTCAGGGTGACTTCGGCGGCTTCGTCACCGGCGCGCACGCCGTTCTCGTCGATCATCAGCGAGCCCTCGTTCTCGATGACGAATTTCGCCGTCGAGGGAAAGCTGCCGATCTTCTCGCCCAGTTTTTCGACCGCGGCCTTCACAACATCGCTCATCTGCTTCCTTTCATCGCGCTTTGTCTGGCGCCCGCCATGCGGGCTGGGTTACAGGGGAAATATGCGCCCGGACCGTCATCATTTCCACCATGTCCTTGCGGCAACCCGCAGTCGAGTTCTGACGATTTTGTTCATTTTGGCAACAGTTTTCGCGCCCGCAGCGCCGCTGTCGGCACAGGACGCGGTCGACATGGATGCGCTGTTCGCGCAGCTTGCCGATCCCGAGGGCGAGGCATGGCGCATCGCCGAATCGGATATCCTGCGGGAATGGTCGAAATCCGGCTCGGCGGCGATGGATCTGCTGCTGAAACGCGGCGAGGAGGCCCTGGACGAGGGCGATGCCGAAGCGGCCATCGGCCATCTGACCGCGCTGACCGATCATGCCCCCGGTTTCGCCGCCGGCTGGCAGGCCCGTGCCGCGGCCTATGCGACGGCCGGCCAGTACGGGCCGGCGGCGGCCGACCTGGGCCGCACGCTGGAGCTTGAGCCGCGGCATTTCATCGCCCTGACCCAGCTTGGCGCGATGCTGGAGGAAATGGGCGAAACCGACCGCGCGCTGGCCGCCTATCGCCAGAGCCTCGCCATCCATCCCAACCAGCAGGAGGCCATCGACGCGGTCGAGCGTCTGGAACGGGAAGACCGGGGCACCGATATCTGACGCCATGACAGTGCAAGACAGAGGCCGGGTCACCGCCGTTCTGGGGCCCACCAATACCGGCAAGACGCATTACGCCATCGAGCGGATGCTGGCGCACCGCACCGGCGTCATCGGGTTGCCGCTGCGGCTTCTGGCGCGCGAGGTCTATGACCGGATCGTCAAGGCGCGCGGGCCGTCGGTCGTGGCACTGGTCACCGGCGAGGAACGGATCGTGCCCGAGCGGGTGCAATACTGGGTCGCCACCACCGAGGCCATGCCCGAGATCGGCGCCGATTTCGTCGCCATCGACGAGATCCAGCTTTGCGCCGATCCCGAGCGCGGCCATGTCTTCACCGACCGGCTGCTGAACATGCGCGGGCTGCACGAGACGCTGCTGCTCGGCAGCGACACCATGCGCCCGGCCATCGCGGCGCTGGTCCCGGGCGTGCAGTTCCAGCGGCGCGAGCGGTTCAGCACGCTGTCATGGGCCGGCTCGAAGAAACTCAGCCGGATGCCGGCGCGCAGCGCCATCGTCGGCTTCTCGGTCGATGATGTCTATGCCATGGCCGAGCTGATCCGCCGCCAGAAGGGCGGCTGCGCGGTGGTCATGGGGGCGCTCAGCCCCCGCACCCGCAACGCCCAGGTCGCCATGTATCAGGCCGGCGAGGTGGATTACCTGGTCGCCACCGATGCCATCGGCATGGGGCTGAACCTCGATATCCGTCACGTCGCCTTCTCGGCCACCCACAAGTTCGACGGCCGCCGGGTGCGACCGCTGTTCCCGCACGAACTGGGCCAGATCGCCGGCCGGGCAGGGCGGCACACGGAACCCGGCACCTTCGGGGTCACCGGCGAGGCGCGGGTGCTGGAGGACGGGCTGGTCGAGGCGATCGAGAACCACCGGTTCCAGCCGATCAGCCGGCTGGTCTGGCGCAACGCGGCGCTGGAATTCGGCACGGTGGACCGGCTGGTGAAGTCGCTGGAATCCGCCTCGGGCCATGAATGGCTGTCACGCGGGCGCGAGGCCGATGACCTGCACGCGCTGAAAGCCCTGGGCGAGATGCCCGAGATCCGCGACCGCGTGCAGGGCGGCCGCGATGTGCGGCTGTTGTGGGATGTCTGCCGGGTGCCGGATTTCCGCGGCATCTCGCCCACCGAACATACCGGCCTTCTGGCCCGCATCTTCGGCTTTCTGCAGGAGGGCGCGATCCCCTCGGACTGGCTGGAACGCGCGGTCAGGCGGATCGACCGGACCCATGGCGACATTGATGCGTTGTCCAAGCGATTGGCTTATATCCGCACATGGACCTATGTCGCGCAGCGCAGCGGCTGGGTTCAGGACGAAAGCCATTGGCGCGGCGAGACTCGCGCTGTAGAAGACCGCCTGTCAGATGCGCTGCATGCGGCGCTGACCCAGAGATTTGTGGACCGGCGCACCTCGGTGTTGCTGCGCCGGCTCAAGCAGAAGGAGAGCCTTGTGGCCGAAGTGAATGACAAGGGCGATGTGACGGTCGAGGGCGAATTCGCCGGCCGGCTGGAGGGATTCCGCTTCCGCCCGGATCAGACAGCCACCGCGGATGAGGCGAAGATGCTGAACCGCGCCAGCTATGAGGCGCTGAAGCCAGAGTTCCACCTGCGCGCGGACCGCTTCTACAACGCCCCCGATACCGAGCTTGATTTCACCGAGCAGGGCGGCCTGATGTGGGGCAACTCGGCCGTGGGCAAGCTGGTCAGGGGCGCGGATGCGCTGCATCCCGGCATTCAGGTCTTCGTCGATGAGGACGCCGGCCCCGAGATCGCCGAGAAGGTCCAGCGCCGGTTGCAGCATTTCATCGACCGCAAGGTCGCGGCTCTGTTCGAGCCGCTGCTGGCGCTGCAGAGGGACGAGGCGCTGGTCGGTCTGGCGCGCGGATTTGCCTTCCGGCTGGTCGAGGCCTTCGGCGTGCTGCCGCGCGAGGGCGTGGCCGCCGAGGTGAAGGAGCTGGATCAGGAATCGCGCGGGCTCTTGCGCAAGCATGGCGTCCGCTTCGGTCAGTTCACCATCTTCATGCCGGCGCTGCTGAAGCCCGCGCCGACCCGGCTGCGGCTGGTGCTGTGGTCGCTGGCCGCGGGTCTGGACGAATTCCCCGAAAGCCCGCCGCCGGGGTTGGTGACCATCCCGCATATCCCCGAGGTGCCGGACGGGTATTATACGCTGTCGGGCTATCGCCCCGCCGGCGAGCGGGCGATCCGCATCGACATGCTGGAACGGCTGGCCGATCTGGTGCGCACGCAGGACACGCGCAGCGGCTTCGAGGCCAATCCCGACATGCTGTCAATCACCGGCATGACGCTGGAACAGTTCGCCGGGCTGATGCAGGGCCTCGGCTACGCGGCCGAGCGCGGCGAGCGTGCCAAGGTCAAGGCGGCCGAGCCGCCGGCGCCCCAGCCCGCACCCGAAGGCGAGGCGTCGGATGCGCCGATGACCGAAGAGGAAAGCGTCCTTGCCGCCGAGACGCGGGCGAAATGGGAGGCCGAGCAGGCCGAGAAGCGCCGCGCCGAGGCCGAGGCCGCCGGCGAGACCGACGAGGTGCCCGCCGAGGGCGAGGCCGCGCCCGAGATGGAAGTCTTCTATACCTTCCGCTGGGCGCCGAAGCCGCGCGGCAACCGCCGTCCGCAGGGTGAGGGACAGGGGCAGGGGCGGCGCGGACCGCGCCGCGAGGGCGCCGCGCAAGAGGGCCGCGCCGAAGGCGGCAAGCCGGGCCGCGAGGCGCGTGAGCGTGAGGGTGGACGTGAGGGCGGAAAACCCCGCGATGGCGGCAAGCCACGCGGCAAGGGTGGCCCGAAGAAGGGCGGCAAGCCGCAGCAGGTCCCCAAGACCTTCTCGTCGCGCCCCGAGAAGAAGGCCGACCCGGACAGCCCCTTCGCGGTGCTGGCGGCGCTTAAAGACAAGAAGTGAGCGCGGTGGCCGAGGCCGCCGGGCTGAGGCTGGACAAATGGCTGTTCCATGCGCGCCTGTTCAGGTCGCGCGGGCTGGCCGCCGAACGCATCGAGGGCGGCGGCATCCGCCTGAACGGCCAGCCCTGCCGCAAGCCCGGCCGGGCGGTGAAGCCCGGAGATCTGCTGGTCGTGTCCGCCTTTGGCCGGGTCCGCAGCCTCGAAATCCTGGCCCTCGGGACGCGGCGGGGGCCCGCTGTCGAAGCCCAGGCCCTCTATCGCGAACTGGGTGAAGACGCGCGGTCGGAGACATGCCCGAGCGGCGGGTGACGGCGGACCGCTATTCGCCGCATTCCGGTCTGGCGGGAACCGGTGTTCTCCTTCCGTCCCCGGCGTCGAGATGCCGGTCTTTTCCGCAGCCGCGGCCTTGAATGATCGCCGCGCCGGGCGTAACTGTCGCGGCGGATTGAAGTGGAGCGCGCCATGACCTATGTCGTCACCGATAATTGCATCATGTGCAAATATACCGACTGCGTCGAGGTCTGCCCGGTGGATTGCTTCTACGAGGGCGAAAACACGCTGGTCATCCATCCCGATGAATGCATCGATTGCGGGGTCTGCGAGCCGGAATGCCCGGCCGACGCGATCCGCCCGGATACCGAACCCGACATGGAACCCTGGGTCGAGTTCAACCGCAAATACTCCGAGCAATGGCCGGTCATCACCCAGAAGAAGGACCCGCTGCCGACAGCCGAAGAGATGGACGGCGTCACTGGCAAGCTGGAGAAATACTTCTCGGAAGCGCCCGGCGAAGGCGACTGAACGGGTTTTGAGCCGGCCCGGGACCCGCCTTCGGGCAGGGTGATTCGCCCCTATTGTTACCCAAGCGTCACGAACTGGCGGCGTTAATGTCTTGACCGTTCAGTCAAAAACCGCTTGACCCAGCCCGATCCGGGCGGGAATCACGGCGCTTTTTCTGGCGCTTTATTTATGCTATGTTCAATTTCTCTTCGCATCTGATGGGAGTCAGAGGCCCGTTGGTTGTGCGCCGTAATTTTGGCCCCGTGCTATCTGCCAGGCACGCGGAAAATACGAAAGATCAAGATGGACCGAAGGTGGCTGCCGCCGCTTGCGGTCTTTTGTGCCCTTGAAATGGCACCACCTAGAGGAAGCACGTATGTCCAAGACCAAGAAGAACGAATTCCGCCCCGATGATTTCGTCGTCTATCCGGCTCATGGCGTGGGCCGGATCGTCTCGATCGAAGAGCAGGAGGTCGCGGGGCTGCGGCTGGAGATGTTTGTCATCTCCTTCGAAAAGGACAAGATGACCCTGCGCGTGCCGACCGCGCGCGCCACCGAGATCGGCATGCGTGGCCTGTCCACCCCGGACCTGATCGCGCGGGCGCTGGATACGCTGAAGGGCAAGGCCCGGATCAAGCGCGCCATGTGGTCGCGGCGGGCGCAGGAATATGACCAGAAGATCAACTCGGGCGACCTGATGTCGATCGCCGAGGTGGTGCGTGACCTGCACCGCAACGACGATCAGCGCGAGCAATCCTATTCCGAACGTCAGCTGTACGAGGCGGCGCTGGATCGCCTGACCCGCGAGGTTGCGGCCGTCAGCGGTGTGGACGAGGGCGCGGCCCAGAAGCGCGTCGAAGAGGTGCTGCTGTCGCGCGCGGCCTGATTCGTTCACTGCATTGCATCGGGGCGTCCCAATGGGGCGCCCTTTTTCGTGGCGGATCGCCTGACCCGTCAGGCTGGCTGCGCGGCCGTCGGGGACCACAGCAGACGCCGCCTCCAGATCATCAGGGCCGTTCCGATCAGCGTCGTCGATGAAGCCGGGCGCCGCCGCCCGCGTGGACATCACCCGTTGCCCCGCCTATAAGGCGCGCGACTTCAAACCCTTCCAGAGGCGCATCATGATCAAGGTTTTCGGCCACACCGCCCCCGATACGGATTCAACCGGCTCGCCCATCATCTGGGCCTGGTATCTGAACGAGGTTCGCAAGACCCCGGCCAGGGCGGTGCTGCAGGGCGAGCCGAATACCGAGGCCGCCTGGATGCTGACCCGCTGGAACCTCGACAAGCCCGAGATCATCGCGGACGTGGCCGCAGGCGAGCAATGCGTGATCGTGGACACCAACAACCCGGCCGAACTGCCTGCCTCGATCAACGAGGCCGAGGTGCTCGAGATCATCGACCACCACATGCTGGCGGGTGGCATCAAGACCCGTCTGCCGATCAACATCACCGTGCGCCCGCTGGCCTGCACCGCGACGATCATGCACGACCTGATCGGCGACGACCTCGTCGCCGCGCCCGAGGCCGTCAAGGGCGCCATGCTGACCTGCATCCTGTCGGACACGCTGGAATTCCGCAGCCCGACCACAACCCCGCATGACCGCGCCGTGGCCGAGAAGCTGGCCGCCGATCTGGGCGTGAATGTCAGCGAATACGCGGCCGAGATGTTCGCCGCGAAATCCGATGTCAGCGCCTTCTCGGACGAGGCGCTGCTGAAGATGGACAGCAAGGAATACGAGCTGGGCGGCAAGCAGCTGCGCATCTCGGTGCTGGAGACGACGGCGCCGCAGGTGCTGCTGGACCGCAAGGATGCGCTGATGGCCGCCATGCCGGGCGTCGCCGCGGCCGATGGCGCCGATGAGGTGCTGCTGTTCGTCATCGACATCCTGAACGAAGAGGCGACGCTTCTGGTGCCCAACGACTTCGTCAAGCAGGTGGCCGAGCAGAGCTTTGGTGCCTCGGTCAGCGGCGATACCGTCGTGCTGCCGGGCATCATGAGCCGCAAGAAGCAGATCATCCCGGCGCTGGCTGTCTGACATGACCCGCATCATCGAGCGGCTGTCGGAGATCGGCGGCGATTACGACGTGCTGTTCTGCGATCTCTGGGGCTGCCTGCATAACGGCAAGCAGCCCTATGCCGCCGCCGTGGCGGCCCTGCAGGAGTTCCGGCAGGGCGGTGGCAAGGTGGTGCTGATGACCAATGCGCCGCGCCCCAACGCCTATGTACAGGCCCAGCTTGCGCGCATGGGCGTGCCGGACGATGTCTGGGATCTGATCGTCAGTTCGGGCGATGCCGCGCAGGACGCCATGTTCGCGGGCGCGGTCGGCCGCAGGGTCTGGTTCATCGGCACCGAGAAGGATGACGGCTTCTTCAACGACATCCCCGCGGAATGGGCCGATGCGCCGCCGATCACCCGCGTCCCGCTCGAGGAGGCCGAGGGCATCGTCAATACCGGCCCGTTCGACGAGATGAACGAGGCGCCCGAGGATTACCGCGCCCGCTTCATGCTGGCGCGCGAACGCGGGCTGAAGATGCTCTGCGCCAATCCCGATGTCGTCGTCGACATGGGCGAGACCCGGATCTACTGCGCCGGCGCGCTGGCGCAGTTCTACGAGGAACTGGGCGGCGAGGCGCTGTATTTCGGCAAGCCGAACCCGCCGATCTATGATCGCGCCCGGCGGCTGCTGGGTCTGGGCGATCAGGCCCGCATCCTTGCCATTGGCGATGGCATCAATACCGATATCCGCGGCGCGCTGCAGGAGGGGATCGACGCATTGTTCGTGACCGGCGGGCTTGCGGCAGAGGCCTTTGGCCGCGATGTCGAAAGCCCCAGCCCGGACCTGCTGCAGGAATGGCTGACCCATCATTTCCTCGACCCGCAATACAGTATCGGCCGGCTGCGCTGATCCTGTAACCGCCCGCACCTCCATCTCCCGCGCCGCTCCGGCGCGGGATTTTTCGTGCCGGCAGTGCGGCAATCCGCAACGTAACAATCTTATACTTTGGTGTATGTTCAGCGATATATTGTTGCGTTTCGATTTTTATGCTGCTATGCAGCATGAACGACAAGAGGCCGACCCAGCTGATGGAACACGACATGTTTGACAATCTTCCCCGCGGCACCATCGTCATCGAGGATCTGGAAGTCGGCATGACCCGCCACCTGCAGAAACAGGTGACGGATCGCGATATCGAACTGTTCGCCGAGGTCTCGACCGACCGCAATCCGGTGCATCTGGACGATGCCTATGCGCAAGACACCATCTTCGAGGGGCGGATCGCGCATGGCATGCTGACCGCCGGGCTGGTCTCGGCCGTGATCGGCGAGCAGCTGCCCGGCCATGGCACCGTCTATCTGGGCCAGACGCTGAAATTCATGGCCCCCGTGCGCCCCGGCGACATGGTCCGGGCCGAGGTCACGGTCGAGGCGATCGACCATGCGAAACGGCGGGTCACGCTTGCAACCCGCTGTCTGGTGGGTGATACGGTCGTGCTGAAAGGCGAGGCGGTCGTGCTGGCCCCAAGCCGCAAGTTCGACTGACGGGGCCTCGGTGCCTCGATTGGGGGCGCGTTGCAGATCCATCACGACTGGACCGGTTTGCCCGCCGGCGCGCGCGGCGCCAGCATCGCCATGGGCAATTTCGACGGCATTCATCTGGGCCATCGGGCAGTGATCGACGCGGCACGCGCCGCCGCCACCGACGCGCCGCTGGGCATCATCACCTTCGAGCCGCATCCGCGTGAATTCTTTGCCCCCGACGCGCCGCCCTTCCGGCTGATGAATGCCGAGGCGCGGGCCAACCGCCTGGCGCGGCTGGGGGTCGAGCAGCTTTATGAACTGCCCTTCGGCCCGGTCCTTGCCGGCCTGTCGCCCGAGGCCTTCGCCCGCGAGGTTCTGGTTGACGGGCTGGGCGTGCGGCATGTGAGCGTCGGGCAGGATTTCTGCTTTGGCAACAAGCGCGCGGGCAATGTCCGGACGCTGAGCGATCTGGGTGCGGAACTGGGTTTCGGCGTCACCGCCGTGCCTTTGCTGGCCGCGCCGGACGGGCAGGATTACAGCTCGACCGCGATCCGCCGGGCGCTGAGCGAGGGCCGCCCCCGCGATGCCGAACGCATGCTGGGCCACTGGCACCGGATCGAGGGCGAGGTCGTGCATGGCGACAAGCGCGGCCGTGATCTGGGCTGGCCCACGGCGAACATGCGGGTCGAGGGGCTGCATCTGCCGCGGCTGGGCGTCTATGCGGTGCTGGTCGATGTGCTGACCGGGCCGGACCGGCTGTCCTGCCGGGGTGTGGCCAGCCTTGGCGTGCGGCCGATGTTCGGCCGCAACGCGCCCAATCTGGAAGTGCATCTGTTCGACTTCTCGGGTGATCTCTATGGCCAGCACCTGTCGGTGGCCTTGGTCGAATTCCTGCGCGACGAGGAAAAATTCGCCAGCATCGACCTGCTGACCGACCAGATCGCCCGCGACGCCGGGCAGGCCCGCGCGATCCTGTCGGCCAGCTGATGCGCGAACGTTTCTGGGAGCTGCCGCTGGCCAGCCTGACCCCGTCCGAATGGGAGGCACTGTGCGACGGCTGCGGCAAGTGCTGCCTGAACAAGATCGAATACGAGGATACGGGCGAACTGGCCTTCACCCGCGTCGCCTGCAAGCTGCTGGACAACCATGCCTGCCGCTGCAGTTCCTACGCCAACCGGCACGACTATGTGCCCGAATGCGTGGTGCTGACCCCGAAGAAGCTGAACGAGATCGCCTGGTGGCTGCCGGCGACCTGCGCCTATCGGCTGCGCCACGAGGGGCGGCCCCTGTACAAGTGGCATTACCTGATCTCGGGCGATCCGGAATCGGTGCATCGCGCCGGGGTCAGCGTGCGCGGCTGGACGATCAGCGAGGTCGAACTGTCCGAAGAGGACTGGGAGGATCACATCATCGAGGATCTGTCGTGAACTTCGCCTCGGACAATGCCTACGGCGCGCATCCGGCGGTGCTGCGCGCACTGGCCGATTGCAATGCCGGGGCGGTGATGGGTTATGGCGCCGATCCGGTGACGGCCCGCGCCGAGGCGGCGATCCGCGATCTGTTCGAGGCGCCGGAGGCGGTGATCCGCTTCGCCGCCACAGGCACGGCGGCCAATGCGCTGGTCTGCGCGCAACTGAGCCCGGCGGGCGGGCGCATCTATTGCCATCAGGATGCCCATATCCAGACCAGCGAATGCGGCGCGCCCGAATTCTTTTCGCATGGCGCAAAGCTGGTGACGCTGGCAGGCGCCGAAGGCCGGATGACCGCCGATACGCTGGCCGAGGCCCTGCGGCGCGGGGCCGGCGGCGGGCTGAACGGTGGCCGCAACGCCATGGTCTCGATCACCAATGCCACCGAATGGGGCACGGTCTATGCGCCCGACCAGGTCGCCGCACTGGCGGATCTGGCCCATGGGGCGGGGGTGCCGCTGCATGTGGACGGCGCGCGCTTTGCAAATGCCGCGGCGTCCTTGGGCTGCGCGCCGGCCGATATGACCTGGCGCGCGGGCGTGGATGCGCTGTGCTTTGGCGGCACCAAGAACGGTGCCATGGCGGCCGAGGCAGTGGTGTTCTTCGATCCGGCGCTGGCCGCGGGCTTTGACTTTCGGCGAAAGCAGTCGGGCCATGTGTTCTCGAAGCAGCGTTTCCTGGCCGCACAGATGCTGGCGCTGGTCAGCGACGGGCTGTGGCTGGATCTGGCGATCCGCGCCAATGCGCTGGCGTCCAGACTGGCCGAGGGGGTGCTGGCGGCCGGGGGCGGCCTCTTGGCCCCGGTGCAGTCGAATGCGGTGTTTGCGACGATCCCGGCCGGGGCACATCGGCGCGCACGGGCGGCGGGGGCGATCTATCACCTCTGGCCGGACAAGTCCGCCGAAGCCTCGGACCCGGTGCCGATCCGGCTGGTCACGTCCTGGGACACGCCCGATACGGATGTCGAGGCGTTCATCGCGCTGCTGGCCGGGTAGGCCGGGGTTCAGCGATCCAGCGCCGATCGCAGCAGTTGCAGGGCATGATCGACGGTGGCGGCGCGGACCTGATGCCGGCCGATGGCGCCGAATTCGACCGTCTCGGTGGTCACGCCGAAGGCGGTGGCGATGCCGAAACAGACCCGGCCCTCGGGCTTGTGCTCGGACCCGCCGGGGCCGGCGATGCCGGTGACCGAAACGGTCAGTTGCGCCCCCGACTGCGAAAGCGCGCCCTGGGCCATCTCGGCCGCGACCTCTTCGCTGACGGCGCCATGGGCGTCCAGCGTTTCGGCGCGCACGCCCAGCATCTGCTGCTTGGCGGCGTTGGAATAGGTCACAAATCCCCGGTCCACGACATCCGACGACCCCGCCACCTCGGTCAGCGCGCCCACGATCAGCCCGCCGGTGCAGCTTTCCGCCGTGGCGATCATGATGCCGCGCCGGCGGGCCGCGTCGAGGATCTGGGCGGCGAGGCTCATCTGATCAGCCCGTGCGAGATGCCGGCGGCGATCATGGTGGCAATGCCGGCGAAAAGCCCGGCCCAGAGGTCGTCCTTCATCACCCCGTCCACGCCGCCCTCGCGGTCGGCGCGGCCGACCAGCCAGGGTTTCCAGATGTCGAACAGGCGGAAGAACAGGAAGGCCGCGACCCAGCCCGGCCAGGGAAAGTTTCCGGCCGGCAGGCCCATCAGCCAGAAGCCGGCCGAGGGAAAGCACAGCGCCAGCCATTGCCCCGCCACCTCGTCGATGACGATCTCGCTGCGGTCGGGATCGGCCATGCCGGCGGTATAGCGCCGTACCGCCCAGAAGCCCACCACGGTCGCCGCGACGGTGGCCAAAGCCAGCAGCGGGAAATGCCCGATGCGGTGGATCAGCAGGCCAAGCGCCACCGCCACGGCCGAGCCCCAGGTGCCGGGCGCGGGGCGCAGCAGGCCGGCGCCGAACCAGATGCAGAGAAGCCGCTCCATGCGCTATTCCTTCAGCAAGGTGCAGGTGGCGATGGCGGCGATGCCTTCGCGCCGGCCGGTGAAGCCCAACCGTTCCGAGGTGGTCGCCTTGACGCTGACGCGGTCGGGCGCGATCCCGGCGATGCCGGCCAGCCGCGCGGCCATGGCGACGGCATGGGGGCCGATCTTCGGGGCCTCGCAGATCAGCGTCACATCGGCATTGCCGATGCGAAAACCCTGCCTGCCGGCAAGTTCCGCCGCGTGGCGCAGGAAGACGGCGCTGTCCGCGCCCTTCCATTGCGGATCCGAGGGCGGGAAATGGCGACCGATATCGCCCATGGCCAGCGCGCCATAGATGGCGTCGGTCAGCGCGTGCATGCCGACATCAGCATCGGAATGGCCGACCAGCCCGGCCTCATGCGGGATCTTCACCCCGCAAAGCCAGACATGATCGCCCGGTCCGAAGGCGTGAACGTCGTAGCCATTGCCCAGACGGATATCCATCGCGCCCCCCAGCAGTCTTTCGGCCCGCGCGAAATCGGCGGGGAAGGTGATTTTCAGATTGTCCTCGCTGCCGGGCGTGATCGCAACCTCGATCCCGGCCTTGCGGGCCAGTTCCACATCGTCGGCCGCGTCCTGCGGGTGCAGCCGGTGCGCCAAGGCGATGTCGGCCAGGGCAAAGCCCTGCGGGGTCTGGGCGCGATAGAGCCCCTCGCGCGAGGCGGTGCCGGTGACGGCGCCGTCCTGTCCCCGCCACAGCGCATCGCTGACGGGCAGGGCGGGGGCGGCGGCGGCGGCGCCCGATTGCAGCGCCGCGATGACGCCGCGGATCACCGCCTCGCTGACCAGGGGCCGCGCGCCGTCATGGATCAGGACATGGGTGATGTCGCTGCCCTCAAGCGTCGCCAGCGCCGCGCGGACGCTGGCTGCGCGGGTTTCACCGCCGGTGATGATGGTGACCGGGCCGGCGAAACCCGCAATGGCCCGGCCCATATCGTCGGGATGAACGACCAGGATGACCCGCTCGAACCCCGCGAAGGCCGCCAGCGCATGGGCCAGAACGGGTTTTCCGGCCAGATCGCGCCACTGTTTCGGAAGGTCGCCGCCGGCTCGACTGCCGCGACCGGCCGCCGTGACGATGGCGGCATAGCCTGCCGGTACGGTGAGTGTCATATGTGATCGGGCATGTCGCCGCGGATGGCGGCGGCGAAAGCCGTGCGATAGAGCGTGGAAAGTTCCGCCAGCGGCACGGCATCGCCGCCAAGCGAGACGGTGTCGCCGCCGAACCGGCCGACCGCGGCAACCGCGACGCCGGCGGCCCGACCTGCATGGATCAGGGCCTCGGCTCCCTCGGCCGAGCAGGCGACCAGATAGCGGGCCTGATCCTCGCCGAACAGCTGGCCGATCTCGGCCGTATCCAGCGTGAGGCCGAGCCCGGCCGCCTCGGCCATCTCGAAGGCCGCGAGCGCCAGGCCGCCATCGGACAGATCGGTGGCGGCGTTCAGATGCGCGCGGTTCGCGCGCAGGAATTCGCCATGCTTCCGCTCGGCCGCCAGATCCACATGCGGGGCGTCGCCCGCCTCAACGCCGAAGGCTTCGGCGGCCAGTGCCGACTGGCCCAGATGGCCCCGGGTGACGCCGATCACCAGCGCCAGATCACCGGCCGCGGGCAGGCCCGCGATCAGCTCATCCAGATCCGCGATCAGGCCGACGCCGCCGATGGTCGGCGTCGGCAGGATGCCCTTGCCGTCGGTCTCGTTGTAAAGCGAGACATTGCCCGACACGATCGGGAAATCCAGCGCCCGGCAGGCCTCGCCGATGCCCTTTATGGCGCCGACGAACTGGCCCATGATCTCGGGCTTTTCGGGATTGCCGAAATTCAGGTTGTCGGTCGTGGCCAGCGGTGTGGCGCCCACCGCGCAGAGGTTGCGATAGGCCTCGGCCACGGCCTGCTTGCCGCCCTCATAGGGGTTCGCCTTCACATAGCGCGGGGTCACGTCGCTGGTGAAGGCCAGCGCCTTGCCGGTGCCGTGGACGCGGACCACGCCGGCGCCAAGGCCGGGGCGGCGGATGGTATCGGCGCCGACCTGCGTGTCATACTGTTCCCAGACCCAGGCCTTGTGGGCATGGTTGGGCGACCCGATCAGCGCGCGCAGGGCGGCAATGGGGGTGATCCGGGGCAGGGCCGGGGCGGGGGCGGCAGCCGGGGTTTCCACCCAGGGCCGGTCATATTCCGGCGCGCTGGAGGACAGTTTCGACAGCGGCAGGTCGGCCTTCACCTCGTTGCCATGCAGGATCAGGAACCGGTCCTCGGGGATGGTCTCGCCGACGATGGCGAAATCCAGATCCCATTTCTCGAAGATCGCCCGTGCCTCGGCCTCCTTCTCGGGCTTCAGCACCATCAGCATGCGTTCCTGGCTTTCGGACAGCATCATCTCATAGGCCGTCATCTCGGTTTCGCGCTGCGGCACGTGATCGAGTTGCAGCAGGATGCCCAGCCCGCCCTTGTCGCCCATCTCGACCGCCGAGCAGGTCAGGCCCGCCGCGCCCATGTCCTGAATGGAGATGACGCTGCCCGAAGCCATCAGTTCAAGACAGGCTTCCAGCAGGCATTTTTCGGTGAACGGGTCGCCGACCTGGACGGTGGGGCGCTTTTCCTCGATCGTGTCGTCGAATTCGGCCGAGGCCATGGTCGCGCCGCCGACGCCGTCGCGGCCGGTCTTGGCGCCCAGATAGACCACCGGCATGCCGACGCCCGAGGCGGCCGAGTAGAAGATCTTGTCGCTGTCGGCGAGGCCCGCGGCAAAGGCGTTCACAAGGCAGTTGCCGTCATAGCTGCGGTGGAACCGCACCTCGCCGCCGACATTCGGGACGCCGAAGCAGTTGCCATAGGCGCCGACCCCCTCGACCACACCCTTGACCAGATGCGGGGTCTTGGGATGTTCGGGGCGCCCGAAGGACAGCGAATCCATCGCCGCGATGGGCCGCGCGCCCATGGTGAAGACATCGCGCAGGATGCCGCCCACGCCGGTCGCGGCACCCTGATGCGGTTCGATATACGAGGGGTGGTTGTGGCTTTCCATCTTGAAGACCACCGCCTGACCGTCGCCGATATCGACCACGCCCGCATTCTCGCCCGGGCCGCAGATCACCTGCGGGCCTTCCGTGGGCAGGGTGCGCAGCCATTTCTTCGAGGACTTGTAGGAACAATGCTCGTTCCACATGGCGCTGAAGATGCCCAGTTCGGTAAAGCTGGGCTCGCGGCCGATGATCTGCAGGATGCGGTCATATTCGTCGGGCTTCAGCCCGTGCGCGGCGATCAGATCGGCGGTGATCGACGGTTCCTGCATGTCCGGCCCTTCCTGCCCGTGGAGTCTGGCGCCTTGTATGGCGAGAGATGCCGGTTTGGAAGGGCGGTGGATCGGGTAAGATCGCGCTGCGACAAAAAAAGAGCCGGGCAAGAAGCCCGGCCTAAGTCCAACAGGGAGGTTGAAGGTGATGCGCGGTTAGGCTGACCACCGCCTTCGAAGCATGATTTATGTGCAGGCCATTGCCGAATCAAGTATCTTCATGCTGCACGTGCAGCATAGCCGACATGCCGTTGCCGAATAGCTACACGCAAGAGTTGATCTTCAACCGCCGAATCACGACTTTTCTGACTCCGATATCAAGGGAATCCGCCTGTTTAGCGGATCAGGCTGTCAAGTTCTCGCTTTGCAGGCGACGATAAGCCTGAATCTCCTCCAAGACAAAATCGCGGAAAACCGCCACGCGGCGGGTTTGCCGCAATTCCTCGGGGTAGGCGAGGAAGACTGGAACCTCGCCCGATTCTGTCTCGGGCAGGACGCGAACCAGGCGCGGGTGATCGAGGGACAGGTAGTCGGGCAGGACGCCGATCCCGACATTGGCAAGCACGCCCTGCAGCACACCGAAATAATTGTTCACCGTCAGGGTCGAGGTGATGTTCTGGGTCAGGATCTCCTGCACCAGCCTCGCGCCGGCGGCGACCTGCGGCTGGTCGGTCTTCTGGCAGATGATCCGGTGCGCGGCCAGATCGGCCATGCTTTCGGGGGTTCCGGCACTGTCCAGATAGTCCTGGGTCGCATAAAGCCGCATGCGGATGTTCAGCAGGCGCCGGCGGATCAGGTCGGACTGGCTGGGCTCCTTCATGCGGATGGCGACATCGGCCTCGCGCATCGGCAGGTCCAGAACCCGTTCCTCCAGCAGCAGGTCGATCTTCAGATCCGGGAATTTCTCGTACAGCTTGTAGAGACGCGGTGCCAGCCAGAGCGAGCCGAAGCCGACCGTGGTGGTGACCTTCAATTCACCCAGTACGCTTTCCTCGCTGTCGCGGATACGGGCCGAGGCGGCATCAAGCTTGCGGGCCATCGCGGAGGTGGCGTCGAACAGCAATTCGCCCTGTTCGGTCAGAATCAGGCCGCGGGCGTGGCGGTGAAACAGGGTCGCCCCGACCGATTCCTCAAGTGCGCGAATCTGGCGGCTGACCGCCGATTGCGACAGATGCAATACGTCGCCGGCATGGGTCAGGCTGCCGGCATCGGCAACCGCATGAAATATTCTGAGCTTGTCCCAGTCCATAGCTGTTACAATCCTGCGAGGTCAGCCATGCATTTTTTGCAAATCTACACTCCCCTGCCTGTCCCGGCACGTAACGTCAAGCGCCGAATTTTTCCTTTATTGGTCAGCATGACTGACGTATAGTCTGCGCCAGCCATGCGCCATCGGAGGAGACGCAGGATGAGCAAGCAGGAATTCTCGCTAGCCGACCGCTTCGATCTGTCGAAGACACACGTATTGTTGAACGGGACGCAGGCACTGGTGCGGCTGATGCTGATGCAGGCGGCACGCGACGAAGCCGCCGGGCTGAGGACGGCCGGGCTTGTCACCGGCTATCGCGGCAGCCCGCTTGGCGGGGTTGATCTGCAGATGATGCGCGAGGGCAAGCGGCTGGCCGAGGCAAATGTCCTGTTCCAGCCCGGCCTGAACGAAGATCTTGCCGCGACAGCAATCTGGGGCAGCCAGCAGGCCGAGTTGCGTGGCGAGGGGAAATATGACGGCGTCTTCGGGCTGTGGTACGGCAAGGGGCCGGGCATCGACCGCAGCGGCGATGTGATGCGGCATGCGAATATGGCCGGCTCGTCGAGACATGGCGGCGTGGTCATGGCCATGGGCGACGATCACACCGGCGAATCCTCGACCGTGCTGCACCAGTCGGACTGGGCGATGATCGACGCCTATATCCCGGTGCTGTCGCCGGCGGGGGTGCAGGAAATCCTCGACTACGGGCTTTACGGCTTTGCGCTGTCGCGCTTTGCCGGTGTCTGGACCGGGCTGAAGACCATGAAGGATACGGTCGAGGCGACCTCGGTCGTGAATGGCGACCCGCACCGGCTGTCCTTCGTGCTGCCCGAGGTGCAACTGCCCGAAGGCGGGCTGAACATCCGGCTGGGCGATACGCCCCTGGCGCAGGAAGCGCGGATGATCGACCACAAGCGGTGGGCGGCCGAGGCGTTTTCCCGCGCAAACCGGATCGACCGGCAGGTCTGGGGCAAGCCCGGCGCCAAGATCGGCTTTGTCGCCGCCGGCAAGAACTGGCTGGATCTGGTCCATGCGCTGTCGCTTCTGGGGATCGACGAGGCCGAGGCGGAACGGCTGGGCATCACCACCTACAAGGTCGGCCAGACCTGGCCACTTGACATGAAGTCCATGCAGGAGTGGTCTGAAAATCTTGATCTTATCGTTTGCGTCGAGGAAAAGCGCAAGCTGATCGAGGTGCAGCTGAAAGAGGCGATCTTCGACAATCGGCACGGTCGTCGCGTGCATGGCTGGAAGCATGACCGCAGCGGCGAGGAACTGTTCCCGACCCGCTATGCGCTGGATCCGGTGATGATTGCGCAGAAGATCGGCGGCATCCTGATCGAGGAGGGGCGCGGCACCGAACATATCCGGGCCGGGCTGGAGCGGCTGACCGAGGTGCGCCGCAACGACAACGCCCCCGAGATTGCCACCCGCACGCCGTGGTTCTGTTCGGGCTGCCCGCATAACAGCTCGACCAGGCTGCCTGAAGGCAGCCGCGCCTATGCCGGTATCGGTTGTCACTACATGGTGCAGTGGATGGACCGCGACACCAACGGCTTCACCCATATGGGCGCCGAAGGCGTGAACTGGGTCGGCGAGGCGCCGTTCAGCAAGAGAAACCATGTTTTCCAGAATCTTGGCGACGGAACCTATAATCATTCCGGGGTTCTGGCGATCCGGGCCGCGCTGGCGGCGGGGACCAGTATCACCTACAAGATCCTCTATAACGACGCGGTGGCGATGACCGGCGGCCAGCCGAACGAGGGCGGGCTGACCGCACCGCAGATCGCGCGTGAACTGGTGGCCATGGGGGTCGATCCGGTCGTCGTGGTTTACGACGAGAAGGAAGAGATCGACCGCAAGCAGTTCCCTTCGGGTCTGCGCTTCGAGGAACGGGCCAACTTGATGACGGTCCAGCGCGACCTGGGGGCCGCGTCCGGTGTCAGCGCCATCCTCTATGTGCAGACCTGTGCCGCCGAAAAGCGCCGCCGCCGCAAGAAGGGCCAGTTTCCCGATCCCGACCGCCGCATCTGGATCAACCCCGAGGTCTGCGAGGGCTGCGGTGACTGTTCGGTGCAGTCGAACTGCGTCTCGGTGGTGCCGCTGGAGACCGAACTGGGCCGCAAGCGGCAGATCGACCAGTCCAGTTGCAACAAGGATTACAGCTGCGTGAACGGCTTCTGCCCCAGCTTTGTCAGTGTGAAGGGCGGCAAGCTGAGGAAACCCGAGGCCGCGGCCTTCGACATCCCCGATCTGCCACGACCCGCCCTGCCGGCGATCAGCGGCACCCATAACGTCGTCATCACCGGCGTCGGCGGCACCGGTGTCGTGACCATCGGCGCGGTGCTGGCACAGGCCGCCCATATCGACGGCAAGGGCGCGGGCATGATGGAGATGGCCGGCCTCGCGCAGAAGGGCGGTGCCGTACATATCCATCTGCGTCTGGCCAACCGGCCCGAGGATATCAGCGCCATCCGCGTGGCCACGGGCGAGGCCGATTGCGTCATCGGCGGCGATCTGGTCGTCAGCGCCGGCGCCAGAACGATCGGGCTGATGACCGGCGGCCGGACTGGCGCGGTGGTGAACGACCACGAGATCATCACCGGCGATTTCACCCGGATCCGCGATTTTCGGGTGCCCTCGGACCGGCTGAAACTGTCGCTTGAGTCGCGCCTTCGGGACCGGGTGGCGTTCTTCGATGCCAATGATCTGGCGCTGCGCATGCTGGGCGATTCGATCTATTCCAACATGCTGGTCCTGGGGGCCTGCTGGCAGCAGGGGCTGATCCCGCTGACCGAACAGGCGATCATGGAGGCGATCCGCCTAAACGGCGCCAAGGTGGCCGAGAACCAGCGCGCCTTCCAGATCGGCCGTTGGGCGATGGCCTTTCCGGATCAGGCGAGAAAGCCTGTGGAAGTCGCTGAATTGCCTGCCGATCCGGTCGAATACCGGGCCGCGCGGTTGGTCAGCTATCAAGGCAACCGGCTGGCAAGGAAATACCGCAAGCTGGTCGATGCCGCGCCCGCGCCGCTGCGCGAAAGCGTGGCGCGCGGCTATTACAAGCTGCTGGCCTACAAGGACGAATACGAGGTCGCACGGCTGCATCTGGACACCGCCCGCCAGGTGGGGGCGATCTGGGAGGGTGACGTGGCGCTGTCCTTCCATCTTGCCCCACCGATGCTGCCGGGCAGGGATGCCAATGGCCGCCCGAAGAAGCGTGAATTCGGGCCGTGGATGGCGCGCGGCTTCCGGCTGCTGGCGGCGATGAAGGTCCTGCGGGGCACCCCCTTCGATCCCTTCGGCTATTCCCATGAGCGGCGGCGCGAGCGCGCGATGATCCGCGAATACGAGCAGGACATGCGCGAATTGCTGGCGAAGGTCACCGATGCCACCATGCCGGTCGCGGTTGAACTGGCCGAACTGCCCTTGAGCGTGCGCGGCTTCGGCCCGGTCAAGGAAAGGGCGGCGGACGAGGCCGCGCATCGGCGCGCGGATCTGCTGGAGCGGTTCCGCAGCGGACTGCCGCCCCTGCAGCATGCCGCCGAATGATCTGGGTCATTCCCAAAGCCCCTGCATCGCCCTAGAAGGGCTGCGCGGAGCAAGGGGAAGGACAGCATGGCGGTTGGTATTTTTGATTCGGGTCTGGGCGGTCTGACGGTTCAGCAGGCCATTGCCGCCCGCCTGCCCGAGGTGCCCCTGGTCTATCTGGGTGACAATGCCAAGATTCCCTACGGGGTGCGCACCGCCGAGGACATCTTCGATCTGACCTGCGCCGGCGTCGAGCGGCTGTGGCAGGAGGGTTGCGATCTGGTGATTCTCGCCTGCAACACCGCCAGCGCGGCGGCGTTGCGGCGCATCCAGGAGAAATGGCTGCCCGCCGACAAGCGTGTCCTCGGGGTGTTCGTGCCGATGATCGAGGCCCTGACCGAGCGTCGCTGGGGCGACAATTCGCCGCCCCGCGAGGTGACGGTCAAGCATGTGGCGCTGTTCGCCACCCCCGCCACCGTCGCCAGCCGCGCCTTCCAGCGCGAGTTGGCCTTTCGCGCCGTGGGCGTGGATGTCGAGGCTCAGCCCTGCGGCGGCGTCGTCGATGCCATTGAAATGGGTGACGAAATTCTGGCCGAGGCGCTGGTGACCAGCCATGTCGAGGCGCTGTTGCGGCGCATGCCGCAACCCGAGGCGGCGATTCTGGGCTGCACCCATTATCCCTTGGTCGAGGCGACGTTCCAGCGCGCGCTTGGCCCGCAGGTCAAGGTTTACAGCCAGGCGGGGCTGGTGGCCGAGAGCCTGGCTGACTATCTTCAGCGCAGGCCCGAATTTCTCGGCTCGGGAACCGAGGCGAAATTTCTGACGACGGGCGATCCCGCGCGGGTATCGGGGAAGGCGACGCAGTTCCTTCGCCGTCCGATCCGCTTCGAGGCTGCATGAGGTGACACGATGGCCGGTCTGAAATCGCTGAAGAAACGCCGCCGGATACAGGTTCTGGGCGGCGCTGCGCTGGCGCTTGCGGTGGCGGTCGCGCTGATCGGATACGGCTTTCGGGACGGCATCAACCTCTATCGCTCGCCCACGCAGGTGGCCGAGGCGGCGCCGGCGCCCGACGAGTATTTCCAGCTTGGCGGGCTGGTGAAGGAGGGCTCGATCATCAACCGCGACGGCGTGGCCTTCGATTTCGTCATCACCGACGGGGCGGTCGAGATTCCGGTCGCCTATATCGGCCGCGACCCACGCCCGGACCTGTTCAAGGAGGGCCAGGGCACCATCGCCAAGGGCTATTTCCGCGACGGCCGTTTCGAGGCTCAGAACCTGCTGGCCAAGCATGACGAGACCTACATGCCGCGGGAGGTGATCGATACGCTGAAGGATACCGGGGTCTATCAGGACCCGAATTCCTGATCCCGCGTCCCGCGACGGCCGGGGGCGCTTCGCCCCCCGGACCCCCCGAAGGTATTTGCAAAGAGTGCGAGGGGCCGCGCGCAACGCCCGGCCGGTTAACGGCGGGTTAACGCGAAGGGGTGAGCCTTTCCCGATCCGCCGAACCGGTGCGGAGGGTCTGAGGGGATCGCGATGCCGAGCGTTGAAGAGATTGCACGAGAGATCGTCGCCCGCGAGGGCGGCTATGTGAACGATCCCGACGATCCGGGCGGGGCCACAAAATACGGGGTGACGATCGGCACGATGCGGTCGCTGGGGCTGGATATGAACCGCGACGGTCGTGTCGATTCCGCCGATGTGAAGGCGCTGAGCCGGGAGCAGGCCGAAGGGATTTTCGTCGAGCATTATTTCCGCCGGCCGCGCCTGGCCGAACTGCCACCGGTGGTGCAGGCCAGCGTCTTCGACATGTATGTGAATGCCGGGGCCAATGCGGTGAAGATCCTGCAGCAACTGGTGACCCGGATGGGCTTTCCGGTGGCGGGCGATGGCGTGGTCGGGCCGAAGACCATCGCGGCGGCGGCGGATGCGGCGGCCGCCGCGCCGGATCATCTGGGCGATGCCTACGGGATCGCGCGGCGGAACTATTACTACGCGCTGGCCGACCGGCGCCCGGCGAGCCGCAAATATGCGCGCATGCGCGGCGGCGGCAAGGGTGGCTGGATCACCCGGGCCGAGGCCTTCATCACGCCGAAATATCACCTGACCGAGGCCGGGCACCGCGAAAGGACTGCGAAATGGGCATGATCGAGCGTTTCATCGGGCTTGCGCCCGGCATCACCGCGCTTGGCAGCGCCGCGACCGGCATGGCCGAAGTGTTCACCCAGAACGCCACCCGCAAGATGGAACTGGAGGAGGAGGCCTATGCCCGCGCCATCACCCAGTTGGGGCAGGAGTTCCAGATCGCCCGGGCCGGATTCTTCGACAGCCTCGTCAACGGGTTGAACCGACTGCCCCGGCCATTGCTGGCTCTGGGGACGATGGCGCTGTTCGTCTATGCCATGGTGGAACCCGTCGGTTTCGGGCTGCGCATGGAGGGGCTGCAGCAGGTGCCCGAGCCGCTGTGGTGGCTGCTGGGGGCCATCGTGGGCTTCTATTTCGGGGCGCGCGAGGCGCATCACTTCCGCAACCGGGCCTGGCCTGCGCGGGCGCAGGCACTGGAGGCGGCGCCGGTCGCGTCTCCGGATGACGATTTCGCCGACAATGCCGCCCTCAGGGATTGGGTCTCGGGCCTGCGCGGATAGGTCACACGGAAAACTGAGCGGGATCGACGAAGGGGGGACTTTCCCCCCTTTTTGCGTCGCCCTATGCTGCGGGGGACGGAGGACCGCCCCCATGATCGCAGAATTCGGCCATTTCGCCCTGATCCTCGCCTTTGCGGTGTCGCTGTATCAGATGACCGTTCCGATGATCGGCGCGGCCAAGGGCTGGGCCGGCTGGATGGACAGCGCCCGTCCCGCCGCCATGACGCAGTTCCTGCTGGTGGGGCTGTCCTTCGCGGCGCTGACGGTGGCGTTCGTTACCTCGGATTTCTCGCTGAAGCTGGTCTACGAGAACAGCCATACCGCCAAGCCGATGCTCTACAAGGTGACCGGCGTCTGGGGCAATCACGAGGGCTCGATGCTGCTCTGGGTGCTGATCCTGGCGCTGTTCGGGGCGGCGGCGGCGGCCTGGGGGGGCAATCTGCCACCCAGCCTGCGCGCCCGCGTGCTGGGGGTGCAGGCCTCGATCGCGGCGGCCTTCTATGCCTTCATCATCTTCACCTCGAACCCGTTCCTGCGGCTGGCCAATCCGCCCTTCGACGGGCGCGACCTGAACCCGCTGCTGCAGGATCCGGGCCTCGCCTTCCATCCGCCGTTCCTGTACCTCGGCTATGTCGGGCTTTCGATGACCTTCAGCTTTGCCCTTGCCGCGCTGATCGAGGGGCGGGTGGACGCGGCCTGGGCGCGGTGGGTCCGGCCCTGGACGCTGGCCGCCTGGATGTTCCTGACCGTCGGCATCGCGCTTGGCTCGTGGTGGGCCTATTACGAGCTGGGCTGGGGCGGGTTCTGGTTCTGGGATCCGGTGGAGAACGCCAGCTTCATGCCCTGGCTTCTGGCGGCGGCGCTGCTGCATTCGGCCATCGTCGTCGAAAAGCGCGAGGCGCTGAAAAGCTGGACCATCCTGTTGGCGATCATGGCCTTCGGGTTCTCGATGATCGGCACCTTCATCGTGCGCTCGGGCGTCATCACCTCGGTCCACAGCTTTGCCAGCGACCCGGCACGCGGCGTGTTCATCCTTGGCATCCTGACCGTCTTCGTGGGCGGCGGGCTGACGCTTTACGCCGCGCGGGCGGGGGCGATGACGGCCAAGGGGGTCTTCGCGCCGGTCTCGCGCGAGGGCGCGCTGGTCCTGAACAACGTGCTGCTGGCGGTCGCGGCCTTCGTGGTCTTCATCGGCACCATGTGGCCGCTGGTGGCCGAACTCCTGTGGGACCGCAAGCTGTCGGTCGGCGCGCCCTTCTTCAACAAGGCCTTCACGCCCTTCATGATCGTGCTGGCCATCGTGCTGCCGGTGGGGGCGATCCTGCCGTGGAAGCGGGCGGTGCTGGCCCGCGCGCTGGCGCCGCTGCGCGGGGCGCTGCTGTTCGCGGTGGCGGTCATGCTGCTGGTCTTTGCCGTCTCGACCGGGCGCAGCGCCATCGCGGTGGTCGGCGCCGGTCTGGGCGCCTGGCTGGTCGCGGGGGCGGTGGCGGAACTGATCCACCGCACCGGCAAGTCGGGCCTGTCGCGCCTGCTGCGGCTGCCGCGGGCCGACTGGGGCAAGGCCATCGCCCATGGCGGGCTGGGCGTGACCTTCATCGGCATCGGCCTGCTGACCGCCTGGCAGGTCGAGGATATCCGCGTGGCGCAGGTCGGCGAGCCCTTCGATCTGGCCGGCTATCAGGTCACGCTGACGGCGGTCGAGGAGGTCGAGGGGCCGAACTACATCTCGACCACCGGCACGCTGCAGGTGACGCGCGGCGGCCGCGAGGTGGCGGTGCTTTATCCCGAAAAGCGGGTCTATCCGGTGCAGGCCATGCCGACCACCGAGGCGGCGATCGACAACGGCATCTTCCGCGACATCTATCTGGTCATCGGGGACGCGCAGGCCGATGGCGGCTGGGCGATCCGCTCCTATATCAAGCCCTTCGCCAACTGGATCTGGCTGGGCTCGATCCTGATGGCGCTTGGCGGCCTGATCAGCCTGTCGGACCGGCGCTATCGCGTGGCCGCAGGCGCGCGGCGCGCGGCGGCCAGCGCGGTGCCGGCGGAATGAAACGGCTGGCCCTGATCCTTGCGCTGCTGTTGGCGCTGCCGCTGGCGGCGCTGGCGGTGCAGCCCGACGAGGTGCTGGACGACCCGGTGCTGGAGGGGCGCGCGCGCCAGATCTCGCAAAAGCTGCGCTGTCCGGTCTGCCAGGGCGAGAATATCGACGAATCGAATGCCGCCATCAGCCGCGATCTGCGGCTTTACGTTCGCGAAAGGCTGGTCGCCGGAGACGACGACACGCAGGTGGTCGACGCGGTGGTGGACCGCTTCGGCGAATTCGTGCTGTTCGAGCCGCGTGCCCGCGGCGGCAATCTGGTTCTGTGGCTCGCCGGGCCGGCGATGGCCCTGATCGCGCTGCTGATCGCCTGGCGTTTCATGCGCGGCCGCGCGGCCGCCGCAGCGCCGCCGGCGGTCACGCTGAGCGAGGCAGAAAGATCGCGTCTCGACGAGATCATGCGGGGCGAGTGACGCGAGGTTCGGCTTTGCAGGCCGCAGCGATTTGAGCATCATGCCTCCCAAACAGGGGAGATGCCATGAGCTACGAAACCATCCAGTTCGGGGTAAGCGACGGAATTGCCACGCTGACTCTCGACCGTCCGCAGATGATGAACGCGCTGAACAGCCGCATGCGGGCCGAGATCACCCAAGCGCTGACCACGCTTGACGCCGAGGTGCGCTGCGTGGTGCTGACCGGGAACGGGCGGGCCTTCTGCTCGGGCCAGGATCTGAGCGATGCGGGCGAGGAACTGGACCTCGAGGCGACGCTGCGCGACGAATACGAGCCGATGCTGCATGCGGTGCGCAACGCGCCCGTGCCGGTGATCTCGGCGGTGAACGGCACCGCCGCCGGGGCCGGGGCCAATCTGGCGCTGGTGGCCGATGTGGTCATCGCGGCTGAAAGCGCCAATTTCATCCAGGCGTTCACCCGGATCGGCCTGATTCCGGATGCGGGCGGAACCTGGGCGATCCCGCGTGCGGTCGGGGGCGCGCGCGCCATGGGCATGATGCTGTTTGCCGATGCGATCCCGGCCCGGCAGGCGGCCGATTGGGGGCTGATCTGGGAGGCGTTTCCGGATGAGGCTTTCGCCGAGGGCGTCGCCGCGCGCGCGCGCCATCTGGCGCAGGGGCCGACCTTGGCCTATTGCGCCGTCCGCGAGGCGGTCTCGGCCTCGTTCGACAACGATCTGGACGGGCAACTGGCCCTGGAGGCGCGGCTGCAGGGGCAGGCCGGGCGCAGCAGCGATTTTCGCGAGGGCGTGGCGGCGTTCCTCGAAAAGCGCAAGCCGCGCTTTATCGGGCGCTGATCAGACGATCTGCGAAAAGCGCGGCGAGGGGCCGCGATTGTCGAAGAAGGGAACCGTATCCGGCAGGGGCAGGGGCGCGTCATGCGCGACCGACCCCACCAGTTCGGCCACCTCGGCCAGAACCACCTCGGTGATGAAGGGCAGGTTCAGCGCCCGCGCCTCGGTCAGCGGCACCCAGTGCAGATGCGACAGTTCATCGCAGGCGCGGCCGAAATCCTCGGGGTCGCCGGAAATCGCGGCGGCGTCAGCGACGAAGAAATGCGCGTCAAAGCGGCGCGGCCGGCCCGGCGGGGTGATCGCGCGGAAGACATAGGACAGCGTTGAAGCGTCCGGGCCGAGGCCGGTTTCGGCATAGCCCGGCCACGGGCTGCGCGGACCGCCCGTCTGGCCGATCAGCAGCCCGGTTTCCTCGGCCAGTTCGCGCAGTGCGGCGGCCGCGATGGCGTCGGGATTGCTGCCCGCACCCTCGCGCGGCTCGGCGCCAAGCCGGCGGAGATGCGGCTCGGCCAGCTTGCGGGCCAGCGGCGCACCCGCATCCTCGGCATCGACGGCGCCGCCCGGAAAGACGTATTTCGATGGCATGAACACGGCCTTGGCGCCGCGCATCCCCATCAGCACCGAGGCACCCGAGGCCGCGCGCCGCAGCAGGATCATGGTCGCCGCGTCGCGGATCGGCGGATCGGCAGGGGAATTCATGTCGTCGCGGGTTCGGGGGCGTCGCCGAAGCCGTGCATCCGCCGCGCCCATTGCAACCCGACCATCGCCCCCTTGATGCGCGGTAGCAGCAACAGGGACAGCACGATGGCGCCGAGGCCGAAGCTGAGGATCATGGTCGCCGCCGAGGGCCGCCAGGCGATATAGCTGGCCAGCAGCAGCGGCGCGCCCAGATGCGAGACCAGCAGGATGGTCAGGTAGGCCGGGCCGTCATCGGCGCGCTGGTGATGCAGTTCCTCGGCGCAGGTCGGGCAGTGATCGGCAACCTTCAGATATCCGCGGAACAGCCGGCCCTCGCCGCAGGCCGGGCAGTACCCGCGGGTGCCGCGCCACATCGCCTGCCCGGTCGGGCGCTCGGTCTCCGGGGTTGCGGTCGATCCGCGGGACATCAGGGCTTGTGGCATCGGGCGCCTCCATGCATGGGCCGGACGCCGGATGACGTCGCGCCGCCACAATCTAGTGTCGGAATGCCGGTTTCGCCAGCCCCGGCGGGCGAGGATCTGGCGGGAAGGTTCAGGCCGCGTGTTCGGTCTGGGCCAGCATGACCCGGTTGCGACCATGGGACTTGGCCAGCATCAGCGCCCGGTCCGCGCGTTCAAGCGACCATTCGGCCAGCTGGTCGGGGCGCAGCCCTTCTTGGCAGGGTCGGCCGGTGGCGACGCCGACCGACAGGGTGACATGCACAGAGCCGCCCCCGGACAGATCCGGCAGCGGAATGGGTTGCGCCTCGACCGCCCGGCGCAGATCTTCGGCACAGCGATAGGCCGCCGCCTCATCCGCCCCGGGCAGGATCGCCAGAAATTCCTCGCCGCCCAGCCGCGCGGCGATCCCCTGCGGGCCGATGACGGTTTCCAGCCGCCGCGCGACCTCGCGCAGCACGGCGTCGCCGGCGGCATGGCCGTGAAGGTCGTTGACCCGCTTGAACCGATCCAGATCCAGCAGCAGCACGGCGAAGGGCAGCCGGTCGCGCCGGGCATTGCCGACCGTCTCGGCCAGCCGCGGCAGGGCATAGCGGCGGTTATGCAGCCCGGTCAGCGGATCGGTCATCGCCCACATCATGTTGCGCCGCAGCTCGGCCCGGCGCCGGTCGCCCTGCTTCTTGCGCGACAGCTGCGCCTGCAGCGCCAGCACCGTGCTCTCGATCCCACCACCGCCGCCAAGGTCGATGGGCAGCACGTCGCCGGCCCCCAGATCCAGCGCGACCGCCGACAACTCGTCCCTCTCGGGCGTGGTCGCGATGACGAAGGCCGAATCGCGCGATCCGCTGCGCGAGCGCAGTTCGGACATCAGGCGCAGCCCGTCGCCGCGGCCCTCGATATCGGCGGCGATCAGGTAGAGCGCGGCCGCCCGGCCTGACGCTGCCGCCGCCAGCGCCTCTTCCGGGTTGTGGATCGAGAACCTGCAGGACAGCCGGTCCCGCAACAGGTGACGCCAGCGCAGGGCCCGCGCCGGGCTGTCGGCGACAAGTGCGATCTCGATGCGGGCGGAGGGGGCGACGAAGGCCGTTGGTGCCTCGGCAAGGGCCGACTGCAACTCGATGTCGCTTTCGGCATCGCGCAGCAATCCGCGGATCCGGGCCAGAAGCATCTGTTCATCGACATCGACAGACAGCACCGCCGCGGCCCCGGCGCGCAGCGCATCGAGCCTGCCGGCAGCCCCGGCCAGCATCAGGACCGGAATCGCCGCCAGATCGCGGTCACCCTGCAGCCGCTTGCAGATTTCGATCGGGCCGGGGGCGGCGAAGCCCTCGCCCAGAACGATCAGGTCGGGGCGATCCGCCAGGGCTCGCATCCGCAACCTCTCGGGCGTTTCAACCGTAATGACGTCATAACAGGCCGCGGCCAGCCGCACCTTCAGCCTGATCCGCGTCGTCGCCACGCCGTCAGCCACCAGGATGCGTGCGGTCATCATCTGCCCCATTCGATTCAGGTCCTCGTTCGGATGGACCCTTTCAGCAATTTCTTAATAAAGGGTTTCGACAGGAAGCCGGCCGGCCGGTTTCCGCCGACTCAGGAAAGGAAGTGATCCAATGAGCTTTTCCGCCGCACAGGCGCAGGACCTGGCGATGAACGCCTTTCTGCATGTGATCCGGCAGCCGGAACTGATCGCGGGTTTCATGGCGGCCACGGGCCTCAAGGCCGATGACCTGCGGCAACTTGCCGCGCGCCCCGAGGCCGGGCTGCAGGCGCTGGACTTCCTTCTGGAGGATGATGCGCGCGTGCTGGAGGCCGCGCGCGCCATCGGCTGCCGTCCGCAGGATCTGCTGGCCGCCCGGGTGGCACTGGCCGGGCCGGGCAGCTATGGCTGGGAGGCCGGCTGACCGGCGCCCTGGCCCCGGCGGCGTTTCCGCTTTCTTCATTCTTCCGCGCTAGCCTGATCCGAACAGAGGTGGATCATGCACAGACTGGTTGTTCGGGCGGTCGAGGAATTCTTGCGCGATACCTATGGCGCAAACCTGTGGCGGCAGGTCGAGATTTCCTGTGCGGTGGAACAGGTCGCTGCTGCGGCACCGGCCGGCCGCCTGCCCGGCGGGGCCGAGCGGATGATCGCGGCGGCCGGGGCGATCCTCGAAAAGCCCGAGGGTGAGCTTTACGAGGATCTGGGCGCCTGGCTTGCCCGCCGCGAGGCGATCCGCAGGCTGCTGCGGTTTTCCGGCCGGGATTTCGCGGATTTCGTCCTCAGCCTCGAGGAATTGCCCGACCGGGCGCATTTCGTCATCCCCGATCTGGAGATGCCGAGAATACGGGTCGAGCGCGAGGAAGATGGCACCATGCGGCTGCTGCTGGATCCCCTGGCCCCGGCCTGGTGCGCGATCCTCGGCGGGTTGCTGCGGGCCATGGCGGATGACTATGGCGCCCTCGGGCTGGTCGCGGTCGGGGGGCGCGCGGTTCAGGTGCAGATCCCCGAGGCATCCTTCGCCGAGGGGCGCGACTTTCATCTGGAACAGGGCGATGTCCCGAACGCCGCCGGGCTGCGCTGATGGAACCCTCGGGCCTGCTGCCTGGCATTTCGTCCGGGGCGATGGACCGGATATTGCCGATGCATCTGCTGATCCAGGCCGGTGGTCGCGTCCTGTCGGTCGGGCCGACGCTGCGCAAGCTGGTCACGCCCGGGATGCGCCATGTCGCCGATGGCTTCTCGAATGGCAGGCCCGGCGGCAATGAAGACCTCGTTGCCGTCATCCTCGGCGCGGCCTCGGATGGCGAGCGGCTGTTTCTGCGCATGCGGCAAACGCCCTGCCTGAACCTGCGCGGCCATGCCGTGCCGGCGGGGCGGGACGCGGTGCTTGTGAATCTGGGCTTCGGGATCGGCCTGCCGGATGCGGTGCGCGCGGCCGGGTTGACCGACCGGGATTTCGCGCCGCCCGAACTGGCCATGGAACTGCTGTTCATGCGCGAGGCGATGGGTGGCGTGCTGGGGGAGTTGTCGCATTTCAACAGCCAGCTGGAGGTGGCGCGCGATGTCGCCGAGGCGCAGGCGCATACCGACCCGCTGACCGGGCTGCACAACCGCCGCGGCCTCGAACTGGCGCTGTCCGAGGCACGGACGCTGACCGGATTGCGCGCCGGCGACCGCGACGGATTCGCGCTGGCGCATTTGGATCTGGATCATTTCAAGGCGGTCAACGACCTGCTGGGACATGCCGAGGGCGACCGTGTCCTGTGCCATGTGGCGCGGGTATTGGGCGACGTGATTCGCAGCGATGATACCGCGGCGCGGGTCGGCGGCGATGAATTCGTGCTGATCCTGCGCCGGTTCGAGGATGTGGCCGGCCTTGAACGCCTGGCGCGGCGGATCATCGCGGGAATCGAGTCGGTCCTGAGCGATGGGGCCGACGGCTGCAGGGTTTCGGCCAGCGTGGGGATCGTCCTGTCGCGCAACTATCGCGACCAGCCGCTTGAACGGATGCTGCTTGACGCGGATGCCGCGCTTTACCGGTCCAAGCGCGAAGGGCGGGGGCGGGTCACGATCCTGACGGCCCCGCTGACGGGCGAGACGCAGGGCCTGTGACCGGCGGCACCGGGCCGTCGCGGGTTTTCATGCGGCTCTGCCGCCGATTGGCTTGGCCTGCAGGATGTTCTAATCGAAAGGGATGGTTGCGGAATTTCCCATTGCGCGCCCGGGCATGCGGATCGGGCTTCTGGGTGGATCGTTCGATCCCGCCCATGCCGGGCATGTGCATATCACCGAAGAGGCGCGGCGCCGGTTCCGGCTGGATCGGGTCTGGTGGCTGGTCTCGCCCGGCAATCCGCTGAAGGCGCAGGGCCCGGCCCCGATGGCCGAGCGGATCGCCACCGCCCGGCGCATGCTGGACGACCCGGCGGTGGTGGTCACCGATATCGAGGCAAGGCTGGGAACGCGCATGACCGCCGACACCATTGCAGCCTTGCGCCGGCACTATCCGGGGGTCCGCTTCGTCTGGCTGATGGGCTCGGACAACCTGTGTCAGTTCCACCGCT
The DNA here is from genome assembly GCF_018860165.1 of Paracoccus marinaquae. GTDB lineage: Bacteria > Pseudomonadota > Alphaproteobacteria > Rhodobacterales > Rhodobacteraceae > Paracoccus > Paracoccus marinaquae. The sequence goes on from NZ_JAHKNG010000004.1 coordinate 118,451, forward strand.
GGGATCGCTGGCGCGAGATTGCGGAGGCGGTGCCGATCGGGGTCCTGGCCCGGCCGGGCTCGCGCATCGCGGCGCGCAATGCGGTCGCGGCGCAGATCATGCGGCGCTGGCGCCTGCCGCAGGCGCGGGCGTCGCTTCTGGCGAGCGTGCCCGCACCCGCCTGGGTTTTGATCAACCTGCCGATGTCGTGGCAGTCTTCCACGGCGATTCGCGCGGCCAGACATGCCGCAGTCAGGCGGGAGACGAGATGACGAAACTTGGCCGGCGTGCCTTCCTGTCGGCGGCAATGGCCGCCATCCCCGCCGCGCAGGGATGGGCGCTGACCGGTGGCGGGCTGGCGCAGCGGCCGCCGGCGCGGCCGCTGCCGGATGCGGCGCGCAGCATTGCGGCCGCCGATCTGCCCGGAACGGTCGGCTATGCGCTGGTCGATCCGCAGAGCGGCGCGCTGCTGGATGGCGGCGCCGGGGCGGCATCACTGCCGCCGGCCAGCACGATGAAGGTGCTGACCGCGCTTTATGCGCTGGACCGGCTGGGGCAGGGCTATCGCTTTCGCACCCGGGTGCTGGTGGCGGGCGACATGCTGGTGCTGGCCGGCGGCGGCGATCCGGTCCTGAGCAGCGACGGGCTGGCCGCGCTGGCCGCGGATCTGGTGGCCAGCGGGCAGCCCGCGCCCGCCCGTTTCGCCGTCTGGGGCGGGGCCCTGCCGCGGCTGGCCGAGATCGCGCCCGAACAGGCCGATCATCTGGCCTATAACCCGACCCTGTCGGGGATGATCCTGAATTTCAACCGGGTGCATCTGGGCTGGCGCCGCGCGAATGGCGGCGTGCAGATGTCGCTCGAGGCGCGGGCCGCGGCCAATTCGCCCCGCGCCTATACGATCAGCGCGCAGGCCGGCGATCAGCGCGAGTTGTTCACCTATCGCGCCGAGCCGCTGCGCGAATACTGGACCGTCGCGCGTTCGGCGGTGGCGCGGCCGGGCAGCCGCTGGCTGCCGGTGCGCAAGCCCGAGCTTTATGCCGGCGACGTGTTCCAGACGCTGTGCCGCGCCAAGGGGCTGGTGCTGCCCACGCCCGAGGTGATCGAGGAACTGCCTGCGGGAACCGAGATCGCCTCGCTTGAAAGCCCGCCACTCAGCGAGTTGCTGCGCGACATGCTGTATTACTCGACCAATCTTACCGCCGAGGTGATCGGGTTGCAGGCCAGCGGGGCCGCAGGCATTGCCGCCTCGGCCGCGGCGATGCAGGGCTGGTTGCGCGATCAGGGTCTGGCCGAAGGGTTCCGACTGGCCGACCATTCGGGGCTTGCCGGTGACAGCCGGGTCACCGCCGAGGGGCTGGCGCGGGCACTGACGCTGGCGCAGGGCGCCGCGACACTGACGCCCTTGCTGAAACGCGATCCGCTGGACGAGGATCTGGGGGCGATGCCGGCGCGGGGCTTCGATGTCATGGCCAAGACCGGCACGCTGAACTTCGTCTCGAACCTTGCCGGTCACCTGAACGTGCCGGGCGGCGGCACGGCCGGCTTCGCCATCCTCTGCGCCGACAGCCCCCGCCATGCCGCGACCAGCGGGCAGGAACTGCCGGCCGGCGTGATCGGCTGGACCAAGGCTGCCAAGCGGTTGCAGCGCGATATCCTGACCGGCTGGGTCGCGCGCTATCTGTGAGGTTACAGCACCCGGTGCCGGACCTGCGCCGACAGCTCGATCGCGGCGGCATGCAGGCGCGAGATGTTCAACTGGTGCCGGATCTCGGCCAGCATGACGATCTCGCCCTCGTAAAGCCGCCCGTCGGCCGCGCCGACATCGCAGGCCAGCGCATAGGCCGTCTCGTAAAGCTTCTCGGGCAGGGCGTCGCGGATCAGTCCGAACAGGGCGTCGATCCCGTCCTCGTCCTCGAACAGCGAAATGACCGTCTGGCTGATCGCGCGGATCCGGTCGACGTCATATTCGGCAAAGACCGGGGCATGATCGACGTTGCGCTGGATCGCCACCAGCTCGGAGGTGCGCATCGTCTCATCCGAGGCCGAGACGGCCACCATGACCGCCACCAGCGCGTCGCAGGGCGAAAGGGAGGGCAGTTCTGCGGTCATGTGTAGGTCTCCGTCCTGAATGGGGTGCAAATTATTGACGATTCCATGCGCTTTCAATAAGGCGTCGTAGCCTTGAAACAGGAGTAGACGCGATGACCACCCTGCGCGATGCCGCAATGACCTCGAAGGCCTGGCCGTTCGAAGAGGCGCGCCGGGTGCTGAAACGCTATGCCAGGAAGGATCCCGAAAAGGGATATGTGCTGTTCGAGACGGGCTATGGCCCCTCGGGCCTGCCGCATATCGGCACCTTCGGCGAGGTGGCGCGGACCACCATGATCCGCCGCGCCTTCGAGATCATCAGCGACATCCCGACCCGGCTGATCTGCTTTTCCGACGACATGGACGGGATGCGCAAGGTGCCCGACAACGTGCCCCAGCAAGAGATGTTGCGCGCGCATCTGCAGGAACCACTGACCACGGTGCCCGATCCCTTCGGCGAATATGACAGCTTCGGCGCGCATAACAACGCCATGCTGCGCCGTTTCCTCGACACCTTCGGCTTCCAGTACGAGTTCGTCAGCGCCACCGAGTTCTACAAATCGGGCCAGTTTGACGAAACGCTGCTGCGCGCGGCCGAGAGATACGACGCGATCATGGAGGTGATGCTGGCCTCGCTGCGCGAGGAGCGGCAGCAGACCTACAGCTGCTTCCTGCCGATCGATCCGAAGTCCGGGCGCGTCCTCTATGTGCCGATCAAGCATGTCGATGCGAAGGCCGGCACCATCACCTTCGACGACGAGGACGGGCAGGAGATGGTGTTGCCGGTCACCGGCGGGCAGGTCAAACTGCAATGGAAGCCCGATTTCGGCGCCCGCTGGGCGGCGCTGGATGTCGATTTCGAGATGTATGGCAAGGATCACAGCACCAATACGCCGATCTATGACGGCATCTGCGAGATCCTGGGCGGCCGCAAACCCGAGCATTTCACCTATGAGCTGTTCCTCGATCAGCACGGCCAGAAGATCAGCAAATCAAAGGGTAACGGGCTTTCCATCGACGAATGGCTGACCTATGCCGCGACCGAAAGCCTGTCCTATTTCATGTATCAGAAGCCGAAGACGGCCAAGCGGATGCATTTCGACGTGATCCCCAAGGCGGTGGACGAATATCACCAGCAGCTGCGCGCCTATCCCGATCAGACGCCCGAGCAGCAACTGGCCAATCCGGTCTGGCACATCCATGGCGGCGAGGTGCCGCAATCCGACATGGTGGTGCCGTTCCAGATGCTGCTGAACCTCGCCTCGGTGGCGGGTGCCAAGGACAGGGACGGGCTCTGGGGCTTCATGCGCCGCTATGCCCCCGAGGCCAGCCCCGAGACCCATCCCGGTCTGGATCAGGGCGCCGGCTTCGCCGTGCGCTATTTCAACGATTTCGTCGCCCCCACCCGCGAGTTCCGCCTGCCGAGCGAGGTCGAGCGGCGCGCGATGGAGGATCTGGCCGGCCGCCTTGCGGCCTGGGACCAGCCGGCCGATCCCGAGGCGCTGCAATCCATGGTCTTCGCCATCGGCCGCGAACACGGGTTCGAGCCGCTGCGCGACTGGTTCGGGGCCCTCTATCAGGTGCTGCTGGGCGCCGATCAGGGGCCGCGATTCGGCGGCTTCATCGCGCTTTACGGCGTCGATGAGACGCGCCTGCTGATCGAACGCGCCCTGACCGGGGGGCTGGTCGCCGAGGCGCCGCCGACCGCGTAAGACGTGGACAGGGGGTCGCGCGGCCCCCTGCGCACGTGCAGGCTGGCGCCCCTGTTGCGCCTCGGTCGTGTTGCGCCGGACGCTGCCTTTGGCCGGCCTTAACCTTTCATCAACTATCTCTTCAGGCCTCATGCGGGGTCGTGTGTCGGGCCCGTTTCTGTTCCGTCATGGGAGATAGGGAATGAACATAGCGATCACCAACGGCCTATTGCTGATGCCGCCGGCCTTCCGGGCGGGACTGAACGCATGGTCGCGGACCAATGGCACGCCGGGCAGCGCCACCTGGGCCAGCGGCGGCACTGGCGGCATCAACCCGTCCGATCAGGATTTCGGCGCCTGCCTTGAGATCTTCAAGCAGCAGACGACGACCAGCATCCGCTTCATGGGCGAGACGCCGATGATCGCGGGGGTCTATCTGCGCGTCTCGGCCCGGCTGAAGCTGGTGGCCGGGGTGCCCTGCAGCGCGCGCATCGCCGGCTGGGCCGGAGACGGGGCGCGCAACCATGTCACCGGCCTGCCCGAAACCGGGCCGACCGTGCCGCTGGACACGATCGGCAAGGTCGTCGAGATCAGCGCCATCGTCGGTGTCGGTGCGCGCGGCGGCGTGGACATGAGCTGGGGCACCCGGCCGGTCTATGGGCATTTCGGGCTGGATCTGGTGGGCACCAATGGCGGCGCCGTCCGGATCGAATCGGTCCGGATCGAGGATGTCAGCGCGGCCTTCGTTCCCTCGCTGATCGACTGGGTCGATGTGCGCGACTACGGCGCGGTGGGCGACGGCGTGACCAATGACCGCGCCGCCTTCCTGGCCGCCGACCAGGCCGCCAATGGTGGCTGGGTGCTTGTGCCCGAGGGCAATTTCCTCATCCAGGGCGATCTGGCGATCAACAGCCCGATCCGCTTCAAGGGGCGGCTGACGGCGCCGGCTTCGACCCGCATCGCCTTCCTGCAGAGCTTTGACTTCCCGACCTATGCCGATGCCTTCGGCAATGAGACGCTGGGCATGAAGAAGGCGCTGCAGGCGCTGTTCGGCTATACCGACCATGTCACGCTGGATCTGTGCGGCCGCCGGGTCGAGATCGACGAGCCGCTGGTCATCGACGCCCTCGCGCCCGGCCTTGGCGATTTCTCGAACCGTCGGGTGATCAGCAATGGCAGCCTTCTGGCGGTGGACGGGCCGGCCTGGCTGACCGGCAATTGGACCAGCCAGGCGACCTATGACCCGGCGACACCGGGGCGGCTGACCAATGTCGCCAATGTGGCCGCGATCGAGATCGGCAGCCGGGTGATCGGCAACGGGGTCGGCCGTGAGGTCTATGTGAACGGCAAGAACGTCGCCCAGGGCTGGCTAAGCCTGTCGCAGCCACTTTACGGCGGTGCCGGCACGCGCAGCTACAGCTTTGAACGCTATCGCTATATCTTCGATTTCTCGGGCGTCGATCAGGTCGACCGGCTGAACTTCGTCGATCTGGACATCAACTGCAACGGCGTCGCAAGCTGCCTGATGCTGCCCGCCAAGGGCGAGATGATCGCTGTCCGCGACTGCTATGTGACCCGGCCGAAGGACCGCGCCATCACCTCGATCGGGCGGGGCTGTCAGGACATGCTGGTCGACCGCTGCCAGTTCCTGTCGAACGAGATGAGCCTGCCGGCCCAGCAGCGCAACACCATCGCCATCAACGTGAACGGCAATGACGTGAAGATGCGCAACAACCGCTTTGTCCGGTTCGCGCATTTCATGGTCGCCCATGGCGGCGGGCATATCATCACCGGCAATCACTGGTTCCAGGGCGACAATGCCAGCGACGGGTTGCGCTATGCCGGGCTGGTGCTGACGCAGAAGAACGTCCAGACCACGATCTCGGGCAATTACATCGACAATGCCTCGGTCGAATGGACCAACGAACACAGCGCCTATCCCGATTTCACCGGTAACGAGTTCAGCTTTGGCGGGCTGACCATCTCGGGCAATACCTGCCTGTGCAGCAAGACCGTGCCCTGGTTCACCTGGCTGACGGTCAAGCCCTATGGCAGCGGCCATTTCGTCCACGGCCTGTCGGTGGTCGGCAATGTCTTCAAGGCGCTCTACAACCAGATCGACCGGGTCGAGCGGGTCGATACCTCGATCGCTGATCTGGACTATAACAACATGCGGAACGTCCAGTTCGAGGGCAACACCTTCAATGGCGTCTCGAACTATGTCTCGAATCCGCTGATGATCCAGCATGTCCAGAACAGCACCTCGAACAGCTGGACCCTGCCGGTGATCGAGGGGCTGCCGTTCCAGGCCTGGGCGAAATCGGTGCAGTCGGTGGTGTCCGAGGCGCCGATCATCGACAACAGCGGCAGCCGGCTGGACGCCATGCCCTGGGTGCAGACGCATGTCGGATCGTCCAAGCGCCAGATCCGGCTGAACTGGTCGAAGCCGGTCAAGGGCAGCGTCTGCGTCTATGCGCGCATGGATCGCCCGCAATAGCGCCGCCGCGACCAGCCAATTGCAAGGAAAGATGTCGCCGCAGGGTCAGCCCTGCGGCGATGTTTCGTTTGCGGGCAGGGCCAGATCCGCCGGTGTCAGCCGGAAGGCCGCGCCGAAACCCGCGTTCAGCAATCCGCCCAGCGGGGTCAGCTGCCAGAAGGCGAAGTCGGGCAGGCCGAGGAACAGCTGCGAACGCGGATGGCGTTCCAGCCAGCGTTCCCGCCGTTCGGGTGTCGAGGGCAACTGGCTGGCCGTGACCTGCAAGGACAGCCGCGGCCAGGTCATCGGATCGCCCTTGGGCTGGGTATTTTCGACCAGAAGCCCGGCGCGGGGATCGGCGGCCAGCGCGCGGCTGTGGGTGGCGAGGCCGGCCAGCAGGGCCATCGGCTGGCCGTCGGCATCGGTCTGGCAGAGGATGCGGGACAGATGCGGATGGCCGGTTTCCGGGTCGATCACCGCCAGCGTGGCGTGACACATTCCGTCCAGCAATCCGCGCGCGGTGCCGCGGGCCAGATCGTCGGTATTGCGGATGGGTGACTTGCTCATGCCGCCATGCTCGCGCGCGGCCGGGCCAATGGCAAGGGGCGGGCGGCGGAAAAAACCGCAGCCGAGAGGGAGGCCGGTTCCGTCGGCTGACAAGGTTGTGAACGGTTTACAAGAACAGTGATAAATCCGTGAATAAATTTACAAAATTATCGTTATATAAAAATCACTTAACATTTTGTCTGGTTTGTGGTTAACATTCCCCCAAGGCGGGCAAGCACCTTCGTTTGCCGGGCTGCGGCGAAAGCCGTCAGGTTGCGATCATACTGCTGAGGAGGGGACTTCATGAGCACAGAAACCGTTGAAAAACACGCCATTCCCGCGGGCTTCGAACAGGCCCATGCCGGGGTCGAGGACTACCGCCGGCTCTATGCCGAATCGATGGACGATCCCGAGGGCTTCTGGGGGCGCGAGGGTCTGCGGCTGGACTGGATCCATCCCTATTCCAAGGTCAAGAACACCAATTTCAACTTCGGTGAGGTCAGCATCAAGTGGTTCGAGGATGGCATCCTGAATGCCAGCGTGAACTGCGTCGACCGCCATCTTCCGGCCCGTGCGAACCAGACCGCCATCATCTTCGAGCCCGACGATCCCCGGACGCCGGCGCAGCACATCACCTATGCGCAGCTGTCCGAGAGCGTGAACCGGATGGCCAATGTCCTGCTGAGCCAGGGCGTGATGCGCGGCGACCGTGTGGTCATCTACCTGCCGATGATCCCCGAGGCCGCCTATGCGATGCTGGCCTGTGCCCGGATCGGCGCCATCCATTCCATCGTATTCGCCGGCTTCTCGCCCGACGCGCTGGCCAACCGGATCAACGATTCCGGCGCCAAGGTGGTGATCACCGCCGATACCGCGCCGCGCGGCGGACGGCGCACCGCGCTGAAATCCAACACCGACGCGGCGCTGCTGCACTGCTCGGACCGGGTGCGCTGCCTTGTGGTCAAGCATACCGGCGACCAGACCACCTGGGTCCAGGGCCGCGATGTCGACGTGAAGGAGCAGATGAAGCATGTCAGCCCGGACTGCCCGCCCCGGCCGATGAATGCCGAGGATCCGCTGTTCGTCCTCTATACCTCGGGCTCGACCGGCAAGCCGAAGGGCGTGGTGCATTCCACCGGCGGCTATCTGGTCTTCGCCGCGATGACCCATCAATACGTCTTCGACTACAAGGATGGCGACATCTTCTGGTGCACGGCGGATGTCGGCTGGGTCACCGGCCACAGCTATATCATCTATGGCCCGCTGGCCAATGGCGCGACGACGGTGATGTTCGAGGGCGTGCCGACCTGGCCCGATGCCGGCCGCTTCTGGGAAGTCTGCGCCAAGCACAAGGTCAACCAGTTCTACACCGCGCCGACCGCGATCCGGGCGCTGATGGGCAAGGGTTCCGAATTCGTCGAGAAGCACGACCTGTCCAGCCTGCGCCTGCTGGGCACGGTGGGCGAGCCGATCAACCCCGAGGCCTGGCACTGGTACAACGACCATGTCGGCAAGGGCAAATGCCCGATCGTCGATACCTGGTGGCAGACCGAGACCGGTGGCCACATGATCACGCCGCTGCCCGGTGCCGTGGAAACCAAGCCCGGCTCGGCCACGCTGCCCTTCTTCGGCGTCAAGCCGGCGATCCTCGACGCCAGCACCGCCGAGCTGATCGAGGGTGACCCGGCCGAGGGCGTGCTGTGCATCGCCGACAGCTGGCCGGGGCAGATGCGCACCGTCTGGGGCGATCACCAGCGCTTCATGGAAACCTATTTCCAGCAATATCCGGGCTATTACTTCACGGGCGACGGCTGCCGCCGTGACGAGGACGGCTATTACTGGATCACCGGGCGTGTCGATGACGTGATCAACGTCTCGGGGCACCGCATGGGCACGGCCGAGGTGGAATCGGCGCTGGTCGCCCATGAGAAGGTCGCCGAGGCCGCCGTCGTCGGCTATCCGCATCCGGTGAAGGGGCAGGGCATCTATGCCTATGTCACGCTGATGAACGGGATCGAGCCGACCGAGGAGCTGCGCACCGAACTGGTGAAATGGGTCCGCGGCGAGATCGGCCCGATTGCCAGCCCCGACCTGATCCAGTGGGCGCCGGGCATGCCCAAGACCCGCTCGGGCAAGATCATGCGCCGTATCCTGCGCAAGATCGCCGAGAACGATTACGGGGCCCTGGGCGACATCTCGACCCTGGCCGAGCCCGAGGTCGTGGACGAGTTGATCGACAACCGCATGAACCGCGGCTGATCTGCCGACCGGAATACGGGGCTGCCTTGCGGCCCCGCTATCGCATCCCGGCCTCTCCGCCGGGAACCGGGATGCTGTACCCAATTCAAGGGCGGAATGAGGGACGAGTCTGAAACACTAGGGAGGGTCCGACGGACATGAGTGACAGGCAATCATCGAATGCATACTGGCAGGCAAATCTGAGGATTATCTATGTCTGCATGGTCATCTGGGCGCTGGTGTCCTATGGCTTCGGGATCATCCTGCGGCCGCTGGTCGAGGGCATCCGGATCGGCGGTACCGATCTGGGCTTCTGGTTCGCCCAGCAGGGGTCGATCCTGGTCTTCATCGTGCTGATTTTCTTCTACGCCGCGCGGATGAACAAGCTCGACCGCGACCATGGCGTGGACGAATGAGGAGGACTGACCCATGAGCCAGTTTACGCTTAACCTGATCTTCATCGGCCTGTCCTTTGCCATCTATATCGGCATCGCGATCTGGGCCCGCGCCGGCTCGACGGCGGAATTCTATGCCGCCAACCGCGGCGTCAGCCCGGTCATGAACGGCATGGCCACCGCCGCGGACTGGATGTCGGCGGCCAGCTTCATCTCGATGGCGGGCCTCATTGCCTTCACCGGCTTTGACAACTCGACCTATCTGATGGGCTGGACCGGCGGCTATGTGCTGCTGGCGATGCTGCTGGCGCCCTATCTGCGCAAGTTCGGCAAGTTCACCGTCCCCGAATTCATCGGCGACCGCTTCTATTCGCAGACCGCGCGGATCATCGGCGTGGTCTGTCTGCTGGTGATCTCGATCACCTATGTGATCGGCCAGATGACCGGCGTCGGCGTGACCTTCTCGCGCTATCTGGAAGTGTCGAACTCGACCGGCCTGTGGATCGGCGCGGCGCTGGTGTTCTGCTATGCGGTCCTGGGCGGCATGAAGGGCATCACCTATACGCAGGTCGCCCAATATGTCGTGCTGATCATCGCCTATACGATCCCGGCGGTCTTCATCGCCATGCAGCTGACCGGTCATGTCCTGCCGCAGACCGGGCTGTTCGGCACCCTGAACGACGGTGGTGGCAAGTTCCTGACCACGCTGGACCAGGTGGTGACGGATCTGGGCTTCACGTCCTATACCGGGCATCACAAGTCGACCTTGGACATGGTGCTGTTCACCCTGGCGCTGATGATCGGCACCGCGGGTCTGCCGCATGTCATCATCCGCTTCTTCACCGTGCCGAAGGTGTCGGATGCGCGCAAGTCGGCCGGCTGGGCGCTGGTCTTCATCGCGCTGCTTTACACCGTTGCTCCGGCGGTGGGTGCGATGTCGCGCTTCAACCTGACCGCGACCATGTGGCCGGGTGCCCATTCGGGCGAAACCTTCAGCCAGTCGGCCGTGTCGCTGGACGCGATCCAGAACGACGCCGACAAGCAGTGGATGCGCAACTGGCAGGTCACCGGCCTGCTGAACTGGGAAGACAAGAACGGCGACGGTCTGATCCAGTACTATAACGAAGCGGGCGCCGCCAACGAGCCTCTGGCCGCCGTCATCGCCGAGCAGGGACTGGTCGGGAACGAGCTGACCACCGTGAACAACGACATCATGGTGCTGGCCAATCCCGAAATCGCCAACCTGCCGGGCTGGGTCATCGCCATCGTGGCCGCGGGCGGTCTGGCCGCCGCGCTGTCCACCGCCGCGGGTCTTCTGCTGGCGATCTCGGGCGCGGTCAGCCACGACCTGATCAAGGGCGCGATCAACCCCGGCATCAGCGAGAAGGGCGAGCTGTTCGCGGCCCGCGTCTCGATGGCGGTGTCGATCCTGGTGGCAACGATCCTCGGTCTGAACCCGCCGGGCTTTGCGGCGCAGACCGTGGCGCTGGCCTTCGGCCTTGCCGCATCCTCGATCTTCCCGGTTCTGATGATGGGCATCTTCTCGAAGCGCATCAACAAGCAGGGCGCGATCTGGGGGATGCTGGCCGGCATCATCTCGACGCTGGTCTATATCTTCACCTACAAGGGCTGGTTCTTCATCGCCGATACCAACCTGCTGGCCGACACGGCTGCGAACTGGCTGTTCGGCATCTCGCCCGCCTCCTTCGGGGTGGTCGGCGCGCTGATCAACTTCGGTGTCGCCTATGTGGTGTCGAACGCGACCGAAGAGCCGCCGGTCGAGGTGCAGGAACTGGTCGAATCGATCCGCGTTCCGCGCGGTGCCGGCGACGCCGTCGCCCACTGACACAAAATAGCGCCGCGCCCCCTGCCGGGGCGCGGCACCTTTCGCAATCCGGGGGAATGTCAGGGATGTCCGAGACCGCCGATTTCATTGCCACGGTCCACCCCTATGACAGCCTGTCGCGGGACGAACTGGCGCGCGTCGCCAGCTCCTTCAGCCGCAGGACCTATCCCGCCGGCACCGAGATCTATCATGCCGGCGACCTCTTGCCCGGCATCTTCCTGATCGAGCGCGGCCGCATCCGCGTCACCGACCGCAACGGCGATTCCGTCTCGGAACTGGGACCGCGCAATTCGTTCGGCGAACGCGGCCTGCTGCGCGACGGGGTGGCGGTCACCTCGGCCGCGACGGACGAGGACTCGGTGGTGCTGATGCTGCCGCGATCCGAGGTGGTGCGGCTGATCCAGAACCATAGCGCCGTCGCGCGCTTCTTCGATCGCGGCCGCGGCCCGGTCGATCGCGGCACCGAGATCGCCATGCTGAAGGTCGGCGACCTGCTGCATCGCAACCCGCAAAGCTGCGGCCCCGACACGCCGATCATCGAGGCGGCGCGGCTGATGCGCGATGCCCGCGTCAGCAGCCTCGGCATCACCGAGGGCGAGCGCCTGATCGGGCTGGTCACCATCCGCGACATGTCGAACCGGGTCGTGGCCGAGGGCCGCGACATGCGCCACCCGGTGCGCGCGGTGATGACCGCCGACCCGATCACCCTGCCGCCCTCGGCGCTCGGCTATGACGTGCTGAACATCATGCTGGAACGCCGGGTCGGGCACCTGCCGGTGGTCGATGAGGGGCGTTTCGTCGGCATGATCAGCCAGACCGACCTGACGCGGGTGCAGGCGGTCAGCGCCTCGGCCCTGATCCGGGACGCGGCCATGGCCGAGACCGTGGCCGAGATGGCCCAGACGACGGCGCGGATCCCCGAACTGCTGCTGCATCTGGTGCGCGGCCATCAGCGCCACGAGGTGATCACCCGGATGATCACCGACATCGCTGACGCCGTCACGCGGCGGCTTCTGGACATGGCGGTGGCGAAGCTGGGTCCGGCGCCCGCCGCCTGGCTCTGGGCGGCCTGCGGCAGTCAGGGCCGGCAGGAACAGACCGGGGTCAGCGATCAGGACAACTGCCTGATCCTGGCCGAGGGCACCGATCCGAAACATCCCTATTTCGAAGAGATGGCCCGCCTTGTCAGCGACGGGCTGAACGAATGCGGCTATGTCTATTGCCCCGGCGACATGATGGCCACCAACCCGCGCTGGCGCCAGCCGCGCGAGGTCTGGCGCGGCTATTTCCGCGACTGGATCGACCACCCCAGCCCCGAGGCGCAGATGCTGGCCTCGGTCATGTTCGACCTGCGCGCCATCGGCGGCGATGCCGGGCTGCTGGAGGATCTGCAGCGCGACACCCTGCAGATGGCGGCCAAGAACTCGATCTTCGTGGCCCATATGGTCTCGAACTCGCTGAAGCACCGCCCGCCTCTGGGGCTGATCGGCGGCTTTGCCACGATCCGCTCGGGCGAGCATCGCCATCATATCGACATGAAGCATAACGGGGTCGTGCCGGTCACCGATCTGGCCCGCGTCTATGCGCTGCAGGGGCGGCTGGTGCCGGTGAACACCCGCAGCCGGCTGGAGGAGGCCGAGGCGAAGGGCGTCATCTCGGCCGGTGGCGCGCGCGACCTGATCGCCGCCTATGACCTGATCCAGACCATGCGGCTGGACAGTCAGGCGCAACTGATCCGCGCGGGCCGCAAGCCCGACAATTATCTTTCCCCCGCCGATCTGCCGGATTTCGAGCGCAGCCACCTGCGCGACGCCTTCGTGGTGGTACGCGGCATGCAATCGGCCGTGGGACATGGCAAGGGGATGCTGGGATGACGGGTGTGGGTGTCGAACTTCTGGGGGTGATCGCGGTCGGGATCGGCATGGCGGCGCTGCTCTATGCCGGGCTGCATGCGCTGCGCAAGGCCGGGCTGGACCTGCCGCGCTGGCTGCTGCCGGCGGGGATCGGGCTGGCGATGATCGGCTATTCGGTCTGGAACGATTACGCTTGGTTCGGGCGGGCAGTGGGGAGGCTGCCCGCCGATGCCCAGGTGCTGCTGGTCGGACGCGACAGCCAGCCCTGGGCACCCTGGACCTATCTGGTGCCGGTTGAGGTGCGTTTCGCGGCACTTGATCCGGCGACGATCAGCGCCGGCGAGGGCGCGGTGCGCCAGGCGCAGATCATGCTGGTCGAGCGGCGCGACCAGACGCTGGTCGTGCCGCAGGAATTCGACTGCGGCCGGGGGATGATCCGCCCGGCGCGCGGCGAATGGACGGAGGCGGGGCCGGAGGATCCGGCCTATGCCGCCGTCTGTCAGGGGGAGGGAGACAATGGCCGAAATTCTGGTGATCGAGGATGAGGACAATATTGCCGTCGCGCTGGATTTCCTGCTGACGCGCGAAGGCCATCGCCATGACCGCATGGCGACCGGGGCGGGCGCGGTGGCGCGTATCCGCGAGACCCGTCCCGATCTGGTGCTGCTGGACGTGATGCTGCCCGATGTCTCGGGCTACCAGATCGTGCAGGACGTGCGCGCCGATCCGTCGCTGGCCGATGTCCGGGTGCTGATGATGACCGCGCGCGGCTCGGTCGTGGAACGGCGCAAGGGGCTGGCGCTTGGCGCCGACGGCTTTATCGCCAAGCCGTTCGAACTGTCCGAACTTCGCAGCGAGATGGCGCGGCTGCTGGAGAAGCCATGCTGACCGGCCTGCCGCTGCGGCTGCGCGTCCTGCTGATCTTTGCCGGGCTGGCGGCGGCGGTGCTGGCCATGATCGGGCTGGGGCTGTGGGTCGAGGCGCGACGGCTGGCGGCCAGCGGCCTTGGCGCTGAAACATGGCTGGACCCGATGCTGCAGGCCGGGCTGATCGCCGGGTTCGGCACGCTGGGGCTGGTCACCGGCGTCTGGTTCCTGTTCGACCGCAACGTCGCGCGCCCCATCGAGGCATTGGCCGGCGGGCTGCGCACCGGGCAGGCGCCCGATCCTGGCGAATCCCGCTATCTGGCCGATCTCGGCCCGGCCGCCCGCGACGCCGCCGAGGCGCGCGCCCGCTCGGCCGAGGCGCTGGCCGAGGCGGTGCAGGAACATGCCGCCGATCTGGCCCGCGAAAAGGCGACGCTGGAATCGATTCTCGCCGATTTCGGCGCCGGCGCGGTGATGACCGATGCCAAGGGCCGGGTGGTGTTCTACAATGCCTCGGCAGCGCGGCTGCTGCCGGGCCTCGGGCTGGACCGGCCGCTGGAACGTCACATCGTGCCGGGCGCGCTGGAAGCCGCCGCCGCCCGGCTGGAAACCGGCGTCGAGGCGACCGACCTGATCTGCCTGACTTCCGAGGGCGAGCGGCTGGCCGGGCGCATGCGCCGGATCGACGGCGGCACCCTGCTGATCCTGCGCGACCGGGCCCGCGAACGGCCGGCGCCGCGCGATGTGCTGGAATCGTTGCGCCGCCATGCCGCGACGCTGGTGCCGATGCTGGACGCGCTGGAGGGGCCGATGCCGCCGGCGCTGGCGCAGGCGATCCGCGACGAAGGGCAGGGGCTGGCCGCGGCCATGCGGCGGCTGTCCGAGATCATGGCCGAGGATGCGCCGGCCGGGCGCGCCACGATGGCCGAACTGGCCACCGGGATGGACCATGCCGGCGACCTGCCGCGCCTCTCGGTGCTGGCCGAGGCCGGGCCGATGAACGCGCTGCTGCGGCATCTGGACGGGCAACTGCGCGGGGATGGGCTGGCCCCCGCCCTGCGGGTCGGGCTGGACGAGCCGGGCGAGGCGCATCTGCTGCTGGAATGGCAGGGCGGGGCGGTGTCGATGGACCGGCTGGAGGGCTGGCTGTCGCAGCCCCCCGATGCCGGCCAGCCCGACCAGTCCGGCGCCGATATCCTGGCCACGCATGGCAGCGGCATCTGGCCCGAGGCCCGGAACGGCACGGCCCGGCTGATCCTGCCCTTGCGGCTGGCGCCGGGCCAGTCGGACGCAGCAGGGCTGACCTATGATTTCGCGCTGGCCAGCCGCGGCGCGGCCTCGTCGCGGCTGGCGGATCTGACCTGCGTCGTCTTCGACACCGAAACCACCGGCCTGTCGCCGACCGAGGATCGCATCGTCCAGATTGCCGGGGTTCGCATCGCCCGTGGCCGCCTGACCGGCGAACGCTTCGAGACGCTGGTCAATCCGGGCCGCCCGATCCCGCCCGGCACGACCGAGATCCACCATATCTCTGACGCCATGGTGGCGGATGCCCCCGACATGACCGCCGCGCTGACCGCCTTCCACCACTTTACCGAGGACGCGGTGCTGATCGCCCATAACGCGCCCTTCGACATGGGGCTTCTGCGCAATGCCGCGCCCGAGACCGGGGCGCATTTCGACAATCGCGTGCTGGACACGGTGCTGCTGTCGGCGATGGTCTGGGGGCAGTCGGTGCCGCATACGCTGGACGCGCTGACCGAGCGGCTGGGGATCACCATCCCGCCCGAGGACCGTCACACCGCGATGGGCGACACCGTGGCCACGGCCGAGGCCTTCCTGCGGCTGATCCCGGCGCTGGAGGGCAAGGGCATCTCACTTTTCGAGGAGGCGGTGGCCGAATCGCGCCGCCATCGGCGCCTGATCGGGGATGTGAACCCGATTGCCGCCGAGGCGCCGGATCAAAGCTCGACCTCGGGCGCATAGGGATCGCGCGGGATGGCGGGTAATCCGTCGCCATCCGGTGCCGGGGCGTCGCGCAGCCCCTCGCCGATCACCGGCGGGGGTGGTGCTCCGGGCTTGCGGCGGATGATGATATCGCCGCCTTCCAGCCGCTCGGGCGCCTGGTAATTGCCCAGATCGTCGATCAGCGCCGACAGATCCTCGAGAACCGGGGTCATGCGCGACAGCGAGGATGACATGCTTTCGCCCAACTGGTTCAGGTCGGGGCCGACATCCTGCCAGAATTCCTCCATGAAGGCGCCGATGCCGCGTTCGATCAGGCTCAGCCCGTCTTCGGCCTCGGGGATGTCCTCGGCCAGCGGCGGTTCATATTCGGTCTGCGCCTGAACCGGCGCCGCGCCGAGGGGCAGGGCGAGGATACAGGCGGTCAGGGCAAGGGTGCGACAGGTCATGGCCCGAAGATGGGGTCTTGCGGGCCATGGCGCAAGCCAGTTCGGCCCCTGCAACCGGGCCGATGACGGCGGGGCCTTGGCGTCAGGCAGGGCTGGCCGGCTTCGGGTCGGGCCCCTGATGCATGGCCCGGAACCGTTCCCACGCCTCGTTCAGGCTGCGGGTGCGTGCCTCGGCCAGGCGCACGGCCTCGGGCGGCAGGCCGCGGGCGATGGCGCGGTCGGGATGGGCCTCGCGGATCAGCTCGCGCCAGCGCTTGCGGGCGTCGGCCAGCGGCGTGTCGGCCTCGATCCCCAGCACCTCGCAGGGCGGGCAGCCGGCGGCCGGATCGTGCCGGGCGCGGATCGCGGCGATGCGGGCGGGCGGCATGCCGAAGATGCGTCCGACCTCGTCGATGAAGATGATCTCGGCCTCGTGCATCCTGCCATCGGCAACGGCGATGATGCACAGCCCCTCCAGCACGTCGCCCAGCACCGGATCGCCGGAGGGAAACATCGCCGCGATCCGGCGCGCCCAGGAATCGAAGCCGGCAACGTCCTGCCGGGCCAGATCGAAGACCCGCGCGGCGTTCTTTTCCTCGGAGCGCGGGATGATGAACAGCCGGCGGAAGGCCGCGACCTCGGCCCGGGCGACGGTGCCATCGGCCTTGGCCAGCTTGGCCCCGAGCGCGATCACCGCGATGGTGAAGGCGACCGAGCGTTCCGGCGGCGTCGCCGCAGGCGCACGGCCCAGCAACGCCGCCAGCCGGTCGGCGATGCGCTGCCAGAAGCTGCGCGGCTTCGGCAGTTCGGGGCAGGGGGCGGGATGCGGGCTCGTGTCCATGCCCTGAGACTAGCGGGGATCGCGGCGCGACGGTAGGGCCGATCGGGCCGGCTAGCCCTGCGGATCGGTCACGGCATGGGCGCGCAGCAGTTCCAGCGGCACGATGGACAGGGCCCGGGCATGGGTCGCCTCCAGCACGACCCGAGGGGCGGCATATTCCTGTGCCGCCTGCAGAAAGCGCGCCGCGCAAAGGCACCAGCGATCCCCGGGTTTCAGCCCCGGAAACAGGAATTCGGGCCGTGGCGTCGTCAGATCATTGCCCAGATAGGCCGACATGGCGAGGAATTCGGCCGTGACGATCACGCAGACGGTGTGGCTGCCGCCGTCCTCCGGCCCGGTATCGCAGCAGCCATTGCGATAGAACCCGGTTATCGGGTCCTTCGAGCAGGGCTCAAGCCGCCCGCCAAGCACGTTCACGGATGGCTCCATCCGGCCCTCCCGGTTCTTTCTCAAGGCTAGCCGTTGCCCGGCCCGCCGCCAAGCCCTCAGTTCGGAACGGGCGCCCAGCGGATCCAGCGGCCGTGGAAATCGGCCCGGCCCAGCCGCCAGCCTCGCGGCGATCCGTCCCAGACGCGCAGGGTCAGGGCCGCGCCGTCGCCGCCATCCGCCTCCATGGCGAAATGGGCCAGCGCCGCATCCGGCGAGGCCGCCGCCCCCGCCCGCGCCAGGGCGGCCTCGCATGCAGCCTGTGTCGCCGGCGGGAAATACTGCGCCGCGATCGTGTGATAGACCAGCGTCAGCCGCCCCGGCGCGGGCTGCGCCAGCCTTTCGGCCAGCCAGTCGCCGGCATCGCCCGCCGCGACCTGCGGCGGATAATCCCGCGCCAGTTCCAGCGCCGCCCGCAGCCGCGCCAGCCGCAGGTCCTGATCGGCCCAGCAATAGGCCATCAGCCGCAGCCCGTCCCGCCGCGCATCCAGCGGCCGCAGATCGACCCCTTCGGCCGAAGCCACGCGCAGCGTTCCGCCCGGCACCTCTCCTTGCCAGTGCGGGGTCAGCACCACCGCCTGCCCGTCCGCCCGGCCCTCGGGCTGATGGTGTGAGGGCGCGGGGGGCGGCCGGTCCTGCGCCTGCAGGTGATAGCGATGGAAATTCAGGTTCAGCCCGGCCGAGGCCCCCAGTTCAAGCGCCCTGATCGGCAGCGGCGACAGGCCGGATGCGAATCGCGCCGCGGCGATGATCGCGGCCGAACGCGCGACCTCGTTGGTCTGCGGCGGGCTGTCCAGCCAGCCCATCAGCATCGCCTCATGCGCGACCAGTGCCGCGAGGATCGCCGCGCGGTCGACCTGCCTCGCGTGATAGCTTTCGGTCAAGGCGGCGTCGGCGCCGGTCAGGACCAGCGCATGCAGGCCGCCGCACAGGCGCAGCGGCACCGAATCCGCCCGCGCGGACGGATCGCCGGTCCAGCCCAGAACCTTCGCGGCAACCGCGCCCTGACCGGCCTTGAGATCATCCGCCAGCGAAGCGCACAGATCGGCGGTGAAGGGCGAGCCAAGCGCCCGGCAGGCCTTGGCCTGATCGAGAAAGGCCGCGCGGACCCGCGCCTCGCTCATTTGAAGCGCTCGGTCAGGGCACGCAGCCGGTCGGCGAGACTGGCGGGTTGCGGCGGCGTGTCGGGGCCTGCCTTGCCGGGCTTCGGTTTTGGATCAGGTTTGGACTGTGCCGGCCGCGCCTCGGGCGGCCGGTCGCCGGTGCCGCTGCGGGCGGGCGCGGTGCGCGCGGCGACGGCGTTCTGGAACCGGCCGTGATCGCCCGAGGCCAGCGCCGCTGCGCCGTCGGAAACTCCGCGCAACAGGTCGTCAAGCCAGTCCTGATCGGCCTTGGCGAAATCCGACAGCACATAGCCCGCGACCCGGTCCTTGTGGCCGGGATGGCCGATCCCCAGCCGCACCCGGTCGTATTCGGCGCCGATATGCTGATGGATCGAGCGCAGCCCGTTATGCCCGGCATGACCGCCGCCGCGCTTCACGCGGCATTTCCCGGGCGCCAGATCCAGTTCGTCATGCAGCACGGTCACGTCTTCGGGCGCCAGTTTCAGATAACGCATGGCCTCGCCCACGGCCTGGCCCGAGAGGTTCATGAAACCCTGCGGCTTCAGCAGCGTCACCCGGGCCTCGCCCAGGCGCCCCTCGGCCGCAAGCCCCTGAAACCGCGCCTTCCACGGGCCTAAACCGTGATCGGCGGCGATCCGGTCCACCGCCATGAAGCCGATATTGTGGCGGTTGGCGGTGTATTTCGCGCCCGGATTTCCCAACCCCACGATCAGCTTCACATCTGCCTCCTGCGTCATCACGGCCGGGATGCCTCTGGCCGTTTTGCGATCCATACCTTGCGGCGGACCTTGCCGGTTACTAAGACTCTGTCAACCTTTCGCGACTAAGACAGGGATTCAAGCCCGGACGAATCGCGGGAACAGGGATATTTGAGGCAAGGAAAGACGATGAGCGATCCGGCAGAATTCTACATGAACACCCTTGTTCCCATGGTGGTCGAGCAGACCTCGCGCGGGGAACGTGCCTATGACATCTTCTCGCGGTTGCTGAAGGAGCGCATCATCTTCGTCTCGGGGCCGGTCCATGACGGCATGTCGACGCTGATCTGCGCGCAATTGCTGTTCCTTGAGGCGGAGAACCCGACCAAGGATATCAGCATGTACATCAACAGCCCCGGCGGCGTGGTGACCTCGGGCCTGTCGATCTATGACACGATGCAGTATATCCGCCCGCGCGTCTCGACGCTGGTGGTCGGGCAGGCCGCCTCGATGGGCTCGCTTCTGCTGGCCGCGGGCGAGCCGGGCCTGCGCCATTCGCTGCCCAACAGCCGGGTGATGGTGCACCAGCCCTCGGGCGGCTTCCGGGGGCAGGCGACCGATATCCTGATCCACGCCCGCGAGACCGAAAAGCTGAAGCGCCGCCTGAACGAGATTTACGTGGCCCATACCGGCAGGACGCTGGAAGAGGTCGAGGAGGCACTGGAACGGGACCGGTTCATGTCGCCGGAAGAGGCGAAGGAATGGGGCCTGATCGACGAGGTGCTTGTGCCGCGGGGCAAGGCCGAGCCCGATAAGAAATAGGCCGGTTGGGGATTGTGACGACGGCATGTCGCTCCTAACATGGCGCGAAGCGATCGTGGCGGCCGGGATGGCCGCCGCGGCGATGGCAAAAGCGGTGGGCGGGGACGGACCCGCGGCCGCCCGTCGGGCCAAGGGGCAGGCGGCAACGAAGGAAGTGGACGATGGCGAACCAGTCCGGCGGTGACGGCAAGAACACGCTCTATTGCAGCTTCTGCGGCAAGAGCCAGCATGAGGTGCGCAAGCTGATCGCGGGGCCGACCGTGTTCATCTGCGACGAATGCGTCGAGCTGTGCATGGACATCATCCGCGAGGAGACCAAGACCTCGGGGCTGAAATCCGGCGACGGGGTGCCGACGCCGAAGGAAATCTGCGCGGTCCTGGACGATTACGTGATCGGGCAGGAACATGCCAAGCGGGTGCTGTCGGTCGCGGTGCACAACCATTACAAGCGGCTGAACCACGGCTCGAAATCGGATATCGAGCTGGCCAAGTCGAACATCCTGCTGATCGGCCCGACCGGCTGCGGCAAGACGCTGCTGGCGCAGACGCTGGCGCGGATCCTCGATGTGCCCTTCACCATGGCCGATGCGACCACGCTGACCGAGGCCGGCTATGTCGGCGAGGATGTCGAGAACATCATCCTGAAGCTGCTGCAGGCCAGCGAATACAATGTCGAGCGGGCGCAGCGCGGCATCGTCTATATCGACGAAGTCGACAAGATCACGCGCAAGTCGGACAATCCCTCGATCACCCGCGATGTCT
This sequence comes from Paracoccus marinaquae, assembly GCF_018860165.1. Taxonomy (GTDB): domain Bacteria; phylum Pseudomonadota; class Alphaproteobacteria; order Rhodobacterales; family Rhodobacteraceae; genus Paracoccus; species Paracoccus marinaquae. Next base: position 139,495 of record NZ_JAHKNG010000004.1, read on the forward strand.
CGGGCGAGGGCGTTCAGCAGGCGCTCTTGAAGATCATGGAGGGCACGGTCGCCTCGGTGCCGCCGCAGGGCGGGCGCAAGCATCCGCAGCAGGAATTCCTGCAGGTGGACACGACCAATATCCTGTTCATCTGCGGCGGCGCCTTCGCCGGGCTCGAGCGGATCATCTCGCAGCGCAACAAGGGCACGGCGATGGGCTTCGGCGCCGAAGTCAAGGAAAACGACGACCGCGGCGTGGGCGAGCTGTTCAAGGAGCTGGAACCCGAGGATCTGCTGAAATTCGGCCTGATCCCGGAATTCGTCGGCCGCCTGCCGGTGATCGCCACGCTGACCGATCTGGACGAGGAGGCGCTGATCACCATCCTGACCAAGCCGAAGAACGCGCTGGTCAAGCAGTATCAGCGGCTGTTCGATCTGGAAGGGGTGCAACTGACCTTCACCGAGGACGCGCTGGACGCCATCGCCCGGCGCGCGATCAAGCGCAAGACCGGCGCCCGCGGGCTGCGCTCGATCATGGAGGATATCCTGCTGGATACCATGTTCGAACTGCCGGGCCTCGACAGCGTCGAGGAGGTGGTGGTCAACGAGGACGCGGTCGAGAACGCGGCCGTCACGCCCCTGCTGATCCATGCCGATCAGAAGAAGGAAAGCGCCTCGGCCGGCTGATTGGCCAAGGACCCGGCGGACGCGCGGCCTGTCCGGGCCGGGCTTTTGGCCGGTGTTTCCGCCCGGACGGGATCGGCCCTGGCGGCCGGTCGTTCCGAGGAACTGCGCGGCGAGACGCCTCACCGCGAAGGCTGGACGTCAGGGACAAACTGCGCCATATCTCGAGCGAACCGGAAGAATGAGGTCCGTGCCGATGTCCGTCAAATCCACGCTGCTTCGTGTCCTGACCTGGTGGAACAGCCAGACCATCAACACGCAGGTCTGGACCTGGCGGAACGGCAGGAAAGTCGGAGAGGACGAGCAGGGCAACGTCTTCTATCAGACCAAGGACGGCAAGCGCCGCTGGGTCATCTACAAGGGCGAGGCCGAGGCCAGCAAGATCAGCCCGGAATGGCATGGCTGGCTGCACCATACCTGGGACGAACCGCCGACCGAGGTTCCGCTGGCGCACAGGACCTGGGAAAAGCCGCATCGGCCGAACCTGACCGGCTCGCCCGCGGCCTATCACCCTGATGGCTCGCTCTACCGGGCCGAACCCGCCGTCCGGCGCGATTATGACGCGTGGCAGCCCGAATAGATGACCGCTGGTGCCGAGCATCGGGCCGAACTGATCGCCGGTGGCATGGTTCTGGCCGTTGCCGCCGGGTTTCTGATCTGGGCGACGGGCGGTGATCTGCCCGGGCGGGGCGGCTATGAGCTGACGGCGTCATTCCCCGATGTCGATGGTGTCGAGATCGGCACCGAGGTGCGGCTGGCGGGGGTCAAGGTCGGGCGGGTGACCGGGGTCGGGCTTAATCCGCAGACCTATATGGCCGATGCGACCCTGAGCATCCCCGACGATGTGGTATTGCCTGCCGACAGCGCCGCGATCATCCAGTCGGATGGCCTGCTGGGCGGCGCCTATATCCAGATCCAGCCGGGCGGCAGCCTCGAAAACCTTGCACCCGGAGACGAGATCGAGGAGGTGCAGGGCGCGGTCAGCCTGATCCAGCTGATGATGAAATTCGTCGACAGCCAGGCGCAGGACGGTGAAGGCTAGCCATGATCCGGATGCTTTCCGCCGCGCTTGCGTTAGCCCTTGCCCTTCCCGCCGCGGCGCAGGAGGTGGCGCGCGCCGATGGTGCATTGCTGCGCGGGCTGGACAAGATTTCGGGCCGCACCTCCGATATCCGCCTTGGGGTCGGCGAGGCGGTCCGCTATGGCCGGCTGGAGGTGCGCCTGGGCGAGTGTCGCTATCCGGCCGGGAATCCCAGTTCGGACGCCTTCGCGCAACTGACCGTCACCGATCTGTCGCAGAACGTCACCCTGTTCAGCGGCTGGATGATTGCCAGTTCGCCCGCATTGTCGGCGCTGGATGATGCGCGCTACGACGTCTGGGTGATTTCCTGCCAGAGCTGATCGGCGTCGGGCAGTTCTGCGGCGCGGAAATCGGCCTTCAGGCGCAGCGCCCGGGCCAGACCCTCGTGATAGCGGTCCCGTGGAATCTCGATCCCGCCCATCCGCGCCAGATGCGGTGTCAGGAACTGCGTGTCGAAGAGCGTAAAGCCGCATCGTGCCAGATGCGACGAGGTCCAGAGCAGCGCCATCTTGGAGCCGTTCGGGCGCATCGAGACCATCGATTCCCCGAAGAAGGCCGATCCCAGGGTGACGCCGAACAATCCGCCCGCGAAATCCCCCTCGTAGAGGACGGTGATGGCATGGGCGTGGCCGGTGCGGTGCAGGTCGGAATAGAGCCGCGCCAGCGGGGCGTTGATCCAGGTCACGTCGCGATCGGCGCAGGCCGCCACGACCGCGTCGAAATTCCCGTCCCGCCGCGCCGACCAGCCGCCGCGCCGCAACTCGCGCAGCAGCGATCGCGAGGCATGGACCCCGCCCACCGGGATCACCCCGCGCCGTGGCGGATCGAACCAGAACAGCCGCGGATCGCCGGCGCTTTCGGCCATGGGAAAGACGCCGCGGGCATAGCCCGCAAGCAATTGCGAGGCGCTCAGCATCGGCGGCCGGTCAGCCGAATTTCTGCTCGAGCCAGCGTTCGAGCCAGTGGATCGAATAGTTGCCGGTCTGGATGTCCGGCTCGGCCAGCAGGGCGCTGAACAGCGGCACGGTGGTATCGACCCCGTCCACGATCAATTCGCCCAATGCGCGGTCCAGCCGGGCCAGCGCCTCGCGCCGGTCGCGGCCATGGACGATCAGCTTGCCGATCAGGCTGTCGTAATAGGGCGGGATGGAATAGCCGTCGTAAAGCGCCGAATCGACCCGCACGCCCAGACCGCCGGGCGCGTGATACTGGCTGATGCGGCCGGGGCAGGGGCTGAAACCCGGCACCTTCTCGGCATTGATGCGCACCTCGATGGCATGGCCGCGGATGCTGAGCCGGTCCTGCTCGAATTCCATCTCCTCGCCGGCGGCGACCAGGATCTGCTGGCGCACCAGATCGACGCCGAAGATCGCCTCGGTGACGGGATGTTCGACCTGCAGGCGGGTGTTCATCTCGATGAAATAGAACTCGCCGTCCTCGAACAGGAACTCGATGGTGCCGGCGCCGGCATATTCGATCCGGGCCACGGCCTCGGCGCAGATGCGGCCGATCTCGTCGCGCTGCTCGGGGGTGATCACGGGGCCCGGCGCCTCTTCCAGAACCTTCTGGTGGCGGCGCTGCAGCGAACAGTCGCGTTCGCCCAGATGCACGGCGCGACCCTTGCCGTCGCCGAAGACCTGAACCTCGATATGGCGCGGCTTCTGCAGGTATTTCTCGATATAGACATCGGGATTGCCGAAGGCGGCCTTGGCCTCGGCCCGGGCGGTGCGGAAGGCGACCTCCAACCCGTTCTCGTCCAGCGCGACCTTCATGCCGCGCCCGCCGCCGCCGGCCGTGGCCTTGATGATGACCGGGTAACCGATCTCGGCCGCGACCGTCTTCGCCGTCTCGACATCGTCGACGCCGCCCGCGCTGCCGGGCACGCAGGGCACGCCAAGCGCCTTCATCGTGTCCTTGGCGGTGATCTTGTCGCCCATGATGCGGATATGTTCGGCGCGCGGGCCGATGAAGGTGATGCCGTGGTCTTCCAGCATCTGAACGAATTGCGCGTTCTCGGACAGGAAGCCATAGCCGGGATGGATCGCCTGCGCGCCGGTGATCTCGCAGGCCGAGATGATGGCGGGCATCGACAGGTAGCTTGCGGCCGAGGGGGCAGGGCCGATGCAGACCGATTCATCGGCCATGCGCACATGCATCGCATCCGAATCGGCGGTCGAATGGACCGCGACCGACGCGATTCCCATCTCGCGGCAGGCACGGATCACGCGCAGGGCGATCTCGCCGCGATTGGCGATCAGGATCTTGTCGAACATGGCCGCCTCACTCGACGACCATCAGGGGGGCGCCGAACTCGACCGGGGTGCCGTCATCCACGAGGATGCGCCTGACGGTGCCCGCGCGCGGGGCGGGGATGTGGTTCATGGTCTTCATCGCCTCGACGATCAGAAGCGTGTCACCCTCGGCGACGCTCTGGCCGATCTGCACGAAGGGCGCGGCGCCGGGTTCGGGCGACAGATAGGCCGTGCCGACCATCGGCGAGGTCACGGCGCCGGGCAGGCTGGCGGGGTCGTCGCCGGCGGCGGCGGGCGCGGTGGCGGCCGGGGCGTGCGCGGCCGCAGGGGCGGCCATGACAGCCGGCGCGACCGGGGCGGCGACGGCGATCTGCTTGCCATGCTTGGACAGGCTGACCGTCAGGCGGTCATGTTCGCCATAGTCGCGCTTGACCGAAATTTCGCTCAGCTCGCTGGCGTTCAGCAATTCGGCCAGAGACCGGATGAAGGCCACGTCGCCCTCGTGATGCTTGCCGTCTTCGGAATCCTTGCTCATGCCGTCCTCTGGCTTGTTCCATTAAATCGGCCGCGTTCTGTGGCGGGGCCGTTGTGCCGCTTATAGCGCGGAGGACAACCCAAGGGAAAGTGTATTGACAGTCTGGACGGCGCGGCAGGCGGCTGGGTCTTGATCAGCGGGGTGCCGGTCGTGCGGCCTTTTCGGCGAGGCCCGAAATCCCCTCGCGCCGCGCCAGTTCGGTCGCCACATCCTGCAGCGTGACATCCCGCGCGGCCAGCATGACCAGCAGGTGAAAGATCACGTCGGCCGCTTCCGAGACCAGTTTCTCGCGGTCGCCCTTCACCGCCTCGATGATCGCCTCGACGGCCTCTTCGCCGAATTTCTCGGCGCATTTCTCGGGGCCCTTGGCCAGCAGTTTCGCGGTCCAGCTGCTGTCGGGATCGGCGGCCTTGCGGGCCTCGATGGTGGCGGCAAGCCGTTCAAGCGCGCTCATGTCAGCCTCATCGGGATGCCGGCGGCGGCCATATGGGCCTTGGCCTCGGCGATGGTGAAGGTGCCGAAATGGAAGATCGAGGCGGCCAGAACGGCGCTGGCATGGCCTTCGGTCACGCCCTCGACCAGATGATCCAGCGTGCCGACCCCGCCCGAGGCGATGACCGGGATGCCCACCGCATCGGCGATGGCGCGGGTCAGGGGCAGGTTGAAGCCGGCGCGGGTGCCGTCGCGGTCCATGCTGGTCAGCAGGATCTCTCCCGCCCCCTTCGCCTCGACGGTGCGGGCGAATTCCACCGCGTCGATGCCGGTGGACCGGCGCCCGCCATGGGTGAAGATCTCCCACCGGCCGGGGGCGACGGTCTTGGCGTCGATGGCGCAGACGATGCACTGGCTGCCGAAGCGGTCTGCGGCCCCGGCCACCACATCGGGGTCGGCCACGGCGGCCGAGTTGAAGCTGACCTTGTCGGCGCCGGCCAGCAGCAGGGCGCGCACATCCTCGTGGCTGCGCACCCCGCCGCCGACGGTCAGCGGCACGAAGCACTGCTCGGCCGTGCGGGTGACCAGATCGAACATGGTGCCGCGGTTCTCGTGCGTGGCGTGGATGTCGAGAAAGCAGATCTCGTCCGCGCCGGCCTTGTCATAGGCCCGCGCCGCCTCGACCGGATCGCCGGCATCGATCAGATCGACGAAATTGACGCCCTTGACGACGCGGCCATCGGCCACGTCGAGGCAGGGAATGATCCGGGTCTTCAGCATGGCAGGGTGGCCTTTTTCCTCGGGTCGGGGCGTTCTAGATCGAAAAGCCCGCAACGGCCAGAGCTTGCATGGGGAACCGAACGCGGATTGCGACCCCCCGAGTGTTGCGTGGGGGGCATACCGCCTTTGCTGTCCGGGCCTCTGGTCGTGTTAGCGCCCGCAGCATATCTCATGGGCAAGCGCGCGAAGCTACTGTTTTATCCGAAGGAATGAGAAATGACCCACCACGCTGACTGCCAGAACCGCCCGGACGCCGTTGTTACCGGAATCGAGGCTCTGACCACCGGCTTGGCTGCACTTGCGGGCCATAATGACGCTGCGACGCAGGTCGCCCCCAATGCCCACAGCACGGGTGGCGAAGCCACCGCCAGGGCTTTCGCCAATCTTGCCGCTTTCGTGCCGGCCAAGTAAGCCGCGCCGCCGGGCCGAAGCAATCGGCCCATCGGTCGGGGCGCCCGCGGCTAGCTGTTCAGCGCCGCCAGCGCCTCGGCCAGATCCAGCGCGCCATCATAGAGGGCGCGACCCGAGATGGCGCCGGCGATGACCCCGGTGCGGGCCAGAGCCGTCAGGTCGGCCATGGACGACACCCCGCCAGAGGCGATGACCGGAATGCTGACCGCGCGGGCCAGGGTCTCGGTCGCGGCGATATTCGGCCCCTGCATGGCGCCGTCGCGGTCGATATCGGTATAGATGATCGCCGCCGCCCCGGCATCCTCGCAACGCCGCGCCAGATCGGTCGCCATCACATTGGTTTCGGTCGCCCAGCCGCGCGTGGCGACCCTGCCGCTGCGGGCGTCGATCCCGACCGCGATGCGGCCCGGGAAGGCATCCGCCGCCTCGCGCACCAGATCGGGGTTTTCGACCGCCGCCGTGCCCAGGATCACCCGGGCGAGGCCGCGGTCAAGCCATGCCTCGACGGTTGCCATGTCGCGGATGCCACCGCCCAACTGGGCCGGGATGTCGATGGCCGCCAGAATCGCCTCGACCGCCGCGGCATTGACCGGATGCCCGGCGAAGGCGCCGTTCAGGTCCACGAGATGCAGCCATTCGGCGCCCGAGTCTTGAAAGGCGCGGGCCTGGGCGGCGGGGTCGCTGCCGAAGACGGTCGCGGCCTCCATGTCGCCGCGCAGCAGGCGCACGCAGTTGCCGTCCTTCAGGTCGATGGCGGGATAAAGGATCATCTGGATACTCGCAGTCGTGACGTTGCGCCCCCTTTTGCATTTTGCGGGGCAAAGGGGAAGGGTCGGACCCCACGTCAGCCTTGCCTCGGCAAAGCTCTGCGGCGCAAGGTGATCTGCGCATTCCCCAGGGAGGAGGGATCATGAGAAAATTCGCCATCACCGCCGCATTCCTGCTGGCCGCCACCGCCGCCGGCGCCGACCCGATCGAGGGCCTGTGGCAGACCCAGCCCGACGAGGGATCTTTCGCCCACGTCACCATCGCGCCCTGCGGCGGCGCCTTCTGCGGCACCATCAGCCGCACCTTCAAGGACAAGGCCGAATACAAGTCGCCCAACCTTGGCCGCCAGATCGTCATCGACATGGCGCCGAAGGGCGGCGGAAGCTATGAGGGCAAGGTCTGGCGTCCGGCGAACAACAAGGTCTATCAGGGCAAGGCCAGCGTCTCGGGCAACCAGTTGAGCCTTGCCGGCTGCGTCGCCGGCGGCCTGCTGTGCAAGAGCCAGACCTGGGTGCGGGTCAAGTAACCCGACCGGGGCCAAAGCCCAAGCGGCCGGCTTGCGTGAAACGCTGCCGGCGCTAATCTTCCTTCAAGCCGCAGGGGCAAAGGGGGGATTCCGATGCCGAACAAGGTCGTCTCGTCGCGCGATGCCGCGGCTCTGGTTCATAGCGGCGATACCGTCACAACCTCGGGCTTTGTCGGCGCCGGCGTCCCCGACTGCCTTCTGAATGCCCTGGCCGACCGGCATGCCGAGGCCGGCCATCCGCGCGACCTGACCCTGATCTTCGCCGCCGGGCAGGGCGACGGCAAGGGGCGCGGGCTGGACCGGCTCTGCGCCCCGGGGCTGGTCAGCCGCGTGATCGGCGGCCATTGGGGCCTGATCCCGGCGCTTGCCGCCCGCGCCGTGCGGGGCGAGATCGCCGGCTGGAACTTTCCGCAGGGCGTGATCAGCCATCTCTATCGCGATATCGCGGCCGGCAAGCCCGGCACGCTGACCCATGTCGGGCTGGACACTTTCGTCGATCCGCGACTGGGCGGCGGCCGGATCAGCGAGGCCGCCGCCGAGGATCTGGTCGAACTGGTGACCATCGCCGGCGTCGAACGCCTTTTCTACCACGCCCTGCCGATCGACGTGGCGCTGTTGCGCGGCTCGACCGCGGATGAGCGCGGCAACATCACCATGGAGCGCGAGGCGCTGATCCTCGACAATCTCGCCCAGGCGATGGCGGTCAAGAATTCCGGCGGCGTGGTGATCGTGCAGGTGGACCAGATCGTCGCCGCCCGCAGCCTCTGCGCCCGCGATGTCGAGATCCCCGGAGCGCTGGTCGATGCCGTGGTCGAGGCCCCGCCCGAGCAGCACCCGCAGACCTATGCCTCGCAATACAACCGCTATTTCACCGGCCGCTACCGGGCGCCCGAGGGTGGCGTGGCGCCGCTGTCGCTGGATATCCGCAAGGTGATCGCCCGGCGCTGCGCGTTTGAGTTGCCCATTGGCGGCGTGGTCAATCTGGGCATCGGCATGCCCGAGGGCGTGGCCGCCGTCGCCGCCGAGGAAGGGCTGCTGGATCACGTCACCCTGACCGCCGAGCCGGGCGTGATCGGCGGGCAACCCGCCTCGGGTCTGGATTTCGGCGCCGCCATCAACACCGAGGCGATCATCGCCCAGAACCAGCAGTTCGATTTCTATGACGGCGGCGGCCTCGACATGGCCTGTCTGGGCATGGCCGAGGCGGATCAGCTGGGCAATGTCAATGTCAGCCGCTTCGGCACAAGGCTGGCGGGCTCGGGCGGGTTCATCAATATCAGCCAGAACGCCCGCAAGCTGGTCTTTGCCGGCAGCTTCACCGCCGGCGGTCTGGACGTGCGCCCGGGCGCGGGGCGGCTGGAGATCCGCAGCGAGGGGCGGGCGCGCAAGTTCATCGAGGCGGTGCAGCAGATCACCTTCTCGGGGCCGCGCGCGCGCCGCCTGCGCCGGCCGGTGCTGTTCGTCACCGAACGCTGCGTGCTGCAGCTGGATCCCGACGGGCTGCGCCTGGTCGAGATCGCGCCCGGCATCGACCCCGACCGCGACATCCTGCCGCTGATGGGCTTCGCGCCGCTGATGGATCTGCCGACCGGGATGGATGCTCGCATCTTCACCGACGCGCCGATGGGCCTACGCGACGACCTGCTGGAGATCCCGCTGTCGCGCCGGGTCCATTTCGATCCCGGCAAGGATATCCTGTTCGTGAACCTGTCGCGGATGACGATCCGTGATCTGGCCGATATCCGCGCCGTCCGGCAGCGGGTCGAAGCGGAACTGTCGGGGCTGGGCCGGCGCGTCGATGTGGTGGTCAATTACGACCTGTTCCGGATCGATGAGCGCATCCAGCAGGACTGGGCCGAAATGGTCGGCGATCTGGAAAGCCGGCTCTACCGGCAGGTGACGCGCTATTCCACCTCGGCCTTCCTGCGCCGCCGTCTGGGCGAGACGCTGGAGCCGCGCCGCCGGCAGACCATCTATGACAGCGAGGCGGCGGCGCGGGCGGCCTTGCGGCAGACATAGCCCGCCGCCGGCCTCACGGGGAAGTGAGGCCGGCGCGGCGCCCGGACTTTGGGAAAGCGCGCCTGCGGGGTTATGCTGGGCCGATCCCGAAAGGTTGCCGGCGATGCCCCTGAAAGCCGTCCTTGCCAGCCTGCTTCTGGCCATTCTGTCCCTCGCCATGGCGGTCCCGGCCGGGGCGCAGTCGCGCCGGCTGAGCCATTGCATCGCCATTGCCGACGCAGCCCCGGGGATCGAGTACATTCAACCTGCGACCTGGCGCGATCCGGTGCCGGACGGCGCGGTGCGGATCGGCTATATCGGACATTCGATGTTCCTGATCCGGACCGGGGACGGCCTGAGCATCGTCACCGATTACAACGGCTATCTTGGCCCCACGACCTTCCTGCCCGATGTCGCGACCATGAACCGCGCCCATTCCAGCCACTGGACCGACGGTGTCGAGGGGATCGGACAGGTGCTGCGCGGCTGGTCCGACAGCTTCGGCCTGCCCGCCGACCACCATCTCGAACTTGGCGATGTGCTGATCCGCAATGTCACCAGCGATATCCGCAGCTTCGGCACGGTCGAGGAAAACGGCAACTCCATCTTCGTCTTCGAGGCGGCGGGGCTGTGCATCGCCCATCTTGGCCATCTGCATCAGGAACTGAACGAGGCGCAATATGCCGCACTCGGCCGGGTCGACGTGCTGATGGTGCCGGTCGATGGCAGCTACACGATGGATCTGGGCACGATGATGCGGGTGGTGTCGCGGCTGCGCAGTTCGCTGGTCCTGCCGATGCACTGGTTTTCCGAGGCGCGACTCGGCAGCTTTCTCTCCGGCATGTCCGGCCAGTTCCTGATCGAGCGCGCCGGCGCCAGCGAGATCACCGTCTCGCCCTCCAGCCTGCCTCGGCGCCCGACGGTTCTGGTGCTCGAACCGCGGCCGCTCGAGGACTGAGCAGGGGATTTCCGGGCCGGCGCGGCAACCAGCGCGGCAGCCCCATTGACCGCCGCCCGGATCGCCGCCATATCGGGGCTGCGCGGAGGGCCGGATGGCCGCGGCGGCATCTGCCGTCGAGGAAAGTCCGGACTCCATGAGGCGACGGTGCCGGGTAACGCCCGGCGGGGGCAACCCCAGGGAAAGCGCCACAGAGAACAGACCGCCCGCGCCTGCGGGTAAGGGTGAAACGGTGGGGTAAGAGCCCACCGGGGGGCTGGCAACAGCCCCCGCATGGCAAGCCCCACCGGGAGCAATGCCGAATAGGGACCGCGCGCGGAGCGATCCGCAGGGCCGCCTTGCCCCAGCAGGTCCGGGTAGGCAGCTTGATCCGGCCGGCAACGGCCGGGCCAGAGGAATGGCCATCCCTCCGGAGACCCCGGAGGACAGAATCCGGCTTACAGGCCCTCCGCGCATCAGATGCATATCTGCCATCAGCCGCATGGCGTGGGCGCAGTTTTCCGCGATTCGCGGTTGACTTCGCATCCGCCGCGAATAAAAGGCGGGTTCCAGACGAATTCCACGGGGTTTCGCAGCCGCGACTCGCCCCGAAGCAGGAGCGACGACTATGGCGAAGCCGACGACCATCAAGATCCGGCTGAACTCGACGGCCGGGACCGGTCACTTCTACGTGACCAAGAAGAATGCCCGCACGATGACTGAAAAGATGACGGTCCGGAAATACGATCCGGTCGTGCGTCAGCATGTCGAATACAAGGAAGGCAAGATCAAGTAGGATCTGCCGATCCCGACGGTTTGCAAGGCCGCGCCCGGAAAGGCGCGGCCTTTTGCCATGTCTGCAGGGGCCGGCATGGGTTGCGTGTCGGGATCCGGAAGGGTCGCCCCTCGCACTCTTTCCAAATACCTCGCAGGGGGTCCGGGGGACGCGAAGTCCCCCGGCCATCGCGGGACGCAAATCGCCCCCGGGGCTGCTGCCTATCCCAGTACCTCGGCAATCGCGTCCCTCGTCACCGCCACGATCTGGTCGGCCTCGGCCCGGCTCAGGCACAGGGGCGGCGCGAAGCCGATGATGTCGCCCTGCGGCATCGCCCGGGTGATCACCCCGCGCTTCAGCATCGCCGCCACCACCTTGGCGCCCTTGCCCTCGGCCGGCTCGAAGAAGCGCCGGTTCTCGCGCTCGGCCACCAGTTCGACCGCACACAGCATCCCCTCGCCGCGCACCTCGCCGACATGGGCATGCGCGCCCACGGCCTCGCGCATCGATGCGACCAGATAGGCGCCGGTCTCGCCGGCATTCCGCACCAGACCCAGTTCGTCGATCAGCTTCAGATTGGCGATGCCGGCCGCCGCGCCGATGGGATGGGCGGAATAGGTCCAGCCATGGCCCAGCACGCCATGTTCATCCGTGCCCTCGACCAGCACCTCCCACATCCGCTGCCCGACGATCGAGGCCGACAGCGGCGCATAGGCCGAGGTCAGCCCCTTGGCGCAGGTGATCAGATCCGGCCTCATGCCGAAGTGATCGCTGCCGAACATGGCTCCCAGCCGCCCGAAGCCGGTCACCACCTCATCGGCGATCAGCAGGATGTCGTGACGATCCAGCACCTTCCGGATCGCCGGCCAGTAGCCGGCGGGCGGCGGCACGATCCCGCCCGTGCCCAGCACCGGCTCGCCGATGAAGGCGGCGATGGTCCCGGCACCCTCGGCGGCGATCAGCGCCTCCAGCCTCTCGACGCAATGGGCGGTGAAATCCGCCTCGCTCAGGCTCAGGTCGGGGCGGCGATAGTAGTAGGGCGCCTCGGTGTGGATCACCTGCGCCAGCGGCAGGTCGAACTTCCTGTGGAACAGCTCCAGCCCGGTCAGCGACCCGGTCATCAGCCCCGAGCCGTGATAGCCGCGCCAGCGGCTGATGATCTTCTTCTTTTCCGGCCGGCCGAGGATGTTGTTGTAATACCAGACCAGCTTGATGTTGGTCTCGTTCGCATCCGATCCGCCCAGCCCGAAATAGACCCGGGCCATGTGATCGGGCGCGCGGTCCATCACCATCTTCGCCAGGGTGATATTCGCCTCCGCGCCATGCCCGGCATAGGCGTGGTAATAGCTGAGTTCGCGTGCCTGATCGGCGATGGCCTCGGCGATCTCCTTCCGCCCGTAACCCACGTTCACGCAGTAAAGCCCGGCAAAGCCGTCCAGCAGGCGGTTGCCGTCGCGGTCGGTGATGAAGACGCCCTCACCGCCGGTCACGATCCGCTGCGGGGCCTCGCCGCGGGCGAACTGGCCCAGATGGGTCGAGGGGTGAAGGAAATTCTCGCGGTCCCATTTCGCAAGCTCGTCATTGGTCAGCATGGTATTCGTCCTTTCATCCCCAGTCGCGGCAGACATATTTGATTTCGGTGAACGCCTCGAGGCCCTGGCGCGCGCCCTCGCGCCCCAGCCCCGACTGTTTCATTCCCCCGAAGGGGATCGGCGCGCCGGTGACCTTGGTGCGGTTCACTGCCACCATGCCGTATTGCAGGGCGCGGGTGGCGCGATAGATGCGGCGCGGGTCAAGGCTGTGGACATAGGCCACCAGCCCGTATTCGCTGGCATTGGCGCGGGCATAGACCTCGTCCTCCGCGTCAAAGACCGACAGTGCGGCCACCGGGCCGAAGGTTTCCTCGCGCATGATCGCGGCCTCGTCGGGCACATCCGCCAGCACGGTCGGGCGGAAGAACAGCGGCCCCCGCGCCTTGTCCACATTACCGCCGGTCAGCAGCCTTGCGCCTTTGGCCAGCGCATCGGCGACATGCGCCTTCTGCTTGTCGATCTGCCGGTCATGGATCAGTGGCCCGATATCCGGGTCCTCCATGCCGGGACCCAGCGTCAGCTTTTCGACCGCCGCCACGAACCGGGCGCAGAATTCGGCATAGACCGGCCGGTGGATGTAGAAGCGGTTGGCGCCGAGGCAATCCTGCCCCGAAGTGGCGAATTTCGCCTTGATACCTTCGCGAACGGCGCGATCCAGATCGGCATGTTCGAAGACGATGAAGGGCGCGTGCCCGCCCAGTTCCATCACCAGCCGCTTCACCGTTTCTGCCGACTGGCGATAAAGCAGCCGCCCGACCTCGGTCGAGCCGGTGAAGGACAGCGCGCGCACCCGCGCATCCGCCGTCCATTCGCCGACGATGCCGGCGGCATCGCCGATCACGGTGTTGACGACGCCGGCGGGAAACCCCGCCCGCCGCGCGAGCACCGCCAGCGCCAGGGCCGACAAGGGCGTCTCGGCCGAGGGGTGGATGACCACGCTGCAGCCGGCGCCAAGGGCTGCCGCCGCCTTGCGGGTGATCATGGCGCAGGGGAAGTTCCACGGCGTGACCAGCGCGGCCACGCCCACGGGTTCGCGCCACAACTCCATCTCGGCATCGGGCAGGTGGCTGGTGACACCCTCGATATTCGGGCGCAACGCCTCTTCGGCATAGAACTGCACGAAGCTCGCGGCATAGTCGATCTCGCCCCGCGCCTCGCTGATCGGCTTGCCCTGTTCGGCCACCATGATCCGCGCCAGATCCTCTTTCGCGGCCAGGATCAGCCCGTACCAGCGATGCAGGATCGCGGCGCGGTCCTGCGGCAGCATGGCCGACCAGCCGGGAAATGCCGCCTGCGCGGCATCGACGGCGGCGCGCGCGCCGTCCCTGTCACTGATCGCGACCTTGGCCACCACCGCGCCGGTTGCCGGATCGCGAACCGCCAGCCTGCCGTCACCCGCAAAATCACCTGAGCCGGGCAACAGGCCGGGATCACCGATCCGCTCGGCCAGTCGGGCAGAGATATCGTCAAGCATCGCGCACCTCCTTGTCTGCCAGGAGGTTAGGCGCAACGGGGCAGGGGATTTCACCAAAGCGCCCCGTCCCGCCAGAGGATTCCTCCTCCCGCCCCTTCTTCTTCATCAAAATATCCTGGGGTGAGCCCCAACGGGGCGAGGGGCGAAGCCCCTTTCAATCCTGACCCAGCAAGGCCAGGGCCGGCGGCAGATCCTTCACCGGCTTGGTCACGATATAGCTGTAATAGCGCCGCAATCCCGCGCGGCTTTCCAGCAGCCCGTCCATCAGGTCCTGAAAGGCCGCCACATCCCTGGTCAGGACCTGCATCAGATAGTCATAGCCGCCGCCGATGGCCCAGCAGCCGGTGATCTGGTCGATCCGCGCCACCACCCGCTCGAAGGTCTGAAAGCTTTCGGCGCGGTGGCTGTCCAGTTCCACCATGACGAAGACCTGCACATGCGGCCCCAGGGCGGCCAGGTCGATCTCGGCGCGATAGCCGCGGATCAGCCCGGCCTGTTCCAGCCGCTTCATCCGCTCCCAGCAGGGGGTCGGCGACAGGTTCACCCGCGCCGCCAGATCGGTCTTGGCGATGCGGCCCTCGCGGCTCAGCGTGGCGAGGATGGCGATGTCGCGGTCGTCGAGGCGCAATGCGGTCATGTCCCGCTTGTTTCCGGCGCGCGGAATTTTGTCAATCTGGACAAGCCGGCGCGGTCTGGCCCAGTCTGGGGCCATGTCGCACTGGCCGCTCAGCAAGGATGATATCACCCGCCCCGCCTATCGCAGCCTGGCGCAGGGGATTGCGGCGGCCATCGACGCGGGCAGCCTGCGGCCGGGCGACCGGCTGCCGCCGCATCGCGATCTTGCCTGGAAGCTGGGCCTGTCGGTGCAGACCGTCAGCCGCGCCTATGAGGAACTGATCCGCGCCGACCTGATCTCGGGCGAGGTCGGGCGCGGCAGCTTCGTCAATTCCGGCCCGCGCGAGATGGTCGAGGTGCCCTGGTTCCGCGCCGTGACCCGGCAGGCGCCGATCGACCTGTCGATGATGACGCCGGTGCGCCTGCCGCGCATCGCCGAGGCCTGGCGCGAATCGCTGCATCGGGTGGCGGACCGGCTGCAGGATCCGGCGATCTATTCCTTCCGTCCGCGCCAGACCATGGCGCGCTATGGCGGCACTGCGGCGGGCTGGCTGGCGCGCTGCGGCATGGTGGTTCCGGCGCAGCGCATCCTGATCACCAATGGCTGCACGCCGGCGGTGCTGGTGGCGCTGATGTCGGTGGCCCAGCCGGGCGAGGAGATCGCCACCGACAGTTCCACCTGCCACACGCTGAAACCCGCGACCCGGCAGTTGCATCTGCGGCTGCGCGGGATCGCCGGCGACCAGCGTGGCATGCTGCCCGACGCGCTGGCGGCGGCGGCGCGGGCCTCGGGCGGCAAGCTGCGCGCGGTGTTCCTGCTGCCCTCGGGGGCCGGGCCCCTCGCGCAGGTCATGGACCGCCAGCGGCGCGAGGATCTGGCCGCCGCTGCCGCCGCGAACGGGCTGATCATCATCGAAAGCGATGTGCTGGGTCCGGTCGCGCCGCGCCGCCCGCCGCCGCTGTCCAGCTTCGCGCCCGAGCGCAGCCTCTATCTGACCGGGTTGACGAAATGCCTGTCGCCGGGGCTGCGGCTGGGCTTTCTGGCGATGCCCGACGCGCTGGCCGAACGGGTCCTGAACCGGCATCTGTCGGTCGCCTGGATGGCCACGCCGATGATGGCCGAGATCGCCGCCGACTGGATCGACGGCGGGTTGGCGGATGAGCTGCTGATCGCGCAGCGGGCCGAACTGGCGGCGCGGAACCGGCTGGCGCAGCACAGCCTTGGTGGGCGCGGCCTGGGCTTTCGGCACGGCCTGCATCGCTGGTTGCCGCTGCCCGAAGGCACGGATGAGCGTGCCCTTCTGCGCCAGGCCCTGCAACGCGGGGTCGCGCTGGCCCCCGGATCGGGTTTCGCGGTCAGCGACCGAAGCCCGGCGCTGCGGCTGTGCCTGGGCGGGTCGACCCTGCGCGATCTGGAACAGGCGCTGAGCATCGTCGCGGAGATTCTGCCCGTTCAATAGGCTGTCCCCGCGCCGCGATGCGGCGGGACGATTTGACGGATGGCGTCAAAATTGTCATGATTTAATATAATAATTGACTTGATATCCGGATACACCGAACTGTCACCTCATCCAGGCCGGGCAGGAACGACCCGGATCCTGCCAGCCGGAGGCCCTGGACGCATCGCGTCACATCGGCCCCATGAACAGGAGGTTACATGACCTACAAGACACTCACCGCTGCAAGCCTCGCGGCCCTTCTTCTGGGCACGGGCGGCGCATTGGCCGACACCTGGCGCTATGCCTTCGAGGAGGCGCTGGAAGAGGTGCAGGGCAAGTTCGCCCAGAAATTCAAGGAAGAGGTCGAGGCCAATTCCGACCACGAGGTGCAGCTTTTCCCCTTCGGCACGCTGGGCGAAAGCGCCGATATCATGGAGCAGGCACAATCCGGCATCCTGCAATTCGTCGACCAGTCGCCCGGGTTCACCGGCGCGCTGATCCCCGAGGCGCAGGTGTTCTTCGTGCCCTACCTGCTGCCCGCCGACCGCGATCAGCTGTTCAGCTTCTTCCGCAACTCGAAGGCCATCCACGAGCTGTTCCCGCCGCTCTATGCCGAGCAGGGGCTGGAACTGCTGACCATGTTCCCCGAGGGCGAGGTGATGATGACCACCACCGAGGCGGTCGCCAGCCCCGCGGATCTGAACGAGGTCAAGTTCCGGGTGATGACCAATCCGCTGCTGGTCGAAAGCTATCGCGCCTTCGGTGCCACGCCCACGCCGCTGCCTTGGGGCGAGGTCTATGGCGCGTTGCAGACCGGGATCATCCAGGGGCAGGAAAACCCCGCCTTCTTCATCGAATCGACCAAGATGTACGAGGTGACCGACCATATCACCCGGCCCGGCCACAACAATTTCACCACCGCCGTCATGGCCAACAAGGACTTCTATGACGGGCTTTCGGACGAGGAAAAGCAGGTGGTGCAGAACGCGATCGACACAGCCTTCGAGTTTATCATCGAATACCAGACCGGCCTGACCGAGGAATCCCTGACAAAAATTCAGGAAGCCAAGCCCGAGATGACCATCACCACGCTGACCGACGAACAGCGCGCGCCCTTCATGGCCACCGCCGAGTCGGTCGAGCAGGAATTCCTGAAGATCGGCGGCGATCAGGCGCAGGCGATCCTTGACCAGATGAAGGCCGATCTTGCGGCCGCGGCTGGCGGGTAACGTCCCGGGCGCGCGGCACCCCGGCCGCGCGTCCATGCCGGGCCAGCCCGTTTCACGGGCTGGATCCGGCAGGTTTCCAGATGCCACAGCATGACGGATTGCGGCCATGACGCTTGACGACAAGCACGCCCCGAACCCGGGTCCCGACGTGATCACGGCGGCGGTGGATGTCGATGACGATATCGACGATTCCAGATATGTCTCGGGGCTGCCGGGCCTTCTTGGCGTGATCGACGCGGGCATTGCCCGGATCGAGGCGGTGCTGCTGGCCGTGGGCGTGCTGCTGATGGCGCTGAACACCATGGCCAATGTCGTCGGGCGTTACCTGCTGGGCGAAAGCATCTTCTTTTCCGAGGAACTGAATCAGGCGCTGATCATCCTGATCACCTTCGCCGGTATCTCCTATGCCGCGCGGCACGGCCGGCATATCCGCATGTCGGCCTTTTTCGACGCCATGTCCTTCCATCTGCGCAAGACGATGATGGTCGTCATCGCCGCGGTGACGGCGGCCGCGATGTTCCTGCTGACCTGGTATTCCCTCGACTACCTTCTGGCGCAGGCGTCGCGGGGCAGGCTGTTGCCGGCGCTGCAGATCCCGCAATGGTGGATCATCATCTGGGTGCCGCTGGGGTTTTTCCTGACCGGGCTGCAATATGCGCTGACGGCGATCAAGAACCTGATCGACAAGGATATCTGGCTGTCGACCAGCACGCTGGAAGGATATGACGACAGCGCGGAAGAGGAGATCTGAGCCATGACGCTGGCCATCTTCGGCACCATGATTGTCCTGCTGCTGCTGGGGTTCCCGATGATGATCCCGCTGATCGCGGGCTCGCTGATCGGATTCGTCGCGCTGTTCGGCGGCTTCGGCCAGCTTGACACCATGGTCCAGCAGATCCTGGGCGGCATCCGCCCGGCCAGCCTGATCGCGGTGCCGATGTTCATCTTTGCCGCCGACATCATGACCCGCGGCCAGTCCGCGAACCGGCTGATCGATCTGGTCATGGCCTTTGTCGGCCACCTGAAGGGCGGGCTGGCGATCTCGACCGCCGGGGCCTGCACCATGTTCGGCGCGGTGTCGGGATCGACGCAGGCGACCGTGGTGGCGGTCGGCGGGCCGCTGCGGCCGCGGATGCTGAAGGCCGGATACAATGACAGCTTCGTGCTGGCGCTGATCGTGAACGCCTCGGACATCGCCTTCCTGATCCCGCCCTCGATCGGCATGATCATCTATGGCGTGGTGTCGGGCACCTCGATCTCGGAGCTGTTCATCGCCGGGATCGGGCCGGGGCTGCTGATCCTGCTGTTCTTCTCGATCTATTCCTACATCTACGCGGTCAGGAACCATGTCCCGGTCGAGCCGAAGGCGACCTGGGCCGAACGCGGGCAGGCGGTGAAGCGCGCGCTCTGGCCGCTGGGCTTTCCGGCGATCATCATCGGCGGCATCTATGGCGGCATCTTCTCGCCGACCGAGGCGGCGGCGGCCTGCGTCCTCTATGCGCTGTTTCTGGAGATGATCGTCTTTCGCGAGATGAATTTCCGCCAGCTTTACGCCACCGCCAAATCGACCGGGCTGATCACCGCCGTCGTGTTCATCCTGGTCGGCGCGGGGCAGGCGTTTTCCTATGTCATCAGCTTCGCGCAGATCCCGCAGCAGATCCTGGGCGGCATCGGCATCGACGAGATGGGGCAATATGGCGTGCTGTTCACCATCTCGATCGCCTTCTTCGTCGGCTGCATGTTCGTCGATCCGATCGTGGTGATCCTGATCTTCGTGCCGATCTTCGCGCCGGTGGTGCAGTCGGTGGGCCTCGACCCGGTTCTGGTCGGCACCATCATCACCCTGCAGGTCGCCATCGGCAGCGCGACACCACCCTTCGGCTGCGACATCTTCACCGCCATCGCCGTCTTCAAGCGCCCCTATATCGAGGTGGTCAAGGGCACGCCGCCCTTCGTCTTCATGCTGCTGGCGGTGGCGGTGCTGCTGATCTTCTTCCCGCAGATCGCCCTGTTCCTGCGCGATCTGGCATTCGCGAAATAGGGGGCGGCGATGTTTCAGAAAATCCTCATCGCCTATGACGGCTCGAGCGGCGCCGAACGGGCGCTGGAGAAGGCCACCGAACTGGCCCGGCTGTGCGCGGCGCATCTGGTGGTGCTGACCGTCTATCGCCATCACTCGATGCTGGAAGCCTCGCTGTCGATGGTGCGCGGCAGTCTGGAACCCGGCGGCAATCTGGACGAGGCGATGCGGACGACCGCCCGCAACGCGGCCGATTATGCGAAAAGCCATGCGAGGGACGCGGGTGTCGCCAAGGTCAGCGCCTTCATCAAGGCGGGCCAGCCGGCGCGCACCATCGTGCAACTGGGCAAGGAGAAGGGCTGCGACCTGATCGTCGTCGGCTCGCGCGGGCTGGGCGCGACCGAGGGTTATCTGCTGGGGTCGGTCAGCCACAAGGTCACCGGGCTGGCCGATTGCCCGGTCATGGTGGTCTGACGGGGAAGGTCAAGACAGATGTGGCGCGACAATCTGAACCGTTTCGGGCTGATCGCCCTTGCCACCGATCTGACGGTCGAGGCTGACGCCGCCCGCCTGCTGCCCGGCGATTGCCGCCTGCATGTGACCCGCATCGCCTTCGACAATCCGACCACGGCCGAGAACCTGCGCCGGACCGGCCCGCATCTGGCCGCCGCCGCCGCCCTGCTGGTGCCGGGGGTCGAGCTGAAGGGCATCGGCTTTGCCTGCACCTCGGCCTCGGCCGTCCTTGGCCCGGAGGTCGAGCGGGCCATCGGCGCACGCGCCCCGGTCAGCACCCCGGTCGGCGCGGCCCTGCGCGGCTTTCACGTGCTTGGGGTCGACAGGATCGCGCTGATGACGCCTTACCTCCGCGAAACCACCGATCTGGTCGGCGATCATTTCGAGGCCAGCGGCATGCGCGTCGTGACCCGCCATTCCATGGGCTATGCGGACGACCGCGACATGGCCATGCTGTCGGGCGACGAGGTCGTCAATTTCGCGCTGGAATCGGATCATCCCGATGCCGAGGCGCTGTTCATGTCCTGCACCGCCCTGCCGGCTGTTCCGGTGATCGAGCGGATCGAGGATCAGTTGGGCAAGCCGGTCATCAGTGCCAATCTGGCGCTGTTCTGGTCGATGCTGGATCAGGCACGCATTCCCGCCGCCGGACCGGGCCGGCTGTTTCAGGTGCGCACATGGTGACGATGGACGATGTTTCGGCGGCGGCCGGGCGGATCCGCGGCCTGGTGCGGGTCACACCGGTCAAGCTGTCGCCCAGCCTGTCAGCGCTGGCCGGCGGGCCGGTCTGGCTGAAATGCGAGCAGCAGCAGGAAACCGGCGCGTTCAAGCTGCGCGGGGCCAGCAATGCCGTCGCCCGGCTGGGCGATGTGGCCGGCGTCACCACCGCCTCGACCGGCAATCACGGCCGCGCGCTGGCCCATGCGGCACGGGCACAGCGGCTGCCCGCGATCATCTGCGTCTCGCGCCTCGTGCCGCAGAACAAGCTGGACGCCATCGCCGCGCTTGGCGCCGAGGCACGGATCGCCGGCGCCTCGCAGGACGAGGCATTTGCAGAGGCCCGCCGCCTGCAACGCGACGAGGGTTTCGCGCTGATCCCGCCCTTCGATCATGCCGAGGTGATCGCGGGGCAGGGGACACTGGGCCTCGAAATCCTGAGCCAGATTCCCGATGCCGCCGCCATCGCCATTCCGCTGTCGGGGGGCGGGCTCCTGTCGGGCGTGGCGCTGGCGGTCAAGGCGCTGCGACCCGATATCCGCATCATCGGCATCTCCATGGAACGCGGCGCGGCCATGGCCGCCAGCCTTGCCGCCGGGCATCCGGTCGAGGTCGAGGAGGTCGAGACGCTGGCCGACAGCCTGGGTGGCGGGATCGGGCAGAAGAACCGCCTGACCTTCGGCATGGTGCGGGCGTTGATGGACGACCTGATCCTTCTGAGCGAGGACGAGATCGCCGCCGGCATCCGCCATCTGGCGCTGGAGGATGGCGAAACCGTCGAGGGTGCGGGCGCCGTCGGCGCGGGCGCGATCCTTGCCGGCAAGCTGCGGACCGATGACCCCTTGGTCCTGATCCTGTCGGGCGGCAATATCGATCCGGCCCGCCATGCCGCCATCGTCAGGGGAGAGAGATGAGCGATATCCTTATTCTGACCGAGGACCAGCTGCGCCAGCGGGTCAAGCTGGACACCGCCGCCATCGGGGTGATCGAAACCGCCTTTGCGGCCCTGGGCCGGAGCGGGGTGGTGATGCCGCCGGTCCTGTCGATGCAAATGCCCGATGTGAAGGGCGAGTTGGACGTGAAGACCGCCTATGTGCCGGGCCTGGCGGGTTTTGCGGTCAAGCTGTCGCCCGGTTTCTTCGACAATCCCTCGAAGGGCCTGCCCTCGACCTCGGGGCTGATGGTGGTGCTGTCCAGTGAAACCGGCCGGGTGCAGGCGGTGCTTCTGGACAACGGCTATCTGACCGATATCCGCACCGCCGCCGCCGGCGGGGTGGCCGCGAAACACCTGTCGCGCGCGGACAGCAGCCGCGCCGCGATCTTCGGGGCCGGCCTTCAGGCACGGATGCAGCTTCAGGCACTGTGCCTCGTCCGCCCGATCCGCGAGGCGGTGATCTGGGCGCGCGATCCCGACAAGGCGGCGGCGCTGGCGGCCGAACTTGACGGTGACGGCCTGACCGTGCGTGCCGAGGCTGACGCCGCCCGCGCCGCCGCCTTTGCCGATATCATCGTCACCACCACCCCGTCGCATCACCCGATCCTTCAGGCCGACTGGCTGCGTCCGGGCCAGCATGTCACCGCCATGGGCAGCGACCAGCCCGACAAGAACGAACTGGATCCCTATTGCCTCGACCGGGCCGATCTCTATGTGGCCGACCGGGTCAGCCAGACGCGGCTGATGGGCGAGTTGCATGCCGCGCTTGAGGCCGGGCTGATCGTCGAGACCGGCGATATCCCCGAACTGGGCGACATCATCCGCGGCCGGCATCCCGGTCGCACATCGCCCGACCAGATCACCATCGCCGACCTGACCGGAACCGGCGTGCAGGACACCGCCATCGCCACCCACGCGCTTGCCGCCTTTGCGAAAGACGCCACGCATGCCTGAACTGCAAAGAACGCCCGAACGGTTCTCGACCGACGAATACGAACAGCGGTTGCAGAAGACCCGTGCCAGCATGGAAAAGCTGGGTCTCGATCTGCTGATCGTCTCGGATCCGTCGAACATGGCCTGGCTGACCGGCTATGACGGCTGGTCCTTCTATGTCCATCAATGCGTGATCGTCGGCCCGACCGGCTCGCCGATCTGGTTCGGGCGCGGGCAGGACGCGCAGGGCGCGCTGCGCACCGTCTGGATGAGCGAGGACCGTATCATCGGCTATCCCGACCATTACGTCCAATCGGTCGAGTATCACCCGATGGACTACCTCTGGGCGCAACTGGCCGACCGGGGCTGGCATCGCGGCTTCATCGGCGTCGAGATGGACAATTACTGGTATTCCGCCAAGGCGCATGAGCGGCTGGTCCACGGTCTGCCCGA
This sequence comes from Paracoccus marinaquae, assembly GCF_018860165.1. Lineage (GTDB taxonomy): Bacteria > Pseudomonadota > Alphaproteobacteria > Rhodobacterales > Rhodobacteraceae > Paracoccus > Paracoccus marinaquae. The sequence goes on from NZ_JAHKNG010000004.1 coordinate 162,571, forward strand.
GGCGCAGATCCTTGATGCGACCGGGCTGGTGAACTGGCAGCGCGCGATCAAGACGCCGAAGGAACTGGCCTATATGCGCAAGGCCGCCCGCATCGTCGAGCGCATGCACCGCCGCATCGCCGACAGGATCGAGGTCGGGATGCGCAAATGCGATCTGGTGGCCGAGATCTATGATGCCGGGCTGCGCTATGACGAATGGGCCAGTCATGGCGGCGATTATCCGGCCATCGTGCCGCTTCTGCCCTCGGGGCCGGATGCGGCGGCACCGCATCTGACCTGGGACGACATGCCGATGAAGGTGAATGAGGGCACCTTCTTCGAGATCGCCGGCTGTTACCAGCGCTATCACTGCCCGCTGTCGCGCACGATCTTCCTCGGCAAGCCGCCGAAAGAGATCATCGAGGCCGAAAAGGCGGTGCTGGAGGGCATGGAGGCCGGGCTGGGCGCCGCCCGCGCCGGCAATACCTGCGAGGATATCGCCGCCGCCTTCTTCACCGTTCTGGACCGCCATGGGATCACCAAGGACAACCGCACCGGCTATCCCATCGGCCTGTCCTATCCGCCCGACTGGGGCGAGCGCACCATGTCCCTGCGCCGCGGCGACCGGACCGAGTTGAAGCCCGGCATGACCTTCCATTTCATGACCGGCCTGTGGATGGAGGACTGGGGCTACGAGACCACCGAATCCATCGTCATCACCGAGCGCGAACCGGAACTGCTGTGCAATATTCCGCGCCGGATGCTGGTGAAGTCATGAGCCGCAATCCGATCTCGGCCACGATTCCGCTGGACGGGCAGGGCAAGGCGCATGGGTTCCTGCGCCTGCCTTACAGCCGAAACGACAGCGCCTGGGGCAGCGTGATGATCCCGCTGACGGTGATCGCGCGGGGCGAGGGGCCGACCGCCCTGCTGACCGGCGGCAATCACGGCGACGAATACGAGGGTCCGATCGCCCTGCAGCAACTGGCATGGGAGATCGAGGCGGCGGATGTGACGGGCCGGGTCGTCATCGTGCCCTATATGAACTACCCGGCCTTCCGCGCCGGCACGCGGGTCAGCCCGATCGACCAGGTGAACCTGAACCGGGCCTTTCCGGGCCGTCCCGACGGCACCCCCAGCCAGAAGATCGCGAACTATTTCAACGACGTGCTGGTGCCGATGGCGGATATCGTGCTGGATTACCATTCGGGCGGCAAGACGCTGGATTTCCTGCCTTATGCGGCGGCGCATTACCTTGACGACAAGGACCAGCAAGCGAAATGCGTGGCCGCCGTGAAGGCTTTCGGGGCGCCCTACACGATGATGATGCTAGAGATCGACAGCATGGGCATGTTCGACACGGCGGTCGAAACGCAGGGCAAGGTCTTCGTCACCACCGAACTGGGCGGCGGCGGCACCGCCACGGCACGATCCGCGAGGATCGCCATCCGCGGGGCGAAGAATGTGCTGCGCCATGCCGGCATCCTTGCGGGTGAGGTCGAGGGGCCCGGCGACAGCATCCTGCTGGACATGCCGGGCGACGACTGTTTCCACTTCGCCACCCGCGACGGGCTGATGCATCCGCTGGTCGATCTGGGCGATGCGGTCAGGGCCGGCCAGCCCATCGCCCGCATCTGGCCACCCGACCGCACCGGGGTCGCGCCGGTCGAGGTGCCGGCCAATCGCGACGGGTTGATTGCCGCCCGGCATTTCCCCGGCCTGATCCAGACCGGCGATTGTCTGGCCGTGATCGCGGTCGCCTGAAGCGAATCGGGCAGCCGCGACCTGCCCGCAGGTGTTTCAGCGGAAATTCGTGCTGACGAGGCTGCCCCGCAGGGTCGCTTTGCGAAAGCCCACCGGCTTTTCCGCGCCCGAGCACGAGGTTCCCGCGCGTCCGCTGGCGTTGCCGGGATTGAGGCAGAACGCGTTGCGGCCAGACCAGCTTTGCCCCTTGCCGACGGCGAAATAATAGGCCGTCGAGACGGGGATGGTCGGCATCGTCGCGCATTTGCCCCTGGCAAGCGGGATCCAGCCCGTCGACCGCCAGCCGGTTCCCTCGGGCCACAATGCGACCGCTTGGACCAGAGCCTGTCCCGACAGGTTGCACATCTGCCAGCCGGCCGTGCCCGCACCGGCTCCACGATCACTGCCGCCGCCGTCCATGCCGCGACCGAAGCCACCCGAGGTGCCTCGATCGCTGGGCCGGTCCGGCACGCTTCGGGTCGGGGTCTGCGCCGCGGTGGCGGTTGCGAAGGCCACCAGCAGCGCCATGAACAGGGCGCTGCCCCGTTTGCTGCGGTCTTTCCAAGACATGACAAGTTCTCCTGTGTTACTCGTACTCAATCTCCGCCGGGCATTTCCGGCGGATCGGGAATGACGAAATCGACCGGGTCGCTGTCGCTTTCGATATCCTCCTCATCAAACACCGGACTTGCGACGCCCGGTTCATCATCGACCCGCGGACGTTCGCGCAACGGCCCCTCGACCACGTCGACGCCATAGAGAAACCCGACATAGATCAGCAGATAGAGCAGCGAGATCATCAGAACGAAGGTGGCGACCGAGCGGGTCTTGAAGGACAGGCTGGCCAGTTCGGTCTTGACCTCGACCTCGTCGCGTTCGCTCGAGGCCCGATCGAACTGGCCGGCCTGCGCGAATTGCCAGAAGGCAAAGCAGATGCCGCTGACGCTGATCAGCATCGACACCCAGAAGATGTATTGCGAACTGCGCAGGCTCCACTGGAAATTGGTCTTCGCCTGCTCCAGCGTCCAGATCGAATATTCGAACGCGTGGCGGTTGAAGCGTTCCTCGTAATCGCTGAGCGTGATGTCCGGATCGATGGTGAAACCGGGCGCGTTCTGGCGCAGATCCAGCCAGAACAGCAGCAGCAGAACCGCGACGGCAACCGCAATCGAGGCCGCGACATGCCATGGCTGGATCTGATTTCCGCTCTCCGGTCCGCTGCTCATCGGAATAAACCCGTCACCCCGCGCCTTCCGCCTGTTGAACTGGCTTCTCATGCGACACGTTCAGATGCGTTCTCCATCGTGCTGGCGCGGGACCGGCGTTGTCGGCACCGGCAGACGCCAAACAGAATGAATAAGGCGGATATATTATCTCATATTATGTTTTAATTTTACAGAATTAATATTTACATTTGCGAAATTCAAAAGTGATGATCGCGGCCACGGTTTTTCAGTGGCTTGTGAACCTGTTGCGGCGCCGCCATTTGCGCACCGCCGCGTCGCGGGGCGATCGCGGGCAGGGGACAGGGTCCTGGGCGGGCAGGTCAGCGCCGTGACATGATCCGGGCCACCACCGGGGCCAGCATGATGACGATCACGATGCGCAGGATGTGATGGCTGACCACATAGGCCAGATCGGCGCCGGCAAGGATGGCGATCACCACCATCTCGGCCTGTCCGCCGGGCAGGAAGGCGAGGAAGGCGTCCAGCGCCGGGGCGATCTGCAACTGCACGATGATCTCGAAGAAGATCAGGCTGATCCCGGCAAGGGCGATGGCATAGACCAGCCCCGCGGTGACATCGATCCGCAACTCGCGCGCGGTGATCCCGGCATACTGGATGCCGACCGCGATGCCGATGAAGAACTGTGCTGCCTGGATGATCTCGGCCGGCGGGCGGTGGGTAATGATGCCGGTCAGCGACAGCACCGTGGTCAGGATCATCGGCCCAAGGATCGAGGCGCCGAACAGGCCGATCCGCTCGGCGATCTTCCAGCCGAAGAAACCGGCGGCGACCATGATGGCGATCTCGACCGGGTCGGTCGCCCGGATCGAGTCGCCCGGCGGCCGCGACAGATCGACCCCCCAATAGGCGTTCATGATCAGCGGGCCGACGGTCACGATCACCAGCACCCGCGTCGCATGGATCAGCGACAGCGCCCGGACATCGCCGCCCGCCTCCTGGCCGAAGACCAGCATGTCCTGCAGCCCGCCCGGCATGGCCGCATACCACGCGGTCGGATGGTCGAAGCCGAAGCCGCGCCGGAACAGCGGATAGCCGACCATCGCGATCACCGCGATGAAGGCCGGCACGAAGATCAGCGAGGCGGCGATGCCGGGCAGCCCGGCCAGCACCTCGGGCGTGATCGAGGCCCCGACCGCGACGCCCAGAAAGGTGCGCATGAAGACGCCGAACTGCCCGGCCCCGGCCAGCGGCGCGCCCGCAAGGGCGGCGATGAGGCAGGCCAGCATCGGCCCCAGCAGCAGCGGCAGGGGCAGGTTCGACATCAGGAACGCAGCCGCCCCGACCGCAGCAATGGCGAAGGTCAGCGCGCGTTTCCTAAGCAATCTCAAGCTCTTCCAGAAGGGCCGCGTATTGCGCGCCATGCATGTCGCGATCCTCGGCCGAGCCCTGCACGACCGGGCGCGGCAGGCTGAACTTGACCACCCGCAGTTCCTCGATGTCGAAGCGTTTCAGCAATTGCTCGGGCACGTCGTAAAGCGCGGCGACGGCGCTGCTGGACAGCGCCTGCCGGACCTGGCCAAACACCTCGGGGCGGTCGCAGAAGATATCGATCGTGACCCAGAACGGCCCGGCATTCTTGGACCGCACCTTCAGAACCATATCACCCAGTCTCATGCCGGAACCTCCGCGCCGATCTCGCTGACTTCAAGCCGGAAGGCCGCCATCGGGTCATCCAGATGCATCACATGGTTCAGCGCGAATTCATACAGCGCGCCGCGGTCGGTGGTGGCCGGCGAATAGGGGAAGGCGAAGGTCGGCAGTTCCTCGTCGTCGGTCAGCGGGTAATGCAGCACGAAGGGGTTGATCAGCTTGCCGATCTCGCCGGCCTCGGCCTGGCTGCGGGCGGTGATGATGCCCAGAACGCCGACCTCGACCGGATCGCCGCTGCGGTTCTCGAGCCCGCCGAGGGCGCCGTTCACGCCGATCAGCCGGAATTCGAGGCCGTAATCACCGGTGGTCAGGCCCATCCGCGTCTCGATCTCGCTGGTCAGGAAGCCGGTCAGCCGGTCGATCCATGCCTGCGCGTTCCGGACATAATGGGCGTTGCGCAGGATGGCGAGGATCGTGGTCTGGTAGCCGGCGATCCGTGCCCCCTCCAGCTTGACGGTGTAGGGGCCGGGGATCCAGCGCGAGCCCTCGACCCGGACGCGGCGGGGGTCGAGCGCGGTATAGCGCGCGCCCGTCACGTCCAGATGCCCGCCCGGCTCATAGAGACGGAACGGGTCCGAGTTCTCGTAGAGCATGTGGGCCGAGACCGAATGCGGGGTGCAGGCGGCGGTTTCGGCCAGTGGCTCGACCGTGAAGCCGGTCTCGTCGAAATCGACCATGATCACGCCCGAGGTCGGGTTGGTCGAACACAGCGCCCCGCATTCGGCGATCTTGGCACCGTGCCAGGCCCCGCCCGCCGCGTCGCCGCGCGACAAGGGCAGGGCGGCGATGGTGGCGGTGTCGGTGGTCCGCCCGGCGATGACGATATCGGCGCCGGTAGCCAGCGCCGCCTGAATCTGCTCGGCCCCGGCCAGGGCCACGACGTTCGACAGATCGTCCAGCCGGATTTCGGGGGCCGGGGTCAGCGGGTCGATGCGGCCGGCCTGCAGGGCCTGCGCCACGCGGGCGATGGGCTGGCCGGAATAGAGCCTTGCGATCCTCAGCGACTGGCCCAGTTCGCGGGCCAGTTCGACGGTGATCTCGTACATCCAGTCCACGGTGGAATCGGTGCCGCAGGTGCCCGCGGTGCCGATCACCAGGGGAACGCCGGCCTCGGCGCGGGCGGCCATCAGGGTCCGCCATTCCGATTTCGTGGCGGCGCGGGAGTATTTCGAGACCCCGGCGCCAAGGCTGAAGGGCCCACTGTCAGTGGACCCTCCGTCGATACAGATGATGTCGGGCTTCATGGCGACACCGCGCGCCAGCGCCTTGCGGTCGAAACCCAGTCCCAGCACGCCCGAAGGCACCAGTACGCGTGTCGTCATCTCAGTCCTCGTTCAGGCTCGGGTCGGTTTCGGGAAGCGGCGGGGTCTTCAGCACCTTGCGCAGGAAGATCGGCGCCAGGAAGCCGGCCAAGGCGGCGATCCACAACCCGATCGCGATAGGCGTGCTGAAGAGGAAGGTCCAGTCGCCATTCGACAATACCATGGCACGGCGCAGGTTGTCCTCCATCGCGTTGCCCAAGAGGATGCCGAGGATCACCGGAACGGTGGGGATATCCAGCTTGCGCATGATATAGCCCAGTGCCCCGAAGCCGACCATCATCAGCATGTCGTAGCTGGAGCCAGTCAGCGAGTAGATGCCGACAAAGGCCACCATCGTCACGCCCGGCAGCAGGATCCAGGCCGGCACCGACAGGATGTGCACGAAGACCTTCACCATCGGCACGTTCATCAGCAGCAGCACGACGTTGGCGATCAGCAGCGCCGCGATCAGCGACCAGACCACCTCGGGCCGTTCGGTGAACAGCAGCGGGCCGGGGGTGATGTTCAGCGTCAGCAGCAGCGCCAGCAGAACGGCGGTGGTCCCCGATCCGGGCACGCCCAGCGTCAGCATCGGCACCAGCGCACCACCTGCGGCGGCATTGTTGCCGGCCTCGGGGGCGGCCACGCCGCGCGGATTGCCCTTGCCGAAGGTCGACTTGTCGCGGGCCGAGGATTTTTCCGCCATATAGGCCAGGAACGATCCCAGCGAGGCCCCCGCACCCGGCAGCACGCCGGCCACGAAGCCGATGCCGGTGCCGCGCAGCATGGCGCCGGTCGTGTCCTTCAGCATCCGCCAGGGCACCAGGATCTTGCCCAGCTTCACGCCGATGGCACTGTCCTTGCCGTGGGTCTCGATGAAGAAGAACACCTCGGCGACGGCGAACAGGCCGACGATGGCGACCAGGAAGTCGACGCCGTCCATCAGGTGCATCTCACCGAAGGTGAAGCGCGGCATGCCGGTGGTCTGGTCCATCCCGATCATGGCGATGGCAAGGCCGATGGCCGCAGCCAGGGCCGCCTTGGCCTGATTGTTCGAGCCGATCCCGCCCAGCGTGCAGAAGGCCAGCATGTAGAGGGCGAAATACTCGGCCGGGCCGAACTGGAAGGCCACCTGCGCCAGATAGGGCGCAAAGATCATCAGCCCGATCGTCGCGAGGAACGCGCCCACGAAGGAGGCCACGCCCGAAATCACCAGCGCCTCGCCGGCCTTGCCCTGCCGGGCCATCGGATAGCCGTCCAGCGTGGTCATCATCGCCGGCTCGTCGCCCGGGATGTTCAGCAGGATCGAACTGATCCGGCCGCCATACATGGCCCCGTAATAGACCGAGGTCAGCAGCACCAGCGCCGAGATGGCGTCAAGCCCCATCGAGAAAGAGATCGGGATCAGCAGCGCCACGCCGTTCGATGGCCCGAGGCCGGGCAGGGCGCCGATGATGGTGCCGACAAAGCAGCCGATCACCGCCAGAAGCAGCGTATAAGGCGAGGCGGCGATCTCGAACCCCATCGCCAGGTTTGCAAGGATGTCCATGGCTCAGATCCCCCAGCCAGCGGGCAGGCCGCGCAGGCCCAGACCCAGAACGAGACGGAACAGCACCCAAAGCCCGATGCCCAGGCCGATGCCGGTGATTGCGGCGCGGGCGGGCCGGCCGCCGATCTGCCAGCTCAAGACGCCCGAGGCGATGGCGGTGGGGATGATGAAGCCGACCGGCGTGATCGCATAGGCATAGCCGATCAGCACCAGCAGCGCCAAGCCCAGCTGCGCCAGCATCGGCCCCGCGGGCCATTCGGCGTCCGGGTCCGGGCGCAGGATCATCGCCACCGAGCACAGGATCATCACCGTGGCGATGATATAGGGAAAGATGCGCGGTCCCACCGGGTCGGTCATGAAGCTGTCTTCGATCTGGCTGGCACTGAGGATATACCCCAGTGCCAGCACGATCATGACCGCTCCGAAAATACGGTCACCACGGATCATTTCAGCAACCCGATTTCTTTCGAGACTGCTTGAATCTGCGCGATGTTGTCGGCCACGAAGGTCTCGAACTCGGCACCGAAGATGTCATAGGGGGCAAGGCCGTTCTCGGCCATGATGCTCTGCCACTGTTCGCTGGCGCCGACCTTCTTCAGCATCTCGACCCATTCGTTATAGCGCTCGTCGCTGATATCCTTGGGCACATAGACGCCGCGCCAGTTCATGGCGACGATATCGACGCCCTGTTCCTTGGCGGTCGGCACGTCGTCGAAGCCCGCGACGCGCTCTTCCGACAGCACCGCGATCGGGCGCACGTCGCCCGAGCGGATGAAGCCGGTGATCTCGGACAGGTCGCCCGTCATCGCCTGGGCGAAGCCGCCTACCGTCTGGGTGATGGCGTCGGCGCCGCCGTCAAGGCCGATATACTTGACCTGCCGGGCCTCGGTGAAGCCGGCCTTGTCCAGCATCATCAGCACCTTCAGGTGATCGAACCCGCCCACGGCCGAGCCGCCGGCAAAGGCCACCTTCGAGGGATCGGCCTTCACCGCCTCGACCAGATCGTTGAGGTTCTGGTAGGGCGCGTCATTGGCCACGACGATCACGCCGGGATCACCGCCGATCGAGCCGACCCAGCGGACCTGGTCGGCGGTCGCGCCGGCAAAGGCGTTCTGCGCCAGGCGGGTGGTGGTGGCCGAGGAGGCCGCCACGAAGACCTCGGGGTCGTCGTTGCGGTCGCCCACGACATGCGTATAGGCCACGCCGCCGCCGGCACCCGAGAGGTTCGTCACCTGCACCATGTTCGGCACTTCGCCCAGTTCGGTCAGGATCCGGCCGACCTGGCGGCAGGTGAAGTCCCAGCCGCCGCCGGGATTGGCCGGGGCGATGCATTCCTCGGCGGCCGCGGGAATGGCGGCACTCGTCATCAGCGCGGCAATGGCCGCACGGCTCAGGTATTTCATTCTATCCTCCCAATGAAGGCGCCCAGAGGGGCGCGGACTTGCAGGTTACAAAATTTGCTGAGAAGCTGACACCAACCTGTCACGAAATGCGAAAAAAGCGGATGCATGCGGTTTCTTCTGGTCGAGGATAGCGACGATCTGGCGGCGGCGGTCGCCTCGCGGCTGGCGATGGATGGCCACGGCGTGGACCGTGCGGCCACGCTGGCCGAGGCGAAGGAATATCTGGAAAGCGCGCCTTACGACCTGATCTTGCTGGATATCAGCCTGCCGGATGGCGACGGGCGCGAATTTCTGGCGCGCGAGCGCGGCGCCCGGCGCGAGACGCCGGTAATCATGATGACGGCCAGCGCCTCGGTCAACGACCGGGTCAACACGCTGGATCAGGGCGCCGACGACTACATCACCAAACCCTTCGATTTCGCCGAGCTTCAGGCCCGTTGCCGCGCCGTGCTGCGCCGTCATGCCGGCGCCGCCGACAGCCGCCTGCAATATGCGGGCTTCACCTTCGATGCGCTGGCCGCGACACTGACGGTCGGCGATGAGGTGCGCGAATTGCGCGCCCGCGAATTGCGGCTGCTGGAGATCCTGCTGTCGCGTCCCGGCCAGATCTTTTCCAAGCCGCATCTGATCGACCGGCTGTTTTCCTTTGACGAGGAGGTCAGCGACAACGCCATCGAGGTCTATGTCGGCCGGTTGCGGCGCAAGCTGGACGGCTCGGGCGCGCGGCTCGAAACCATGCGCGGCGTGGGCTACCGGCTGATCCCGGAATGAAACCCGCCGCAGCCTCTCCGGCCGGATTCTCGCTTCGACGGCGGCTGGTCTGGCAATTCGCCGCCCTGTCGCTGCTGCTGGTCGTGGCGCTGTTCTTCGCCGTGCGCTTTGCGGCCGAACGCGCCTCGCGCGCCAGCCAGGACGCGGTGCTGGGCGCGGCCGTGATCTCGGTCGGCGACGGTATCCGGGCCGTGGAGGAGGAACTGGAACTGGATCTGCCCTATGCCACCTTCTCGATGCTGGGCGCGATGGGAAACGAGCGGATTTTCTACAGCCTCAGCACCGGAGACGGGCTGGTGACGGGCTATGACGACCTGCCGCAACCCCAGGTGACGCCGGGCGACCTGTCGCCGGTCTTCTATGGTGCCGACTACCGGGGCAGCCGGCTGCGGCTGGCGGCGCTGACGCGCCGCGTGCTGCTGGGGCAGCGGATCGAGGAAATCACCGTGGTCCTGGGCCAGACCCGATACGGGCAGGCCGCCATTGCCCGCGACACCGCCCGCAGCGCGGCATGGATCGGGCTGGGCTTTCTGGCGCTGACGGTGCCGGTGGCGCTGTGGGCGGCGCGCGCCGTGATCCGTCCGGTGGATCGGCTGGCCGAGGCGGTGACCCGGCGCGGGCCGCAGGATCTGCGCCCGGTCCTGCATCCGGCCCCGCGCGAACTGGTGCCGCTGATGGGGGCGCTGAACGGCTTCATCGCCCGGCTGCGCGGCGCGCTGCAACTGGCCGAGACCTTCATCTTCGAAGCCGCCCACCGCATCCGCACGCCGCTGTCGCTGGTCCGCACCGAGGCCGAGATGGCGCTGGCCGAAACCACGGACGAGGCCCTGCGGCAGCGCCTGCGCCGCATGGTCCGGGCCATCGGCGAAAGCAGCCGCTCGGCCAACCAGATCCTCGATCATGCGATGGTGCTCTATCGCAGCGACCAGTTCATGGCCGAGCCGGTCGATGTCGCGGCGCTGGCCGGATCGGTCCTGCGCTCGGTCCGCGCGGTGGCCGAGATGCGCGATATCGAGATGCGCGCCGAGGGGCTGGATCAGCCCTGTCCGGTCTTGGGCGACGCACGCATGATCGAGGTGGCGCTGCGCAACATCCTCGACAATGCCGTGAAGTTTTCCCCCGACGAGGGCAATGTCCTGCTGCGCCTGTCCCGCGATGGCGGCATGGCCCGGATCGAGGTCACCGATCAGGGCAGGGGGCTTGTCGCAGGCGATGCCGACCTGACCGGCCGTTTCCGGCGCGGCAGCAATGTCGGCGATGTCGTCGGCTCGGGCCTTGGCCTGACCATCGTCACCGAAGTCGCGGCCGCGCATGGCGGCCGTTTCACCCTGTCCCCCAGACCGGAGAAAGGCACATGCGCGACCTTGTTCTTGCCGCTGTCCTCGGCCTCGGCCTGAGCCTGCCTGCTGCGGGCTACGAGATCGAGGTCGAGCAGGTCTTCGGCCCCGAGGACGGGCGCGAGATCCGGGTGATCTCGACCACCGATCTGGTCTCGATCGACAGTGTATTGCGAGATTTCGTCGAGGGCCATCCGGGCAGTCGCATCCGCTATGCCCAGGCCGCCAGCGTCGAGGTGTTCCGCGCCATCCATGACGAGGGGGCGGCCTATGATCTGGTCATGTCCTCGGCCATGGATCTGCAGATGAAGCTGGCCAATGACGGCTTTGCCGCCTCGGTCCAGCCGCAGATCGGGGCGCTGCCGGCCTGGGCGCGCTGGCGCGACCAGCTCTACGGGGTGGCGCTGGAGCCGGTGCTGACACTGGCCTCGCGCCGGGCCTTCGGCGATCTGCCGATCCCGCGCACCCGGCGCGACCTGATCGCCATGCTGCGCGAGAACCCCGACCGCTTTGACGGCCGCATCGCCAGCTATGACCCGCGATCCTCGGGGGTCGGCTATTTCCTGATCTCGCAGGACAGCCAGCAGTCCGACGGGTTCTGGCGGCTGGCCGAGGTGATGGGCCGGCTGAATGCGCGGCTGTTCTGCTGTTCGGGCGAGATGATCGACGAATTGCGCGCCGGGCGACTGGCCATCGCGTATAATGTCGTGGCCAGCTATGCCGCGCGCTATACGCCCGACGATCCCGACCTCGTGCGGCTGGCGCTCGAGGATTATACGCTGGCCATTATCCGCTCGGCGCTGGTGCCGGCGAATGCGGGCAATCCCGAGGGTGCGACGGACCTGCTGTCCTATCTGCTGTCGCCGCCGGCGCAGCAGCATTTCGCCGAAAGTTCCGGCACCGCGCTGATGCCGGGCGCCGGCCAGCCGCCGCAGCCGCATCTGCGGCCGATCCGGCTGGATGCCGGGCTGCTGGTCTATGACGACCAGTTGCGCCGGGCCGGGCTGCTGAGCGAATGGAACGCCGCCATGGTCCAGCCCTGAGCCGCAACCGTCTTGGCGGGGCGGCGTTTCGGTGCTATCGCCATGCCGTTCTCAGGGCGGGGTGCAATTCCCCACCGGCGGTGACAGCCCGCGAGCGCCTTCGCATGAAGGGTCAGCAGATCCGGTGAAATTCCGGGGCCGACGGTGAAAGTCCGGATGGAAGAGAACCGGGGCCGGTCCTTTCCCAGGGATCGGTCAAGGCTCGTGCTCTGGGGCCTGACGCTGTTTTAACGGAGGGTTCCGAAAGATGACCAACACCAATCCCCGCATCGCCTTCATCAAGGCCCGCTGGCATGCCGATATCGTCGATCGCGCGCATGAGGGTTTCCTGGCCGAGGCCGCGAAGCTGATCTCCGGCGCGCAGATCGACAGCTTCGACGTGCCCGGCGCCTTCGAGATGCCGCTGCTGGCCAAGAAGCTGGCGCTGAGCGGCGCCTATGACGCCATCGTGGCGGCAGCCTTCGTGGTCGATGGCGGCATCTATCGCCATGACTTCGTCGCCGGCGCCGTGGTCACCGGGCTGATGAATGTGGGGCTTGAGACCGGCGTGCCCTGTTTCTCGGTCTCGCTGACGCCGCACAACTATCAGGAGACCGAGGCCATGACGGCCTTTTTCCGCGATCATTTCGTGCGGAAGGGGGCCGAGGCGGCCGAGGCCGTGCGTCAGGTCCTGGCGCTTGAGAGCCGGCTGGCCGCCACGCAGCGCGCCTCGGTCGCCTGAGGCCGCGGGAGGACGCCCTCTCGACAGCGGGCGTCCGAACCGGGATATCTGGGGCCTGCCCACGCGACGGAGTGTCCCCATGCCCAGCCTCTTTGCCTTCGCCACCGCGACCGAGATCCTGTTCGGCCGCGGGCAGTCCGATGCGGCACCGGCCCGGGTCGCCAGGCTGGGGCGGCGGGTGCTGCTGGTGCATGGCGGCAATCCTGCCCGCAGCGCCGGCCTGCGCCGCGCCTTGGGCCTCATGGGCTGCGAGGTGACCGGCTTTGCGGTCGCGCATGAACCCGACATCGCGCTGATCGAGGCGGGCGTCCTCGCCGCGCGCCGCGCGGATGCGCAGGTCGTGGTGGCAATGGGCGGCGGGGCCGTGATCGACGCCGGCAAGGCCATCGCGGCGCTGGTTCCCGCGACCCGGCCGCTGCTGGATCACCTTGAGGTGGTGGGGCAGGGGCTGCCGCTGGATCACCCGCCGCTGCCCTTCGTCGCCCTGCCGACCACCGCCGGCACCGGCGCCGAGGTCACCCGCAACGCCGTCATCGCGGTGCCCGAACACCGCCGCAAGGTCAGCCTGCGCGATCTGCGCATGCTGCCGCATCTCGCCATCGTCGATCCGGCCCTGACCGATCATTGCCCGCGTGCGGTGACACTGGCCTCGGGGCTGGACGCGGTGACGCAGGTGATCGAGCCCTATATCTGCACCCGCGCCAATCCGCTGACCGATGCGCTGTGCCGTGACGCCATTCCGCGCGGTCTGGCCGCGATCCGGCGGCTGATGCAGGCCGAGGATCCGGCGGCGCGCGACGAGATGGCCTGGGTCAGCCTCTGCGGCGGGCTGGCGCTGGCAAATGCGGGGCTGGGCGCGGTTCATGGGCTGGCCGGGCCTCTGGGCGGGCTGACCGGGGCCGCGCATGGCGCGATCTGCGGGGTGCTGCTGCCGCATGTGCTGCGCGCGAATCGCCGCGCCGTCACCGACCCGGCGCTGGCCCTGCGGATGGGCGAGGTGGGCGGCTGGATCGGCCGGGCCTTCGGCCGCGACGCCGCCTCGGTCGAGGATGCGGCGGCCCTGCTGGCCGACTGGTCGCAGGATGCGGGGTTGCCGAAGCTGACCGCGCTTGGCATCGATGAGGCGGCGCAACAGGCAGCGGCGGATGCGGCGGTGTCCTCGTCCTCGATGAAGGCCAATCCGGCGATCCTGTCGGTGGCGGATCTGCGCGACCTGATGCGCACCGCCGGCTGAGGCTCAGACCAGACCCATCTCGGCCAGTGCAGCGGCGACCTCGGGCGGCAGCGCCTCCTCGTCGCCGCGCCCCCGCGGCAGATCGGGGGGCGCGTCCGTGCCGGCCAGATAGCGCCAGCCCTGAAATGGCCGGCGCGGCACCGCGGCGACCCGGATCAGGTCGCGGTCCAGCACCAGCGCGCAACGGCGGATGCCGTCCTCGCCGATCCGCTCATCCAGTCGCAGCAGGCGCTGGCGGGCCAGCATGACCCCCTTGAACACCCAGTAGATCGAGCCGCCCTGCAACAGCTCACCCTCACGTTTCGGCCACATGCGGGTCACATGCACCGCCGGCGCGTCGCCGAAACGCTGATCCTGCCAGGCGGCCAGATCTTCGGGGCCGTCGGATCCGACGCAGAGCTTCATGAGATTCAGCGGGGCAGGCATGGGCGCAGGATAGGCGTCCGGACAGGGGGCCGCAAGCCACCGTGGCAGGCGCAGTCGCGGGTGCCGGCCCCGGCCATCACCCGATCCGGGGCGCGTCGTGGCTGCAAGATGCAGTTTCAACGCGGCGTGGATAATATACCCATGGGCCAAGTTGATCTCAACCGTTAGGTTTGCGTGTACATAACGATTCGTTTCGATGTGGTGGCTGGCTGCGGGAGGGACGATATGCAGATCGACAAGAATGCGGTTCTGTCCGGCAGGGCAGGGCCCGGGCCGGGATCAGGCATTCCCGGGTACGTCATCTATACGCGGGTCGGCGACGAAGACCTGGGACGGGTCACTGTCTGCCTTGCCGCGCAGGAACACGATATCGCGGCATTCGTGGCCGAACGCGAGGAATACGACATCGCCGGGCGTTTTTCCGATCGCGAGGCCGGTTCCGGGAATGCGCATGACGGATTGCGTCAGGCCCTGTGCCGTTGCCACGAGACGGGTGCGGCGCTGCTGATCTCGCGCCTGGACCGGCTGCCCATCGCGAACATGGGGTTGGCTCCGTTCTTCGACGACCCGCAGATCGCCCTGCGGGTTGCAGTGCTGCCCGGCGCCAGCCCCGACGAGCTTCGCGCCCATGCCCGCCTTGGCGAGCAGGAAAGGCGCTGCGCCGCCAGCCGGGCGGCGGACAATCTCAGGAAAAGCCGGTCCTGGTCCGGCGCCCCCGAGACATCGGCTCCGGACCGGACCGAGCAGGTCGCGCGCATCGCCTTGCCGATGCGCGAGAACGGCGCGACCCTGCACGACATCGCCATGGCCCTGAACCGCGCCGGGCTGACCACGCCCCGCGGCAGCGCCTGGCGGCCGGCGCAGGTGTCCCGAATACTGCAGCGGATGACATAGGATCGGGTTGAGCGCCGAAAAAGCCCGGGCGGCATCTGCCTTGCGCGGCGGTCCTGCAAAAGGTCCGGGGCAGGGTGCCCGCATGACGGACCCGCGCGGCCGGGCCCGCGTCCTTTGGCAAGGGCCGCAATCCGCTTGCAGTGCCCCGTCTGCGCGACTAGAAGTGCGGAAATTTTCAGGTCGCCACGACCCGGCGGCCCTTCTGGCTATGAGGAAGATGATGCAGGTCAAGGAAACCCGGAACGAAGGTCTGAAACGCGGCTATCAGTTTACCCTGCCCGCAGCCGAGCTGGCCGAGACGGTCAATGCCAAGCTGAAAGAGGCGCAGCCCGAGATCGAGATGAAGGGCTTCCGCAAGGGCAAGGTGCCGCTGGCGATGCTGAAGAAGCAGTTCGGCCCGCGCGTGATGGGCGATGCCATGCAGGAAGCCATCGACGGCGCCCTGCGCAAGCATCTGGAAGAATCGGGCGACCGCCCGGCGGCCCAGCCCAATGTCGAGATGGATAACGGCGAGGGCTGGAAGGAAGGCGACGACGTGATCGTCACCGTCTCCTACGAGGCGCTGCCGGCGATCCCCGAAATCGACCTGGGCGATCTGAAGCTGGAAAAGCTGACCGTGGCGGCCGAAGAGGCGGCGATCGCCGAAGCGCTGGAAAACCTGGCGAAATCGGCGCAGGACTTCGAGGATCGCCGCAAGGGCAGCAAGGCCAAGGACGGCGATCAGGTGGTGATCGACTTCAAGGGCTCGGTCGACGGCGAACTCTTCGAGGGTGGCTCGGGCGAGGATTACCCGCTGGTGCTGGGCTCGAACAGCTTCATCCCCGGCTTCGAGGCGCAACTGGTCGGCGCCAAGGCCGATGACGAGGTCAAGGTCGAGGTCAAGTTCCCCGAGGAATATGGCGCCAAGCATCTGGCCGGCAAGGACGCGGTCTTCGACTGCACGGTGAAGGCGGTCAAGGCCCCGAAACCGGCTGAGATCGACGACGAACTGGCCAAGAAATTCGGTTCCGACGATCTCGAGGCGCTGAAAGCCCAGATCGCCGGCCGCCTGGAGGCGGAATATGCCGGCGCCGCCCGCGCGATCATGAAGCGCGCGCTGCTGGATCAGCTGGACGACAAGGTGAAATTCGAGCTGCCCGAGTCGCTGGTCGAGGCCGAGGCGCACCAGATCGCGCATCAGCTGTGGCACGAGGAAAACCCCGAGGTCCATGATCACAACCACGGCAGCATCGAACCGACCGACGAGCACAAGAAACTGGCCGAGCGCCGGGTGCGTCTGGGCCTGCTGCTGGCCGAGATCGGCCAGAAGGCCGAAGTGAGCGTCTCGGATCAGGAGATGACCCAGGCGGTGCTGCAGGCCGCGCGCCAGTATCCGGGCCAGGAACGCGCCTTCTTCGAGTTCATCCAGCAGAATCAGGCGGCACAACAGCAGCTGCGCGCACCGATCTTCGAGGACAAGGTCGTCGATCACATCGCCGAACAGGCCGGTGTCACCGAAAAGCAGGTCAGTAAGGAAGAACTGGAAAAAGCCGTCGAGTCCCTGGACGAGCTATAAGGCTCACTTTCCTCACGATGGTAAGCCGCGGCCATATGGACCGCGGCTTATTATTTTGGCGATAGGCCACCCGCAAGCGCGTGAGACGCGAATGAGAGGTTTCCATTTCCTGATTGCGGGTTGTCGGGAGTTTGGAAGCGCCGTTTCTCGGCAGGCCCGCTCTCGTAATAGAGTTTGAAGATATTTTCCATAATACCGATTATTGCGACTTCGATCATCTCTGGTTGAAAGTGTAAAGGTCCCTTATAGATGAGACTCCTATTATGAGACTGGATCTGGCGTTGAGTGCTCCGTCGGGACGTTGGTAAAGGCTCCTCAGCGGTGTGGTTCGTGCAAAACCCCTGTTGAGACCCGGGATCCGGTCATGGCCACGCGCGGCGCTATCTGAAGGCTGCGTGTGGCCATGATCTCTCACCTGCGCTGACCTTGCCGAAATCGGGATCGCCAAGCTTATCACAGAGCTTCAGCACAGCATCGCGCATGACTGATCCGACACCTGTTGATTTCCACCCAGAACTGACCCGGGAGAGCGCGTAATTTCCATTGAGAATTGACCCATGTGACCCTCCCCGCAACGCAGCTTGCAGCGGGGGATTCCGGAGTGATCCACATGGGACTTTTGAACGTCATCCGCCGCATGGCCTTGCGGGAAAAGCTGCCGATCCGAGAGATCGCACGCCGAACCGGCCTGTCGCGGAACACCATCAAGAAATATCTGAGAGCAGGGACGATCGAGCCGAAGTTCAACGTTCCGGCTCGGTCGAGCAAGCTTGATCCCTACGCTGAAAAGCTTGCTGCGTGGCTGAAGACGGAGGCTGCAAAGTCACGCAAGCAGCGCCGAACCCTGAAGCAGTTGCATGGCGACCTCGTGGCGCTCGGCTACACGGGGTCCTACAACCGGGTTGCGGCCTTCGCCCGAAAATGGCGGGTAGAACGCCAGCGCGAACAGCATACCACCGGGCGCGGCATCTTCGTCCCCTTGTCGTTCCGGCCCGGGGAGGCCTTCCAGTTCGACTGGAGCGAAGACTATGCGGTGCTTGGCGGAGAGCGCACGAAGTTGCAGGTCGGGGAGTGTCAGGAACTCTGTGTATCTGATCCGGCCCATGCAGTTTCAGATACTCAAGCGGCGAAGCGCTCGCCGAACATTATGGCGAACTGGTTGCGGGCCGCAAACCATTCCCGGACGTTTCGGCC
>NZ_JAHKNG010000050.1 GCF_018860165.1 Paracoccus marinaquae
GATCTCGACAAGAGGGTCCTTCTTGGCGTCCAGGCTCGCGTAGCGGTCTGAAAGATCAAAGAAACCCAGCTGCACCATCATCACGCTCCAGCAGCCGAATACCACCCGCTTCCTACACAGGCGGCACAGTCAGAGCAATTTTTCGAGGTGCCCCTATGAGAAATTTGCCGCGTCTGGCCGAGACTACATGACGGATGCCGAGGCAGGTGCAGCCCTCGACGAAGTGGCCGATGTGCTGAAAGCTCTCAGGGGCTTTCGCGAGGAAGGCGTGGCCGACCCTCTCGCCGCCGCCCGTGCAGCGGTCGCCAAGACCCGCGCGCAGGATTTCGACAGCCGGAGTTCTGCCTTGTCCCGCGCAGTCCAATCGGTTGACTATGTTATCCGGGCTGCGGGTGCGGTCTCGGCTTCACTCGGTAACATTGCCTCCGCCGAGTCCGTCCGCGACGGAGCCGCGCCCGATCTTCTGGGCGTTGTCAACCATGTCGTCGCACGAGAGAACATGTATCAGGCGATGGTGAATGGCCGCGTAAATGTCACTGCGGCCATGCTGGAGCGCGATTTCAGGATCAGCGGCAATATCGTTGAGCGCGACGACAGCGGACGGCCACGCCTCGGCATGTTCGAGCTCAGCCACGCAAGATATGGCAAGCTGCTGTCGGTCGATGACGATGGCAATGTCACCCTTCATGAGCAGAACGGCAGCGATATGGACGCGACCGCCTATGTGAAGGCATTGTTCGGCGGCGGCAGCGTGTTCAGCATCATCAACACCGACTTCGGCAATCGCGTGGTTGACCGCCGCATGTGATTTTTTCAGGGGCCGACCTTCGGGGCGCAAAGGGGCAGGTCACCTGGAAGGCCGGCGAGATCTTCGATCCGGTCACGGCGAGACGGATGGAAGGATCCTGTCGCGCGGCGGATCGGCGCCCGCGGATGAGCTGTGGATGAGGTACCGTGGCCGGATGCCGGGCGTGGAGGCGCTGCTGAAGGGGCGCGGACTGGCCTGACCTGCCGACGCCCCGGCTGCAGCGAGCCAGTCCCCGGTTTCCGATGCGGCCTGATCGGGCGGCTTGACGGCCCTGGAGGCGAGAAGGGGGAGCCGACCTTGCGGTCGGCGTCCTGCCGGACGGGCTCAGTCGCGGATTTCGTCGGGATCGACGCCCCAGATTGCGGTCTTGGGAACCCAGCCGCGCTGGCCGCCGCCCGAGATCTGGCACCAGGTTCTGTTGCATTCGCCCAGCCGGACTATGGCGCCCGATTCCGCCTGCGCGACGATATCGGCATCGGGATTGGGGCGCGCGCGCAGTGCAAGCATGTCTTCGGTGACCAGCGCCGTGCGCACCCCGGACAGCAGCGCGTAATGCACCCAGCCGCCGGCCCCGTCCTTGTCCTCGACACGGCGCCAATGGCCGAATTCGGCGACCACCCGCAAGGGCATCCCGGCATGGCGGAACACCCAGTCGATCCGGTGCGACAGGCTGGGGCCGCGGCGGGCGTTGCCCTCGTTGCCCTTGAGGCTGACATAGCGGGGCAGGGGCAGATTGGTGACCGCGCCGCGCTGCCCGGACCCGGCCTCGGTCTGGTCGTGGGCGCCCTGGGCGTCGGCGGGGGATGCGGCCTGGGCGAGGATCAGTCGATCGACGCCAGCCCCGGTGGTCGCGGCGCCGCCTTCGCGGGGGCCGGCGCCGGCGGGCGACAGCAGCAGCGCCGCCAGAACCAGACCCGCTCGCGCCGCGCCACTCGCGGTGCGGACTACCCAAAACGCCCTTGTACTCATATGACTTCCGTTCCTGCCTGGCCCCGGCCGGGGCTGCCCCGCATTCGCCCTGTCCAAGGTTCCCCGGCTTGCCGCTCCCATAATGGACGTCCGACCCAAGGTGACCTCGTGGGGTCTTGTGCCCGCCCCGCAACGGGGGCAGTTTGCCAAAAGCCGTCCGGCTTTGGAAGGGCGCCACCGACATGACTTCGAGAAAGTGAGGTTTCCATGCACAGCACTCAGCCCCCGCGTCAGAAGCTGCGTGTCTCGGTCACCCGCCGGTTGCCCGAACCGGTCGAGACCCGGATGAAGGAGTTGTTCGACGTCTCGTTGCGCGAGGACGACCGCAGGCTGAGCCGGGACGAGCTGGTGACGCTGATGCAGAACAGCGACGTCCTGGTGCCGACGGTGACCGACCATATCGATGCCAATATGCTGGCCCAGGCGGGCGAGCGGCTGAAGCTGATCGCCAATTACGGCGCCGGGGTGGACCATATCGACGTGCTGTCGGCGCGCCAGCGCGGCGTCCTGATATCGAACACCCCCGGCGTGGCGACCGAGGACACCGCCGACATGGCCATGGCGCTGATCCTGGCGGTGACGCGACGCATCCCCGAGGGGCTGGCCGAGATGCAGGCCGGCCGCTGGGGCGGCTGGGCACCGACCTCGCATCTGGGCGGGCGCGTCGGCGGGCGGCGGCTGGGGATCCTTGGCATGGGCAGGATCGGGCAGGCGGTGGCGCGCCGGGCCAATGTCTTTGGCATGCAGGTCCATTACCACAACCGCAAGCGGCTGCGCCCCGAGGTCGAGGAGGAACTGCAGGCGACCTATTGGGAAAGCCTCGACCAGATGCTGGCGCGCATGGATATCATCAGCGTGAACGCGCCGCATACGCCCTCGACCTTCCATCTGCTGAATGCGCGGCGGCTGAAGCTGCTGAAACCGACCGCCGTGGTGGTGAACACCTCGCGCGGCGAGGTGATCGACGAGAACGCGCTGACCCGCATGCTGCGCTCGGGCGAGATCGCGGGCGCGGGGCTCGACGTGTTCGAGCATGGGCACGAGATCAACCCGCGCCTGCGCGAACTGCCGAATGTCGTGCTGCTGCCGCATATGGGCAGCGCCACGGTCGAGGGCCGCAACGAGATGGGCGAGAAGGTCATCATAAATATCAAGACCTTCGCCGACGGGCACCGACCGCCCGATCTGGTCGTGCCCTCGATGCTGTAGGGCGCGATGACCGTGCAGACCGGGACGCGGCGGGCGGTTTCGGGCCTGTTCCTGCTGAACGGGCTGATGGTTGGCAGCTGGGCGCCGAAACTGCCGGCGCTGATGCAGCGGCTGGATATCTCCGAGGCGGTGGCGGGGCTGATCGTTCTGGTGCTCGGGCTTGGCTCGATCACCATCATGCCGGTCTTCGGGGCGCTGACTGCGCGGCGCGGCTCGGCCCATGCGGTGCGGCTGGCGGCATGGGCGATGATGCCGACGCTGCTGCTGATCTCGCTGGCGCCCTCGCTCTGGACCGTGATCGCGGCGGTGTTCCTGTTCGGCGGCACCATCGGCGGCATGGACGTCGCGATGAACGCCAATGCCGTGGCGGTCGAGCGTGCCCGAAGGCGGGCGATCATGTCCTCGTGCCACGGGTTCTGGAGCCTTGGCGGGCTGGTCGGCGCGGGACTGGGCGGCATGGGCATCACCTGGCTGGGCGAGGTCGGGCATGCGCTGGCGGTGACCCTGGTGGTGGCGGCGGGGCTGGCGGTGGTTCTGCCGCGGGTCCTGCGCGATGCGCCGGCGGCAAGGGACGGCGCGCAGGTGCCCTTGCGGTTGCCGCGCACGCCGCTGCCCTATGTGATCGGGCTGATGGCGCTGTGTTCGATGATTCCCGAAGGCGCGATCCTCGACTGGGCCGCGGTCTATCTGCAGCGCGAGATGGGGGCTTCGCTGGCGGTGGCGGGCTGGGGCTTTGCCGCCTGCGCGGGCACGATGGCGGTCATGCGGTTTCTGGGCGACGCGTTGCGGCATCGTCTGGGCGCGGTCAGCACGCTGCGGCTCAGCGCGCTGATCGCGATCATGGGGCTGGGCGCTGCCGGGCTGGCCTCCAGTCCGGCGACGGCGATCCTCGGCTTCGGCCTGGCCGGTATCGGCATCGCCAATATGGTGCCGATCGCCTTTTCGGCGGCCGGAAACGTGCCGGGGCTGGCCAGCGGCGTCGGGCTGTCGGTGGTCACCACGATGGGCTATTCGGGCATCCTTCTGGCCCCGGGCAGCATTGGCTGGTTGGCCGAGAGGATGAGTTTCTCGTCAATCTATCTGGGACTTGCCGCGCTGCTGCTGGTGCCGCTGCTGATGTCGCCGCTGGCGCGGACGGCGGATTTCACGCCGCTTGGCGACGAGGGCGCGCCGGCGACCTGAAACGCCGCGCCCCCGGATGGTGCGGGGTGCGGTTGCCGCCTAGTCCCGGGCGAGCAGGATCAGTGTCTGGCCGTCCTTGTCCAGCAGCACCAGCTTGTCCCGTTCGGCGTCGATCCGCCAGCCGCGCGCCGCGTCGAGGGCCCGGAAGAACCTTTGCTCCTGCTCCATGAGGGCGGGGATGCAGGCCCTCGTGGTCGCGGCAAGCTGGGCAAAGCGGATGGTATCGCCCGAGATCGTCGCGGTGCCGCTGAACCGGTTGCAGCCGCCCGAGCCGCCAACGGCGCCATCATCGGCAATCTCCAGAACGGTGCGGGCGTTGTCGATGACGCCGCCGCCCAGGATGTCCTCGGCCAGCCACTGGCCTGTCGGCGCGGGCGTGGCCCTGGGGCGGGCGACCTGTTCGACGAGGATGTCGGTCATGTCGGGCCCGTCCGCGAAGACGGAATGACGGGTCGTATTGATGAACAGCAGCCTCTCGCCCAGAGTGATCTGCGCCCGCATGGCATAGCTGTGGCCCGGCAGGATATCCGCGGGGTCGTAGCTGATGCGATAGGCGAAGGGAACCGAACCATCGGCGGCAAGGCTGGTCTCGCCGATGACCTGCGCGCGGGCGTCCGCCCGGGACACGTCCTCGATCTGCACCGTGACGGTGGCGCCGGGCGGGAGGGCGCGTCGTTCGCGATAGGTGACGGTGCCGCTCAGGATGCGGGTTTCGGCGATGGCGGCGCGCGGGATCTGCAGCGCCGGGCCCAGCGTCAGGGCGGCAAGCAGGATCTGGCGGCGGGTCGGTGTCATGGTTTTGGCCTGTTTCTCGTTCCGGCCCAGTTTTGGCGGGCTTTCCGCCCGCAGCCTATCGCGTGCGAGCGTGGAGGACAAAGCGGCGGAAGGGGCCGGGTTCCGGAATATGTGGCCGCCGCGGGAAAACCCTCAGCCACCCAATGCCTTTGTCAGCTCCGCGGCGGCTTCGGCTACGGCCGCGCCCAGTGTCTTCACATGTTCCTGCCCGATCCGGTGGGTCGGACCGCTGACGCTGACACCCGCCACGGCTTCGCCGGACAGATCGAAGACCGGCGCGGCGATGCAGCGCATACCGCGGGTGCGCTCCTCGTCGTCGAAGGAAAAGCCGCGGGCACGGGTGCGCGCCATGTCTTCGTGCAGCTGCTCGAAGGTGGTCAGGGTCTTTTCGGTGTATCGGGTCAGCTCCGGCCCTTCCAGAAGCTCGCGCAGGATCTCGGGCCGTCCGAAGGCCAGAAGCGCCTTGCCGATCCCCGAGGCATGCAGCGGCGAGCGGGTGCCGGGCGGAAAGAAGGCGCGGATGGTCTGCTGGGTCTCGGACTGGCTGACGAACAGCACCGCCTGACCGTTCAGGATGCCGAGATTTGCGGTCTCGCCGGAATGTTCCATCAGCGCGCGCAGCACCGGGCGCGCGCGTTCCACGATGCCCGAGCGGCGCATGAAGGCCGAGCCCAGCCGGAAGGTCGCCGGACCTATATACCAGGCCTGCGTCGCCTGATCGCTTTCGGCAATGCCGCGCGCGGCCAGCGTGTGCAGCACCCGGTGCACGGTCGATGGCGACTGATCCATCTTCTCGGCCACCTCGGACAGCGTCAGCCCGGTATGGCCGGCCAGCAGTTCCAGGATGTCCAGAGCCCGGTCCAGCGCCTGGATCGTTCCGGAAGTGTCGGGAACGCTGCGTGGACGGCCCCGTTTGCGACTTGGTTCGGCCATTCCCTCCCCCTTGTATAGAATACCTTTTGATATCCGAGAAAATCGACGCCGATCAGTGGAAAAATGCAACCGTATGATATTATTTGATTATACCAACTATTTTCGCACGTCAAAAAATTTTTCCAGAAAAATTGTAGTACGATGCAAGAGCCTGTACTGTCAACTGAACGGCAGGAGGAA
This sequence comes from Paracoccus marinaquae, assembly GCF_018860165.1. Taxonomy (GTDB): domain Bacteria; phylum Pseudomonadota; class Alphaproteobacteria; order Rhodobacterales; family Rhodobacteraceae; genus Paracoccus; species Paracoccus marinaquae. The sequence goes on from NZ_JAHKNG010000050.1 coordinate 6,077, forward strand.
TCGCCATGACAAGCCAAAATCCCGTTTTCATTCCCGGTCCCACCAATCTTCCCGAAGTGCTGCGCAAGGCCGTGGACATGCCCACGATCGATCACCGCAGCCCGGTTTTCGGCAAGATCCTTCATCCCGCGCTTGAGGGTGTCAAGAAGGTCCTGAAGACAGAAACCGGCAAGGTCTTCGCCTTCCCGTCGACCGGCACCGGCGGCTGGGAAACCGCGATCACCAATACCCTGTCGCCCGGCGACAAGGTTCTGGCCACCCGCAACGGCATGTTCAGCCACCGCTGGATCGACATGTGCCAGCGTCACGGTCTGGACGTTCAGGTCGTCATGCAGGAATGGGGCGAAGGCGTCCCGGCCGACAAGTTCGAAGAGATCCTGACCGCCGACAAGGCGCATGAGATCAAGGTCGTCCTGGCCACGCATAACGAGACCGCGACCGGCGTGAAATCCGACATCGCCGCGGTCCGCCGCGCGCTGGACAATGCAAAGCACCCGGCGCTGCTGTTCGTCGATGGCGTCAGCTCGATCGCCTGCTACGACTTCCGCATGGACGAATGGGGCGTCGATGTTGCCGTCACCGGCAGCCAGAAGGGCTTCATGCTGCCGCCCGGCCTGGCCATCGTCGGCTTCTCGCCGAAGGCGATGGACGCGGTCGAGGCCGCCAAGCTGTCGCGCACCTTCTTCGACATCCGCGACATGGCCAAGGGCTATGCCAATAACGGCTACCCCTACACGCCGCCGGTCGGCCTGCTGAACGGTCTGAACCTGTCCTGCCAGATGCTGCTGGACGAGGGGCTGGAGAATGTCTTTGCCCGCCACAACCGCATCGCCGAGGGCGTGCGCAGGGCGGTCGCCGCCTGGGGGCTGAGCCTCTGCGCCACCCGGCCGGAGCTGTATTCCGACAGCGTCAGCGCCATCCGCGTGCCGGAAGGCTTTGACGCCAACAAGATCGTCGGCCACGCGCTGAACGCCTATGGCGTCGCCTTCGGCACCGGGCTTGGCGATGTCGCCGGCAAGGTGTTCCGCATCGGCCACCTGGGCATGCTGAGCGATGTGCTGGCCCTGTCGGGCATCGCCACGGCCGAGATGGTCATGGCCGATCTGGGGCTGAAGGTCCAGCTTGGCAGCGGCGTCGCCGCCGCGCAGGAACATTACCGCCAAAGCATCCCGGCCGCGAACAAGGCCGCCGCGTGATGAAGGACGGTGACATGATCATTCCCAGCTATGAGGACATGCTGGCCGCGCATGAGCGGATCAAGCCGCATATCCGGCGCACGCCGGTCCGGGTGTCGGACTACCTGAACGAGCTGACCGGCGCGCAGCTGTTCTTCAAGTGCGAAAACTTTCAGGAGCCGGGGGCCTTCAAGGTCCGCGGTGCCACCAATGCGGTGTTCGGGCTGGACGAGGCACAGGCCGCCAAGGGCGTGGCGACCCATTCCTCGGGCAACCACGCATCCTGCCTCAGCTATGCGGCGATGCTGCGCGGCATTCCGTGCAACGTGGTGATGCCGCGCACCGCGCCGCAGGCCAAGAAGGACACGGTGCGCCGCTATGGCGGCAAGATCACCGAATGCGAGCCCTCGACCTCGTCGCGCGAAGAGACCTTCGCCAAGGTTCAGGCGGCGACGGGCGGCGATTTCATCCATCCCTATAACGACCCGCGGGTGATCGCGGGGCAGGGGACCTGCTCGAAGGAACTGGTCGAGCAGACCGACGGGCTGGACATGGTGGTGGCGCCGATCGGCGGTGGCGGGATGATCTCGGGCACCTGCCTGACGCTGTCCACGCTGGCCCCCGAGACGAGGGTGATCGCGGCCGAGCCGGAACAGGCCGACGACGCCTATCGCAGCTTCAAGGCCGGTCACATCATCGCCGATGATGCGCCCAAGACCATCGCCGACGGGCTGCTGGTGCCGCTGAAGGACCTGACCTGGCATTTCGTCAAGAACCATGTCTCGGATATCCTGACGGCCTCGGACCCCGAGATCATCGAGGCGATGAAACTGACCTGGAAGCACCTTCGGGTCGTCATGGAGCCGTCCAGCGCCGTGCCGCTGGCGACCATCCTGAAGAACCGTGACGTCTTCGCCGGCAAGCGTGTCGGCATCATCATCACCGGCGGCAATGTCGATCTCGACAAGCTGCCCTGGACCTGAGGAGAGCCATCATGAACGCACCCGCCAATTTCGACGGACTTGAGGTCGGCTTTGACGTGCCCGCGCTGCCGGGCATGGACGAGAAGGATATCCAGACGCCCTGCCTGATCCTCGATCTGGACGCGCTCGAGCGCAACATCAAGAAGATGGGCGATTACGCCAAGGCGCATGGCATGCGTCACCGCGCCCATGGCAAGATGCACAAGTCCGTTGACGTGCTGAAGCTGCAGGAAAAGCTGGGCGGCGCCATCGGCGTCTGCTGCCAGAAGGTCAGCGAGGCCGAGGTTTTCGTGCGCGGCGGCATCAAGGACGTGCTGGTTTCGAACCAGGTCCGCGACCCGCTGAAGATCGACCGTCTGGCGCAGCTGCCCAAGCTGGGCAGCAATATCATCGTCTGCGTCGATGACGTGGCGAACGTGGCCGACCTGTCGGCGGCGGCGCAGAAGCACGGCACCGAACTTGGCGTCTTCGTGGAAATCGACTGCGGCGCCGGCCGCTGCGGCGTGAAGACCACGCCCGAGGTGCTGGCGATCGCCAAGGCTGTCGATGCGGCGCCGGGGCTGAAATTCACCGGCATCCAGGCCTATCAGGGCGCCATGCAGCACATGGACAGCTATGAGGACCGTCAGGCCAAGCTGGACGCCGCCATCGCCCAGGTGACTGACGCGGTCGAGGGGCTGAAGGCCATCGGGCTTGCGCCGGAACTGGTGTCGGGCGGCGGCACCGGCTCTTATTACTTTGAAAGCAATTCGGGCGTTTACAACGAATTGCAGTGCGGCTCCTATGCGTTCATGGATGCCGATTACGGCCGTATCCACGACAAGGACGGCAAGCGCATCGACAAGGGCGAATGGGAGAACGCGCTGTTCATCCTGACCAGCGTCATGAGCCATGCCAAGCCGAATCTGGCGGTGGTCGATGCCGGGCTGAAGGCGCAGTCGGTCGATAGCGGCCTGCCCTTCATCTATGGCCGCGACGATGTGAAATACATCAAGTGCAGCGACGAGCACGGCGTGGTCGATGACCCGAACGGCGTCCTGAAGGTCAACGAGAAGCTGAAGCTGGTGCCGGGTCATTGCGATCCGACCTGCAACGTCCACGACTGGTATGTCGGCGTTCGCAACGGCAAGGTCGAGACGCTGTGGCCGGTTTCGGCACGCGGGAAGGCCTATTGATGTGGGTCGTCGCTGAAAAGGAAATCGCCGGGCTGGTGACGCCCGATGCGGCTTTCGATGCGGTCGAGGCGGTTTTCGCCTCGATGGCATCGGGGGATGCCTACAACTTCCCGGTCGTGCGCGAGGCCATCGGCTACGAGGACGCGCTCTATGGTTTCAAGGGCGGGTTCGACAAGGCCGCCCTGAACCTCGGGCTGAAGGCCGGGGGTTACTGGCCGAACAACCAGAAGCACGGGCTGATCAATCACCAGTCCACGGTGTTCCTGTTCGATCCCGATACCGGCCGCGTCGCGGCTGCCGTCGGGGGCAACCTGCTGACCGCGCTGCGGACAGCCGCGGCCAGCGCCGTCTCGATCAAGCATCTTGCGCCCAAGGGCGCCAAGGTGCTGGGCATGATCGGCGCCGGTCACCAGTCGGCCTTCCAGATGAAGGCCGCGGCTCGGGTGGCCAATTTCGAGAAGGTTCTTGGCTGGAACCCGCATCCCGAGATGCTGGGCCGGCTGGCCGATACCGCAGCAGAGCTGGGCCTGCCCTTCGAGGCGGTCGAGCGCGATCGGCTGGGTGCGGAATCCGATGTGATCATCTCGATCACCTCGGCCTTCGAGCCGCTGCTGCTGGACGGCCATGTGACGGGTCCGACGCATATCGCCGCGATGGGCACCGACACCAAGGGCAAGCAGGAACTTGACTCGGCGCTGGTCGCCCGCGCGCGGCTGTTCACCGATGAGGTGGCCCAGTCCGTCAGCATCGGCGAGTTCCAGCACGTGACAGCCAAGGGCCTGGTCTCGGAAGACGACGTCACGCCCATCGGCCGGGTCATCACCGGCGATCACGAGGGGCGCGGCAGCGCCGAAATCACCATCTTCGACGGAACCGGGGTCGGACTGCAGGACCTGGCGGTCGCGGGCGCGGTGGTCGAACTGGCGAAACAGCAGGGGAAGGCCGTCGAGGTCGAGATCTGAAAACTTACTGACATCCGTGGAAGGGAGGTCCGCAATGTCCGACGCAAGTCTGAACACCGGTCACGCAGGAGGCGTTCATCCGGTCGATGACCGTATGACGACGGGCAAGTTAGTTACGCTGGGTTTCCAGCATGTTCTGGTCATGTATGCCGGTGCCATCGCGGTGCCGCTGATCATTGGCCGCGCCCTCGGGTTGCAGCCCGAAGAAGTCGCCTTTCTGATCTCGGCCGATCTGTTCGTCTGTGGTGTCGTCACGGTGATCCAGAGCTTTGGCATGACCCAGTATTTCGGCATCAAGCTGCCGGTGATGATGGGCGTGACCTTCGCCGCGGTCGGTCCGATGGCGGCAATTGCGGGTCAGAACCCCGGAATGGATGGCGCACGGGCGCTGTTCGGCGCGATCATTGCCGCGGGCTTTATCGCCATTCTGATGGCGCCTCTGGTCAGCCGCATGCTGCGGTTTTTCCCGCCGGTGGTGACGGGAACGATCATTCTGGCGATCGGGATCAGCCTGATGCCCATCGGTATCAACTGGATCTTCGGCCTCCAGGTCGGTCCGACGGCACCCAGGCTGGTCGATCCGGCAGCGCAGGAATGGCTGCAGGGTGCGATCACGGCCGGCGGAGTGCCCGAAAGCGTTCGTCTTGCGCCGACGGTTCCTAACCCGCTCTATGCTTCCGGGCAGAATTTCATGATCGCGGGGCTGGTGCTGGTGACGATCCTGCTGGTGTCGCGCTATGCCAAGGGCTTCCTGTCGAATATCGCCGTGCTGGTCGGTATCGCGGTGGGCGGTCTGGCCGCGGCGGCTCTGGGCCTGATGCATTTCGAGAAGGTGAACGAGGCCGGCTGGTTCGCGCTGATCACGCCCTTGCATTTCGGCATGCCGACCTTTGATCCGGTCATGATCCTGACGCTTGTCCTGGTGATGATCGTGGTGATGATCGAATCGACCGGGATGTTCCTGGCCCTGTCCGAGATGTGCGGCAAACCGATCGACCAGAAATCCCTTGCCGCCGGCCTGCGCGCCGATGGTCTGGGCACGATGCTGGGTGGTTTGTTCAACACCTTCCCCTACAGCTCGTTCTCGCAGAACGTCGGGCTGGTCGGGGTGACCGGTGTGCGCTCTCGATTTGTCTGTGTCGCAGGCGGCGTCATCATGATCGTGCTGGGCCTGATCCCGAAGATGGGGGCGCTGGTCGAGGCTCTGCCGACCGTGGTTCTGGGTGGTGCCGGTCTGGTGATGTTCGGCATGGTCGCGGCGACCGGCGTGCGGATCCTCAGCCGCGTGGATTTCGCCGGCAACCGTCACAACCTGTTCATCATCGCGATCTCGACCGGTATGGCGATGATCCCGCTGGTGGCGCCGGACTTCAAGCAATGGCTGCCGCATTCGATCGAGCCGCTGATCCATTCCGGCATCCTGCTGGCCGCGCTCAGCGCCGTGACGCTGAACGTCTTCTACAACGGTGCGCCGCATATCGACGAGGATGAGCTGCGCGAGGCCGGCAAGCTGGCCGATCACTGAGCAAACGCAAGGGCGGCTTCGGGCCGCCCTTACGGTCTTTCCCATGTCCCTGCCACCTGACGCGGGGAACGGCATGGCGGTTCTGTTCCGTCGCGGATTTTAAAGAGAATCTTTAGACTGCCTTGCTTACGGGCTGTCTCCGCACAGGCACACGGATCGGTTATCAATGAAACAGAGAGAATTACGGAGGGGGCTGATGCCAGGTTATCTGACCACCCATGTTCTGGATACGGCGCGGGGAACGCCCGCCCAGGGCATGGAGATCGTGCTGTTCCGGCTTGAGAACGGACAGCGGACCGAGCTTGCAAGGATGCGCACCAATGATGACGGGCGCACCGATCGGCAGATTCTGCCGGAGAGCGAATTTGCGACCGGAGTCTACGAGCTGGAATTCCATGCCGGTGCCTGGATGGACGCGACCGGCGTCGCTGCCGAAAGCCCGCGCTTTCTGGACGTGATCCCGCTTCGCTTCGGCATGTCGCAGCAGGACCACTATCATGTGCCGCTGCTGATCTCGCCGTTCAGCTATTCGACCTATCGGGGGAGTTGAGCGATGATACCTGATTTTGTTGTCATCTGGGAATGGCTGGCCTTCGCGGTCCGCTGGACCCATGTCATCACCGCGATCGCCTGGATCGGCTCGTCCTTCTACTTCGTCGCCCTCGACCTCGGTCTGGTCAAGGTGCCCGGCCTGCCGAAAGGCGCGCATGGCGAGGAATGGCAGGTCCATGGCGGCGGCTTCTACCATATCCAGAAATATCTGGTCGCGCCGGAACGGATGCCTGACCACCTGACCTGGTTCAAATGGGAAAGCTACATGACCTGGATCAGCGGCGCCGCGCTGCTGATGGTGACCTACTGGGCCGGGGCGAACCTCTATCTGATCGACATGGCCAAGATGGAGCTTGCCCCGTGGCAGGCGATCCTGATCTCGGCCGGCTCGCTGACCATCGGCTGGCTGATCTATGACAACCTGTGCAAGTCCAAGCTGGGCGAGACGCCGACCGTGCTGATGCTGCTGCTGTTCGTGGCGCTGGTCATCATGGGCTGGGGCTATAACCAGGTCTTCACCGGACGCGCCGCGCTGCTGCATCTGGGTGCCTTCACGGCGACGATCATGACCGCGAACGTGTTCTTCGTGATCATGCCGAACCAGCGCATCGTGGTTGCCGATCTGAAGGCCGGGCGCGAGGCCGACCCGAAATACGGCAAGATCGCCAAGCTGCGTTCGACGCATAACAACTACCTGACCCTGCCGGTCGTGTTCCTGATGCTGTCGAACCATTACCCGCTTGCCTTCGCCAGCGAATACAACTGGCTGATCGCCGCGCTGATCTTCCTGATGGGTGTCACCATTCGCCACTTCTTCAACACCATGCATGCCCGCAAGGGTGACCTGTGGTGGACCTGGGCGGTGACGGCGGCGCTGTTCATCGGGGTGATGTGGCTCAGCTCGATGGGGCTCAATCAGGACACCTACGAGGAATCCGAGGCGCGCGCCCTGACCCCGGTCGAGCAGCGCTATGCCGAGGCCGAAGGGTTCGAGGATGTCAGCGACATCATCATGGGCCGCTGCTCGATGTGCCACGCCCGCGAAACCGCCTATGAGGGCATCTATCACGCGCCGAAGGGGGTCTTTCTCGAGACCCCCGCGGACATCGCCCGTGCGGCGCGCGAGATCTATATCCAGGCGGGCCTGACCGATGCGATGCCTCCGGCCAATGTCAGCTTCATGGAGCCCGAGGAGCGCGCCCAAGTGATCCGCTGGTACCGCTCTGCGGGCGGGGCCGATCTGGCCTCGAACTGAGCCACTGGACCTGACCGGATGTTCTGGCCCCGCATTTGCGGGGCCTTTTCATTTTTGGTGACCCTGCCGCCGGTGGCGCGGGGCGCACCATGCGCAGGGGCGGGTCTGCGCGTCAGAACATCTTCTTGAGTTCGCGCACCGCGTAATCCGCGAACATGCGCACCTTCGGATCCTGAAGCCGGCGATGCGGGGTCAGGCAGCCGAATTGCGAGGGCAGGGGCGGCGTGTCGGGCAGAACATGCACCAGCCGCCCGGTCTTCAGGTCGGCGGCGACCTCGTAGGCCGGCCGGTTGGCGATGCCATAGCCCGCCAGCGCCCAGTTGGTCAGCACGTCGCCGTCGTCTGTATCGAAGCGTCCGCCGACCATCATCTTGCGCGGTCCCTCATCGGTCTGCAGCACCCAGAAATATTCCGGGCTGCGCGGATAGCGCAGCAGCAGGCAGTTGTGATCGATCAGCTCATCGGGTCGGGCGGGGGTGCCATGTGCGGCCAGATATTCGGGCGAGGCGACCAGCAGGCGGGGGCAATCCGCGATCTTTCTCCATTTCAGCGCGGAATCGGTGGGTTCGCCAAGGAAGAAGGCCAGGTCGATGGCATCCTCGATGATGTTCACGTTGCGATCCGACAACCGCAGGCGGAAATCGACGCCGGGATTATCCGCGCAGAACGGGGGAATCAGCGGCGCGATCAGGCGCCGGCCCAGCCCCAGGGGCGCGGTCAGCCGCACCACTCCCTGCGGCTTGCCGGAAAAGCTGCTGACCACGGCCTCGGCCTCGTCCAGCGTGTCGATGACGCGGCGGGCATGATCATAGAAGGCGCGGCCGATCTCGGTCGGGGTCAGCTTGCGGGTGGTGCGGTTCAACAACCTGACTCCGAAGCGATTTTCAAGATCCTTGATCCGGTTCGAGGCGACGGCGGGGGACAGCCGCAGATCGCGCCCCCCCGAAGTGATCGACCCCAGTTCGACGATTCGGACAAAGACGCGGAGGCTTTCGAGATAGGACATGATGGCGGCCCGCTTTCAACGTTTCATGGAAAGTCTTCCGGGTTGCCACGGATTACGCAACGTTTTTTTCGGGCGTAAGCTGTTAATCAGCCAAATTGGGATGGGGAACCTGATGACATCCGAGCTACGCTTTCTGCTGAACGACCGCGAGATTTGCCTGACGGATGTCGGAGCCTCCGACACGCTGCTGGATTTTCTGCGCATCGAGCGCCGCCTGATCGGGACCAAGGAGGGGTGTGCCGAGGGTGATTGCGGCGCCTGCACGGTGATGCTGGGCAAGCTGACCGAGACCGGAATGGTCTATGAGCCGATCAACGCCTGCATCCGCTTCATGGCCTCCTGCAACGCCTGCCATATCGTCACCATCGAGCATCTGGAAGGCCCGGATGGCGGGCTGCATCCGCTGCAAGCCGCGATGGTCGAGCATCACGGCAGCCAGTGCGGCTTCTGCACGCCCGGCATCGTCATGGCACTCTACGGCCTGTGGATGAGCAATCCGGATGCCGGCGTGACCGAGATCGAGAACGCACTGCAAGGCAACCTGTGCCGCTGCACCGGCTATGAGCCGATCGTGAACGCGGCGCTGGCCGCGGGCCGTGCGGGCGGGCAGGCGCAGGATGCGCTGACCCGGGAACGTGGTGCGGTTGCGGTCAGGCTGCGGGCCATGTCGGGCCAGCGGGTCGAACTGGTCAGGGGCAGCGATGTCTCGATCATCCCCGCCGATACCGACGATCTGGCCGCCGTGCTGGAAGATCATCCCAAGGCGACGATCGTGGCCGGCGCCACCGATGTCGGGCTGTGGGTGACGAAGTTCCTGCGCAACATCTCTCCGGCGGTGTTCATCGGCCATCTGATGAAGGACATGAAGGTCGAAGGCGGCGAGATCCGCCTGGGCGCCGGCGTGACCTATTCCGAGGCCGAGCCGCTGATCGCCGAACATATCCCGGCGGCGCTGGATTACTGGCGCTGCATCGGTGGCTGGCAGGTGCGCAACATGGGCACGGTCGGTGCCAATATCGCCAATGGCTCGCCCATCGGCGACACACCGCCGCTGCTGATCGCGCTTGGCGCGCGGATCGTGCTGCGCAAGGGCGCCGCGCGACGCGAGGTCGAGTTGCAGGACTATTTCATCGAATACGGCAAGCAGGACCGCAAGCCGGGCGAATTCGTCGAAGAGGTGATCATCCCGATCCGCTCGGACGCGCTGGTCGCGGCCTACAAGATCAGCAAGCGCCGGCACAGCGACATCACCGCCGTCGCCGCCGGTTTTTGCCTGACGGTTGAAAATGGTATCATCACCGATGCCCGCGTGGCCTTCGGCGGCATGGCCGGGATCCCGAAACGCGCGGACAGGGCCGAGGCGGCATTGCAGGGCCAGCCCTTCGCCGCCGCCAGCTTCGACGCGGCCGCGAAGGCCGTGGGCGAGGATTTCCAGCCGCTCAGCGACTGGCGGGCCAGCGCCGAATACCGCAGCGCGGTGACAGCAAACCTGTTCCGCCGCTTCTGGCTGGAACAGACGGAAACCGGCCTGCCGGTGCGGCTGAACTATGCGGTGGGAGCATGACCATGAAGGACGAGACCATCATCAAGGGCGTTGCCCATACCGAAACCATCCACGACAGCGCCATCAAGCAGGTGCAGGGCCGCGCCGAATATACCGACGACCTGGCCGAGCCCTACGGGCTGCTGCATGCCTATCTGGGCCTTTCGACCTGCGCCAATGGCAGGATCGTCAGCATGGATCTGGATGCCGTGCGCAGCGCGCCCGGCGTGGTCGGGGTGCTGACCGCCGAGGATATTCCGGGCCATAACGACGTGTCGCCGACCGGCAAGCATGACGATCCGGTCTTCGCCGAGGGCGAGGTGAAATTCTGGGGCCAGCCGATCTTCGCGGTGGTCGCCGAGACCCGCGATCTGGCCCGCCGTGCCGCCACCAAGGCAAAGATCGAATACGAGGCGCGGCCGCATGCACTGGCGCCGATCGAGGCGCGTGATGCGGGCTTTGGCTATGTGACCGACCCGCTGACGTTGCGCCGGGGCGATGCCGCCAAGGGGCTGGCCGCCTCGCCACGCCGGATCAAGGGGCGGATGAGCGTCGGAGGTCAGGACCACTTCTACCTGGAAGGCCAGATCGCCATGGCGGTGCCGGGCGAGGACGAGGATGTGATCATCAACGTCTCGACCCAGCACCCCAGCGAGGCGCAGCACATGGTGGCCCATGTCCTGGGCGTGGCCAACCATTCGGTCGTGGTCAACGTGCGCCGCATGGGCGGCGGCTTCGGCGGCAAGGAATCGCAGATGAGCCTGTTCGCCGCCGTCGCGGCGGTGGCGGCGAAGAAATGGAACCGGGCGGTGAAGATCCGTCCCGACCGTGACGACGACATGTCGGCGACCGGCAAGCGCCATGATTTCGTGATCGATTACGAGATCGGCTTTGACGATGACGGCAGGATCCTTGCCGTGCGCGGCGACTGGTATGCCCGCTGCGGCTTTTCGGCCGACCTCTCGGGCGCGGTCACCGACCGGGCGCTGTTCCATGCCGACAACGCCTATTACTACCCGGATGTGGAACTGCACAGCCACCCGATGCGCACCAACACCGTCAGCAACACCGCCTTCCGCGGTTTCGGCGGCCCGCAGGGCATCGTGGCGGCGGAACGGATGATCGAGGAAGTGGCCTATGCGCTTGGCCGCGATCCCCTGGAGATCCGCAAGCTGAACCTCTACCAGAACGGCCAGCTGACCCCCTATCATCAGGAGGTCAACGACCAGATCATGCCGCAGATCTTCGAGGAGATCGAAGCCAGCAGCGACTATCACGCCCGCCGTCAGGCGGTGCTGGACTGGAACGCCCGCGCCGCTAGGGAAGGCGGGGTGATCCGCAAGGGCATCGCCATCGTCCCGGTCAAGTTCGGCATCAGCTTCACCGCCACGCATTTCAACCAGGCCGGCTCGCTGATCCATATCTATACCGACGGCTCGATCTCGCTGAACCATGGCGGCACCGAGATGGGGCAGGGGCTGAACACCAAGATCGCGCAGGTCGTGGCCGAGGCCTTCCAGTGCGACATCAGCCGCATCAAGATCACCAAGACGACGACCGAGAAGGTGCCGAACACCTCGGCCACCGCGGCCTCGTCGGGGACCGACCTGAACGGCATGGCGGCGCTGGACGCGGCCGAGCAGATCAAGGCGCGGCTGATCGATTTCGTCGCCGAACGCTGGCAGGCGCCGCGCGACGAGGTGAAGTTCGTCCCCGGCCATGTCCGCGCGGGCGAGACCGACATTCCCTTCAACGAGGTGATCGCCTCGGCCTATGCCGCACGGATCCAGCTGTCGGCGGCGGGTTTCTACAAGACGCCGAAAATCCACTGGGACCGGCCCACCGGGCGCGGGCGGCCGTTCTACTACTACGCCTATGGCGCGGCCGTGGCCGAGGTTTCGGTCGATACGCTGACCGGCGAATATGTCATCGACCGCGCCGACGTGCTGCATGATGTCGGCCGCTCGCTGAACCCGGCGCTGGACAAGGGCCAGGTTGAGGGCGCCTTCGTGCAGGGCACCGGCTGGCTGACCTGCGAAGAGCTGTGGTGGGACAAGAAGGGTCAGCTGCGCACGCATGCGCCCTCGACCTACAAGATCCCGCTGGCCTCGGACAAGCCGCGCATCTTCAACGTGAAGCTGGCCGACTGGTCGGAAAACGCCGAGCGCAGCATCAAGCGGTCGAAGGCCGTGGGCGAGCCGCCCTTCAACCTTGGCATCTCGGTCTTCGAGGCGATCAACATGGCCGTGGCCTCGCTGACCGATTACCGCGAACCCGCGCGGCTCGATGCTCCTGCCACGCCGGAATGCGTGCTGATGGCCGTCAGGCGGCTGCAGGGATGATCCGGGTCCGGGTCATATCGGCGCGGGGTTCGACCCCGCGTGATGCCGGGACCGAGATGTTCGTGACCGCGGATCGCATCGAAGGCACCATCGGCGGTGGCCAGCTTGAATACATGGCCATCGACCGGGCGCGGCAGATGCTGAACACGGGCGAGGCCGAGGCCGAGATGAACATCCCGCTGGGCCCCGAGATCGGCCAGTGCTGCGGTGGGCGTGTCCTTCTGGCGCTGGACCGGCAGGGCCCGACGCCCGAGGCATACCCGGACGTGCTGATCTTCGGCGCGGGCCATGTCGGCCGGGCGCTGGCGCTGGCGCTGCAACCCTTGCCGGTCAATGCCCTCCTGATCGATTCACGGGCCGAGGAGATCGCCCTGGCCGCCCCCGGCCTTGACACCCGCCTCACGCCCCTGCCCGAGGCAGAAATTCGCGCCGCCCGGCCGGGAAGTGCCGTGGTCATTGTCACCCATGATCACGCGCTGGACTTCCTTCTGGCCGCCGAGGCGCTGAACCGAGACGATCTTGCCTATGTGGGCATGATCGGAAGCCGCACGAAACGCGTGCAGTTCACCCGCTTCGCGCGCGAACGCGGCATCGACCCCGCGCCGTTGACCTCCCCGATTGGCGCGGGGTTTTCCTCTGACAAACGTCCGGCGGTCATCGCCGCTTTCACCGCCGCCGAACTGATGACGCGGCTGACCGAATTCGCAGAAACTCAGGACCACCAATGCAGCAACTGATCCGCGGCCGGATCCTCGATTTCCACGCCGATCCGGCGGAGACCGAGGACAATCACCGCTATCTGGAAGACGGCGCCATCCTGATCGAGAATGGCAGGATCGTCGCCGTAGACGACTATGCCGCGCTGGCGAAACCCGGCCTGGCCGAGATCGACCACCGCCCGAACCTGATCCTGCCGGGCTTCATCGACCCGCATATCCATTTCCCGCAGGTGCAGGTGATCGGCAGCTGGGGCGCGCAGCTTCTGGACTGGCTGAACACCTATACCTTCCCCGAAGAATCGCGCTTTGCCGACGAGGGTCACGCCACCCGCATGGCCGGGCTGTTCCTCGATCAGTTGACCATGCATGGCACCACTTCGGCGGTCGCCTTCTGCTCGGTCCATGCGACCTCGGCCGAGGCGCTGTTCAGTGCCGCCGAGGCGCGCGACATGGCGATGATCGCCGGCAAGGTGATGATGGACCGCAACGCCATCCCCGAGGTTCAGGACACGCCGCAGCAGGGCTATGACGACAGCAAGCGGCTGCTGGAGAAATGGCACGGCCGCGGCCGCCAGCGCTATGCGATCACCCCGCGCTTTGCCATCACCTCCAGCCCCGAGCAGATGGAGGCCACCGGCGCGCTGGTCGGCGAATTCCCCGACTGCGCGATCCAGACGCATATGAGCGAGAATCTCGACGAGATCGAATTCACGCTGAGCCTGTACCCCAAGGCGCGGGACTATCTGGACATTTACGAAACCTACGGGCTTCTGTCCGACAAGCTGCTGCTGGGGCATTGCATCCATCTGCGCGACCGTGAGATCGCGCGCATGGCCGAAACCGGCAGCCGCGCGGTGTTCTGCCCGACCTCGAACCTGTTCCTCGGCTCGGGCCTGTTCGACGAGGCGGGGCTGCGCAAGGCGGGAATCGTCAGCGGCATCGCCACCGATGTCGGCGGCGGCACCAGCTATTCGATGCTGCAGACCCTGAACGAGGGTTACAAGATCCTGCAGCTGCGCGACCAGAAGCTGCATCCGTTGACGGCCTTCCACTGGGCCACGCGCGGCAACGCGCTGGCTCTCGGCATGGAGGACGAGATCGGCACGCTGGCACCGGGTTCGGCCGCCGATCTGGTGGTGCTGGACGTGAACGCGACCTCGACCATGGCGCTGCGCGCCGAACGCGCCGAGACCCTGGCCGAGGAGTTGTTCATCCTGCAGATCATGGGCGACGACCGCGCGGTCGCGCAGACCTATGTGGCCGGCAAGCCGATGAAAGCAGTGGCATAGCGGGGCAGGGCGCCCATAAGCGCGGGATTTCCGTCGGACTGCAAATCCGGCTCACCGTCGTCGAGGGGTGCAGGTTTCGATCTCACCCGGTCCCGGCCAGAAAGATATAGCCCGCGCCATAGATCGTCTTGATCAGGCGCGGGTTTTTCGGATCCTCGCCCAGCTTGGTCCGCATCTGACTGCGAGAGATCAGGTGGCGGGGCCTCCCGGCGCTTTCGTGACACGTGGAGGTCGAATCTATGGTGAAAGGTTCCTTGGTGTAAGGTGACTCGCGTTGTCGCTTGGCTATTTGCACAATGCAGACAGTCACTTGCTGGATTTCAGTTCCTCGCAGCTTATCCTATTTGGGTCACACGAGGATAAGGAGCATGAGATGGATCGATCTCTTAAGACAGTTGTAGACAAGGTGATGGCTGAGAATGGCCTCTTGGCACCCGACGAAATTCGACTTCTGCGTGATCGTGATGTCCTGAAGATCCCGGGAATCGGTCGGGCAGCGATCAACAAAATCAGAGAGACCTATCCCTTCGACGAACTTGCGGTGCTGAAGGTTGAGATGCGTGATTTAAGGGCGCATGCTTGGGAGTTGCGGGAGAGTCTCCGGAACCTTGGCAAGAGGCCTATTTGTATTTCATGTTTACATGGAGTTGCCGCGGTGCGGGTCATGCGACATTGCGTTCTCATTCGTTTCGCGAAGTTTCGGGAAATCATCCAAATTAGTATAGTCTGGCATCCAGAACTTGGAAACGACCAAATTGCTCTCGACGCTGGGTTCGGCGAAATGCCCATGCAAGGGGTGGTCGTGGCAGATCAGGAAATCATGCGGTTTCATATGGTTCGTGGTGTTTCAGTTGGAAGACGAAAGGATGGGAGTGAAAGATGTTGGTCCAGGAGCATGATAGTCTGGACGGATCACGGTCAGTACGAATTCTGGCTCTTTGGTCATGATGTTGACCTCGCTGCGCCCGTCCGAACTAAGAACCCGGTACGCAAGCCAGAAATTTTGGGCGACTATCAGAAGATTGAAATCACCATTGAGCGCGGCGATTGATTCTACCTCATTAGGAAAGGTGGCTGTGTTCTATGATGGCTAGGCGGTGTCATCAATCACGGGATTGAACGAAGCCGCTGACGCGGGAGAGGTGTCTGTGTTGGCGGGAATGGCCCCCTGATGGGAAGGTTTGGTTGCTGAAGACCAACCTTTCATCAGGAGACCCTCCCATGGCTGATGCCACATCAG
>NZ_JAHKNG010000051.1 GCF_018860165.1 Paracoccus marinaquae
CCCAGATGCGCGGTCAGTTCGGCTCCGAGCATCCGTTCCATCAGCCGGATCTTCAGTTCTTTCATCAGCCCGGCATCGCCGAGCAGGTCCTCCGGGCGCTCAACGCCTTTCAGCAACTCGTCCAGAACTTCCTTGGAGATCGTCATACATGCTTCCTTTCGGTGAAGCATGGACCCGATCAATCATACACAAAAGATCGGACACTCCCTGGAGGCCTGCGGCGACGCGCATTTTAACCGCCCCAACCCCGCCCCAGAGACTTTTGCCGATCGTCTCCGCAAGGCCGGAAAGCCGCACAGGGTGATCGTAACCGCCGTCGCACGAAAGTTCGTCTGCATCGCAGACACCTTGTGCAAAAATCAGGTCTGGGAGCCGAGGTCCGTCTGAGTGACACAGTTGCTAAGGTGATCGCCAGACGCCGCGGACCCTTAACCTCAACCTACTGTACGATCAGATCCGCGTGCAAAGCGCCAGCCGCATGAATTGACTTGAGAATGTCGATCATATCACGGGGGCGAACTCCCAGGGCGTTCAACCCCTCCACCAGATCACTCAAGGTCGCATTTTCCGCAACCTCTGCAAAACCGATACCCGGTTCATCCCTGACTTCCGCAAAGGTACGTGGAACGGTGACCGTCTGCCCTTGGGCAAAGGGATTGGGCTGAGAAACGACCGCGGCTTCGCTGACTCTCAGGGTCAGGTTTCCTTGCGATACCGCAACCCTGGAAATCCGGACGCGTTCGCCCATCACGATCGTGCCCGCCCTGTGGTCGATGACCACCTTGGCGCGATCCTCGGGTTCGACGAGGAGATTCTCGATCCGTCCGACCACGCGCGCGGGGTTCACCGAGCCCAGTTCGCGAAACTCGACAATCACTGTCCCGCTGTCCTGTGCGACCG
Organism: Paracoccus marinaquae; assembly: GCF_018860165.1. Lineage (GTDB taxonomy): Bacteria > Pseudomonadota > Alphaproteobacteria > Rhodobacterales > Rhodobacteraceae > Paracoccus > Paracoccus marinaquae. Next base: position 901 of record NZ_JAHKNG010000051.1, read on the forward strand.
CGAGGCGTTTGTTGAAATCCGCGTTGATCGCATCCTCGATACGCGCCGCGGTGGTGAAGTCCGCGTTACGAAGAGCGATGCGGATATTCTGGATCTCGGCGAAATCGAACTCGACCTCACGCTCGACCCGCGCGCCCACCGGTATCGTTCCAGCGGTGGGAACGCCTTCGACGACGCGGGACGCCTCTCCCGAGATTGAAACGCCGCCGGCGATGATCGATCCTTGCGCCACGGCATAGATATTACCATCCGCGGCCAGCAATGGTGTCATCACCAGCGTCCCCCCCAGAAGGCTTTCCGCGTCACCTATGGTCGAGACGTTGACATCGATCCGACTGCCCGATCGGGCGAAAGGTGGAAGTGACGCGGTCACCAGCACGGCCGCGACGTTTTTCGATCTGAGAGCATCGTCCGTGGCATTGACCCCGAGGCGCTCCAGAAGCCCCCCAAGGATGTCTTCGGTAAAGGGCGCGTTGCGAAAGCCGTCGCCGGTGCCGTCCAGTCCGACAACCAGACCGTACCCCACCAGGTCATTTCCTCGGACACCGTCGAAATCGGCGATATCCTTGATACGGACCGGCGCTGCCAGCAGGGTCACCGGAAGAAAGCTGAGAAGAATGACTGCAAGAAAGGTTCTCACCGCAGGAAATCCACCAGCTTGAGTTTCGACAGACGCGCCGTGACCGAATAGAGCATCTCCAGTTGGGACTCGACCTGCGTGAGCTTGCCCGCAGTCTCGAAAGGATCGGCAATGCGAAGATTGTTGCGGGCCGTCTGCAGGGTCGCGTCCGCGGCCGAGTTTTCGGCCTGCGCACGTTCGATGAATTGCTGTGTCAAGCCAGTTCTTGCAGATTCGGCCAGAAGGCGCGAACTGTTGTCAAGCAGGGCTTGCCCGCCCCGCTGCATCAGGTCTCGCTGCTCGTGATACTGTCCCGCCAGCACACCGCGCCCCACCAGGGCCGCGGTTGCCAGCCCCTTCAGTACATCGCGCAATGCCGGGTCCGCGGCAGTCGTCCCGAACTCGACCGACTGTCCTTCGGCGACGGAAATGGTCTGCGAAACGCCATTGGTGCCCTGATAGGCGACATCCAGAAAACCGCCCCCGCCGACCGGCGCATCGAACCAGTCCGAGACCGCCTGGACGACGTCGTTGGCCGTCGTCAAGCCAGCGGTTTCGGCCACCAGAGCGTCAAGAATTGCGGTTCCAGAGGTCAGCGCCGGGGCATCACTGTTCAGTCCGGAGAACAGATAGCGCCCACCGACGGCGCCGTTCAGACGCGAAACCACCGTTTCAAAGGCCTGTTCAACCTCGTCCGCGCGCATCGCCAGCAGGCTCGTGGTCTCGCTGAAGGGTTCGGCGACCAGCGACAGGCCCAGAGTACTTGTCTGCGTTTCCACGGCCCCGAGGACATCCTGAATTCCCTTGGCGAACGACGCGGCCTCGGAGGCGTTTCGCTGGAATTGCTGGGTCAGCGTGATACGCGCCTCGATCAGGGCAAGCGACTGGGTGTTGCCCTGCAGCCGCTGACCGATATCCGAGGTCTCACCGCTTGCCATTTCGTCCGTCAGCGTCGCGAGTGTCGTCTTGAGGCGGTAGGATGCCACCTGCAGCGCGAAGGCGCGCGCCCGATCACCAATGGAATAAACCGTCATCGTCAAAGCCTCAGGATATTGTCCATCATTTCTTCGATAGCCTGGATGACGCGGGCATTCGCGGCATAGGCCTGTTCGTATTGCAGCAGGCGCTGCATCTCGGCATCGCTGTCCACGCCATCAGCCATCAGCCGCGCCGAGATCGTTTCTGCACGACTGTTGCGCATCGCGTGATCGGTCTCGGCATTGACCTTGCGCGTGCTTGCACGGGCTTCAACCGTGCCGAAGCGGTCCTGCAGCGAACCGTTTCCGTCGAACCCACTGCCGGGTTGAGATGCGCCCACCGCGCCCAGCGCGTCGACAAGCGACAGCAGCAACGATGAATCACCCACGGGCCCGGCCGTCGCCGCACCGATCCCGCTGCGGATCCGCCACAGATCGCCACCCAGTTCCGGCCGGACCTGCGCGTTGACTTCAAGGCGCTGCGCGAGACCGTTTACGGACGCGGCATCGGCCAGGCCGCCGGCATCCGTGAACAGTCCCGGATCCGCCACGCCCAGGGTGCCATCCGCCGCCGGGTCCGCAAGCCTTTCGTGAAGATCGAAGGCCAGCGCGTCGAGTTCCTGCTGAACCTGTGGGGCAAGTTCATCACGAACAGCAAAGTTCGCCGCCAGCGAGCCCCCGGAAAAGAGGCGCATCTGACCCTCGGTCAGTTCCTGGCCATTCTGGACCAGTCGCATCATCGGCGCGGTTCCGGCAACCAGGTCAGGGGTCATCTGTCCGACGGCCGTGAACGCCAGCCGGGTCGGCTGGCTGCCATCCAGAAGAACTGCGCCTTCGGTGGTGAACAGCGCGACCTTGCCGTGTTCTCGCGCGACTTCCTGCACCGGCACGATCTGTCCGATCCCGTCGATCACCGCCTGTCGTTCGTCAACCAGCGATGAGGGATCCGCCCCCTCGCTTTCAAGGATTGCGATGCGCCGGTTCAGATAGGCCACGCGCTCGAGGCCCGCGTTCAGGGCGGAAACATCCGAGGCAATGGCCCGGTCAGCGGTCGCCCGGGCCTCCTGCACCGCGGCCGAGCTTTGGTTCAGCCGCTCGGCAAGCCTGGCGGCCGCATCCACCACCGATGTCAGGCGCAACTCGTCATCGGGGCGTGCTGCCGCCGACTGCAACGCACTGCGGAACCTGGTCAGGGCCGTTGTCAGCGCCCCTTCCTCGCCGGGAAGGCCGATCGTTTCGGTCATGCGGGCCAGAAAATCCGCCCGTACCGACGATTCCGAACGGGCCGAGGCCGCCAGCCGTGCCTCGGACACGAGGGTGGCATTGACCATGCGCGTGGCGCCGTCGATGCGAACACCGCCCCCGTTGCCGCCCAGCGTCTGCGCCGACAGGGCGACCTCTCGGCGCCCATAGCCGGGCGTCATCACGTTGGCGAGGTTCGCGGCCACCGTTTCGGTTCCGCGCGCGGTGGCGGTCAATCCCGAAACCGCGTTGCTCAGCGCCCGTGCGATACTCATGTCTTGTCTCCCAGCAGAAGGTCGTTCGCGGCAGTCCTATCAGCGCTTGATATTCGTGGTTTCCTGCAGCATCTCGTCCACGGTCTGGATCACCTTCGCATTGGACGAATAGGCGCGTTGGGTCTGGATCAGATGGGTCAGTTCCTCGGCGACATCGGTGGTCGAGGCTTCCCGGGCATAGCCCTGAATCGCCCCGGTCGGACCATCGCCCGCGTTCCAGAGGAAGAAATTCCCCGAGGTCGGCGAAATCTTGAACGCCTGCGCGTCAAGCGAGATGAGGCCGTTCGGGTTCGGAACATCGGCCAGTGGGATCTGGTAGAGCGTCTTCACGAAGCCGGTGTCATAGGTCGCCTTCATGAACCCGTCCTCGTCGATCTCGACGGCGGTCAACTGACCGACGGGTGAGCCGTTCTTGGAGATGTTGGTGGGCGCGAAGCTTGCGGAAAGCTGCCTCAGCCCGGTCGCCCCCGCCGGGGTTCCGATGAACAGCTCCATCGGCCCTCCGGCGACGTTCAGCGCCAATGCGCCGGTGGTCGCATCATATGCGCCACCTGACAGCGTCGTTACCGACTGGATGCTGCCGCCATTGGCTTGGCTGTCGTCGAATACGATCCGGTAGGAACCAATCAGGTTGGCTGCGGGGTCCGAGGCGGAATCCCTGACCTCCATCACCCAGGTGTTGGACATGCCCGTCGGGTCGCTGGTGTCGGGAACAAAGGTGATGTCCAGCGATTCCGACGTACCGAGATTGCCGAAATATTCGACCTTCAGGGCCAGCGGATCGCCCGATGCGGTCGGCACGGTTTCGGTTGCGGGCAGGTTCACCCCAAGGCTGACCCGCGTCGTCGGGTCACCCGCTGTCTGGTTGGCGGCGATCCGCACCGGCTCCAGGGCGCCCATCGTGTCACGCGGCGTCAGCGGCACCGTTCCGTCCGACTGCGCCGGCCAGCCCAGCAGGACCAGCCCCGATTCGGTCCGCAGCACCCCCTCGGCATCGGTCCGGAACGAGCCGGTCCGGGTCAGCATCATCGGCAGCTGCTCGAAACCGTTGTCAAGATCGACGGCCGAGGTGACGGGCAGCATGCCGCGCCCGCTGATCGCGATGTCCAAGGGATGGGAGGTCGGCACCAGGGCCCCGTCCTCCTCGATCGCGCGATAGGTCGAGGCCCTGACGCCCCCTGCGGAATAGAGCCCGGCCGAACGGTTCTGGTTCAGGACGAAGGCATCGAATTCGGTCTCCATCCGCTTGTAGCCATAGGTTCCGGAATTCGCGATGTTGTCCGAGATCGTCGCAAGTCTGGTCGAGTTCGCCGCGAGACCGACAACGCCTGCATTCAGCGCGGATGACATGGACATGAAGGCCCCCTTTTCAGATCAGTTTCTGCCGCGACTATCCTGCCGACAGCTTAAGATTCGCCTAACCGCCACGCGGAAGGCCCGTTCATCTCAGTAAAATCACTTCGATCCGGTTGTTCGCCGGATCCATCGGGTTCGCCGAGCGGTTCTTGCGATCGGCATAGCCCGTCACCTTCTGGAACCGGCGCGGCTCCATCCCGGCGCGCTCCAGCAGGTTGCGCACGGCATGCGCGCGCGCGTCCGACAGGGCCCATACCGGCGATGAGACCAGCATCTCTGGATAGGCGCGCACATGGCCGGATACCGCCAGTTCGTTGCGGGTCCGGCCCAGTACGCGGGCGACGATCACCGCAAGTTCGGTCAGTGCCGGCTGCGGCTGCGCGGTATCCTCGACGAACAGCGGCTGGCCGGTCAGGTCGGTCAGTTCGATCACCAGCCCCTCGTCGGTCATCCGGGTCACCACATGACGCAGAAGGTTCGTCAGCTGCATCGATTCGGCGCCGGTTCCCGTCAGCTGCTGCTGGACATGGCGGGCAAGTTCCTCGAAATCTGCCGCCTTCTCGCTGTCGGGAACGTTCTGGATGACGGCGTGACGCACGCCCGCCTCGATTCCGTCACCGGCGGCGCCCGGCGTGCGGACGATGGTCGGATTGAAATAGTCGGCAAGACCTTCCCGCTGTTTCTCGGTGGTCGCGTTCAGCAGCCACATCAGCAGGAAGAAGGCCATCATCGCCGTCACGAAATCGGCATATGCGACCTTCCAGGCGCCCCCATGATGGCCAGCCTCGCCGGGGGCGCTTCCCTTCCGGATGATGATCGCGGCCCCAGACGAGCCTTTTCCCGCAGCCATGACGCCACCCAGCCTTGCAACACTTGGGTAGAATGTTGCGGCAGCGCGGCGATCAAACAAGTTAACGGATCAAATGCGACCTATTCAGTCATAGTGGCGGCGATCCTCGATGACCTTGCCGTCATTGGGCAGGCTGCCCGGCGGAACGATCTGCACCCGCCCTTTCAGCTTCAGCGTATCGGCCACCGAGGCGGCATAGGCATCCGGCCCATCCGCCGTCGATTCCAGTTGCACGGTCATCACGTCCATCTCGCCATCACGCTCGGCGATGACCCGGGCACGGGCGATCTCGGGGTGGCGGGCGACAAGCGCCGCGACCTGTTCGGGGCGGACGAACATGCCCTTGATCTTGGTCGTCTGATCCGCCCGGCCCATCCAGCCCTTGATACGCATGTTAGTGCGCCCACAAGGGCTGGTGCCGGAGATCGTGGCGGACAGATCGCCCGTGGCAAAGCGAAGCAGCGGATAGTCGGGGTTCAGCGTCGTGACCAGAACCTCGCCCACCTCGCCCTCGGGCACCGGATCGCCGGTTCCGGGGCGGACGATTTCCACGATCACCCCCTCATCGACGACCATGCCGTCCAGCGCCTCGGTCTCATAGGCGATAAGGCCCAGATCGGCGGTGGCATAGCATTGCCGGGTGACGATCCCGCGATCCGCATAATCCTGCCGCAGCGACGGAAACAGCGCCCCGCCGCTGACCACCGCCCTGGTGAAGCCCAGCCGTTCCCCCATCCCGTCCGCCCGGTCGAGGATCACCTTCAGGAAATCGGGCGTGCCGGCATAGCAGGTCGTGCCGATATCGACGGCGGCGCGGACCTGCAGGTCGGTCTGGCCGGTTCCGGCGGGCAATACCGCCGCATCGACGGCGCGGGCGGCGGAATCGAACATCATTCCCGCCGGCGTCAGGTGATAGCCAAAGCAGTTCTGCACGATATCGCCGCGCCCCACGCCCGAGGCGTGCATGAAACGGCCCAGCCGCCACCAGTCACCCTCGCGCCGGCCGGGTTCATAGATCGGACCGGGGCTTTGAAAGACGTGGTCGAATTCGGCCGCGCGCCGCGTGGTATAGCCGCCGAAGGGCGGTGCCTTCTTCTGCGCCTCGAACAGTTCCGCCTTGCGGATCACCGGCAGACGCGCCAGCGCCGCCCGGTCGGTGACACCCGCGGGATCGACCTCGCGCAGCAGCCGCGCCAGCGCGGGCGCGGTCTTGGCGCGGTTCAGGGCCACGGGCAGTTCCGCCGCCAGGGCGGCTTCGCGCGCGTCGGGGCTGCGGGTTTCCAGATCGTCGTAATGGCTTGTCATGGTGGAAATCCTCAGGCCAGCCAGCGCTTGCGGCGGCGATAGCTGCGCACGTCGCGGAAGGATTTTCGGCCCTCGTCCGACATGCCCAGATAGAATTCCTTCACGTCCGGATTCTCGCGCAGCGCCGCCGCCGGGCCATCCATCACCACCCGGCCGTTTTCAAGGATATAACCGTAATGGGCATAGCGCAGGGCGACATTGGTGTTCTGCTCGGCCAAAAGGAAGGTCACGCCCTCGCCCTCGTTCACCGCCTTGACGATCTCGAAGATCTGCTCGACCAGTTGCGGGGCAAGGCCCATCGATGGCTCGTCCAGCAGGATCGTCTCGGGGCGCGACATCAGCGCGCGGCCCATCGCCACCATCTGCTGCTCGCCGCCCGAGGTATAGCCGGCCTGGCTTTTGCGGCGCTCCTTCAGGCGCGGGAAATAGTCATATACCATCTCCAGATCCTGCCGCACCGCCGCCGCGCCGTCGCTGCGGGTATAGGCACCGGTCAGCAGGTTCTCCTCGACCGTCAGATGTTCGAAACAGTGGCGCCCCTCCATCACCTGGATGACGCCCTTCTTGACCAGCGTGGCCGGGTTCAGATCGGCCACCCGCTCGCCGCGATAGCTGATCGTGCCCTTGGTGACCTCGCCGCGTTCGCTGGCCAAGAGGTTCGAGATCGCCTTCAGCGTCGTCGTCTTGCCCGCCCCGTTGCCGCCCAGAAGCGCGGTGATGCCGCCCTTCGGCACGGACAGGCTGACGCCTTTCAGCACGAGGATCACATGGTTGTAGATCACCTCGATATTGTTGACTTCCAGCAGGTTCTCGCTGTTCGTGGCGTCCAGCATGGCGGTTCTCCGGTGGGTGGTGGCCCGGCGGTGGTCACACCGCCGGGCCGGATGCGTCAGCAGTCGCGCGGGGTGATCCCGGCTTCCTTCGCATAGGCCTCGCTGTCCTCGGTGATCAGCGGGGCGAGGACCTCCTGATCCGGCTCCGAGAACTCGGTGATCAGGTTCCACTTGCCGGCCGCGGCGTCCCATTGCTGCATGCGGGACATGCCGCTACCGCCATGGTTGTCGCAGGTCATCTTGATCTCGGGGCCGAAATCGGGAAGGCCAAGCTCTTCCAGACGTGCGGGCGTGATGTCCAACTGCTCGAAGCCGTCGCGCAGCTGCGTCGCGGTGATCGCCGAAGTGCCGGCCAGTTCCTGCGCCTTGCGGATCGCCTCCGAGATGACCAGCGCCGCATACATGCCGCGCGAATACAGCACCGAGCCGACATGCTCGCCGCCCTGCGAAGCCTTGCCGGGGTCGATGACATATTGCTTCAGGTCACCATAGATCGGGTATTCGGTGCCGACACCATGGAAGGTCAGCGCCTTGTAGCCATTGGCGCCGGCGCCAACCGGCGTCACGTCAACCTCGGAACCCGACCACCAGATGCCGATGAAATTCTCCATCGGAAAGCGGATATTGGCGGCTTCCTGAATGGCGGCCTGGTTCATCACGCCCCAGCCCCAGATCAGCACGTAATCAGGCTTGTCACGGCGGATCTGCAGCCATTGGCTTTTCTGTTCCTGGCCGGGCGCATCGACCGGGATTTCGGTCAGCGAGAAGCCGTGCTTGGCGGCCAGATCCTGCAGCGTGCGGATCGGCTCCTTGCCATAGGCCGAATTGTGATAGACCAGCGCGATCTTCTTGCCGTTCAGGTCGCCGCCGTTCTCGGCCAGCAGATAGTTGATCGCCCCCGACGCGCCGTCCCAGTAGTTCGCGGGCGCGTTGAACACCCACTCGAAGACCTTGCCGTTCTTGGCCGAGGTCCGGCCATAGCCCGGCGTGTAAAGCGGGATCTTGTCCACGCTGACCTTCGGGATCAGCTGATAGGTGATGCCGGTGGACAGCGGGTTATAGACCAGCGCACCCGAGCCCTTGGTGCTTTCATAGCATTCCACGCCCTTTTCGGTGTTATAGGCGGTCTCGCATTCCGGCACCTGAACGATCTCGCCGCCGATGCCGCCGTCGCGTTCGTTCAGCAGGGTGAAGTAATCGTTGAAACCGTCGGCATATTGCGTGCCGTTGGCGCCGTAGGGGCCGGTGCGATAGCTGAGATTGGGCACCACGAGATCGGCCATGGCGGGCGCTGCCGCCATCATCCCGGCTGCCACGAGTGCGGTGAGTTTCGTCTTCATTCGGGTTTCCTCCCAGGTTGAACTTGCCGGTTATCCGGTCTTTTCGGGTCTAATGCGGGAACGGCCAGAGCCGCAGTTTCTCTTTCGCCAGCGCCCAGAGCCGGGCAAGGCCATGCGGCTCGACGATCAGGAAAAAGACGATCAGCGCGCCGACGATCATCAGCTCAAAATGCGCGGCCAGATCGGTGGGCCAGCCGAAGCTGCCGACCAGCACGTTCTTCAGCAGGACCGGCAGCAGCACCATGAAGGCGGCGCCCGCGAAGCTGCCGAAGATGCTGCCCAGCCCGCCGATGATGATCATGAACAGGACAAGGAAGCTCTTGTTGATGCCGAAGGCCTCGCCGACCTCGGCCGCACCCAGATAGACGGCGAACAGCAACGCCCCGGCAACGCCGATGAAGAAGCTGCTGACCGCGAAGGCAGAGAGCTTGGCCGTCAGCGGGTTCACCCCGATGATCTCGGCCGCGATATCCATGTCGCGGATGGCCATCCACTTGCGCCCCAGCGTGCCGCGCGTCAGGTTCCGCGCCACCCAGGCCAGCAGCAGCGCGAAGATCAGGCAGACAAGGTATTTGCCGGCGGCGCTGGTCGCCGGGCCGGTCACCGCCCAGCCCAGAACCGTGCGCTCGGGCGCGTTGATCTGGCCCGAGGCGGAATAGTTGTAGAACCACGGCACCTTGTTGAACAGCCAGACAAGGAAGAACTGCGCGGCCAGCGTGGCGACAGCCAGGTAGAAGCCCTTGATGCGCAGGCTGGGCAGGCCGAACAGCATGCCGACCACGGCGGTAATGCCGCCGGCCAGCAGGATATGGATGACGACGCTAATCTCGGGGAAGGCGGTCATCAGCTTGTAGACGGCATAGGCGCCAACCGCCATGAACCCGCCGGTGCCAAGGCTGACCTGCCCGGCATAGCCGGTCAGGATGTTCAGCCCCAGGGCCGCGATGGCATAGATCAGGAAGGGCACGAAGACGGCATTGGCCCAGTAATCGTTGATGACGAAGGGGATGATCCCGAAGGCCACGGCCAGCGCCGCGTAATAGCCCCAGCGGTCCAGCCGGATCGGGAAGGTCTGGCCATCATCACGATAGCCCGTCTTGAAATCGCCTGCCTCGCGGTAGATCATTGCTTGCCCCTTTTTCTCATACCCGCTCGATGATCCGCTCGCCGAACAGGCCCTGCGGCCGGAAGACGAGGAAGATCAGCGCCAGCACATAGGCGAACCAGTTCTCGGTCGCGCCGCCGATCAGCGGGCCGATCCAGAATTCGAACAGCTTTTCGCCGACGCCGATGATCAGCCCGCCGACGATGGCGCCGGGGATCGAGGTGAAGCCGCCCAGCATCAGCACCGGCAGCGCCTTCAGCGCGATCAGCGACAGGCTGAACTGCACGCCCGACTTGGTGCCCCACATGATGCCCGCGACCAGCGCCACGAAACCGGCGATCGACCAGACCATCACCCAGATGAAGCGCAGCGAGATCCCGACCGACAGCGCCGCCTGGTGATCGTCGGCCACCGCCCGCATGGCGCGGCCCTGCTTGGTATATTGCGAGAAGGCGACCAGTGCGGCGACCAGCAGCGCGGCGATCGCCGTCGCCCAGATGTCCAGCCGGTCGATGAAGAAGCCATAGCCGAACCACGCGGCGGTCACGGATTCGATGCTTTCGGAGATTCCCTGCGGCAGCCCGACATCCAGCGTCTTGATATCGGCGCCCCACATCACGTCGCCCAGTCCTTCGAGGAAATAGGCCAGCCCGATGGTTGCCATGAACAGGATGATCGGCTCCTGCCCGACCAGATGTTGCAGCACCAGCTTCTCGATCAGAACGGCCAGCAGCACCATCACCCCGGCGGTCAGCAGGATCGCCAGCACCGAGGGCAGGGTCCAGCCGAAGCTTTCCAGATGGGTGCCGAAGATGGCGTTGATCAGATGCCGGAACGGCACCTGCCCCTGCTGGATGCCGACCAGCGTCAGCGCCGCGAACAGCGCCAGCACCCCCTGGGCATAGTTGAACACGCCCGAGGCCTTGTAGATCAGCACGAAGCCAAGCGCGACCAGCGCATACATCACCCCGGTCATCAGACCGTTGAGGAATATCTCGGCGGAATAGATCAGCTGATCCATCAGGCACTCTCCCTGTCAGTCATGGGCCACCCCAAGATAGGCGTCGATGACTTCCTGATTGTTGCGCACCTCGTCGGGGGTGCCGTCGCCGATCTTGCGGCCGTAATCCATCACCACTACCCGGTCGCTGAGATCCATGACCACGCCCATGTCATGCTCGATCAGGGCGATGGTGGTGCCGAATTCGTCGTTCACGTCGAGGATGAAGCGGCTCATGTCCTCCTTTTCCTCGACGTTCATGCCGGCCATCGGCTCGTCCAGCAGCAGCAGTTGCGGCTCGGCGGCCAGCGCGCGGGCCAGTTCGACCCGTTTCTTCAGCCCGTAGGGCAGACGGCCCACCGGCGTCTTGCGGATGTTCTGGATCTCCAGGAAGTCGATGATCTTCTCGACCTGCTCGCGGTTGGCGATCTCCTCGCGCTCGGCCGCGCCCCACCACAGCGCCTGGCTGAGGAACCCGGCCTTCATCTTGTTCAGCCGCCCGGTCATGATATTGTCCAAAACCGACATGCCATCGAACAGCGCAATGTTCTGGAAGGTGCGCGCGATGCCCAGCCGCGCCACCTCATAGGGTTTCATCGGCCCGCGCCGGTGGCCCCGGAACCAGACCTCGCCCTCCTGCGGGACATAGAAGCCTGAGATCACGTTCAGCATCGAGGACTTGCCGGCCCCGTTCGGGCCGATGATGGCACGGATCTCACCCTCGCGGATGTCGAAGCTGATATCCTTGATCGCCTCGACCCCGCCGAAGCGCAGGGTGATGTTGCGCATGTCCATCAGCACGCCGCCGATCTGGCGGCCGTCGGCGGTGGTGTAAGTTTCAACGGCAGGGCTATGTGTCATTGGGAAACTCTCGGCAAGTCATCACATCCCTTGGCGTCATATTCGCCCTGCATCACGGCCGCGCGCAGACGATACCACTCGCGCAAGGCCTCAAAGCGCTTGTCCATACCCTTGTCGCCTCTGTCAGGCTCGCCACGCTCCAATTTGAACAGATCGTTGCGTATCTGGTAGGCTTCGGCATAGTACCGTCCCATCCCTGCCTCGGCGGATCCGCCGAATGCCTCGGGTCGCATCAGGCCCGGAAAATCGTTTCCTCCGGCCTCGATCAGGGGAACACCCAGAGTCAGTGCCCGGCGGAAATGCTCATCCGTTCGCTCGCTTGCTAGGGCGGGCGCCATGACACGAGCCGGCAAGGGTTCCTTGGCGTGACTGATCATGGCGGCAAAGACCGCGCAGTCGGTCTGTTTGATCACCTCGAGGCCGGCTTCTGTCGCGAAGCCCGGGGTCGCGAAAACTGCCGAGGCGAAACAGAGCATACCCGCAAATGTGACACGAAGGCTCATTCCGCCGTCACTTTCCGCGGCGCTATCACGCCCGACATCAGCGCGTCCCCGATCTTGAGCGTCGCCCTGATCAACCCCTTGCGGCCGTCGGCGGTGGTGTAACCCTGCTCCATGACGTTCATCGTGTTCCTGTCTCCTCGCCGGGTTTCTGCGCGATCCATGCGATGGCCCCCGAGACCGTGGCGCGCGGCAGGATCAGTTCCTGCGGTTGCGGCCAGCGGCGTTGGCGCAGGGCGGCCTGCGCGGCCTTGGGCGCCAGATACCACCAGTTCATCAGGCGCCCCATGAAGCTCAGCGGCTTCGTGGCCTTGTTGCCCATCTGCATGATCGCGACGAAGCCCGGCCATGCCGTTTCGGGCCAGATATAGAGCGGTTTCAGCCCGGCAAGGCTCAGCGCCATGTGAACGCCGAAGGGGCTCATGTGAAAATAGCTGGCATCATGCCAGGGCTCGAGAAACGAGGCCGAGCCAAGGTGATAGCCGCCCGGTCGCAACACCCGTGCGGCCTCCTGCGCGGCCAGTTGCGGGAAGGCCAGATGTTCCCAGACCGCGGCACTGTAGATCACGTCGGCAGAGCCGTCCCGAAATGGAAGCGCATGACTGTCGCAGAGCAGGTCGGCACCGCCATGTTTCTGCAGCCAGTCGTGAACGCGTGTCTTCGAGATATCGGTGCCCAGATAGCGCAGCCCCTGCCCCTCGACCCATTCGCGCATCTGCGCCCCGCCGCAACCGAGGTCAAGCACCAGGCTGTCCTTGGACAACCCCGCCATGATATCGGCATGCGCCCGGTCGAGATGATAGGTGCCGCCGCGCGGCTGGCCATGGCGGGCCGGATAGCGGAAGAAACTGTCGGTCTTCAATCGCGACGGATCGCAGGCGCCATGCGGCAGGTCGAACCCGACCTGGCGTCCGCGGGTGGGAAACAGCACCGGCGTGCCGTCCTCCTCTGCCCCGAAGGTCATTCCGCACTGGTCACATCGTGTGGCCTGCGCCAGCGGCGCCCGGCAATCGGGGCAGGCCAGCAGGCCGGCCCACGGCGCCATCTCGGCGAGGTTGTCATTTGTCTGCGCAAGGGAATTCATCATGCGGCTACTGCCTTTCGAGCCCAATCTCCGAATACCTGCGCATCCTCGATCTTAAGCGTCGCCTTGATCAACCCCTTGCGGCCGTCCTCATAAGTCACTTCGGTTTCGGTGTAGATGCTGGAGGAGCCGTCATAGAGCGCGGTCACCAGATCGGCGAACTTGTCGTTGATCACCGCCCGGCGGACCTTGCGGGTGCGGGTCATCTCGCCGTCATCGGGATCCAGTTCCTTGTGCAGCACCAGAAAGCGGTGGATCTGACAGCCCGACAGCATCTCGTCCTCGGCCACGGACCGGTTCACCGCCTCGACATGTTCCCTGATGGTCGCATAGACCTGCGGATGGCCGGCCAGTTCCTGATACGAGGCATAGGCGATGTTGTTGCGCTCGGCCCAGTTGCCGACCGCATTGAGATCGATATTGATCATCGCCGTGCAGAAGTCGCGGCCATTGCCCAGCACCACGGCTTCCAGGATGTTGGGATAGAATTTCAGCTTGTTCTCGACATATTTGGGCGCGAACATGCTGCCATCCGCCATCTTTCCGACATCCTTGGCGCGGTCGATGATGCGCAGATGCCCGGTCTTTTCCTCGAAGAACCCGGCGTCACCGGTGGCCACCCAACCCTGCGAATCCTTGGTCGAGGCGGTGCTGTCCGCATTCTTGAAATATTCGACGAAGGTGCCGGGGCTGCGATAGAGAACCTCGCCATTCTCGGCAATCCTGACCTCGACCCCCGGCGACGGCACGCCGACCGTGTCCGAGCGCACCTGCCCGTCCGGCTGCTGGGTGATGAAGACCGAGGCCTCGGTCTGGCCGTAAAGCTGTTTCAGATTGATCCCGAGGCTGCGGTAGAAATCGAAGATCTCGGGTCCGATCGCCTCGCCGGCCGTATAGCCGACGCGGATGCGCGACAGGCCCAGCGTGTTCTTCAGCGGGCCATAGACGAAGATGTTGCCCAGCCCGTAGGCCAGCCGGTCACCAAGGCTTACCCGCTCGCCATCCAGAAGCGCCGGGCCGACGCGGCGGGCGATTTCCATGTAATGCCTGAACAGCCAGCGCTTGATGCGGCCGGCATCCTCCATGCGGATCATCACCGAGGTCAGTTCGCCCTCGAAGACGCGCGGCGGCGCGAAGAAATAGGTCGGGCCGATCTCGCGCATGTCGGTCATCATCGTATGCGCGCCCTCGGGGCAGTTGACGGTGAAACCCGCCCACAGCGCCTGCCCGACCGAGAAGATGAAATCGCCGACCCAGGCCATCGGCAGGTAGGCCACGACCTCCTCCCGCTGTCTCAGGTGGTCGAACTCGGCCGTGTTCTTCGAGGTCTCGATGATGTTGCGGTTGGACAGCACCACGCCCTTGGGCTTGCCCGTGGTGCCGCTGGTATACAGCATGACGCAGGTGCTGTCGTAATCCTGCGCGGCGATGCGGGCGTCCAGTTCCGGCCCCAGTCGCTGCGCGGCGGCGCGGCCCTCGGCCTGCACATCGGCCAGTGCGTTCATGCGTGAATGGTCGTATTTCCGCATCCCGCGCTTGTCGGTATAGAGGATCTGCTCGATGCCCTCGACGGTCTCCTCGACCTCGAGGACCTTGTCCACCTGTTCCTGATCGCCGCACAGCACGAAGCGGGCGCCGCAATGGCCCAGGACATAGGCCATCTCTTCGGCGACCGCGTCCTGATAGAGCGGCACCGGCACCGCGCCGCACATCTGCGCCGCGATCATGCCCCAGTAATGCGCCGGGCGGTTGCGGCCGATGATCGCGATGTGATCGCCGGGCTTCAGTCCCAGAACCAGCAGCCCGAGCGCCAGCGCCCGGATCTCGTCCGCAGCCTCGGCCCAGGTCCAGCTTTGCCAGATGCCGAATTCCTTCTCGCGATAGGCGGGCCGGTTGCCATAACGGGCCACATTCCGCGCCAGCAGCGCGGGAATCGAGTGCAATTCGCCCTGCGGCGCCTGCGGTTCCGTCATAATTCCTCCCGTATCACGCGGTGTTTTGACCGCGGTATCCGGAACGTCCCCTTTTTCCGGATGCCGCTACTCTTGCCGGCAATCTTTGCCGCAGTTTTTCGAGAATCCAACGAAATGTTACAAGGCTTTCGCGGCAATCCCGCCGGTGCTATCGCTGCGGACGGGAGGAGCGGGAATGGCAGACAGCGGCAGGGGGAGACAGGCAGGCGCGATGCCGGGCGGGCACGCCCGATGAGCCCGGAAGAACTGTGGGCGGACCTGACACGTTCGGGGCTGAACCTGATCGGCCAGGCGCTGTCGATCTTTGACGCCGATCTGCGGCTGGCAGTCGCAAACAGCCAGTATCAGGCGATGTTCGACCTGCCCGAACACCTCACCCGGCCCGGCACGACCTTTGAAGACACCATCCGGCTGCTGGTCCATCGCGGCGAATACGGCCCGCAGGACGACCCCGAAGCCGCCGTTGCCGTGCGCGTCGAACAGGCGCGCACCTTCCAGCCGCATTACTTCGAGCGCGAGCGCCCGGACGGCAGCTGGATCGCGGTCGAGGGGGCGCCGCTGGATCAGGGCGGATGGGTTGCCGTCTATACCGATATCACCGACATCAAGCGGCAGGAGGCGCTGCTGCGCGCCCGGTCCGAGGAACTGAGCGAACAGGTGCTGGACCATGCCGAGCGGCTGGCCGCCGCCAACCGCCAGTTGGCCGCGACCAATGCCGCCCTGCAAGAGGCACAGCGGATCCTGACCCGGACCGAGGCGCGCACCCGGCAGGTGACCGAGATGGTGCCCGCCCATATCGCCCATGTGGACGTCGATTATCACTATACCTTCTCGAACCGCCGCCAACCCCTGATCTTTCCCGGCGCGGCCGACCGGATCATCGGCCAGACGGTCGCGGAGGTGCTGGGGGCCGAGACCTTCACCACGCTGAAGCCGCATCTCGACCGGGCCCTGACCGGCGAGCCGCAGGTCTTCGAGATCACCCATCCGACCTCGGGCCGACGCATCCGCATCGCGCTGACCCCCGATCTGGCCGGTCAGGGCGCCTATGCCCTGTCCACCGATGTCAGCGACGAGGTGCAGGCGCGCGAAGCCCTGTCCCATGCCAGCAAGCGCAGCCTCGCGGCGCAACTGACCTCGGGCATGGCGCATGATTTCGGCAATCTTCTGACCATCATCCTTGGACTTCAGGGCCGGCTGGCGGCCATGGACCTGCCCGAGGACGCGGCCGAGGACGTGCAGTCCACGCTGGCCGCCGCGCGGCGTGGGGCGACGCTGCTCGGCCGGCTGTCGCGGATCAGCCTGCCGCGCGAGGTCAGCCTGCAGCCGGTCGATCTGCCGCGGCTGATCGCGGAGGTGGTGACGCTGGCCACCCCGTCGCTGGACGAGGGAACCCGGCTTGCGGTCCATACCGACCTGCCCGAGATACCGCTTCTGCTGGACCCCGAGGGGTTGCAGGATTCGCTTCTGAACCTGATCCTGAACGCCAATGCTGCGCTGGCCGGGCCGGGCCGGATCGAGATCCTCGCCCGCGCGCGCGGCGACTGGATCGGCATCTCGGTCGGCGATACCGGCCCCGGATTCTCGGACGAGGCTTTGCGTCGCGGCACCGAGCCGTTCTTCTCGACCAAGAAAAGCAGCGAAGGCTCGGGCCTCGGCCTGTCGATGGTCTATGACCAGACCAAGCTGGCGGGCGGCACCATGCGCCTCAGCAACACCGCCCAGGGCGCCCGTGTCACCCTGCGCCTGCCGCTGCGCCCGGTCACCCGGCAGATGCTGCTGCTGGTCGAGGATGACGATGCCGTGCGCAGCGGCATCCGCAGCCAACTGACCGGGCTTGGCCATGCGGTGATCGAGGCCGCCAGCCTGACCGAGGCGCGCGGCATGACCGACCTGCCCGGCCTGACCATGATCCTGTCGGACATCCAGCTGGGCGACGGCATGGGGTTCGAACTTGCCGGCCCGCTGCCGCTGGTGCTGATGACCTCGCTGCCGCCGGGCGATCCGCTGCGCGACCGCGCGCCCGGCCCGGTGCTGACCAAACCCTTCACCCCTGCCCGCCTCGCCACCGCACTGGCCGAGGCCGCCGCTGCTACGGAACACCCATGACCGACACGCCCCTGATCGCAATTCTCGATGACGAGCCCGAGATCCGCCGGCTGCTGTCCTCGGCCCTCGAAGAGGCGGGGTTCCGCACGGTGGGCTTCGCCCGCGCCACCGAGTTCGAGGCGGCCCTGCGCCGCATCACCCCGGATGCCTGCCTGATCGATCTGGGCCTGCCCGACCGCGACGGGCTGGCGCTGGTCCACCGGCTGGCGACCGAATCCGGCGCCGCGATCATCATCATCTCGGGACGCGCGCAGGTGCAGGACCGGGTGACCGGGCTGGAACTGGGCGCCGACGACTACATCATCAAGCCCTTCGAGCCGGCCGAGGTCGTCGCCCGCATCCGCGCCCGCCTGCGCAAGCCCGCGCAGCCGCAGGGCCGCGGCGGGCAGACGGTGCGCTTTGCCGGCTGGACGGCCGATTTCGACCGCTACGCGCTGATCGCCCCCGACGGCACCGAGACGCCCCTGAGCCATGCCGAGGCCGAGGTGCTGCGCATGTTCACCGACAATCCCCGCCGCCTGATCAGCCGCAGCCAGATGCTGGAAACCCTGGGCGGCGCGGCCGGCGACAGCTTCGACCGCGCCATGGATGTCCGCATCTCGCGGCTCAGGACCAAGCTGGGCGAGGATCCGAAAAACCCGCGCCTGATCAAGACGATCTATGGCGCGGGCTATATCTTTCTGGCCGAGACCGGGTGAGGTGGGGTGGCTGGTTTACGTGTCCACTTAACGGTCCCTCTTCAGGCCGGGCAGGTCAGACTCTAACCTCAGATGGAGGAGAAAGCGGGGGGCACAGCACGCATATCATGTCAACTCCATCGTCAAAGTTGACACCCCATGAATCACTCAAATGCAGATTTCGGAATCTGGAGGGTTCTGTGAGGTCGCGTGGCGGATCGGGGGCGTCTTGGCGCGTTCCGCGACCTCATTGAAGCCGGATTGAACGAAGCCGCGGTCCGGTTTGGCGCTATGGGAATTGTGGTGTTTG
>NZ_JAHKNG010000052.1 GCF_018860165.1 Paracoccus marinaquae
AAACACAGATCGCCGTCAAAGCCCTGAACCGCATGACCCGTCTCGGGCGTGCGGTCTATGAGCGTGCCGCCTGAAACCATGGGGAAAGGGGGCAGTCTGTCCCAAAACTTATTCACGCAACACGGTCGGCTTACCGGCATTCTGCACATGCGGGAGATCCACGCCGTTCTCTCTCAATCTTGACCGGCTGCTCAATGCAGGAATCGAGCGCCGGAAGCTGGAGTTTCGCGGACGGCTGTGCCACGGATCGTCTGCGGATCAGGTGGGACGTTTGGGGATGAGGATTTCGGTTACGGGTCTTGGTTATGTGGGCCTGTCGAACGCGGTCCTGCTGGCGCAGAATCACGAAGTTCGGGCGCTGGACATAGATCCCGCCCGCGTGGCGCAGGTCACGAGCGACCAATCGCCGGTCGTGGATGCCGATATTTCGCGCTTCTTGGCAGAACGCGCCTTGAACCTGACAGCCACCACCGATCCGGTTCGGGCATTCCACGGGGCCGAATATGTCATCATCGCCACGCCAACCAACTACGACCCGCAAAGCAATCGTTTTGACACCTCGGCGGTCGAGGCGGTCATCGCCGACGCGCGCAGGCTGGCGCCCAGGGCGAGCATCGTCATCAAATCGACGGTTCCAGTGGGTTTTGTCGCCCGGATGCGCGCTGAAACCGGCTATGACAGCATCTTTTTCGTGCCCGAGTTTCTACGCGAGGGGCGGGCGCTGTCCGACAATCTTTACCCCTCACGCATTGTCGTGGGCGATGACAGCCCGGCTGCCCGGCGCTTTGCCGAACTGATGATCGAGGGCGCAATACACAAGGATATACCGGTGCTTTTCACCGGCTCTGCCGAGGCAGAGGCGATCAAGCTGTTTTCCAACACTTTTCTGGCCCTGCGCGTCGCCTATTTCAACGAGTTGGACAGCTTTGCACTGAAAAACGGGTTGAACACGCGCGAGATCATAAGGGGCGTCAGCCTCGATCCCCGGATTGGCAATTACTACAACAATCCCGGCTTCGGCTATGGCGGTTATTGCCTACCCAAGGACAGCCGGCAGCTACTGGCCAATTACGAAGAGGTGCCCCAGGCGCTGATCTCGGCCATCGTTCAGTCGAACAAGGCGCGTAAGGATTTCATCGCCGCCCAGATACTGGACCGCCAGCCAGGTGTCGTCGGGATTTACCGGCTGGTGGCCAAGGCGGGATCGGAGAATTTGCGCGACAGTTCGGTGCAGGGGATTATGAGGCGGATCAGGGCCAGGGGCGTCGAGGTGATCATTTACGAGCCCGTCCTGACCGAGGACAGGTTTCATGGCAGCCGGGTCATACGCGATCTTGGGGCCTTCAAGGCCGAGGCCGATCTGATCCTGGCCAATCGCCGGACCGAGGATCTGTCGGATGTCGCGAACAAAGTCTATAGCCGCGACCTGTTTGGGCTCGATTGAGGCTGCAGATACCGATCTATCGCTGTCTTGCCGATCAGCCCCAGATATTCGCCAAAACCAAGCTAAGAAAGCACCTCGCTGAACAGAAAGGCCATGCGGTGCTCCGCAAGCTCCTGTTTCAGGGCCGCAAGAAGGTCACCATCGCCATCCCGGCAAGCCCGGGCGATCTGTTCATGCGGCCGATTTCGGGATCGAGAATGCTGAAGCGCGCCAGAAGCTTGGCGGGCCGGGCACAGGCCATCTGCATAGCCGCGCTACCGGTCTGTCGAGTGCAAGAATGCAGGACGGCGTGTTCAGGCTCCGCGAGGCTCAGACATAGCCCAGATCGACGGTCAGCGATGGCGTGATGTCGCGCCGACGTCTCGTAGGGACGGCATTCGATCCGGAGGGACGCGGGCTCAAGAAAGACGGACGCCTACTCGCCGTTCAGGCGCAGCCAGTCCTCGGCCCGGCGCAACGCGGTGGAGGTCCGGCTTTCATCTAGTTGCAGCGCCTCAAGCCTGTCGCGAGCGTCCTGTTCCTGGCTCCGGCGCTTGGGGTCTGCGGTCAGCCTGCCCAGGGTGAAATAGAAGGCCGCTTCCGCGTCGCTTTTCGTGACGCCCTGCCCGCTCTGATACATCCGTCCGATCGCCACATAGGCGGGCGAAAAGCCCAGGTCGGCGGATCGCATCAGAAATCTCAGCGCCTTGGCTTCGTCGCGCCCGACAACCTCGCCGTTGAGATAGAGACGACCCAATTGGAAGGGCGCGAAGCGGTTGCCCAGATCGGCTGCGCGTTGCAAGAGTTCTATCCCGCGGGGCACGTCCGGCGCGCCAAGCTCGTCGCCCAAATACAGCATGCCCAGATTGTTCATGGCGTTGGAATTACCCAGTTCGGTGGCCAGCCGGTAAAGCCGCGCGGCCTCCTGCGGGTCGCGGTCGACGCCACGGCCCTGATCGTCGCGACCGCGGCGATACATGTTGGCCAGCGTGTCCAGTGCGTTGGGCCAGCCGTTCTGCGCTGCCAGACGATACCACAGCACAGCTTCGTCGATATTCTGTTCAACATGCCAGCCGCGCTCAAACATCTCGCCGATATTGGTGCGGGCACGCAGGTTTCCCAGTGCGGCGGCTTGCTTGTAATAGCGGAAGGCTTGCGCATAGTCGCGGTCGCGCCCCTTGCCGGTCACATACATGAAGCCCAGATTTACCTGCGCGGCGCTGTAATCCCCGGCGGCAGCCATGCGGTAAAAGCCCTCGGCCTCGGCATAACGGTTCTGAATATCCAGCAGCCGTCCCATCTGGTGCAGCAGCCGCGGATTCAGCGGATCGTCGATCAGCGCCGCCGAACAGTCCTGCAACCCGCGCCGGACATTCACCAGCCCCCAGGCCACTCCATCGGTCACCCGGCGCGGATCGTCGGGATCGCCGGCGACGATGTCGCAATTGGTGACCACGCCCGACAGGCCTTCGGCCGCGCGGCGAGTTTCGGGCAAGTTGAACTGCGTCAAGGTCAGGCCGCGCACCACCTGACCGCTTTGTTCGAGGTTTTGCGCCAGCGAGCGCGCCTCATGTCCAGCGGGTGAGGCCGGGAAATAGGCCGCGAATTGCAGCAGTTCCTCGGGAACCTGGCTGTCGGCAATGGCCCTCCACCAGATCGCTTCGATCCGGCTCGTTAGATTGTCCGCCGTGATTTCGGTTTCGCCCGGCATGTCCGGAACGCCGGTGCCGTCATCGCGGAATACAAACCGCCGTTCGATCGATGCCGAAATAAACGGCCGTTGCAACCCGCCGGTGCCGATCCGCACAGTCCGGCGGACCGAACGGAACACATCGAGGATATCCTTGCCATCGCGGTCGATCTCGTTGACCAGCGCGCCGGTATAGGGGCTGTTCGGACCAGCGCCGTCATAGGCTACCTCGCCCGCTTGGGTGGCAAAGCCGATCAGCGTTTCACCGCCGGTGCTTTCCATCGAGGCCAACCCGCGCTGGCGCTCGTCATCACCCACGACAAAGGGGTTGTTGCGGCAGGCATCGAGGATAATGACCGTGAAGGCCGCGCCGCGCGCGTTGAAGCGCTTGACCAGATCTGCGACCGGCAGGCTCTTGCGGTCGATCTCTTCGGCAGTCCAGCCATCGATGCCGATGGGCAGCAGGTAATTCTGCCCGTCGCGCTGATAGGCGTGACCGGCGTAGTAGAACAGTACCACCGGACTGTCGGGAATGTCGGTCAGAAACGCCTCGATCGCCTGATCGAAAGCAGCCTTGTCCAGGTTTTCGTGCAGGTCGACATCGAAATTCGAACGCAGCAGGGCCGAAGCCATGGCGCGGGCATCATTTGCCGGGTTTTTCAGTATGTTTTCTGGTCCATAGTCCCAGTTGCCGACCACCAGAGCAAAGCGCGGCTCTTCGGCGGCGGCGGGCCATACAGAAACGAAGATCAGAAAACCGGCAGCGATGCAAAGATGGAGCAAGCGGCACATTGAAGTCCCCGCAGTGATGCAACATGCCGCAGTGTCGCAAAAACCGGGACTTGGCGCTAGGATTTTGCGTGGGGCGCCCGGGGGGCCCATGTACGAACCGAATGTGCAAGCCTGCTTAATAGCCGTGCCGCCTGCCGTGACCCATCCCCGACCGTAATGGCCTCCAGTCGTTGCGACATGCGCCGCGCCTCGGCCGGATCCAGCAGCGCCGCGACCTCGGCGGCGGCGCCGCTTCGGTCGTTCGCGCGCAACACCCGCGCACAGCCGATCGCCACCGCATGGCGGGCGCGCAACAACTGAAGATCCATCTCGGCTGCCTCGTTCGGAACGAAAAGCGCCGGGGTCGTGCCGGCCATGATCTCATGAAAGCTGTTATAGCCTGCGCTGCAAATCACCGCGTCGAAAGCGGGTAACAGAGGGGCCGCTGGATAGAGTTTCACCTGACGTGGATCGCCCGGACCATCTTCGGCGGCCGGGCTTATTGGCGATTTGATCTCGATGATCTCCAGGCCGGGCCGTTGCCGCAGGGCTTCAAGCAGGCGTTGCCGCACGGGCCGGAAGTTGAAATTCGTTCCGGCACCCAGCATTAACGCCACGGTCGTCGCGCCGGGGGCAATCCGCAGTTCGGCCCGCGCGGTAGCGCGATCCAGCCATTCGCCGGGGCTGAGGGACAGGATTGGAGCGACCCGGTCGGCTTCATTGCGGCTCACCGTCGGGCCGGTATCGAAACGCGCCGAAAATTCGCCCGGTTCGATAATCATGTCAAATTGTTCGGCCCGGTCGGCGGCGAGCGCGGCATCGGGTGCCCAGAGGGCGCGCCTGATCCAGGCGCGGCGGATATGGGGGCGGTCCTGCAAGGCATGAAGCAAGCCGCGATAGGGGGTATTTCCGTCGAACGCCACGATATCGGGCCGGAAGAAATCGAGAAAGTCGGCCAGTTCGACAGCCAGCGCCGCATTCCAGCTTTCGGGATCGGCGCCCGTTGCCCGGTGAAACGGAATGAAGCGGGTCAAATATCCTGCATCGACGGCCAGGCCGAAGGCTTGGCTCAGTGTGAAGAATGCAGTCTTGCTGCCTTGCGGCAAGTGCCGGGCGATGGCCAGGCAGCGCGTCAAATGACCAAGTCCGACACCATTCGATGTGACAAACAGGTAGCGCTCCGCTGGCGTCTGTGGCTGCGGCAGCGGCCGCCGCGCCGGTCCGCGCCAGTCCGGGAACAGCCGGTTCAGTCGGGGCAGGAACTGATCCAGGCCAAAGCGCCGTTCGACAAGCATCCGCGCATCGTGCACATGCCTGTTACGGGTCTCCGGGTCGGTGGCGATGCACGCGATTGCCTGCACAACGTCGTGGGGATCGGCATAGATAGCGGCCTCGTGAAACAGCGGCTCGAAAGATCGCGGCACGACGGCCGGGACGCCGGTTGCAATGGCCTCGAGGACGGCATAGCCGAATGCCTCGACCCATTCGGCTCCGTGGAAGTACACGAAAACATCCAGATCCCGCAAGAATGCGCGCACCCCACTGGCATCGAACGGCAGCAGACACCAGTTCGCTGGCACGGGATCATAACGCCGCGCCAGTTCCGGCGGCGCGCCCAGCATCATGATCCGGTAATCCGGTCTTTCGGGGTAGATTCGCAGCGCGTCGTCCCGCGTGTCAGGGAATTTGTTCATTTGCGGGCGCGAATGGCGACCGATATGCACGGTAGCGCCGGGTATTGGGCGCGGATGGAACTGCCACAGGTCAAAGTCGATCAGATTGAGCCAGTCCTCGGAGATTACCTTCACAGGCATGTCCGTTGGCATGTTCAGCCGCGACCGCACGTTGGGCCCGACCGGCGCAAGCCAGATCGGGCATGTGAATATCTCGGACAGATTCCTAAGTATACGGTCAAGATCGTATTGCCGTTGCCCGAACCCGCCCGTCGGTGGATGGTGCAGCACCAGTACCAAATCGGTGGCGGTGACGCGCAGTGCTTCGGCCGGCAGCTCTTCGAACAGCCTTGGGTGATGAACCAGCACGAGCTTCGCGGATACCTCGTGTTGGGGGTCGACGACCGTGCAATGCGGCGAATCGAGCAATACTGAAATGTTCCGGTCTGTGGGGCGGGGAGCGGGAAAAACCGGGCTCAACACCGGGCAGATCCCGACTCGGATGTCTGCGCGGCCCAATGCTGTCAGTTCTGCGGACACTGCCGCGCTGGTACCGCCCGAAAACCTCGGTTCGATAAAATACAGTATATCGAAGCTTCCCGGCATTGGCGCGTAGGCTTCCCGCTGCTAGCAAGTCACAATAACAGGCGCGTTCCGGAATGGAACCTCAGACACGGAGCCTGATGATGGTGTTCCTGCGAAAGAAGCCTGAATGGAACGGCCCGCTTCCCGATATCTTTCAGCACATCGCTGCCGATGAACGTGATGTGGTTCTGGTCACGCTGCTGGAAGCCGACGAAACCCGATCACGCAAGGCTCTCGTCCAACATGCGGGTGCGAAGGCCTATCGACCGGTCTTCTGGGTCACGGCGTCCGAGCTATCCGACTTTCGCAGATGCAGCGTCGTGGTCGAGCATCTGCCTCCCGTGATCATGGTCCGGCAATTCAACGACTCGGGCGACTGGAAATCCTATCTGCTGGCCGCGCATGACACGGTCTATGCCAAATGGCGCCCCAGATGGGTTGCACGATATGGGCTAGAATGGAGCGAATACTTGCGCTGTTGCCAATTTTGATCAATAGTTCTGCGGTAGAGTGCAGTTCGTGATCGGACAGAAATTGGCTCGTCGCTGGAACAGTTTTCGTACCATATGCAGCCTACTGGTCCTGCAGGCCGTTTCCGCCTGTGCCATCTCCGGCACCGGGCTTGACGGGAAATCCTCCACGAATAACGTGTCCGCTGCGGACGATAATGCGCCGAATAGTCGCGGCCGATCTTACTGATCGGGCCTGACGCAGAGGTTCTGCCGCAAGTCCTCCTCCGTATCCGTTGTTGACCACGCCATCCTCAACCGCCGGGTTGCTGGATACGCCAGTCCTCTGGAAACGCACCGTGGCACGCTTCCAAAGGACCGATCCTGGCCCTTGGACAAAAGGTTGTCTCGCGCATTCTCGCTTTGCGCGAAGGAAGCCGTTGTCTTTGCGGGCTGCAACAGCGTCCTGCTGATGGATCGGCTCAGGCCACCGCCGTCCAGAGCCGGAAGCGCCCTGCCCCGGTCACCTCGCGGATCAGGCCCATGCCGGTCATCCGGTTCAGCATCCGCTCGGCGGTGATGCGGCTGATGTCGGCTGCCGCCTCGGCCTCCGGTGCCGAGAGCAGCGGATGGGCGATCAGCGCGGCGATGACGCGGGCGGCGGTGTCGCCCTTGATCTTTTCGGTCGCCTCCAGAGCACCCATCCGCCAGGCCCCGAGCCGGGACAGCAGCTGCCGCGCCTCCTCAGCGCCCTCGGTCACCGCCCGCAGATGCCGGGCGATCTGCCCAGCCGGCGCACCGCCCGGCTCGCGGACCTGCCGGCCGGCGCGGCCCAGCGGCAGGAAGGGCAGCGCCTCGCAGCCCGCGGCCATGGCCCGGGCCGCCCAGACCGCGCGCTCGACCATCAGCCCCGGCGGCGACAGCCCGGCCAGCCGCCAGAGCAGCATCGCGGCCGGCGCCCGGGCCAGCGGATGCAGCATCGCCAGCCCCTCCAGCGCGGCCCGGAATGCGGCCGCGGCCGCGTCGAACCCGGCGCCCGAAGGCCGCCCGGTCATCTCGCCCACGGCATCGGGCAGCCCCGCCCCGGCGCCGATGCGGTGCAGGCCGAGAAAGCCGCGCAGATCCGTCAGCCCCCCCTGCCCGTCCAGCCGCCGGGTGGCCCAACGCGCCAGCCGCATCGCCTCGAGGTCGGTCTCGGCCCGGGCATCCAGCAGGTCCTTGCCGATCTCCTCGCGCCGCATCGGCATGCCCTGCGCCCAGAGCAGCGCCTCGACCTCGACCAGCGCCAGCCGCCGGATCGCGCCCGCCCGCGCATCCCCGGGCAGCGCCAGCAGCGCCGCATCCAGCCGCGCGCCGGCCGCGGCGGCCTCGGCCAGCAGGACGGCACATTCCGCCTGCGCCCGGGTCCAGGGGGCCGGATCGAGGCCTTCGGCGCCGGGTTTCAGCGGCTGGTATGACGAGGTGGTATCGCTCATATCCTCAGGATAGCGGCGATCTGACGATCACAGAAGGGGTTTCTTCGGAAGGCCATAAGTTTCGATAAGTAACAATTATCGCTGCTCTTGCCTTCGGCGCCGAAAGCCGGCACAGTCGGTGCCATGACCACGCCCATCCCCCTGCCCCGGACGCTGGACGCCGCCGATGCCGCGGCGCTCGAGGCGCTCTATCGCCGCGGCACGCCCGAGAACACGCTGCGCGCCTGGGAGCGGGACCTGGCCTATATCAGCGCCTGGAAGGCCGCCGCCTTCGCCGCCCCGCTGGCCTGGCCGGAGACCGAGGCGGTGGCGCTGCGCTTCGTGCTCGATCACGCCGAGGACCTGCACGACCGGCCCGGCCCGGCGCAGGCGGCGGCCCAGGCGCTGATCGCAGCCGGGCTGAGGCGCAGCCTCGCCTGCCCGGCGCCGGCGACGCTCGATCGCCGCATCGCCTCCTGGCGCGCCTTTCACCGCATGAAGAACCTGGCCTCGCCCTTCGAGGCGCCGCTGATCGCCCAGGCCCGCGGCCGCGCCCGCCGCGCCGCCGCCCGGCCGCGGGCGCCGAAATCCGAGAACCCGATCACCCGCGAGGTGCTGGAGGCGATGCTGGCGACCTGCGATCACAGCCATCGCGGGTTGCGCGACCGGGCGGCGCTGATGCTGGGCTGGGCCTCGGGCGGGCGCAGGCGGTCCGAAATCGTGGCGCTGAACCGCGACGACATCGACGATGGCGACTTCACAGAGACGGGGCTGCTCAGGATCCGGCTGCTGCAGACCAAGACCACCGGCCCCGAGACCGCGCCGCGGCTGCCACTGAAGGGGCGCGCCGCGCGGGCGGTGATGCGCTGGATCGCCGCCGCCCGGATTGCCGAGGGGCCGCTGTTCCGGCCGGTCAGCCAGGCCGACCGCCCCCTGCCCCGCCGCCTCAGTCCCGACGGTCTGGCAATCCTGCTGCGCCATCGGCTTGAACTGGCCGGCTATCCGCCCGGCTTCGCCAGCGCCCACGGGCTGCGCGCCGGCTTCCTGACCCAGGCGGCCCTCGACGGCGCCCCCCTGCAGGCCGCCATGCAACTCAGCCTGCACCGCAGCGCCAGTCAGGCCCAGAGCTATTACCGCGATGTCGACATCGCCAAGAACCCCGCAACCGATCTGCTGGAGGACTAGAAACGCTCAGGGACCGCCTTCATGCCCGCCTGCGCCGCAGCCTTGCGGTCGAAGCTGTAGATCGCGTCGTAGCCTGCGTCGCGCGAGGCCAGCGCGATTGTGGCTCTCCGACGCCGCGGGCAATGGCGCGTTCCGTGTCTTTCAGTATGACCGGCGGCGGCCTAAGTCTGCTTTAGCATTCTCGACAGCGTGCTCACCGAATGCATTCGCTTCGCAAACGCTCAAACGCCGATGCCGCATCGGCACGAATAATCGATAAGCTGCTATTCCGCCCGGTCAGCCTTGCCGATAGCAAAATGCCACGCCGTTTCAGTTCCCACGGACCGTCGGGACTGCTTCGTCATCTTCTGGAGCTGGAGGAGTCGGCGCCGGGCATCGTTAACACCAGCGGGCAGCACGCGGGCTTCCTAATCTCAGGCCGCACGCGAATGCGTGCGCTTTGCCGACCGCGTCGCAAATGAACCTGAATCGCAGCACGACAATGCAGTAACCCGTGGGTTACCCTCATTGTGCCGTGCTGTAACCCGCGGGTTACTTGTCTAGAAGCGCCTGTTGAAACGCTTCAACGGCAAGTTGCAATCGCTTGCGATCAACCGCAGAAAAATCAGTCTCAGACAGGATGCGGCACTCCCCTCTACGAGCAGTGACTTTTGAGCTTCCCACATGAAACTCGTATTTGACACTCTTGGTCCTTGCCAATTTCGCCGCAGGCGACTTACTCGGGCCTCCCTCAGCAAAGCGCCGCAGCACTGTGGATTGCTCATCTGCGGACGCGGCGGCCGCTAGGTCGCGGCGCAATTTTGAAGAAAGTTCGGGATTGGCCTGGATCTGGCGCGCAACTTCTACGCCGAGATTGCGGGAGACCGACTTAGGAGACAACAGAACCTCCCCCACCTCTTCGAGCAAATAGACGAAGCTGCGGATGTAAGATCTCTTCATCTTGTGCAGCGATGCGTATATCCGCCCAACCAGTTCATCAGCGCCCTGCCCTTCAACCTCAGAATCTGTTGCTGCAGAAATCGCCACCTGCGCCATCTCCGCAAAGCTCAGGTCCTCGCGAATTACGTTCTCCTCGACCATGTCGATGTAGAGTTCAATCCGACTGCCTGAACCGTCCGCTACCCTAGCGACAGCATTCGAGAAACGTTCGTCTCCAGTCTCTTGCCAGAGCTGGCGAAGCGCAGTCAAACGCCGCCACCCCTTTTTCAACTGATAGCCATTGGCGGTGCGAAATACTTCGATGGGTTCTTTCTGACCCCGCACCCGTATCGACGCTTTCAGTTCCTCCATTTCGTCAGATCCGGCTACCGCGGTAAGATCCAGTCGGTCTCGCGGAAGATCGTCAGTGCTGATCTCGTTGATAGGGACATCCTCGAGCAGGCGCCCTTCTTCGTGGGCAGCTCTAAAAGCCTTTGCGTCAGCGGCATTCTGGCGACGCTGCTCAATGAGACTCTCGGTGCTTTCTCCAAGACTACCTGCGGCCTCACGAACTGCCGCGCCCATTGGGCCGACATCACGACGCCGTGGTTTGACCTGAGAGGCATCCAATGGATCAAAGCCAAACTTGTTCTTACCCGACATGTTTTACCTCCCTTTGCTCCCATGCTCGCAAGACTGTTTCCTTAAACTCACCGTAAGCAGCATCAAAACTCTGTCGAGCCCGCTTCCACGTCTCTCGGGTCATCTGCCGATAGTCCTGCTCATAGACGGATTGCTGAAATCGCCCCGATTGTTCTACAGCCCTGGTCATTTCGATCGCGTTCTTGCAAACATCTGAACCAAACACATTCTGGAATGCGTCGAGCATCGCGATGTGGAGGGGATTGGACGCCTCGAAACGGGTCATCAAAAGGCGAATGTCATCGAACTGCTTCGGAAGATGTATCCCTGCATCCTCTGCGATGGACGAAAATCCAGTCGAAATATCGTCTAGCGCATCTCCGAGCTGACCGAGATAGCTAGTCGTTGAATCGTATTCCCAGTACCCAGGACCCGACGGTACATACAGAATATCTGCAGCAAACGCCGCGTTGAGTGACTGGTAGCCAATTGCGGGCGGGCAGTCGAAGATGATGATGTCGTATTGATCGTCTGGAAGTTCATCGAGATAGCGGGACATGCAGCCAAAAAAACTCCAAGCTTTATGGAGCGCGCGATACTGCGCGCTGGCAAACTCCACGAACGCAGCGTTGGCGCAACTAGGGATAATATCGATTGTGGCCCAAGCCGTTTTTTGGATGAAGTCCTGGACCCGCTGTGCCCCTATGGACTGTACATCGTCGGGGAGCTCGTCAGAAGAAGGGTAGGGGCAATCAGAAGGATCATCGTAGGACGCCACGATCCTGTCTGCCTCTCGGCAAAGATCACGGCACATAATGCCCCACACCGTATTCCATTCCTTGACTTCAATCAGACCCATGGAATGCGTCAGAGTTGCTTGCGGGTCGAAATCGACTACCAGCACGCGGTACCCATCGAGAGCAGCTGCGTTTGCCAGATGGTGCGCTACGACTGTCTTGCCCACGCCACCCTTGAAATTTGATACCGCTACCCGCACTGCACGTCCTGAAGGGCGCTTCGGGAGCAAGCTCCTTCCGCGAAACCGAAGACGACGCCTCAGTTCATTTATCTCTGCGAGTGAGAACCATCTCTGTCGACCATCCTCCTCAACTGCCCCTTGCGGCAGTGAAGGGTCGTCCACCAGTTTCTTTCGCAAGGTGTCTGCCGGCACCTGAAACATGAACTGACTGATCTCCCAGATCGAGAAAGGACGGAGCGTCTTTCTCTCCGACGGAGAGAACGTAGCCTTCCTGACAGCAGCCTGTTGGGCCAGGCTCCGCTCGTTCATGGATTGTAGGTCGGAATGGTCTCGCATCTCATCTCTCGCGTTTTATCCGGTTGGTCCTTCGATAACGCGAAATGAAGAGAATGCAAAACACAGACTTTCGAAATTGCTAGAATTCGATGGAAGCTGCGAAAGACGCGACATCAATAGTGACCGACGGCCGTTGTGGTGACACATTTTGTGGTCATGGTCCGGATACGGTGACAATTGAGCGCAATTAAGGTGGCGCAACTGTTGTCACCCTTAACCTATGTAACCAATATTTTCCGACTTTCATCTTTTCGACCATCACTTCCCGCTATTCACGCCTAGTTGACAGATGACGGGATGTTCATGCATCCTCTGACTTGATGGAATCGGTCAAAGAAGCCGATCAGAGCAGTAGGAATGAGCAATGAACCTCCGTCGGCTTACCGGTCCACAGACCGGATCGCAGAAGTATGACCTGCTTACCGCAATGGCTGTCGCAGGACTGAACGGAAAATCTGGTCTGCAGACGTCAATGCTGCGCCTGGTGGTTCTAGTGACCGCTCGTTACAATTGGAAGCTGGATGAGTTCAGCGTTGGCCAACGAGACCTGGCTCGCATGTGGTCTGTCGATCAGCGCACCGTAAAGCGTGAAATCAAACGGCTCGTCGACAGCAAGATTCTGTTGCAGTTGCGAGCTGGAGTTCGGGGCAGGGTTGCCGCGTACCGCTTAGGTCGCCAAGAAATATACAGGCTCAGTGCGCCGCATTGGGAAAGGGTCGGCCCCGATTTTTCTGCAAGAATGGATGAGCAATACGTCGCAATGGGGGCGCAAAAAGAGACTGTCGTGCGGGTTGATTTTCGAGGAAAATCTTCCGATGACGATGCCCCTCAATGGCACAGGGTCAAAGCGCGATTGGCCGAAACCGATCCCGTAGTTCACAGCAGTTGGTTCGCATCCCTACGGTTCATTGACCACGACAACAACGTGCTTCATCTCCAGGCTCCATCGTCTTTTGTCGCGCAGTACGTCCTGACGCATCATCTGCAACGCTTGCAGGAAGCCGCGTCGCCGGATTTTCCGGGGCTGCAACGTATCCGCATCACGACGTAGATATTCTGGTTAACGGCGACAAACGACGAGCGCTGCGGTATGAAGAAATCCTACCGACGCAATCTAATCGGAGAAGCGGCCGATGTTCTCCCGAATGCCGCAACGGAAGAACGGGTGGATAAGGATCTGGAAGACTGGGTTGCGGAAGCCCGCAAGAAACGGGGGGCGGCGCTGGATCTACCGACGGTGATGCAGGCCTGTCCGGAATTCGCATCCTGGGCGCGCAATGTGGGCGGATACCTGAGGGATTGGGGCGATCTGCACCGGGTTGCGGGGCAGTTGCGGCCGATGATCGGCGTATCCGAGCACGCCTGGAACCTCGCGCAGGACCGTCTCGGGCCTCAGATCGCCACTGCGGCGCTGGTTCTGACCTTCGACAAGCACGCCAAAGGCTAAGTGGCGTCACCGGGAGGATATCTGCGCGGCATGGTCGAAAAGGCCGGGGCAGGGGAGTTGCATCTCGAGCGCAGTTTCTACGGCAGGCTCAGCGGGCAGGCGGCGTAATGGGGCGGCTAGAGTCCCGCGGTTTTGGTCAGGTTGACCCGGAAGCGGTCCCGGCGGTGCTTATATCGGCGGGTCATCTCGGCCGATGCGTGCCCGAGTTGCTTCTGGACGAAACGCTCGTCGACCTCGGCAGAGCTGACGAGGCCGGCGCGCAAGTTGTGGCCCGCGAAGAGGGTGAGGCGGCCCATTGCGCTGCAACGGGGAATAGAACTCAACCACATGAGCTCGGTGGCGCCGGTCCCGCTGGCCACGCCACCGGCGCGCACAACCTTGCCGATATGCTCGGCCAGCGGCGCAAGCAGAGATCGAGTGCGTCGTCCAAGAATCATTGATCGCGAAAGCGCACTGGCATATATTGCCAATAAAGGGGGCCTGACACATGGTGACTCGCAACGTTGTGCTTACCGAAACTCAGGATCGGCTGGTTCAGGCTCTGGTCGCGTCCGGCCGCTATCAGAACGTGAGCGAAGCGATGCGCGCAGGCTTGAGGCTGCTCGAACACGAAGAGGCGCAGCTTGCCAGCATCCGGACAGGTCTTCTTGAAGGCTTGGCCCAAGCCAAGGCAGGCGATCTTGCCGATGGCAGTGGGCAAGCTGCGATCCGTCGGGCCTTTGGACGCGCGCGCGCATCCTCATGAGCCGATCCTTCCGGTTGACGCGTCGTGCCGAAGCCAGCCTCGTCGAGATTGCTAGATGGACGATTGAGACTTTCGGGCTTCGTCAGGCAGAGCGCTACGAGGCGGAACTGCTCGACCGATGCGAAGCGATCTTAAACGGTCAGGCGCACAGCCGAAGTTGTGCGGCTCTGGTGGATGATGCCGCGGACCTTCGGTTCATCAGGGCGGGTGAGCATTTCGTGGTCTTTCTTGAGCAACCGGACGAACTTGTAATCGTTGATGTCGTGCACTCTCGCAGTGATTTGCCAAGTCACGTGGCCGCGCTGACCGCGTTGAAGAACGAAGACTTCTGATTCCTGTCAGGGCCGCGCAGCCTTACGTATCGCCGCGTCTTCGGCGTGCAGTATCAAGAAGCCCGGCGCGACGGCGGTTTCGTTGCACGCATGTGGGCCATGCGCCGGGAAGGACTGTGGCGATTCTTGACGCTGGCGCTCCCCGGGATTGCAGATGCGGTCTTCCTTGCCGGCCACCGGAGAGCTTTCTCTCATCCCGCTGTCAGTCCCAATCCGTGGGCCCGGACAGTTCCTCCAGAATGCGCCTCCGCTCGTCGCCGTCCAGGTCTTCCAGCAGTCGCCGGACCATCCTCATCCTGCCGCGCGGGCCGAGGCGGTAGGTCGCCAGCTTGCGCCCTGCGGCGAGAAAGACCGCGCGGAGGTCGTCGAAACTTGCGCTGCCGGCCCAGAACTCGGCATCGCTTGTGGCGTCGAGGAAGGATGCCCTAGGTGCTCCTGTCCGCCATTCCTCGAGAATGATGGCCATGATGTGCTCGGCGTCATCGGGGTCGCAAGCGTGAACGGCGTCGACCAGGTCTCTGGCCCGCGACAGCCGTTGCCCCGGGCTCATGCGTTCATGCGTCCAGCTGCTCTGGTCCGCCATCTTCCCGTCCTCCGCCATTGAGCGCCCCTGAATCGGGACAGCCCCGAAACCCACAGGTTTCGGGGTCTGGCCTCGCCGAGAGTGGGGGTAGCGGGGGCAAGGACAATCGACGGAAGTGGTGCGGCCCGCAGCCGCGGAACGCGGCGAGGACCCGGTTCCGTCGATTGTCCTTGCCGCTGCGAGGGGCAACGCCCCTACCGCCCCTTGAACCGGTGAACCTGCGCGGGATCCCCGATCCCGCGCGCCGCTTTCTTTTACCTGCTCTGCGCCACGCGGATCGCCGCCCGACCTTCGGACGTTGACCCTGACGCAGACAGCAAACCGCCACCGACCGGCCCCCCGCTAGACATAACGGACAAATCCCTTCGGCCTTTGCGCAACCTGTGCTATGCAGAGTGAGATTGAAACTCTATGGTTAGCAAGAAGTGCGGTCTGTAAGACAGAATTCATCTAGGATCGATATGTCCAAGGGCGGGCAGGCCGCGCATCTGACCACGGCAGCGCGTGAACGGATCGTCGCGCGGCTGAATGAGGGTGTGCCGGTGGCCGTGATCGCCACGGAATTCGCCGTCGCCCGGAACACGATCTACCGGATTCGCGCGGCGCTGCCGGGGCGCAGGAGACCTGCGCATGCCCCATCTGAGCTGGTCTCCTTCCGCGTTTCCGCGGCTGAAAAGCAGGCCTTCGACGACGAACTGGCCCGCGCCGGTTTCAAGGACCGGTCGGACGCGCTGCGGGCGCTGCTGCGCAATTCGGTCGGGCTGCTGGACCGGAACTTCGCCTTCGTGGGCGAGGTGAAGGCGCTCTATGACGAGCTGTCGGCGATCGGGGTGAATGTCAACCAGATCGCGCGGGCGGTGAACCGGGGCCAGGCGCCGCCGCTACGCGAGGCGGGCGAGGAACTGGCGCGGCTGAGATCGCAGCTCCGGCAGGTTCTGCCGATGCTGAACGAGGTGGTGGCCGAGGCGCGGCGCTCGAACGAGCGGCTGTGGCGCGTGGCCCGTGAGGGAGCCGGGGCTGACGGGGAAGGGCAGGGCGAATGAGTTTCCGGGCCGATGACGACGAGGTCCTGAAGATCCGCCCCCATCGCCGGCGGGTGCGGGGCGACGGCCGATCCGGCGGCCGGCGCGGGGCTGGGCTGTCGGGCAGCCTGCTGAACAAGTGGAACTTCGCGGAGGGCTCGCGGGCGGCGGTGTTCAAGAAGATCGCCAGCGGCGGCACGCATTCGCGCCAGGAGCTGCGCCGGCAGATGGACTACATCAACAGCAAGGCGCAATACACGTTCGGCTACAGCGAGGCCCTGACCGACGAGACGCGCCAGCCGGAGAGCGCCCTGTCGGCGATCGCGGACAAATGGGAGCCGGGCTGGCGCGGCACGCCCAAGAACGGCCATACCTCGCATCTGCTGATCTCGTTTCCGCCCGACACGGCACCGCGGGATGCGGCCGCCATTGCCGAGGAGATGTGCGAGCGCGCCTTCGGGGGCGAGAAGGAGTTCGCCGACGATCGCTGGGAATATATCGCGGCGCTGCACACCGACCGGACGCATCCGCATGTGCATGTGCTGGTGAACAATCGCGGGGTCGAGGCCGGCAGCTGGTTCTATCTGTCGAACAGGCTCGAATCCCCGTTCACCTATCAGGGGTTCCGGAACCTGATGGTGTCGGTGGCGCAGGATTACGGCGTCCATCTGGAGGCCACGACGCGCTACGAGCGGGGCGATCTGCAGTATTCGCCATCCTCGGCGCAGTGGCGGCAGGGCAGGGCGCCCGGCAGCCGTGCGCTGACGGATCGGGTCATGGGCATGTTGCTCGACGAGGCGGACGAGTGGGGTGAGGTCGCGAAGGCCGCGAAGCTGGTGGGCCATGCGCGGGTGGCCGAGGTCGCGGAGCGGATGATCCAGGGCCTCGCCACGCGGAGCCCGATGTCACGGGATGAGATCGACAGGGTGCTTGAGGCTGTCGAGACGCCGGAGGATTTCGTGGCGGCGGTCAAGGGATGGGCCGAGGAGGTCCGCGATACGGTTCTCACGCTGCCGCCCGAGATGCAGGGCAAGCATTTTGCGGCCATCGACGGCGTGCTGAGCGATCTGAAACGGGATTACGGCCTTGTCATCGAGATCGAGGGGATCGACCTGCCCGGCCCGATCGCGAACAGCCTGCATGTCGACGGCGAGTCTCTGGCGCGACGGGCCGAGGATTATATGCCCGCGGGGCGAAAGATCGACCGCGCGATGCTTACCACGGCTGTCGGGATGTTCTCGGCAGGTGTCGAGACGGAGCGGGATATCCGGGCCTTCGAAGGGGATGGCCTGACCGGGGAGCGGCTCGGCGCCCTCAAGGCCGCCCTCGGCGCCATCGCCCGCGCGAACGAGGATTACAGCTACGAGGCGAGACCGGGGGCGGTGGCTGGCTTCTGGCGACAGTTCGACGCGCTTTCGGACGATGCCGGCATTGCCCGCGCCATCGCGCAGGGTGTGTTCGAGAACGACCTTCTGACCGACGCGCAGAAGATCGGGGTTCTGTCCGCGGCTGCTGATCCCGCGCGCGGCCCGAAGATCTCGGTCGAGCAGATGTTCGAGGACGTTCAGGGCGCGCGCAGGGACATGCGGGCCAATATCATGACGCCCGACAGCGCGTATCTGGCGTTCTTCATGCAGCGTCTGACCGAGCGCGAATACCCCTCCGCGGCACCGGAGTTCGCCAATCGCGAGAGCGAGCGGGAATACGTGGCGGCGCTTCGGGCCGAGTTCGGAGCCAAGGGCCTCGAGCGCATGGCCGGGGGCGATTACCGCGATCTCGCCGCCATCACGGCCAACCGTCTGCACCAGCGCGAGCTGGCGGCCTCCATCATGGCGCTGGCCGAACGGCCGGAGCATGCCGGCAAGCTGGGTCTTACGCGCGCGCAGATCGCCCAAGGCTACGAGGCGGCCGACGAGCCGCACAAGGCGCGCCGCGTGCTGGGGCTGGACAGCGCTGGCGACGAGTACTCGCTCTGAGGGGCTTCAATCCTCATCGCCGGGCTCGGCAGTACAAAGGGAACAAAGAGATGTTGCATTCCGCGATCACGAGACCCGGCACGCCTTGCGGCAAGACGCGTCTATTGAACGCAAATCGGAGCAAGCTGGACGTCCGTTTCCAGACGCATTGCGCTGCGCCAGAGCGGGGTCTTGAAGACGTGGCAGACCCGGCTCCCGAGATCGCCTTCACGTATCTCGCTGATCAGCCCCGCCCATGCGAGCGGTCTCAGGACGCATGACGAGAACGCGGCCATCTCTCGCCAGCCTGCGGTGTGCCAGTCATGGGCCTCGCCATAAAAGGTTTCGAACAGAGCGGCTTCGGTCGAGCCGTGGTCCGCTTCCATGTTGATCACGTTCATCCAGATATCCCAGGTGCCGACAGGACGGTCGTCGAAGCGCGCGTAGGATGCATGATCGATCTGCAGCACGAAGTATGGGATCAACTCGGCAAACAGGCGGCCAGGGCTGTCTGCCAGTTCGGCCCCACGCCTGGTCATCCGAAAGTCACCCTTGTAGTGACGCCCCAGCCGCAGCGAAATCAGCAGAAAATGCAGGAGCTCGAGCGGAGGAAACTCATATTCGTTGATGACCTTCTGGTAGCGGAACATCTCCTCGGCGGACTTCCCGGGCCAATCGAAATGCTCGACGGCCCAATGGACGAAGACACGCTTGAAAGCCTTGGTGCTGGTCAGGCCGATGGAACCATGCTCTCGCGCATACTGAAGTGTCAGGAGCGCGCCTCGCAGAAGCGGCGAATGCCCGAGGTCGGGATGGTCATCGGCGAGCGTGCGAAATTCGATCATGGCCGGATGCTGCCACAGAGCACCGAGCGACACCATCCGTTCCGCGAGAGGGGAACAATCGCCACAAGTGCAAGGTCCTGACAGGCATATCGCACTGGACAGGTACCCGGTCATTGACCGAGTAATGCTTGAAAGTTGGTGATGCCCTGAGGGGCGGCATATCAAGGCGGTGTCTACGCGCCGTCAATTCTCAGCCGAGAAAGGGATATGCCACATGTCAGAAGCTACCATCACCCATCTGCCCGA
>NZ_JAHKNG010000053.1 GCF_018860165.1 Paracoccus marinaquae
TCCTCTCCCGGATTTGAAGCCATACCGCCTCTGGCGGCTTCAAATCCGGGAGAGGAGATCATCGACAAAAACGCTGAAGCGGACCGGCTGAAAGCCGGTGGTTTGTATCCGATACATGGAAAATCAATCTTTCTGGTTTAACGATGCACCTTTCTGTTGAAGCGAATCGGGCAATGGCTGTATGCAGGTTTATCGTTAAACCGACTGCGCACCCGCCGGATCGGCCGGACTTTCCCGATGGCTACGGCCCGGCACCGTCCATCGACCGTGAAACCCAACCGTCCCGATGATATCCAGTGGAGGGAAACACATGACCATGCACGCCACCATGACCGACCTGAATCTGGATACCGGATGGAGCCTGTCACGCCTGAACGGCGATGAGCGGCTGTCCATCGACTTTCCGGGCGACATCCATTCCGCCCTTCTGGCCGCCGGGCTGATCGAGGATCCCTATTGGCGGGACCGCGAATCAGACCTTGACTGGATCCATGAAAGCGACTGGCTGGCCGAGCGTGAATTCGACCTCACCGCGCCCGCCGGCAGCCGCTACAGCCTGACCCTCGAGGGGGTGGACTGTCAGGCCGTGGTGACGCTGAACGGACATGAGGTCGGGCGGTTGGGCAACCGCTTCCTGCGCCACGACCTTGACGTGACCGGGGCATTGGTCGCCGGACGCAACCGGCTGTCGATTTGGTTCCTGTCAAACTCGGCCGAGGCCGCGCGGATGGCCGCGGAATTCCCCTTCCCCGTGCCGCATATCTTCTGGAACAACCGGCTTCCGCATTACAATTTCCTGCGCAAGCCGCAATGCGATGCCGGCTGGGACTGGAACATAGCACTGAGCCCCGTCGGCATTCACGGCGGCATCCTGCTGCGCCGCACCGATCCGCTGCGACTGGACGATGTGATGATCCGCCAGCATCACGAGGATGACGGCGTCTGCCTGGATATCGATCTGGTCGCCCATGCCGCGCGTCCGGTCGAGACCCTGGCCATCCTGCGGATCGACGGGCAGGAGGTGGTGACCGACCTGCGGCTCTGGCCCGGTGAGAACCGGGTCAATCTGTCGGTCGTGATCGACAATCCGCGCCTGTGGTGGCCCGCCGGGCACGGCCCGCAGGAAATGTATGACCTTGAGGTCTGCATCGGAAAACAGCGGCGCCATCTGCGCATCGGCTTGCGCAAGGTCGAACTGCTGACCGATGCCGACGAGGCCGGCCACCGCTTTGCCTTCCGCATAAACGGACGCGAGATCTTCATGCGCGGCGCCAACTGGATCCCCGCCGACGCCCTGCCCTCGCGCGCCACCAGGGCCCGGGTCGCCGACCTGCTGGACAGCGCCGTCGAGGCCAACATGAACATGCTGCGGGTCTGGGGCGGCGGCAGCTATGAACCCGACTGGTTCTACGAGATGTGCTCGGAACGCGGGCTGCTGATCTGGCAGGACTTCATGTTCGCCTGCAACCTCTACCCGGCGGCAGACCGCGCCTGGCTGGACGGCGTCCGGGCCGAGGCCCGGCAGCAGATCCGCCGCCTGTCCGCGCATCCCTGTCTGGCGCTGTGGTGCGGCGACAACGAACTGGTCGGCGCGCTGAACTGGTTCGACGAAAGCAAGGCCGACCGCGACCGCTATCTGGCGATGTATGACCGGCTGAACCACGCGCTGGAGGAAGCCATCGAGGACGAGGCACCCGATGTGCCCTGGTGGCCCTCCAGCCCGTCGGTCGGGCGGTTGAATTTCGGCGATGGCTGGCATGACGACGCCTCGGGCGACATGCATTTCTGGGATGTCTGGCATTCGGCCAAGGACTTCGAGCATTACCGCAGCGTGCGCCCGCGCTTCTGCTCGGAATTCGGGTTCCAGTCCTTCCCCTCGATGCGGGTGATCGAGAGCTTTACCCGGCCCAAGGACCGCAACGTGTCCTCGCGCGTCATGGACATCCATCAGCGCAATCCCGGCGGCAACAGCCGCATCGTCGAGACCCTGGCGCGCTATTTCCGCT
Organism: Paracoccus marinaquae; assembly: GCF_018860165.1. GTDB lineage: Bacteria > Pseudomonadota > Alphaproteobacteria > Rhodobacterales > Rhodobacteraceae > Paracoccus > Paracoccus marinaquae. The sequence continues at coordinate 2,007 of NZ_JAHKNG010000053.1, forward strand.
TTCCCGAGGGCTTCGCGGACATGGCCTGGCTCAGCCAGATCAGCCAGGCGCTGGCCATGAAGACCGCGATCGAGTTCTGGCGCACCAACAAGCCGCGCTGCATGGGCACGCTGTACTGGCAGTTGAACGACACCTGGCCGGTGGCAAGCTGGTCCAGCCTCGAACATGGCGGCGGCTGGAAGGCGCTGCACTATGTCGCGCGGCGGTTTCACGCGCCGGTCCTGCTGACGGCGCAGCCCGATGCCGGGACGGGCGAGATCGTGCTCTGGGCGGTCAATGACACGGCCGACGCCGTATCGCTGGTGGTCGCGGCGCGTACTGTCAGGGTTGGCGGCGGGATCGCCGAACTGGGCCACTGGTCCCTGGCCTGCCCCACCGACCGCGCCGTGCCGGTGGCCCGCTTCGCGGCCGGCAGCATCCCCGAGGACGCCTTCCTGCATTTCGACTGGACCGACGCCCAGGGCCTGCATGCCGGGGAGAACGAGTTCCTTCCGAAACGCCCGAAGGACTATGATTTCGGCACGCCGCAGATCACCGTCGCCCGCGGAATCTCCGAGGATGGCGGCGACAGGGTGGAACTCAGCACGGATCGCCCAGCCTTGTGGGTGACGTGGGACCACGGGGGCGATACAATATGGTCGGATAACTGCTTGACGCTGCTTCCCGACCGCCCGCGCGTCCTCACCGCGCAGTACAGTCGGACGTCGCATCTGCCGGCGCAGGAGGCGGGGGTCACGGTGCTGAAAGGATAACCATGACGCAACAGGACGGCGGCCCGGTCACCCTGAAGACCATCGCGCAGGAAATGGGCGTCTCGGTGACCACGGTCGCGCGGTCGCTGAAGGACGGCCACAAGATCAGCGCCGAGACCATCCGCCGGGTGCGCGAAACCGCCGACCGGATGGGATATGTCCGCAATCTGGAAGGCGCCAAACTGCGCACGGGCAAGACCTTCGTGGGCATGGCCTTTCTGGGTCTCTCGGACGAGGAGGAGGTCGGCGATTCCGGCTCGATCGGGCTGCTGAACGGCATCCATCGGCGCTTTGCGGGCACGGATTACGCCGTCCGCGCCGTGCCGGTCAGCCAGGGCGACCAATCGCTCGAGCGGATGCAGGAGGTGGTGCGCGGCAGGCTGGCCGACGGGATCATCCTCGACCATATCGAGTTGCAGGACGACCGGGTGAAATATCTGCTCGACGCCGATTTTCCCTTCGTCGCCTTCGGGCGCGCCGAATTGCTGCCGGATCATCCCTGGTTCGACATCGACAACGAATTCGCCGCCTGGCAGGGCACCGACGCACTGTTGCGCGACGGTCATCGGCGCATTGCCATGATCGACGGCGATCCCCGCTTTACCTTCGTGCGCCAGCGCATCCGGGGATATGAGCGTGCCCTGCGCGACCATGGGCTGGAACCCGATCCGGCGCTGCGCCATCATACCGAAATCGCGCCCGACGTCGCCCGACGTGCCGCCGGGCCGCTGATCGACCGCGGCGCCGATGCCTTTCTCTGTGTGAACGAACTGGCCTTCCTCGGGACCCGCGCCGGAGTCCGTGACCATCTGGGCGCCGGTGCGAACCGGATCGGCTTTTCGCTGCGATCAGGCACCAATCTTGCCAACTATGTCGCGACCAGGGTCCACAGCTCGCATTACTCGCGCCAGCAGGCGGGATGGCAACTGGCCGATCTGCTGCTGAGCCGTATCGAGAGAAGCCCGATCGGGGCCTGCCAGAAACTGGTCCAGACCAACCTGATCACGACCGAACGACCGAACGCGGCGTTCTGAACCGGCGCCTTTGCCGGCCGTGGTCAGGCCCTTTGGCTCATGCCGCGGACGGGGTTTCCTCGACGATCACCAGATCACGCTCGGACGCGCCCTTGGCATGGGCAAGCGCGGCCTGATATTCGCTGCTGTTATAGCAATCGACCGCCGCCTCGAAGCTGGGAAAGCGCGCGACCACGTTGCGGGGACGCTCCTGTCCCTCCATCTGCTGAAAGCGCCCGCCGCGGGCAAGGAACACCCCGCCATGCGCGGCAATCGCCGGCCCGGCCGCCTGTGCATAGCGGCCATAGGCCTCGGCATCGGTCACGGTCACATGGGCAATCCAAAGTGCGGTCATGCGGTCTCTCCGATCAGTTTTTCGACTTCGGCAATGGCGCTGTCGGCGGCGGCCAGACTGGGCGCCCCGCCCTGCGCGCGGTCGGGACGGCCGCCGCCGCCTTTTCCGCCAAGCGCGGCCGTCGCCGCCTGCACCAGCGCCACCGCGCTGATCCGCCCGGTCAGATCCGGTGTCACCCCCGCCGCAACGGTCGCCTTGCCCTCGGCCTCGGCAAGCACCAGAACCGCGCCGCTGCCCAACTGCGCCTTCATCTCGTCGACCAGCGGACCAAGTTCCTTGCCGCTGACGCCCTCGACCCTGCGGCCGATGAACTTCACGCCGCCGATCTCCTTGGGCTGCGCCTCGCCGCCGCCGCCCATGGCCAGTTGCCGCTTCAGCTGCGCGACCTCATTGGCCAGCGTCTTGCGCTCATCCGCCATGGCGCGAACCCGGTTCACGATATCGCCAGCCTGCGCCTTCAGGATGCCCGCGATCTCGCCCAGTTGCCGGTCGGCCTCACGCAGATGCGCCATCGCCGCCTGTCCGGTCAGCGCCTCGATCCGCCGCACCCCGGCGCTGGACGCGCTGTCGCCCAGCAACGCAAAGGCGCCGATATCGCCGGTCCGCGCGACATGGGTGCCGCCGCACAGTTCGATCGAATAGGTCTGGCCATCGCCGCCCTTGCCGGAATTGCCCTGCCGCCCCATCGAGACGACCCGCACCTCTTCGCCATATTTCTCACCGAACAGCGCCTGCGCGCCGATGGCGCGGGCATCGTCCGGGGTCATGATCCGCGTCTCGACAGGCGCATTCTGGCGAATGAAATCATTCACCTCCGCCTCGATCCTCGACAGTTCCTCGGCCGTCACCGCATGGTTATGGCTGAAGTCGAACCGCAGGCGGTCGGGCGCGTTCAGGCTGCCACGCTGCGCGACATGCTCGCCCAGCGTCCGGCGCAGCGCCTCGTGCATCAGATGGGTGGCCGAGTGGTTGGCGCGGATCATGCCGCGGCGTTCGTGATCGACCGAAAGCTGCGCCCCCTGCCCGCGGCCAAGCCTGCCCAGCGTGACCTCGGCCATATGCACGAACACGCCCGCCACCTTCCTGGTATCGGTGACGCGCGCCGCCCCGGTCTCGGTCCGGATCAGGCCGGTGTCGCCCACCTGCCCGCCGGATTCGGCGTAGAAGGGCGACTGGTTCACCACGATCTGGATGCTATCGCCGTCCTTCGCCTCGGCAATCTCGGCGCCGTCGCGCACCAGTGACAGGATCTGGCCCTCGGCCTCTTCGCTGTCATAGCCCAGAAACTCGGTCGCGCCGTGCTTTTCGGCCAGATCGTACCAGATCGCGGCATCCTTGGTCTCGCCGCTGCCAGCCCAGGCCGCACGCGCCTTGGCCTTCTGCTCGGCCATCGCGGCATCGAAACCGGCCGTCTCGACCGCCCGGCCCTTCTCGCGCAGCGCATCCTGTGTCAGATCCAGCGGGAAGCCGTAGGTGTCGTACAGCTTGAAGGCCGCCTCGCCAGGCAGATCGGCGCCCTCGGGCAGTCGGGCAAGCTCGTCATCCAGCAGCCGCAAACCGCGGTCCAGGGTCTGGCGGAAGCGGGTTTCCTCGCTGCGCAGGGTTTCCTCGATCAGCGGCTGCGCCCGGCCCAGTTCCGGATAGGCCGCGCCCATCTTGCGCACCAGCGCCGGCACCAACCGGTGCATGACCGGGTCCTGCGCGCCCAGCATATGCGCGTGCCGCATCGCCCGGCGCATGATCCGCCGCAGCACGTAACCCCGACCCTCGTTCGAGGGCATGACCCCATCCGCGATCAGGAAGCTGGTCGAGCGCAGATGGTCGGCAATGACCCGGTGATGCACCTTGCCCGGCCCGTCGGGATCGCTACTGGTGGCATCGGCGCTGGCCTCGATCAGGCTGCGCATCAGGTCGGTGTCGTAATTGTCATGCTTGCCCTGCAGCAGCGCGCCGATCCGCTCCAGCCCCATGCCGGTGTCGATCGACTGCATGTCCAGCGCCCGCATCGAGCCGTCCTCGAACTGCTCGTTCTGCATGAAGACGAGGTTCCAGATCTCGATGAACCGGTCGCCGTCCTCGTCCGGCGACCCCGGAGGCCCGCCCCAGATATGGTCGCCGTGGTCATAGAAGATCTCGGTGCAGGGGCCGCAGGGGCCGGTCGGCCCCATCTGCCAGAAATTGTCGCTGGTCGGGATGCGGATGATCCGCTCGTCGGGCAGGCCCGCGACCTTCTTCCAGATCGCCGCCGCCTCGTCGTCGGTGTGATAGATCGTGACCAGCAGCCGGTCCTTGGGAATGTCGAAATCGCGGGTCAGCAACTCCCAGGCATAGGGGATCGCCTGTTCCTTGAAATAGTCGCCAAAGCTGAAATTCCCCAGCATCTCGAAGAAGGTGTGATGCCGGGCGGTATAGCCGACATTGTCCAGATCGTTGTGCTTGCCGCCCGCGCGCACGCATTTCTGCGAGGTGGTCGCGCGGGTATAGTCGCGCGTCTCGAGGCCGGTGAACAGGTTCTTGAACTGCACCATGCCCGAATTGGTGAACATCAGCGTCGGGTCGTTGCGCGGCACCAGGGGGCTGCTGTCGACCACGCGGTGGCCGTTCTTCTCGAAATAGCCGAGAAAGGTGGATCGGATATCGTTGAGGCTGGGCATCTCGGGCCTTCATCGCAGGATCGTTGCGGAAATCCGGCGATCGCCGGCATGGCGTCCGGTCTAGCCCCAGCGGCTGCGGCTGTCCAGCAATCCGAGGGGAGGTCAGCGCGGCCGGGCCGTCCTTCCTTGCAGGAACCCTGCCCGGCACTGGCGATGCACGACCCCACCCGGAAATGCGCGCGCGCCGGGAACGGATCCCGGCGCGCCATCTGCCTGCCGATCCGGCGCGCGTCACTCCTCGGTCAGCGCATCCTCAGCGGTGCTGTCATCCGCGCCGAAATCAAGCCCGTGGCTGGCGCGGATCTTGTCCTCGATCGCATAGGCCACATCCGGATGGTCGCGCAGATACTGCTTGGCGTTCTCGCGCCCCTGGCCGATGCGTTCGTCGCCATAGGAATACCAGGCGCCCGATTTCTCGACCACGCCGGCCTTCACGCCGAGATCGATCAACTCGCCGACCTTGCTGATCCCCTCGCCATACATGATGTCGAATTCGACCTGCCGGAAGGGCGGCGCCACTTTGTTCTTCACTACCTTCACCCGCGTGGTGTTGCCGATCACCTCGTCGCGATCCTTGATCGCACCCGTGCGGCGGATGTCCAGCCGCACCGAGGCATAGAACTTCAGTGCATTGCCGCCCGAGGTCGTCTCGGGATTGCCGAACATCACCCCGATCTTCATGCGGATCTGGTTGATGAAGATCACCATGCAGTTCGACCGCCCGATGCTGGCGGTCAGCTTGCGCATCGCCTGGCTCATCAGCCGGGCCTGGGCCCCGACCTGATGATCGCCCATGTCACCCTCGATCTCGGATTTGGGTGTCAGGGCGGCGACCGAATCGACCACCACCATGCTGACCGCGCCCGAACGGACCAGCGTATCGACGATCTCCAGCGCCTGCTCGCCGGTGTCGGGCTGCGAAATCAGCAATTCGTCCAGATCGACGCCCAGCTTGCGCGCATATTGCGGATCCAGCGCGTGTTCGGCATCGACGAAGGCACAGACCCCGCCCTTCTTCTGTTCCTCGGCCACGGCATGCAGGGTCAGTGTGGTCTTGCCGCTGCTTTCGGGGCCGTAAATCTCGACGATCCGGCCTTTCGGCAAGCCGCCGATCCCCAGGGCGATATCCAGCCCCAGCGAGCCGGTCGAGGTCGCCTCGATCTCGGTCACCGGGCTGTCCTTGCCCAGCTTCATGATCGAGCCCTTGCCGAATTGCCGCTCGATCTGCGCCAGCGCGCTGTCCAGCGCCTTCTGCCTGTCCGCGCTGCGTTTGTCGTTCATGTCGAAAATGCTCGCCTGTGCCATGTGATCCTCACCCTTATTTCACAGCCATCGGGGCAGGACAATCTGCCGGGTCCGACAAGATGTTCGCTTCTTGTTCTCACGCCTTGATGCGGGATCCGGCCGGGTTTTGCAAGCCGGAATCGCCTGACCGGGCATGAGCCGCGACACCATCGTCGCATCGAATCGCTTAACAAAGCGTTTACATCGCCGCAGGCGACCGATATGAGGCGCCCCGCCCGCTGCATGTGCCGGCGGGACCGCAACGGGACGATCCGAACATGTTGATTTTCTGGGATCACAGGCTGGTATTCCTGGCAACGCCGAAGGCCGGCTCGACCGCGGTCGAAGTGGCCCTGGAGTCGCTCGCCTCAGCCTCGATCCAGCGGCCCGCCGCCCTGAAACACACCGATATCTCGGCCTATCGCCGCCATGTCGGGCCGTGGCTTCATGCCCAGACAGGCGAGGCGTTCACGACCGTCGCGCTGATGCGCGAGCCGGTCGACTGGCTGCGCAGCTGGTACCGTTTCAAGCTGCGCGACGATCACGAGGATCCCCTGCACCGGATGGAAGGGGTCAGCTTCGCCAGCTTTGCCCGCGACTATGCGACGCCCGACGGCCCGCGCGAAACGATGATCGGAACCCAGTCGGGGTTTCTGACCGATGGCAGCGCGCGGGTGGACCGCATTTTCCGCTATGAGGACATGGCGTCCTTCGTGACCTTCCTCGAAGACCGGCTGGATTGCGCCATCGAACTGCCGCGGATCAACGTCCCTCCCGCCGTCAATGTCGACCTGCCGCCGGAAGCGGAGGCGATGCTTCGGCAACGGCTGGCCGAGGATACGGCGCTTTACGCCTCGATCTGATCACGGGCTGCCCGCCAGGCGGGCAGGGCGTCAGTGCAGGGTCGAGCCTCCGCCGCCCCCCGCCAGCTGCCGTTCGACCGATTGGGTCAGTTCGGCCAGCGTGAACGGCTTCGCCAGAAACAGCGATCCGGGCACCGGCGCGTGGCCCTCGCCAAAGATATCCTCGGTATAGCCCGACATGAACACCACCCGCGTTCCCGGCCGATCCTTCAGCGCGGTGCGCACCCAGCTGGGTCCGTCCATGCCCGGCATGACCACATCGGTGACGAAGACATCGATCCTGAGCCGGCTGTCGGCCAGGAGATCCAGCGCCTGCTCGGCGCTGTCGGCCTCGCAGACCTCGTAGCCCTTCAACCGAAGTGCGCGCGCGGCAAACGCGCGGACCGGCGCCTCGTCCTCGACCAGAAGCACCGTCGCCTGGCGTTCCTGCCGGCGCGTGTCGATCACCTGGACAGGTTGGACGGCCGGCGCGGCAACGGCCGGCTCGACATGGGCATGGGCGGGGAAGATCAGCGAGAAGCAGGTTCCCCGGCCGGGCTCGCTGTCGCAGAAGATATAGCCGCCGGTCTGCTTGACGATCCCGTAAGCGGTCGAAAGCCCCAGCCCGGTCCCCTCGCCCGTGCGCTTGGTGGTGAAGAAGGGCTCGAAGATCTTGTCGCGGTTTTCCGCCGCGATCCCGCACCCCTCGTCGCGGACGCTGACACAGACATAATCGCCCTTCGGCAAGACCACACGGTCACGCCGCGCCGGCTCGCTCAGCCGCAGGTTGCCGGTGTTGATGGCAATGTCGCCACCTTCGGGCATCGCGTCGCGCGCGTTTACGACAAGGTTCATGATCACCTGCTCCAGCTGACGCTTGTCGGCCCGGATCGGGCTCAGCGCGGGTTCGTGCGTGATGGTCAGGCCGACACGCTCACCGACGAGACGATTGAGAAGATGGGTCAGATCGGCCAGCGTATCGCGCAGATCTAGCGTCTCCAGCCTCAGCGTCTGCTTGCGTGAAAAGGCCAGAAGCTGGCCGACCAGCGCCGCCGCGCGATTGGCATTCTGGCTGATCTGGTCGAGATCGGCATAGTCCGGATGGCCCTTGTCGTGACGCAGCATCAGCAGGTCGCAATGGCCGCTGATCGCCGTCAGCAGGTTGTTGAAATCATGCGCCACCCCGCCCGCCAACTGTCCGATCGCCTGCATCTTCTGGCTCTGGACGAATTGCGCCTCCAGCGTCTTCAGCGCGCTGGCATCGGTCAGAACGGCGATCAGACCGTTCCCCTCGGTCATATCCGGCGCAAGCGATACCTGGAAATGCCGGTCGGCAGTCGGTTCGATCAGGCGGGTGCGGCAGGTCTTCAGCCGCAGCATCTCGGCCCGGCCATCGGCACGCCCGGCGCAGGTATCCGCGATCCAGTCGCCGACCGGCCGGCCCGGCCCGTCCAGCAGGCTGCCCAGATGCACCTGCCGGCCCTCGCCCGCAAGCTCGCCCCCCAGAAGCTGCCGAGCGGCACCGTTGGCGCCTCGGATATGGCCATCCGGCGCCAGGCGCAGCAGGGCCACCGGCATCGCCTCGAAATCGTCCTGGGCCTGCTGGTCTTCCAGCGCCATGGCCATGTCGATGCCGTCGACGCGGTCGCCCGCGCGGTGATAGGACCAGACCTGCAGCGGCGCGTCCGAGGCGCGGCTCAGCGCCAGGACATCGCCGCCTTCCAGTTCCAGCTCGGCGCATCCATGGCGCAGCGCGCGTTCGGTCAGGCTGGCCAGGTCATGCTCGGCATCGGCGCGCAGGCGGGCCAGCAGGGTCAGCATGTGCTGCCCGGTGATGTCGTCGAAACTCTCGCCCGCGGAACGGTTCTGGAACATCACCAGACCATCCGGGTCGCAGATCCAGACCGGTTCGGGCGCGGCCGCCACCTCGCCACGGATCGCCGCCAGGGCCCGCCGGCCCGCGATCCGGCGCAACCCGTGGCTGAGCGAGATGGCCCCGCCCAGAAGATACCAGGCGACCGCCACGGTCGAGAACAGGATCGCCGCCCTGCCCGCCCCGGCACCGGGCAGAACCATCAGCAGAACCGCCCCGACAAACGTTGGCAGCAACAACAGCGGCAACGCCGACAGGGCACCGCGCGGAAGCCCCATGTATTCGTCCCAATGCGCCATGCGAATCGCCCTTCTGCGAGGTCTTTCCCCGGCAGATATCCCGAGACTGCTTAAGATAGGGTTAAGTCGCCTCTGCAGGGCCCGCATCACGCGGCCCGGCGCAAAAGCGACAGGAAGAAACCGTCTCCGGCCTCGATCGGGGTCCACAGATATCGCGCGACCCGGGAAAAGGCCGCGTGTCGGGCCAGGAAGGCGTCGATCTGCAGGTCGTTCTCCTCGTCCAGAACCGAGCAGGTCATATAGGCCAGATGCCCGCCCGGCGAGACCAGCCCGGCCGTCCGCCCGAGGATGCCTGCCTGCGTTGCGATCAGCGCGGCAAGGGCCTCCGGTGTCAGCCGCCATTTCGCATCCGGGCTGCGCCGCCAGGTGCCGGATCCCGAACAGGGAACATCCGCGATCACCAGATCGAAATGGCCCTGCGGGTGTTGCATCGGTTCCACATCGACCCCGGCACGTTCGGCGCGAAGCGGCAGATCCCGCATCCGGCCCGGGTCGGCATCATGCGCGAACAGGCGCAGCCCGGCCTGCCGTCCGGCCACGGCAAGGGTCTTGCCGCCACCGCCCGCGCAAAAGTCCAGAACCCGGTCGCCTGCGGCCAGCGGCAGCTGCGCACAGGCAAGTTGGGGCGAAAGATCCTGCAACTCGACAAGGCCGTCGCGATAGGGCCGCGACTGCGCCACACGACGCTCGCCCGAGGTTACGCAGAGGGCCGTGGCCAGCCGCGCATCCTGCCGGATCTCGATCCCCTCGGCGGCCAGCAGATCGATGGCATCCGTCACGCTGCCGCGCAGGGGATTGACGCGCAACCAGACCGGCGCCCGCTGCCCCATGGCCCGCGCCACCTGATCGGCACGTTCGCCCAGGGCATCCCGCCAGTGCGGCAACAGCCAGTCCGGCAGGTCCGGAACCTCACCGTCGTGACCGGCGCCCAGTTCATCCTCGGTCAGCGGCAAGGGGGCATGCCCCTGCCCGGTAAAGACGGCGCCCGTGTCGAGGCCCGCATCGCGCAGATGCCCGATCATCAGCCCCCGTCCGCTGAGGCTGCCGCCACGCGCCGCCAGGCTGTTGCGCCGACGCAGGGCGTCATAGACCAGATCGCGGACAGCCGCCCGGTCGCCCGAGCCGGCAAAGCGGCTGGCCCGGGACCAGCGCAGCAGGGCCTGTTCCGCCGGCAGGCCGCCCAGCACGCGATCCAGAACCCCGATCGCCGCCGCCATCCGGGCAGCGGGCGTCATGCCGCCGCCCCGCGGCGCCAGTCGCCCCCGATATCGCCCGCACCGATGCCACCGGGCCAGACCACCTGTCTCAAACGACCACCCTCCTGCCCCCCGGATCGCGCATTACCGCATGGTTGGCCGTTATCCGCCCGCGTCTCTCTCGATCCGCGCAGGGACCCGGCCGATCCGGCACCGGCGCCGGTCCTCACTGCCTACCCGTCCATACCGTCTTCCAGTCCTGCGCCATGTCGACCACCAGCCAGCCGCGTTGAGACGCCTCATCAAGGCCACGATCCAGAACACCGATGTAACCCTCGCGGTCATAAGCATATTCACGCGCGGCATCGGTGTGATGCACGATCAGCCCGAGGCCCGGCCCGTCGCCCTCGGTCGCATATTCCAGCATCTGGAAATCGCCGTCGGAATTGCCGCCGACGAAGATCGGGCGCTTGCCGATATGGCGGTCGATGCCGACGGGCTTGCCCTCCTTGTCGTCATAGAATTCAAGGCCGCCACGCTTCATCAACACCATCTCGCCATCAACCTCCTCATAGGTGGTTCGGCCCTCGCTGCCGATCACCTGCTCGGGCGGGATGTTATAGGCCTCCTGCGCGATCGCGCGGATGAAATGTATCTGCCGCCCGACACGATATAGGTCGTAAAGCCCTCGTCACGCAGATAGCTGAGCAGTTCGAGCATCGGCTGGAAGGTCATGCCTGCATAGTTCAGCCCGCTGTCGGGATGCCGGGCGGTGGCCGCCCAGTCGCTGACATCGGCCTGAAACGCCTCGACCGCGATATCGGCATGCGAGGCGCCAAGAATTTCCAGAAGCCCCGCTTCGCCGCCGGCCAGCACTCCTTCCATGTCGCCCGCACCGGCGGCCTTCAGCACGTCCGAGCCGAGGATCGAGGGATCGGCCGCAGCCTTCTGCCTCAGCCGGTCCAGGGCATAGAGCAGCTGGAAATAGGCCGGCTGCTCGGACCAGAGCGTGCCGTCATTGTCGAAGGTGGCGATGCGGTCCTGCTGCGGCACGAAATTCTCCGAGGCGGAATCGGTGACCATCTCGACGAAATCGATGATCGCGGCCTTGGTTTCCGTGTCGTTCCAGGATGGCAGGGGATCCGCAAATGCCGGGATCGCGGTGGCGCAAAGCAAGGCAGCCATCAGAACGGGGCGCATGGTCGTCTCCCTTGAGAATTGGTGCCACGGAACCGCCCGGGTCGCCCACCGGTGATCCCGTGCGGACATGTGAAGGCGGTCATGCCGTGCCGCAGCGATACGGGGGCGAAGGTTACCAACGGGCCGATCCTCCCCTGCCTTCAGAACACTTCAGATCGCAACCTGTTGAAATTGCCCCGCCCTCCTCCGGCGATGCCCTATGGCTGGACCGGAGCCGCGGCGGCCGCGGCGGCATCATTGGCGGCCGGGGCAAAGCGGGTGAAGCTGTCGGACATGTCGGCCGCGATGCGTGACTGGTTCTCGGGATCGTCCGCGGGCCAGATCAGCACAAAGCCCTCGGCCCGGCCGTCGCGCACCCAGCCCTCGGCCCGGCCGATGTGACTGGCATTCGCGCCCTCCAGCAGCACATGGCCACGCTCGATGCTCCGCTGAGGCTGCGGCACCCAGCCAAGCGCCGTGACCAGCCCCGACAGGTCCAGCAGTTCCTGCTGTCCGCCCGGCTGGCTGAACAGGATCAGCGCCGCCCCCGAACCATCCTTCGGTGCATAGATCGACAGCGCGCGCTCGGCCCGGTCGAATTGCAGCCGGTCCATCGGTGCATTGAGCGACAGCCCGGTTGCCTCGTCGCGCAGGGCGGTCAGACCCATCTGCGTGCGCCATTCGCCGCGCTGCCCGATAAGCCCACGCATCGCCGCGCCACCATCCGGTGAAAGGCGCAGCGCCGCCACCCCGGCGGCAATCGCTTCGCGCGTCTGCGGCCCGGATTTGCCGTCGATCTCGCCATCGTAATACCCCGCCCAACGCAGGGCGCGCTGAACCTCGTCCAGCGGCGGCATCGGCGCGGCCTCGCCCGGCGCCGGCAGATCGGGTGCCGCGCCGGCGTCGAGCGCCTGGCCGAGATCGGCGGCATCCGAGGTAAAGGCATCGCGCGGCACGTTGCCGCTGGCCTTGAAGGCCGCCAGCCAGGCCTGCGCCGTCCCCTCTGCCATGGGCCCAAGCGTCACCGCATACCAGTTGCCCGGCATCTCCCACAGGCCGGCCTCGGGGAAGGTCTGCCGCCAAGTCTGCAACGCCGCCTCGGCCTCGGCTCGGGATTGCAGCGATTCGAGGCGGATATGGGTGCCCGGCGCGGGCGGCGCGGCCGGGGCCGCAACGGGTGCGGCCCCGGCCTCCTCCGGCGCCGCCGGGGCCGCGGCATCGGTCGCCGGGGCGGGCTGGGCCGCGACCGGGCTCAGCGCCACGCCGCCGCCCGGCACCGCGACGAAACTGTCGGCGGGGATCTGGCCGGCCTGCTTCAACTCGGCCATCCGCGCCTCGGCCTCGGCCGGGTTCAGCGGCCCGAGGCCGATCGCCACCCAGCCCCGGGCCAGCGGAAAGGTCACCACGTTGTCGAACCGTTCGCCCCAGCCCGTAGCGGCCTCGGTCGCGGCATCCTGGCCGCGCTTGGCCTCGATGCGGATCACCGCATCCTGCGCGAACCCCGCAACCGGCAAACCCGCCGCCACAACCAAGAAAGCCAACCGCCGCATCGCCTACTCCTTTTCGGGTCGCTCCGGGGCGCCGTCCCCCGGGGCCTTTATTGACCCTGTCCCACGCCCTGCCTAGAAGGCACCAAAGCATCGTCTGATCTAGCCAAAAGGATGGCACCATGACCAGCCCCAACCGACCCCGCAGTTTTCAGGACGTGATCCTGCGCCTGCAGAGCTACTGGGCGGCGCAGGGCTGTGCCATCCTTCAGCCCTATGACATGGAGGTCGGCGCCGGCACCTTTCACCCGGCCACGACGCTGCGTGCGCTTGGCGGGCGGGCCTGGGCTGCGGCCTATGTCCAGCCCTCGCGCCGCCCGACCGACGGCCGCTATGGCGAGAACCCGAACCGGCTGCAGCATTATTATCAATACCAGGTGATCATCAAACCCTCGCCGCCCGATCTGCAGGACCTGTATCTGGGCAGCCTCAAGGCGATCGGCCTCGACCCGATGATCCACGATGTCCGCTTCGTCGAGGACGACTGGGAAAGCCCGACGCTGGGCGCCTGGGGTCTGGGCTGGGAGGTCTGGTGCGACGGCATGGAGGTGAGCCAGTTCACCTATTTCCAGCAGGTCGGTGGCCATGACTGCAAGCCGGTTTCGGGCGAGCTGACCTATGGCCTCGAACGGCTGGCCATGTATGTGCTGGGGGTCGAGCATGTCATGGACATGCCCTTCAACGACCCTGACAGCCCCACCCCGCTCAGCTATGGCGACATCTTCCGGCAGACCGAACAGGAATATTCGCGCTGGAACTTCGACCAGGCCGAGACCGCGACGCTGTTCCGGCATTTCGAGGATGCCGAGGCCGAATGCGCGCGCATCCTTGCCGCCGCGGCCGAGGACAGCGCCGGCCGCCATATCCCGATGGCCCATCCCGCCTATGACCAGTGCATCAAGGCCAGTCATATCTTCAACCTGCTGGACGCGCGCGGCGTCATCAGCGTGACCGAGCGGCAGGCCTATATCGGCCGGGTCCGGGCGCTGGCCAAGGCCTGCGCCGACCTGTTCGTCACCACCGCCGCCGCGCAGGAGGCCGCGGCATGAGCCAGGGCAAGATCGCGGTCTCGTTTCTGATCCTCTCGGCCGTGCTGACCGCGCTTGCGGTCTATTACCTGCAGGTCTATGGCTATTACGAGGAAATCGACGAACTGGCGGGCGCGGAATCGCTGCTGCTGACCACCCAGGACGGCAGCACGCGGCCGATCCGGATCGGCGATTTCAAGGGCATCGACGCCGACAGTTCGCCCCTGCGCTATCGCGCCTGCTTCACCGTCGATCCGGCCGCGCTGGCGGATGCCCGGCCCTATCCCGGCCCGACCCCGCTGATCGGCCCGAACTGGTTCCAGTGCTATTCCGCCAAGGGCGTCGGCCGCGATCTGGAATCCGGTGCCGCCGAGGCCTTCCTGTCGCAGGCCGAAATCCGCCCGGGCGTCGATCGCGTTATCGCCGTATATCCCGACGGACGGGGCTTCGCCTGGCATCAGCTGAACGAAAACGCCGAAGAAAAGAAGGTCATCGAATAATGCCCGATCTGCTGATCGAACTTTTCTCCGAGGAAATCCCCGCCCGGATGCAGCCCCGCGCCCGCGCCGATCTGCAACGCCTGATCACCGACGGGCTGGTCGAGGCCGGGCTGACCTATGCCTCGGCCGGCGCCTTCTCGACCCCGCGCCGCCTGACCCTGACGGTCGAGGGGCTGACCGCCCAAAGCCCGACCACGCGCGAGGAACGCAAGGGTCCGCGCACCGATGCCCCCGAACAGGCGCTGGAGGGGTTCCTGCGCGCGACCGGGCTGACCAAGGATCAACTGGAAGCCCACGACGACAAGAAGGGCCAGGTCTGGTTCGCCACCATCACCCGCCCCGGCCGCCCCGCCGCCGACATCGTGGCCGAGGTGCTCGAGGCGACCATCCGCAACTTCCCCTGGCCCAAATCCATGCGGTGGGGCGCGGGATCGCTGCGTTGGGTGCGCCCGCTGCATTCGATCCTCTGCATCCTGACCGACGAGGCCGGCGCGACCACCGTGCCCCTGGCGATCGACGGCCTCACCGCGGGCAACACCACGCGCGGCCACCGCTTCATGGCCCCCGACGCCTTCGTGGTGACCGGGTTCGAGGATTATGCCGCGAAGCTGCGCCGCGCCCGCGTCATGCTGGACCCGGCCGAGCGCGCGGCCGAGATCCGCAGTCAGGCCGAGAACCTCGCCTTCGCGCGCGGCTGGCAGATCGTCCCCGATGACGGGCTTCTGTCCGAGGTCGCGGGGCTGGTCGAATGGCCGGTGCCGCTGATGGGGGTGATCGAGGCGCGTTTCCTCGACCTGCCGCCCGAGGTGCTGCAGACCTCGATGAAGGAACACCAGAAATTCTTCTCGGCCCGGAACCTGAAGACCGGCCGGATCGAGGGCTTCGTCACCGTCGCCAATATCGAGACGCCGGACGACGGCGCGACGATCCTTGCCGGCAACCAGCGCGTGCTGGCCGCGCGCCTGTCGGACGCGGCCTTCTTCTATGAAAACGACCTGCGCGAGGTTAAGGCGGGCATGAAGGCCTGGGCCGAGGGCCTGAAAGCCGTCACCTTCCACAACAAGCTGGGCAGCCAGGCCGACCGCATCGCCCGCATCGCGGCACTGGCGCGCGAGATCGCGCCCCTGGTCGGCGCCGATCCCGATCAGGCCGAGGAAGCCGCGCGCCTTGCGAAGCTTGACCTGCGCAGCGCCATGGTGGGCGAGTTTCCCGAACTGCAAGGCATCATGGGCCGCTATTACGCGCTTGAGGCCGGCAAGCCCGAGGCGGTGGCCGACGCCGCCTGCGACCACTATTCGCCGCTTGGCCCCTCGGACGCGGTGCCGACCGCGCCGGTCTCGGTCGCGGTCGCGCTGGCCGACAAGATCGACACGCTGACCGGCTTCTGGGCGATTGACGAAAAGCCCACCGGCTCGAAGGACCCCTTTGCGCTGCGTCGGGCGGCGTTGGGGGTTATTCGGTTGGTACTCGAAAATCGAGTCCGCTTCGATCTGAAAGAGCTCTTGAGAAGCTGTATTCGCGATCATCAAGAGTATCAGGCCGGTGAAGGTATTAGCCGGAGTGGATCACGTTCAGGTTCGCGTTCTAGAAGCTATTCCGACAGCAAACCTGAGAACCTCCTCGCCTTCATTTACGACCGCCTTAAGGTCTATCTCCGCGATCAGGGCATCCGCCACGACATCATCGACGCGGTCCTTGCCCAGCCCGGCAATGACGATCTCGTGCTGGTGGTGAACTGCACTAGGGCACTGCAAGATTTTCTGAAGGGCCCTGACGGTGAAGATCTTGTTCAGGGACTAAAGCGCTCAATGAACATGGTAAGCAAAACGGTGTTTGAAGCCGAGGACAAGGACGGCGTCGAATACAGCTTTGGCGCCGACGTGAAATTCGCCGAAACCGATGAGGAACGCGCCCTTTTCGCCGCCCTCGACCAGGCCGAACCGGCGATCGGCGCCGCCATCGCCGCCGAGGACTTCCCCGCCGCCATGAGCGCCATCGCCGGGCTGCGCGCGCCCATCGACGCCTTCTTCGAGGCGGTGCAGGTCAATACCGACAACCAGATCGTCCGCCGCAACCGCCTGAACCTGCTGTCCCGCATCCGCGCAGCCGGCCGCCAGATCGCCGATTTCACCCGCATCGAGGGCTGACGGACCAGCGGGCCACGCCCGACGGAAGCACCCTGCGACCGGCCCCGCCGGATCGGGCCGGTGGCCTTGGGGATTGCGGCCCCTCGGGACCAACCGGAAACCGGGCGGGATCCCGGCGAATCACCCCGAGGGGACCATCGGGTGAAGTGAACCACTACCGGCTGACGCCGGTAGCATCCCGTTTTCCATGCAGTTCCAGATACTGAAGTATGATGTCGTCGGTGACATTGCCCGAGGTTGTCGAGAAATATCCGCGGGCCCAGAACCGCC
>NZ_JAHKNG010000054.1 GCF_018860165.1 Paracoccus marinaquae
GAGACGGCGAAAAAGAAACGAAAGGAGACA
This sequence comes from Paracoccus marinaquae, assembly GCF_018860165.1. Taxonomy (GTDB): domain Bacteria; phylum Pseudomonadota; class Alphaproteobacteria; order Rhodobacterales; family Rhodobacteraceae; genus Paracoccus; species Paracoccus marinaquae. Next base: position 31 of record NZ_JAHKNG010000054.1, read on the forward strand.
TCTGCATTGACGCCAACATGACGCGCAGAACATAACAACCGGGTGGGTCAGATCTCGGTGACAATGCCGGGTCAATTCTCAGTGGCAATCAACAGCCACGCCCGCTGGACGAGATCGAGGCCGACATCACCGGGCTGGAAGGCGAGATCGCCGGGCTGCTTGAGGGGCTCGTGAGATGACTACCGTCCCCGAAAAGGTGCAGCAGGCCTACGGGTTAATTCCCGCTGGATGGCGTTTGGAAAAACTGAAGTTCTATGCAGGCGTCCGGAACAGCAATGTCGACAAAACAATTTCGGACGATGAGGAGCCCGTTCTACTCTGTAATTATACTGACGTGTATTACAATGATCGGATCACCCGTGATTTGGATTTTATGCAAGGGTCCGCGACTGAATCCGAGATCGAGAAATTCAAGCTCAAGCGCGACCAGGTGATCATCACCAAGGACAGCGAGGGCTGGGATGACATCGGCATTCCTGCACTTGTCACCGAGGACATGCCGGATGTGCTGTGCGGCTATCACCTGTCGGTTTTTGAACCCGGACCCGATCTGGACGGTGCGTTCCTAGCTTGGCTCTGTCGATCCGATCCGTTGAACGATCAGTTCAAGCTCGGAGCGAACGGTGTAACGCGTTACGGGCTCGGCCAGTACCCGATGAAGAACGCGTTGGTGGCACTGCCTCCCATAGAAACCCAGCGACTGATCGCACGATTTCTGGATGCGAAAACTGCGCAGCTCGACGGACTGATCGAGAAGAAGCGCGCGCTTCTGGACCGGCTGGACGAGAAGCGCCAGGCCCTCATCACCCGCGCCGTCACCAAGGGCCTCGACCCCGACGCCCCAATGAAGCCCTCCGGCATCGACTGGCTCGGCGACGTTCCGGCGCATTGGGATGTGCTGCCGCTTAAGAGGGTATTGGCAAGCTCTACCTACGGGATCTCTGCTTCGCTCGAACCGACGGGTGAAGTTGCAATCCTCAGAATGGGAAATCTTGTCGATGGCGAGATCGATCTCGGTGACGCACGCTTCCTTGACGAAGTAGACGAAGGTCTGTTGCTTACACCCAATGATATTGTTTTCAATAGAACCAATAGCCTCGATTTGGTTGGAAAGGCTGCGATATTCCGGGGTTGCCAAGATTATCCAGTCTCGTTGGCTTCCTATCTTGTCAGGTTTCGATTTGGCAGCAGGTACCATCCCGAATATGCCAACTATGTAATGGGAACCAACGACTTGATGGCTCTCGGTCGGACACTCGCGCTCCCGAGCATTGGCCAAGCCAACCTTAATCCATCACGATACGCTCAAATAGAGTTCCCCATTCCACCATTTGAAGAGCAATCAAAGATAGTAGAGTTTCTTGCCGAAAAGGTTCGGGCGTTGAGGAAGGGCGCGACAAAGATTGTAACATCGATTGAAAAACTGGAAGAATACCGTGCCGCGCTCATTACCGCCGCCGTCACCGGAAAGCTGACGGGGCTGCAATGACGCTGGCGGCCGGAACGTATTTCGAGCATCTGAAGGCTTATGTGAATAGAGACTACGTCATGCACGACGGATCTGGCGGCAAGGTCGTGCTGTCGGAAAAATATTTCCGCCCGGAAGACGTAAAGCCGCAGGAGCGCAAGATCGAGCTTCTGCTGCCGGGGCCCGGGATGGCCTTCAAGCTAGACCACGATGATTTCGACACGGCGAAAAAGAAGAGCAAACCGGCGCTGTTCCACTTCCTGGACGACACGGCGAAGCCGTGGTCGAAGCGCTGCGATTTCGTGATCTTCTACGTCAACGGCCGCGCCTTCCACGCCGACTGCATCGAGTTCAAATCGAAAAGCCTGACAGCTGAAAAGATCGTCCCGCAACTCAGGGCCGGGATGTGCTGGGTCACTAGCCTGAAACGCACGATCGATCACTACACGGGCGACAACCGCAGGATCCGGCTGCGCAAGTTCGTCTTCGCCGACAACGAGAATCCCGGCGCATACCTCGACCCCAACCGGCAGCTCAATGCCGATCCGTCTATTCGATATTATCACTTTGACGAGGTGAATGGTCAGCCCTTGGCCGACCTGCAGAACACTTCAGTGCAGGAGATTTGAGCCATGTCCGGCCACACCGAGCGAGATTTTGAAACCGCGATCGAGGCCGGGCTGACCGGGGCCGGCGGCTACGCCACGCGCGTGGCCACCGACTATGACGAGGCGCTGGCGCTCTTCCCCGAGGACGTGAGCGGATTTCTCAGGGACAGCCAGCCGACGCGCTGGGGCCAGCTCGAAGCGCTGCTCGGCGAGAAGACCGAAGCGACGGTGCTCGACAGCCTGACCAAGGAACTGGAGATCAAGGGCACGCTCCATGTCCTGCGCCACGGGTTCAAGTGCTATGGCAAGACGTTCCGCATGGCGTTCTTCCGCCCGAACTCGGGCATGAACCCGGAGGCTGCCGCGCTCTATGGTACGAACCGGCTGACCATCACCCGGCAGGTCGCCTTCGCCTCGGTCCTGAAGCGTGCGGACGGCAAGAACCGGCGCTGCATCATCGACGTGACGCTCAGCCTGAACGGCCTCCCGGTGGCGACGACGGAACTTAAGACCCCGCTGACCGGCCAGCGAGCGGCCGACGCGATCAGGCAATACGCGGAGGAGCGTGACGAACGCGACCTGCTTTTCGCCTTCAAGAAGCGCGCGCTCGTGCATTTTGCGGTGGATCCGGACGAGGTTTGGATGACCACGCGGCTGAAGGGACGCGAGACGGTCTTCCTGCCCTTCAACCGTGGCCACGACCACGGGGCCGGCAATCCGCCCGTGGCAGGAAACTGGAAGACGCATTTCCTGTGGGACGAGGTGCTGCAGGCCGACAGCCTGATGGATATCCTCCAGCGCTTCATGCACCTGGAGGTCAAGGAAAGGCAGGTCAAGACCGACAAGGGCGTCCGCACCATCCGCAAGGAGACGATGATCTTCCCGCGGTATCATCAGCTCGACGCAGTGCGAAAGCTCATCGCGCATGCCGGCGCGCATGGGTCTGGCAGGAATTATCTGATCCAGCATTCGGCAGGGTCGGGAAAGTCGAACTCGATCGCCTGGCTGGCCCATCGGTTGGCGAGCCTGCACGACGCCAACGATGAGAAGGTGTTTCACTCGGTCGTCGTCGTCACCGACCGGCGCGTGCTCGATCAGCAGTTGCAGAACACGATCTACCAGTTCGAGCACAAAACGGGCGTCGTCGAGAAGATCGAGGAAAACACTCAGCAGCTTGCCCGGGCACTGTCGGCCGGGACACCTATTGTCATCACGACGATTCAGAAGTTTCCCTTCATCTCGCAGGCGCTCTCCACTCTCGAGAGTAAGGGGACTGGCGTGAAGATCGACACGGCAGGCAAGCGGTTCGCGGTGATCGTCGACGAGGCGCACTCCTCGCAGAGCGGCGAGACGGCCATGGCGCTGAAGGGCATGCTCAACAAGGACGGGATCGAAGCTGCGATCGCTGCGCAGCTGTCCGAGGAGGAAGATGATGATCTATCCGAGGACGCCAAGGCTGCGATGCTGCGCGATTCCCTGAAGCGGGCACGCCAGCCGAACCTCAGCTTCTTCGCCTTCACCGCAACGCCAAAGTTCAAGACCAAGACGCTCTTCGACGAACCGGGACCAACGGGCACGTCGCCGTTCCACGAGTACACGATGAGGCAAGCCATCGAAGAAGGCTTCATCATGGACGTGCTGCAGAACTACACGACCTACAAGCGCTTCTTCGGTCTAATAAAACAGGTCGAGAACGATCCTGATGTGCCGCGCAAGAAGGCGGCCAAGGCTCTGACGCGGTATCTGGAGCTGCACCCGGTCAACATCGAGCAGGTCGTCTCGGTCATCGTAGAGCATTTCCGTCTCTACGTCATGCACGAACTCGGCGGTCGTGCGAAGGCCATGGTCGTGACGGGCTCGCGCCTTGCCGCGGTGAAATACAAGCTGGCCTTTGACCGCTATATCAAGGCGCACGGCTACGATGGCATCCGCTCGCTCGTCGCCTTTTCCGGCACCGTGGAAGATCCGGAAGACCCGGGATCAGCCTATACCGAAGTGTCAATGAACGATGGCCTCGCGGAAAGCGAGTTGCCCGAGACCTTCGAGCGTGATGATTACCGCGTGCTCCTGGTGGCTGAGAAATATCAGACTGGATTCGATCAACCGCTCCTGCAGACGATGTATGTCGTGAAGCGGCTCGCGGGTGTGCAAGCGGTGCAGACACTCTCGCGTCTGAACCGGATGGCGCCAGGCAAGGCACGTACCTTCGTCCTCGACTTCGCGAACGAAGAAGATGACATCTACAAGGCCTTCAAACCGTACTACGAGGTAACGCCGATTGGCGAAAACGCCGATCCGCACCGGCTGTCCGAGTTGCAGCATAAGCTCCTGGAATGGGCGATTTTCGCTCCCGACGACGTGAACGCCTTCGCCGAGGTCTGGTACCGACGTAAACGCGAGCACTCGGCTACCGATCACCGCCTGATGAACTCGGTTCTAGACGCTGTTGTGCAGAGGTTCCTGGATAGGGAAGAGGCCGAACAGGAGGAGTTTCGCGGCCAACTCACGGCATACCGGAATCTCTACGCCTTCCTCTCGCAGATCATTCCGTATCAGGATAGCGATCTCGAGAAGCTCTACGCCTTCGTTCGCAACCTGATCTCGAAGCTTCCCCCGCCGGGTGATGGCCAAGCGTTCGCCTTGGACGACGAGATTGCGCTGCGATTCTTCCGGCTCCAGCAAATGACCGAAGGATCGATAGACCTGTCCGACGGCGAGGCCGACCCACTGAAGGGTCCAACGGACGTGGGCACGGCCCGATCGCCAGACGAAGAACTGGCTCTCTCTAGCTTGATCGAGAAGCTGAACGAGCGCTTTGGTACCGATTTCACTGAGGCCGACCAGCTCTTCTTCGACCAGATACGCGTGAGCGCCGAACAGGACGAGAAGATCGTGGAAGCTGCGCGTGCGAACAACCTGGCCAATTTTTCGTCGTATCTGGAACGGATGCTAGACGAGTTGTTCATCGACCGTATGGAGGGCAACGAGGAGATTTTCTCTCGTGTGATGACGGACAAGCAGTTTCGCGCGGCGGCGCACGAGCATCTCGCCAGTGAAATCTTCCGTCGGGTCCAGAAGACTGACCCTGTTGAGTGAACCGCAGAGGAGGTCGCCAGGAGTTTGGATCTCAGTTCCGCTCGCAAGGCGAAGGGAAAATCTAACTCTCGTGCGAGCGCAGTCAGAAGGAACGGATGGATTTCAGTGTGTTGGCGCTGTGCACCGGATGGGAAGCAGTTCACAGCCCCGGAGAATAATGGCTTGGAGAGACCGGTTGCGGGCGACTTGGCGCCGGGGTCGGTGCTTAGCACCTCCCACATAACCCTCGAATACAACGAGAAAATCCGGCCGTAGCCGGATCGGGAGAACGCTTTCGCGAGGGCAAGTGGCGGAGGGGATGGGCCTCAAATCCAACCTTCTCCACCCAGAAACCCAATAATTGCTACCCAACCGTGACGCCAAACACCGCTCCCACCGCTGCTGTCGCAGCCATTGCGAGAGCGCCCCAGAGGGTGACCCGCGCGGCGCCCCGAACGACACCAGCGCCGCCGGCGGAGGCGCCCAGACCGCCGAGGACCGCAAGGCCGACGATCGTCGATGCCGCCACGAACAGCGCGATCGACGTTTCGGGCGCCAATAGAACGACGATCAGCGGAACGACCGCACCCAGGGCGAATGTTAGAGCCGAGACCAGCGCCGCCTGGATCGGGCGTGCCGTCACGGTCTCGGAGATGCCGAGTTCGTCGCGGGCATGCGATCCGAGCGCGTCGCGTTCGGTCAGCTGGTGGGCCACCTTCTCCGCCAGGTCGCGATCCAGCCCCCGGTCAACGTAGATCCGGGTGAGCTCCTCGAGCTCTGCCTCAGGCGTTTCCGCCAGCTCGCGGGTCTCGCGGGCAAGATCGGCTTGTTCCGCATCGGTCTGGGAACTGACCGAGACGTATTCTCCTGCCGCCATGGACATCGCACCGGCCACGAGGCCAGCCAGCCCCGCGATCAGGACCTCCGGCTTTCCCGATCCTGCCGCGGCGACGCCGACAACGAGGCTCGCAGTCGACACCAGTCCGTCGTTGGCTCCGAGAACGGCGGCCCGCAGCCAGCCGATGCGATGCACCATGTGGATTTCGGAATGCGAGAGGCGGCTCATGGCGTGGCTCCTTGCGCGATGTCGGCCTGCCCGGAGGAGACAGCCTTTGGATTCGGGATAGTGGGCTCATGGGGCGCGATGCGCAGCGCGCGCAGGGCGTTCAGGATCACGGCGACGTCGATGATCTCCTGCAGGAGCGCCCCCTGCACCGGAGTGAGATAGCCGAAAGCCGCGGCGATCATGCCCATGACCGACAGGCCGATTCCGGCGACAACGCTTTCGACAGCGATGCGGCGCGCACCGCGCGCAATCTCGATCCCCGGCCCGAGCCGGTCGATACGGTCGACGAGCAGCACGACGTCTGCCGCCTCCGCCGATGCAGCGGCTCCGCGTGCGCCCATCGCGACACCCACATCGGCCGCTGCGAGAGCCGGCGCGTCGTTGACGCCGTCGCCCACCATCATCACGGGCCCGCGCTTGCGCTCGGAGAGAACCAGCAGAACCTTCTGGTCGGGCGTGAGCCCGGCGCGCAGCCCGTCGAGGCCAAGCCCCTCGGTCACGCGCTCAGCCACGTCCGCGCGGTCGCCGGTGGCGAGCAGGATACGCGCGATGCCCTCGCGGCGCAGACCGTCGAGCATGGCCCCCGCACCCTCGCGCAGCGGATCGGACATCACGAGGTGCCCTGCCATTTGCCCGTCGACGGCGACGGCGACGAGAACCGAACCGGCGGCAATGGCGGAATGATCGCCCGGCTGGCGCCCCACGCGCGCGGCCACGAAGCCGTCGCCACCGACGATGACCTTCCGGCCCTCGACATGGCCCACGACGCCTTCACCCGGGATCTCAGCCACGTCCGACGGAACCGGCAGCGTGAAGCCGCGCGCCTTCGCGGCCGCAACGATGGCCTGCGCCACGGGGTGCTTGGACGCCTGGTCGAGCGCTGCAGCGAGGCGCAGTATGTCGTCCTCCGCCATCCCGTCGTGGCTATCGATCGAGACGATCTGCGGCCGGCCGTCCGTCAGCGTGCCGGTCTTGTCGAGGATCAGCGTTCGGATGCGCGCCATCGTCTCGAGCGGTCCCGCGCCCTTGATCAGCACCCCGAAATGCGCGGCACGCGACAGCCCGGCCACCAGCGCCACCGGCACGGCGAGGATCAGCGGACAGGGCGTGGCGACAACGAGCACGGCGACGGCCCGGATTGGATCGCCGGTGAACCACCAGGCCGCGAAGGCGGTGCTGACCGTGACCGCGAGAAAGCCCAGCGACCAGCGGTCGGCCAGCCGCGACATCGGCGCCTTCGAGGCCTGCGCCTCCTCGACCAGCCGGACGATCCCGGCATAAGTGCTGTCCTTGGCTTCTCTCGTCGCCGTCAGATCGAACGCCTCGCCTGCGTTTGTGGAGCCGCTCATGGCTTCGGCGCCGTGGGCGAGGCGCACTGGCAGGGACTCGCCCGTCAGCGCTGAGGTGTCGACGAAGGCCGTCTCCGAGGCCACCGTGCCGTCCACCGGCACCACGTCGCCCTGACGTATCAGGAGGCGGTCGCCGGGCGCGATGTGGTCGAGCGGGATCTCCTCCAGCCCGCCGTTGCGGTGCCGGGTCGCGGTCCGCGGCACGCGGGAGAGGAGGTCGTGCATCTCGCGCCGGGCGCGGCCTTCGGCGAAGGCTTCGAGGAATGTGCCGCCGGAATACATCACCGCGACCACCGCCGCGGCGAGGGTCTCGCCGAAGACGAGCGCCGCCGACATCGACAGCGCTGCGACGATATCGAGGCCCACCTCGCCGGAGCGCAGGCTGCGCAGGATCTCGACCACGAGCGCGGCGAGCGCTGGAACGACGCCGGCGATCCAGATCAGGTTCGCAGCGTTGGGTCGGCCGGAAAAGTAGAACGCAAGTCCCGCAAACAGGCCGGTCGCGGCAATGAGCAGGATAGCGGTCTTGAAGCGGTCAGTCCTTGTCGTCTCCATGCGGCCTATCTCCCCTCTGCAGGGGTAATCGCCGCTGGCTCTTCGGAAAAAAGTCGTCCGACTCCCACGCCCCTCACGCTCCCGCAATCTTCGCGCAAGAGGAACAGGGCGTCGAGCCCTTCTTTTCTTGCGAGTTCGGCCCCTTTGCCGAGACCGAGCACCATGAGCGCCGTCGCCCAGGCATCGGCCTCGGCACAGCTGCGGGCAACGACGGTGACGGAGGCCGGCGATGCGATCAGCGGCGCACCGCGCCTCGGGTCCATTGTGTGCGACAGGCGTCGTCCCTGAACCTCGACCCAGTGGCGATAATCGCCGGAGGTGGCGACGGCGGCATCCTGCAGCGCGAGGATCGAATGCGGCGTCCGGCGTTCCGCGTCCGGCGCCTCGACCGCAATGCTCCAGGCCTCGCCGTCAGGCCGGAGACCCATCGCGCGCATCTCGCCATCGACCCCGACGAGGGCGTCGGCGATCCCGTAATCGCGCAGGGTTTCGGCCAAACGGTCCACGCCGTAGCCCTTGGCTATGCCGTTCAGATCCAGCGCTATGGGAGCGACCTTGCAGATGCGGTCGCCTTCGAACTCCAGAGCCTGATCCGCCGGGCGGCGCGGGGTTTTCATCGCGGCGCGGATGCCCTCGGGCGCGGCCGTCTTCGGCCCGAACCCCCAGGCCGTCACCGCGTCACCCATGCCGATGTCGAACGCGCCGCCGGATATGCGCCCGATCTTTAGGCCGAGTCGCAGCACCTCGGCGAGCCGCGCGGGAAGCGCGATCCATTCGCCCACCGGCGCCGCGTTGAGCCGCATCAGGCCGCTGTCGGGCTTCCAGGTCGACATCTGTCCGTCCACTTCGTCCACGGCCGCCTGCAGCGCCGTGCGGATCGCCGCCGTGTCGAGACCGGGCCCTGCGAAGAACAGCGCCGACCAGCGCGTGCCCATGGTCGCCCCATTCAGGGCGTGCCTCGTCAGCTCAGTAGACATCTTCGACATACCGCCCCTCCGCCTTCAGGACCGCCGGCGTCAGCCCGGCCGGTGCGAGGATCTCGGCCAGCGCCTCGGCCACGCCGGCGGCCATGTCCCGTCCGCCGCAGACCATCACGCGCGCGCCATTGCGGATGAGCTCTGCGACCTGAGTGGCCTCGCTGCGCAGCGCGTCCTGGACGTAATGGGGACGCGCCCCGCGCGAGACGGCGGTGACCAGCCGGCTTACACGCCCTTCGTCCTGCCATCCGGGGAACTCCTCGCCGTAGAAGAAATCGCTGTCGGGATGGCGCATGCCGAAGAACAGGTGGATCGGCCTGCGGCGCGTATTGCCGCGCACAAAGCCCGCTAGCGGCCCGATGCCGGTCCCTGCGCCGATCAGGATCAGGGGCGCCCGGCTCCGCCCCGGACGGAAACCGGGGTTGGGGCGCAAGAAGGCGCTCACCGTGTCGCCAGGTTCCAGCGCTGTGAGCTGACCCGAGCAGAGGCCGCCGGGATGCTTCTTGACCACGATCTCGATGAAGCCGTCGCGGCGCCCAGAGGCGAGCGAATAGAGCCGCGGGACGGTCCCGCCTTCGGGCAGAATGCCGATCAGGTCACCCGCCTGGAACCGTGCGAACCCGCCCCCGAGCAGCCGTTGCCCGAGCGAGACGCGGGGAAACGCGAAGCGGAGGATCGCCGTCGGGGCCTGCACCTCAGCGCCGTAGTCGCGCCGCGAGACGAGGGTCAGCGTGGTCGATTGCGGCTGGACCGGCTGGTGCGTCAGTTCGAGCGCAATGCCGAGCACGTCTCCGAGCGCCCGGCCCCAGCGCGCGAAATCCTGCGGCGATTGCCGGTCGATTGTGTCGAGCGGCAGAAGCTCGGGCCAACCCTTCGCCTGCGCCGCTGCCGCGACGTCCCTTGCGAAGGCGCAATAGGCCGGAAAGCTGCGGTCGCCGAAGCCGAGCACCGCCAGAGAAATGTCCGGCGCCCTGTCGGAAGCGTTTAGCCGCTCGAGAAAGCCCTTCGCCGAGGCGGGCGCCGCGCCGTCGCCATAGGTTGCGGCGAGCAGGATGATCCGCTGGGCCGTAGCGTAGCGTTCTGGCGCGAAGGCCGACATCGGTGCTGTGTGTACCTTCTGCCCGGCTTGCGTCAGTGCGGTGTGGAGCGTGGCCGCAAATCCCCAGGTGCTGCCGCCCTCGCTGCCGACGAGCAGGATCGTCTCGGCACGTCCCGCGGGCTGATTGCCTCGGATGCGCGGCCGACCGCGCCGCCCGGCGAGCCAGATCAGCACGCCGGTCGCGCCCATCGCGGGCACGCCGAGCGCCATGAGGCCGAGCACCAGGCCGAGCGTCGCCGCGCCCTGTCCGGTGTGCAGCATGTAGATGGTCTCCGAGACGCGCTCCCATCCCGTGAGGTCGGCCCAGGCCAGGAGGTCTCCGTCGCCCTGGTCGAGATAGCCGGTGCCCCGGTCGGTCTTGAGCGTGAACACGTCCGTCGCGTCGCCGGGATAGGGAAAGCTCAGTTCGCGCAACTCGGCGACGGGCGTCTGCTGCAGCGTGGCCATTCGGTCCGGCGCAAACCCCGTCGCTCCACTGACCTCGGTCGGCATGGCCGGGATGGCGCTGCCATCCGGCAGGAGATCGAAGGTCGACGCCGTCATCCAGAGGGCGGTCGTGGAAGACAGAACGAAGCCGACGACGGCGATCCGGGCGATCTCGACGTGCAGCCTGCCCGCGAGCGGACCGCGCAGGCGCGCGAACCAGTGCCGCCAGCCGCCCGTCCGCCGCGCGACCAGCGCCGCACCGGAGAGCGAGAGGATCAGCATCGCGGCAGCCCCTGCAGCCATGGCTATGCGCCCGCCGTCCCCGAGGAACAGCGACCGGTGCAGGTTGGTGAGCCAGCGTTCGGCCTGGTTCGGGTCGGCCGAGGCCACGCCCTCACCGGTCACCGGGTCAATCACGGCAGCGCCCGGCGCGCCCTGGTCGAACCAGTAGGCGGTGATCCGGCCCGAGGGTGATCGGCGGATCTGCTCGACGCCCGGATAGACCGTCTGGATGCGGTCCGCGAGGGCGGCGACGGTCAGTCCGGCTTCCGCCTGCGGTGCGGCAAGCCGTTCGGCCGCTGGGAAGACCGACAGCGCCGCGCCGCTCAGACTCAGGATGGTGACGAGCGCAAGGGCCAGAAGACCCGGCCAGCGATGGAGTGCACGGATCATGGCCCCGCTCCTCACATGTCGTAGGCGAAGCTGGCGATGTAGCGGCGGCCCTGCACCGGCGTGCCGGCGCCGTCGGTCGTGAGCGGGACGGCCACCTCGTTCGGGCTGTCGCGCATGTCCTCGACGGCCGCGTCGATGTGGAGCGTGTAGCCCGCGTCGAAGAGCGCGTCGGCCAGGTCGAGCGTGATCTCGAGCGTGCGGCCCGCGCCGACGCTGGCGCCGGTGATGCCGTTCACCTGCGCGGTGTCGCCGCCGGTGGCGCGGTACCAGTCGCTGAGGTGCTCGTAGTACTTGGACTTGCCGCCAGCCATCCAGAGACTGCCGACATAGGCGCCCGAGGCGTCGGTGACGTAGAGCGCGAGATAGGCCCCGTCGCCGCCGTAATTGTTGAGGATCGTGGTGAGCGTCACCGGACGCGCCATGGCGAGGCCGGGGAGCGTCAGCGCCGTGGTCAGCGCGAGCGTGGCGAGAAGCGATTTCATCGTATGGATCCTTGTTCGGAGAGGAACTTCAGAGCGGTTCAGTTCACCTGAACCTGCGGCGGCGCACCGTTGCCGAAGAGGCCGTTCTGCGGAGGGGCGACCGTGCCGGCGGGCGCGGGATTGCGAGCGCCGCCCTGACAATCGTCGTCGTCATCATCGTCGTCGCAGTCATCGTCGTCATCGTCGTCGTCGTCGTGGCCGCGACGAGCACCGTCCCGCCAGCGGTCGTCATCGTCGTCGTCATCGTCGCTTGCGAGAACGAGCGGCATCGCTTGCGGGGCGTCATCGAAGAGAGCGGCGACGGGCCGAAGGACGCCGGGCGGGGATTGCATCGCGCTCCAGGCGGGGACGCCGATCGCGGCGGTCAGCGCCGTGGACGCAACCAGAAGTGTCAGGGTCTTCTTCATGGCAGGGTCTCCTTGTCATCTGCTGAGGACAATCTGGAGACACGACCTGAGGGCTTCCTGACGCGTCGGCGATTCCCGCTTCAGCTTGCCGTCAGGAAGAGAGCGGCTTCGGACGAAAAAGGCCCCGCCCGTGAGGGCGAGGCCAGGCGGGACCGAAGGGACGGTCGGCCTTGGGGTTAGGTGCCGTCAGGCGATGTCGCCGGGACCGGCGCCGCGCTTGTCGCCCGTCACCATGGCGCGCGCCAGGTTCTCGTGGTGCCTGAAGGAGGCTAGGACGACGCCGCCAACATGCAGCGCGGCAAGCAGCAGCATCAGGTTGGCGAGCGTCTCGTGGACCTCCTTCAGCGGTCCCTCGATCTCGCCCCGCCCGCCGTATTCCCGCTCGTCGCCGTCGTCGTCGGCCCAGGCGAGCGCCACAATTGCGGGCATGGACGGAAGTATCGCCAGACGGGCCTCATCCTCCATGAGCCAGCCGGTGAAAGCCGTCCCGGACAGCGTGACCAGCAGCGCCACGACCATCGCCGCGCCCGCCGGGTTGTGGCCGAGGTGGCGCCGCTCGCGTCCGCGGGTCATGTCCCCGAGATAGGCCAGCGTCTCGCGGGGGCCTTTCAGGAACTGGGCGAAGCGCGCGTAGCGACTGCCGATGAGGCCCCAGACCAGCCGGAAGGCCACAAGTCCGGCGAGGGTATAGCCTGCGACCTCGTGGACAGGTTGCAGCTCGTCCGCAGTCAGCCATGCGGTCGCGAAGGCCGCGACCAGACCCCAATGGAAAACCCGGACCAGCGGATCCCAGACACGGACCTTGCTGCTCGGCGCCGTGTTCATCTCTGGCGCCTGGTGTGAGATTGCGTCAGTCATCGTCGCCTGCTTCGCGATCCCGGCGGGGGCGATCGCCGTCGTCCTTGTCCTCGTATTCGAACTCGATCACCTGGAGCGTCGCCGGATGAACGGTCACCTCGATCCGGCGCCCCTCGGCGTCGCGGCCGTCGATTTCGTAGCAGCCGTCGTCGATCTTGATCCGGCGCACCGTCCAGCCGTTCTCCTCGGCCAGCCGGGCGACGGCGTCGCGCGGCTGCCAGTCGGCCATCGGCACGAAGCAGTCGTCGTCCGCCAGCGCGGCACCGGCCGGAAAGACCGCGAGAAAGCCGAGAATTGTCAATGTCTTCTTCATGGGCCAAACTCCTCGCTGCGGCCATCTTGACGAAATTCATGCGCGGCGAAGCTGACGGCAGCCTGAAGGGACACAGCCACCCGCTTCAGCTTCTTGTCAGCCAGACGGATCATGGAGGGTCATCGGAAGAGGACGGGGACGAGGATGCGCATCCTGCTGATCGAGGACGACACGGTGCTTGGCGCGGCGGTGCGCGACCAGATCACGGCCGATGGGCAGTCGGTCGATTGGGTGATGCGCCTCGATGCGGCCGGCGGCGCTGCGAAATCCACGTCTTACGACCTGATCCTGCTCGACCTGATGCTGCCGGACGGTCGCGGGATCGGGTTCCTCAAAGGCTTGCGCGCGCAGGGCGACGTGACGCCGGTCATCATCCTGACCGCGCTCGACCAGGTGTCGGACCGGATCGAGGGGCTGAACGCGGGCGCCGACGATTATCTCGTGAAGCCCTTCGATCTCGCTGAGTTGTCCGCGCGGATCGGGTCTGTCGCTCGACGCTACAGCGGCAACCCGAACCCCATCGTCACCCACGGGCCGCTGGAAATCGATCTTGCCGCCCGCAGCGTTCACCGCGACGGCAAGCCGGTGCAACTGACCGCAAGGGAATGGGCGCTGTTCGAAGCCTTTCTCGCGCGCCCCGGTCAGCTGCTGTCAAAGGCACAGCTGGAGGAGAAGCTTTACGCCTTCGACGCGGAGGTGGAGAGCAACACCATCGAGGTCCATGTGAGCCGCCTGCGCAAGAAGCTCGGGGCTTCGGTCATCGAGACCGAGCGCGGCATGGGCTACAGGCTCGGCAAATCATGAGATGGCCCGCGAGCCTTCAGGGCCGACTCGGCCTGTCGCTCGGCCTGGCGCTGACGGTGCTGTGGCTGCTCGCTGCGACGGTGACGGCCGTAATCGTCCGGGGCGAGCTGGACGAGGTCTTTGACAGCGCCCTGCAGGAGACAGCGGAACGCATCCTCCCGCTGGCGGTGACCGATATCGTGGGCCGCGAAGATCAGGGCGTGACGCAGCGGCTCGCGCCCATCCGGGAGCACGACGAGTTCTTCACCTACCTCGTGCGCGATGGCGAGGGGCGCATCCTGCTGCAATCTCATGCGGCCGACCCTGCCGTGTTCCCGCCTTGGGACGGACCCGGTTTCCGTCAGACCGCCACCCACCGGTTCTACAGCGATGCAGCGCTTCAGGACACGATCCGGATCACCGTGGCCGAGCCGCTGGCCCATCGCGCGTCGGTTGCGCGGGAGATCCAGATGGGCCTCGGCCTGCCGCTGCTCATCGTGCTGCCGATCGCGCTGGTGGCGATCATTCTTGCCGTTCGCTTCAGCCTCGATCCGCTGCGTCGGTTCCGTGCTCGGCTGGAGGCGCGCGGCGCCCGCGACCTGTCGGAGGTTCCTGCCAGCGATCTGCCGACGGAGATTGGTCCACTGGCCAAGACGCTCAACGGCCTTCTGGCCCGCTTGCGCGCGGCGTTCGAGGCCGAGCGCAGTTTTGCCGCGAACGCGGCCCACGAGTTGAGAACGCCGCTGGCCGGAGCAATCGCTCAGGCGCAGCGGCTGAGGGCGGAGACGCACGAGCCGGCCACCGAAGTGCGTGCCGCCGAAATTGAGGCGACGCTCAAGCGCCTGACCCGGCTTTCCGAACGCCTCATGCAGCTTGCGCGGGCCGAAGGCGGGCGGCTGCGGATGGACCGGAGCGCCGACCTGAGGGCGGTCGCCCGTGTGGTGGTGGACGATCTCGGACGCGCGACCGCGCCTGGCCGCATTGGGCTCACTCTTCCCGACGCGGCTGTCCAGTCGGACATCGACCCCGATGCCTTCGCCATCCTGTGCCGGAACCTTGTGGAGAACGCCCTCCGTCACGGGGCGGAGAATCTGGCAGTCGAGGTGACGCTGACGGCGGACGGCCGCCTCGTTGTCGCTAACGATGGTCCCGTGGTGCCGCGCGAGATGCTCGACCGCCTGACGGCACGTTTCGAACGGGCGAACGCAAGCACCGATGGCAGCGGGCTTGGCCTCGCCATCGTCGCCGCCATCGCCAACCGGATCGGAAGCTCGCTCGTTCTGAAATCGCCGCGACCTGGCGCAACCTCCGGCTTAGAGGCATCACTCATCTTGCCGACCGATAGCCCCAGGTTCGGCGCCGGGCGCGACGCGTAATCCGCGACAAGTGCCGGAGGATCAGCACACCCGCGCCTGTTCCCGCAACACCGCATAGTCGCTCATCATCTCTGCGATCGCCGAGCCCTCCGGCAGGAGGTCGAGCTCCCCTGCCGCTCGCGCCTGGAACTTCCTACTGTACTCGACGACCGGCGGACACGCCCCTGGCCCGCTACCGTCAGAACCGACCGTCGCGCAGCCGCTCAGCCAGATCGTCGCGAGAACGAGGACGGCGCGCCGCTGCCTCGAGCATTCGCTTTTGGGCGTCATAGGTTTTCTCCATGGTTTCGAGCTGCTCGGTCAGTCGGCCGGCGCGCTCGCCGGAGCGGCGCAGGGAAAGCAGGAACAGCAGGATCGCGAGTGCGATGACGCCGTAGCGGAGCCCAATGCGCGCCCATGCCGATCCGGCGCTCCCGGTGAGCAGCCCGGCGATCACCGTCGCCCCCTCTTCCAGTCGTCGAGCCGGGCGTAGATCGTGACCGCGATACCGCCGAGAGCCACGGCGATGAACACCCAGCGCAGGGTATCGAGATACGGCACAAGCGGCAGGATTGCGGATTGGGTCTCGGCGAGGACGCTCTGCGCCACCTCGACCCCAGCTGCGCCCAGCGTCGCCACGCCTGCCGCACCACCCGCCTTCATGGTGCGGCTCTCGGCCAGCACTTCGCGCGCTGGAGGGGCTTCTTCGGCGAAGGCGGTCGCCCGGACCGGGAACCGCTCGCCCCACTGCCGTGCGGGCCCGAGATCGACATGGATGAACCCCGAGCGCGGATAGAACCCGAAGCCGAGGAACCCGACCTCCCGCGCCGCGGCCTCGAACGCCACCGGGTCGTGGTTCGCCATGGCGATGTCAAAGGCGGCGCCGTCGAGGTGCTTGGAGCGGGTCGCGCCGCCCATGGCGCGGTTGTGCTCGGGGCTGCGATAGGCGGAGCGGACGATCATCGGTTTGCCCAGCCGGTCGCGCAGCGCCTGCAGCTTGTCGAGCGCCGGTTCGTTGATGAGCAGCTTGCCGGTGCCCCGGCAAGCGATCTCGGCCGGGCTGAAGTTCGGCCAAGGCCAAGTGCTTTCAGGCACATCGCGCCAATGGCGGCGGAAGGTCGTCGTCATGGGGGTCCTCCAAACGGAAAAACCCGCCTTTGAGGGCGTGTGTTCTGAACAATTGATCGACGGCAACGCGCGTTACGGCCTGCGGCCAAAGATCCTGAGCTTGAGAACGATGCCGGCGAGCAGCGCCAGCATGACGCCAGTGGTGATCATGCGGACTGCCGTCTGCATCGCGGTGCGGCGCACCAGTCGGATACAGTCCACCAGGGAGCGGAGGTCGCGGATGTCGAGCGCAGCCTCGTCGCCATCGAGACCGAGATCAGCGAGCGCCCGCTTCACTCCTTGCTCGGCGGCCCGGGCCAGAATCGCTTCCAGTTCGGCGTCTGACCGATCAGAACTGCGCAACGGCATCGGCGCCTCCCGCATCCTGCGCCCATCACGCCTCGGCCAGTATCTCGAGACAGGCGCCGTCCTCGCTGGGCCTGGGGTCTTCCTTCAGATCGAAGATCCGCGCGTCGATGACGGCGC
>NZ_JAHKNG010000055.1 GCF_018860165.1 Paracoccus marinaquae
TGGCGCCCGAGCTTTACGTGGCCGTCGGCATCTCGGGCGCGATCCAGCACCTGGCCGGGATGAAGGACTCGAAGGTCATCGTCGCCATCAACAAGGACGAGGAAGCCCCGATCTTCCAGATCGCCGATTACGGGCTGGTCGGCGATCTGTTCACCGTGGTCCCGGAACTCACCGGAAAAATGTGAGGGAGAGCAAAGCCATGACCTATACCGCACCGCTGCAGGACATGATCTTCGTTCTGGAAGAGCTTTGCGATCTGGAGGGCGTCGCGGCCCTGCCGGGGCTGGAGGACGCCTCACCCGACATGGTTCGCGCCATTCTCGAGGAAGCCGCGAAATATGCCGGCCAGATCCTCGCCCCGATGAACCGTCCCGGCGATCTGGCGGGTCTGGGCTTCGCCGATGGCAAGGTCACGACGCCCGCCGAATGGAAGCCTGCCTATCAGACCCTGGTCGAGATGGGCTGGAACAGCCCCTCGGCCGATCCGGACCATGGCGGCATGGGGCTGCCGCAACTGGTCAATGCCTGCATCCAGGAGATGTTTCAGGGCGCCAACATGGCCTTCCAGCTGTGCCCGATGCTGACCCAGGGCGCGATCGAGGCGATCGAGGGCTATGCCTCGGATGACCTGAAACACGCCTATCTGCCAAAGCTGGTCAGCGGCGAATGGACCGGCACGATGAACCTGACCGAGCCGCAGGCCGGCTCCGATCTGGCGGCCGTGCGCAGCAAGGCCCTGCCCGAGGGCGACCACTATCGCGTGTCGGGGCAGAAGATTTTCATCACCTATGGCGAGCATGATCTTGCCGGGAACATCATCCATCTGGTGCTGGCCCGCCTGCCGGATGCGCCCGAGGGGGTGAAGGGGATCTCGCTGTTCGTGGTGCCGAAATATCTGGTGAACGCGGACGGCGATCCGGGCGCGCGCAACGATGTGCGCTGCGTCTCGATCGAACACAAGCTGGGCATCCATGCCAGCCCGACCTGCACCCTGTCCTTCGGCGACAATGGCGGCGCCATCGGCTATCTGGTGGGCGAGCCCAATCGCGGGCTGGAATATATGTTCGCGATGATGAACAACGCCCGGCTGAATGTCGGCCTGCAGGGAATCGGCGTGGCCGAACATGCGACCCAGGCGGCGACGGCCTATGCGACCGAGCGCCGGCAGGGCAGGCCCAGTGATGCGTCGAACGGCGAGACGATCATCGGGCATGCGGATGTGCGCAGGATGCTGGCGGTGATGCGCGCCCGCACCGATGCCGCCCGCGGCATCGCCTATCGCGCGGCGCGGTCGCTGGATTTCGCGGCCCGTGCCGGCGAGGCCGAGATCCGCGCCGCCCATCAGCGCCGGGTCGATCTGCTGATCCCCATCGTCAAGGGCTGGTCCACCGAAACCGCGATCGACACCGCCTCGCTGGGGGTGCAGGTCCATGGCGGCATGGGCTATGTCGAGGAAACCGGCGCCGCCCAGCACCTGCGCGACGCCAGGATCACCACGATCTATGAAGGCACGACCGGCATTCAGGCGCTGGATCTGGTCGGGCGCAAGATCCTGCGCGATGGCGGCAAGGCCGCCCGCGAACTGGTCGCCGATATCCGCGCCACGGCGGCTCTGAACGACGCCGAACCTGGCACGCTGGCCGGCGATGCCGCCGATCAGATCGAGGCGATGCTCGACTGGCTTCTCGGGCAGGAGCCGAGGATCGCGCTGGCCGCCGCCTCGAACGTGCTCGAGATGTTCGGGCTGTGCGTGGGTGCATGGGTCATGGCCGATGCCGCCCATGCTGCCGCGGCCCGGATCAGCGCCGGGGAAGACAGCGCCTATCTGCAGGCCAAGCGGCGGCTGGCACGGGTCTATGCGACCCATGTCTTCCCGAGGGCGCGTGCCTGCAGCAGCGCCGCCATGGCCGGAACGGCCGATATTCTGGACCTGCCCGCGGCCGATCTGCAACTGGCGGGCTGAGACAAGGCCCCCTTTCGCTTCGGCCCTTGTGCCTCAAACCCATTTCTTCGGAGAGACGACGATGAACGAGCTTAACGGATACGATATCGAGGATCTGCAGGAAGGCATGTCCGCCAGCTTTTCCAAGACCATCACCGAGGCGGATATCATCCTGTTCGCCGGCGCCTCGGGCGACAACAACGCGATCCACATCAACGAGCAATTCGCCAAGACCACGGCCTTCGGAGGCCGGATCGCGCATGGCTTTCTGACCGCCAGCACCATCTCGGCGGCGATCGCCAACCGGCTACCCGGACCCGGAACGGTCTATATGTCGCAACAGATGAATTTCCTCGCGCCGGTCCGCCCCGGCGATACCGTCGAGGCGACGGTCACGGTGAAGGGCATGGTCCGCGACCGGGCGCGCGTGACCCTGCGGACGGTCTGCAGGGTCAACGATACCGTCGTCGTCGAGGGCGAGGCGCTGGTGAAGGTGACCTCAGCGGCGCGGCGCCTCGCGAAGGCGGGCTGAGGGCAGGCCGAAGCCCACCGCACCCCGGCAGCCATGTCCGCGCCGCCCGGCACCTGACCCCGGCCATCCCGGCCGAAACATCCCATCCCACGCATGTCCGAACAGAGGAGGATTCTCTGAATGCAGCTTTACACCCGATCGGAAGGTGCCGAGCACCCCTATTGGCCCGTCGGGCCCTTCAAGGTCCGCCTGCCGCTGGTTCATTACCGCATCGAGGTTCCCGAGGCGGTGCAGGCACTGATCATGTTTGTCGTCTCGCTGGGGATGATTCCGCTGCTGCAGCAGTATCTGGGCATGCCCTATGAGGCCGCGCTGGCCGGCTGTTTCATCTGCGGCATCGGCTTCATGCTGCCCGCGCTTCTGGGGGTGCCGCTGGTCCCGGGCTGGATCACGCCGGCGATCCCGGTCACGCTGCTGTTCCTTGGCGGCTTCGCACCCGGCCCCGAGGCGGTGCAGGCGATGATCGCGCTGCAACTGATCGTCTTCGTGATCTTCATCGTCTTCGGTCTGACCGGGTTCGGCGCGAAACTGGTCGACATGATCCCCAACTCGCTGAAATCGGGGATCATCATCGGTGCCGGCATCGCCGCGCTGATGGGCGAACTGAAGGTCGGCGGGCGGATCGAGGCCACCCCGATCTCGCTGATCGCGGGGACGCTCATCGCCTTCTACCTGCTGTTCTCGCTGTCCTTCAGGGACGTGATGGCCCGTCATCCGATCGCCAAGCGGATCGGCGATTTCGGCATGGTGCCGGCCATGCTGGTGGCCATGGTGATCGGCTGGGGCGTGGGCGAATATCCGGTGCCCGAGATCGAATGGGGCATCACCCAGCCTGATTTCGGCGCGCTGGCGCAATACAGCATGCTGTCCGTGGGGCTGCCGGGGCTGGACGTCTTCCTGCTGGCCATTCCGACCGCGCTGATCGCCTATGTCGTCGCCTTCGGCGACATCATCGTCGGCAATACGCTGACCGAGCGTGTCGACCATATCCGCACCGACGAGAAGATCGACGACAATGTCAGCCGCATCCACCTCGTCACCGGCATCCGCAACGCGCTGCACGCGGTTCTGGCGCCCTGGCCGGGGCTTGCGGGTCCGCTCTGGACGCCGGTCCACGCCACCGTCGCCGAACGCTATGGCCGCGACCGGAACGCGATGCAGTCTATCTTCTCGGGCGCCGGCACGTTCTGGATCTTCGGCTTCCTCGCGCTCTTCATCCTGCCCTTGGTGACGATCTTCAAACCGGTCCTGCCGATCGCGCTTTCGCTGACCCTGGTCCTGACCGGCTATATCTGCATCATGGTCGGGATCGAGCAGCTGAAGACCTCGACCGAACGCGGGGTCGCCGGGATCGTCGCGGTCGTTCTGGCCATGCCGGATCCGAAATCGACGGTCTATGCCGTTGTCATCGGCGTGATCCTGTATTTCCTGATCGAACGCCGGCGCGCGCCTGTGGCAGAGGGCGTTTCCCCGGATGCCTCACTGTCGCCCGTTGATGCCGAGGGATAAGGCAGACGCCTGGCCTGATCGTAGAAGTCCGACCCCGCGCAAGCGGGGTCGTTCACGTTCAGACAGGCAAATCCCTTCGGCCAGCACCCGGAGATGTCGCGTCGCAACCCGCCGCCCGATCAGGGTCCGGCCGCCTCAGCAATCGTCCCCCTGTTCGTCCCTGCGGCCGTTCTCGTCGCAGTCTTCGTCGAAACAGCAGGGATCGAGGCTCTGCACCCCGCAGCCGTCATCGCAGGGGCCGCAGCCGCAATCATCATCGCAGGCGCATCCTGACTTCCCGGGTTTCGAGTGCGGCCAGACCGTATAGGCCATCAGATCCAGCTTTCGGACCGGCATGTCGGGATCGTCGCTCCTGATGACCAGCTGGACGCATTTCGGGCATTTCTCGGTTGCCTTGTAGCGGATCAGCAGGTTCAGGCACGAGCCCGGATGCAGCACCGCCGGGAAGGGGTTGTTGACCAGCCGCCAGTGCCCGGTCTTGCGATCGAAGCCCACATCCGTGACATGCAGCGCGCATTTGCCGGTGTTGCAGAGGGCGATGGTCCGCTCTCCGACGCAGCAGGCCCTGACCCCGCCGATGCAGGTCGAGCCGGTGATCGTCAGCCGCCCCGACGGGGCCTTGCCGGTCAGCTTGATGGTCTTCTTGCCGGCCGGATCGTCGCTGTCGATGGTGATCGTGCCGGCCTTGGCGCCATGGTCCACGGGCTGGAACCGGACCGGGACATGCACGAAATCGCCCGCGCCGACGACGATCGGGAAGGACATGACATGCGCCACCACGAACTCGGCCGAGGACGAGGTGATCGCTCTGATCGTCAGCGGGCATTTGCCGCTGTTGTTCAGGATCAGCATCCTGTCGGCGAACGAGCCCGGGCAGACCTCGCCGAAATCGCCATGGTCGGGAACGATCACCACCAGTCTTGGCGGTTTGGCCTGGCCCGAGACACGGATGGTCCGGGGGCCTTCGGGATCGTTGCTGAACACGGTGATGACACCGGCCGCGGGACCGAAGCCGCCGGGCTGGAACCGGATCGGCACCTCGACGGAATCGCCCGAGGCAATGGCGATCGGATAGCTGACCACGCCCGGCACGAGGAAATCGCCCGAGGACGAGGTGATGTTGCGGATCGCCAGCGTGCCGAAGCCGCTGTTGCTGAGGACCAGAACCATGTCCTTGTGGCTGCCCGGGCAGACATTCCCGAACTCGCCGCTGTCGGCGATGACGGTCACCAGCCGGGGTTCCAGCCGGACATCCCGCACGGCGATATTGTTGTCATTGGGAACCAGCCGCCAGTCCTCGATCTCCTCGCCGGCGCCGAACTTGTCGGAATTGCTGGGATCGCCCGGGGCCGAGACGATCATCATCATGCTGTCATGCCCCTCGGCATTGGCCACAGGCGTCCAGGCGAAGGGGCCGACGACCACCTCTTCGGCATCGTTGGGCTGGATCGTGCCGGCGCCCAGTTCGGGCGTGGTCATCGGCTGCAGGTCGTCCGGCCAGCTCCGCCCGGCCAGGGGCTTGCTGTGGAAGCCGCGTACGGCCACGTTGTCGGCGGCCGAACTGCCGCGGTTCCGGACCCTGACATAGGCATAGTTGGTGCCAAGCCCCGGCTCCTGATGGCCGGCCAGCCCGTCGGGGGCGCGGCGGTTCCAGATTGCGGCGGCATCGGTAAAATCGGGCAGGTATTCGTATTCGCCGCCCCGACCGTCATCGATATAGACATCGACGATGGGCGGCGCGCCGTCATTCAGGTCCTGCTGTTCGAAGGACCAGGCCAGCACCTTCTCATAGGCGCCGCCGAACAGGCCCTCGGTCGTCCAGTCGCCGGCATCCGCAGTCAGCAGCGCATCGAGAAACAGCGCCGGATCGTTCGGGTTGCTGACCGGCGACAGCGTGCCGACGGCGCGCAGCATCAGATAGGCCGTCATCCGCGCCGCGAACTCGCGCCGCGTCGCCCGCGTCGAGTCCCCGCCGATCGAGCGATAGACCCGGAACATGCAGGTCGACAGGATCTGTTCGCTGCTGTAGGAGCCGACATCGTTCGGACCGTCCCAGCCCCAGCCGGCGGCCACCGTGCGATCCGATCGTCTCAGCCCGCCCGGAAACGGAAACGGCGCCAGAGCGAAACGGTCGATGGCACCGCCATTATGCCATTCCGACAGATAATCGTTCAGGATCATAGCGAAACTGTCGCCGGCACTGTGCGCGAAGCCGAAATTCGCCGAACTCACATGGTCATAAAGGATGCCGTGCCCGCCCAGTTCGTGCAGCACGACGCCCCAGTCGCAGGCGATGCCGACATTGCCGCCCGTGGAATCGATCAGGCCATAGCAGGTATGGGCGATGCCGTCGCCGTCACCGATGCAATGGGCGTTGACCGCGCCGTTGAAGCCGCGGTGATCGACGTCGATCGGAAAGCTGGTGCCGTCGAAATAGCTGCCGAGGGGAAAGCCCAGGCTTTCGACCAGCCGGAAGAAGCGGTCGTTATGGAAATAGGCGTTCACCGCGCTGAACTCATCCGTTCGCGCGCTGAAGTCGAAATCCGCCCCCGCCGGCCGTGTCGGTGCGGCAATCGCCGGGGGATCGACCTCGACCACCCTGACCAGATTGCCCGACAGTGCCTGGGTTCCGCCCACCGGCGGATCCAGCCCTTCCAGCACCACATCGTCGCGCAAGGGGTTCAGGACCGCGTTGCCCTGGGTCGCGTCATTGCCGTTGCTGCCGGTGCTGGTGATCGGGTCATAGGTGAAGACCAGCCCGTTTGCCCCCGAGGCCAGCGCCCGCAGGTACAGCACGGCATGGGTCTGGATATCGACCAGCAGGCGCCAGTTCATGCGCAGGCCGCGATAGGGAAAGCGGACCACCAGTTCGGCCACGAAACGCCAGTCGCCGTCCTTGATCGATTTCGGCACGGGTGGCAGCGGCAGGATCGGAGTTTCACGCTCCTCGCTGTCGCCCGCATCGTCGCGGCGCCTGGCGGGATCCTGAACGGGGTGATCGTAGAGGCGCTTTTCGGTCTCGTAGCGATAGACCTGAAACCGCCCGCGGATCAGGGTCGGCACCCCCTTGCCATCGCCGTATTTGCGCTCGGCCTCGATCGCGGCGCCCAGGATATCATCCAGCAACGAGCCGGCCTGTGCCGCAGCCGCCTTGGTGCCGGCCTCCTTCGGGCCGGGGGCGTCGGGATCCGTCTTCTCCCCGCCGGCGAAAAGGATGCGAAACGGCGCAAGCTCCCTTGGCTGCGGCAGGGGCGCGTCGATTCCGCGGGCGCCGGTGTCGGTCATCGACAGGATGCGCGCGTCGTCATCCTTGACCGTCACGGTGATGCCGGCCCCCCAGACCGGGGTGTTGTGATAGGTCTGGCGATAGACGAAGGTGGTCGTGTCGAAGAAGGTCTTCCGGTCGCTGAGGCGATACTGGACGCCCTTTTCCTCGGGCGCGTGAAAACTCGCCGGGCGATCGAGATCACTCAGTTCTTCCGGCGGAATGCCAAGCCGCATCGCCATGGAGCGAAGAAAGGACTTCGGGCCTTGCCGCGCCCGGTCCTTCATGGCCTCGGAAGGGTGATCCCCGAAATTGACCGAGCGGATCCGGTCGCCATCGTCACGTGTCACCGTGGCGTTCAGATCCTTGTCGTGTGTTCTGTGCATGAAAACTCTCCTGGATACCAAGGCTTTCGCTCGACCAAGCGGGAGACGAAGGCCATATCACCGTCACGCATAAAGTCGCAAACTCCTGTGCGAATAATACGGCGCTGCATTTCCATTTTAAATATACATACCGAACGATTCGCAAGATAAATAATATTTACCTTATTATCTCGTTTAATTTTAATATGTGAATAAGATATAGACTTCAGGTACGCGGCCTTTGCGGATAGGCGCCGACCTCGCTCATCCGCGCCGGAGACAAGCCCCAAGATGGGTGCCGCATTGTGGGCTGGGCTGAACGCCTGGCCCGCGCCTCAGTCGTCAGCCTTTAGCCTGGCCGCGTATCTGGGTTCCTTGTAGAAGTCGTCGCGGTCCATCAGGTTGTATGGCAGGTCCTTCCCCCGACCCATGATGTCCCTCGCGTGCTCGTCGCCGATCTTCCACACGCCCTGCTCGGTCGAACGCAGCTTTGCCGCTGTATTCATGACGATATTTCTTTTCTGCATGATTGCCTGCTCGTTGCCGAAATCCGCCTCGCCAGCGGCGACAACCTCATCGACTCCAGCATCGAGCAGGCTGTCGACCTTCTGCTTCACATCGCGCCACAGCGCCTCGTTCATCTTGTCCTCGAACAGCGCCTCGACCGCATCGCGGGCGCCACGCCAGTTTTCCATCAGGACCGGCAGCCGCGCCTTCAGTAATTCGATGAAATTCGCATGTTCTTGCATGAATTCCATCTCCTGCGCATCTGTCCCCGAAAGGGCATTCAGTTCGATCTCGATCTGCTCAAATTCGTCCATGATCCCGTTTATGAACCGCAGGCTGGCATTGAGTGTCGGTTTGTACCCATGCTCAAACTTAAGGTTCATTGGCGTCGGCAATAACAGAAGTTTACCGACTGTCACTGAAAATGTTTTTAATATAGATGCGTGTTTCTTCATATATTGCGTACGATGGGCAATTCGGTAAATGTGAGGGTCGGCTTGCACCGAGCCGGTGTTCCCCGCGTCGTTTTCAAGGATGCCCAGGGGATGGAAACGGAATTCCGCCTCGGTCCAATACCCGCCGCCGGCCTCGCTTTGCGCGATCTCCCGTTCCGTGGTTTCATTGGCCCGAGACTCGTCATGATGCTCGCCGACGACATTGAGGCGGTCCTTGCTCAGCAGTTTCGGCTGCAGCGGCGGCGTCGTCGCTGCGCTGGCCGGGCTGCGTGTCACGGTCGCCTTCGCCAGCTGCGAATACTCAGACAGCTGAGAAACGGTCGGGCTGCTGTCGGCCAGCCTTTGCAGATCCGTGCGCCTTGCGACTGCCGGCGCCGCCCCGCTGTGGCCAGTCCGGCGTGCGTGACGGATATGTGTTCTGTCGCCGCCTGACGTCCGGGTCTTGCCTTCGGGGATTCTCATGGCGCCGTCCTTCGATGTTCCGACAACCATAGCAGGAATCACCGGCAGTTGGCCCTGGATATTCGGGGCCCATGACGGGTTCAGCGCCGGAGAGGGCGGGACCCGCCACGGTCCCGGTCGCGCGTCCTTTCAGATGTTCTTCATCAGGCGCAGCGCGTCATAGATCGCCGCATGAGTGTTCCGGGCGGCGACGGCATCGCCGATGCGGAACAGCCGATAGGTGCCGGCGGGGTTGCGGCCGAGGCTTTGCGGGCGGCCCGCGATCAGCGCCTCGTAATCGACCGCGCCCAGATTGACCGAGCCGGCGCGCAGGTCGAAATAGAGATCGTCAAGCGGCCGGGTGCCGTGATTCACCACCACCTGATCGACCTGCCGCATGCGCGTCACGCCGCCGTAATCGCTGCCGATGATTGCCGCCAGCCCGTTGCCGTCGCGCCTCACCGCATCCAGCTTCCAGGTCACGGTGAAGGTCACGTCCTGGCCTTGCAGGGCGCGCATGAAGGGCGTCAGTGACATCGCCATGACCTCGGAGGCCAGGCTGCGGTCGCGGGTCATGACCTCGACCCTGGCGCCCGCTCCGGCGATCTTCTCGGCCGCCTGCAGCCCGGCGTAGTCGCCGGCATCGTCATAGATCAGCACGTTGCGGCCGGGCTGGGCGTCGCCCGACAGGATATCCCAGGCCGAGACCACGAGGTCGTTGCCCGCAGCCAGAACCTCGGTATGGGGCAGCCCGCCGGTTGCGATGACCACTACATCCGGGGCCTCGGCCAGGACGGCCGCGGCGTCGGCAAGGTTGTTGAAGCGGAAGCCGACGCCCAGCCGGGCACATTCGGACATGCGCCACTGGATGATCTGCATCATCTCGGCCCGGCGCGGACTTTGCGCGGTCAGGCGGATCTGGCCGCCGGCGTCATTCGCCGCTTCAAGCACGATCACCTCATGGCCGCGCTCGGCGGCGACGCGCGCGGCCTCGACGCCCGCGGGGCCGGCGCCCACGATCACCACACGGCGCGTTTCGCGGGCCTTGCGGATCATGTGCGGCTGTTCAAGCTCGCGCCCGGTGGCCGGGTTGTGCAGGCACAGCGCCATGCCGCCCTGATAGATGCGGTCGAGGCAGTAGTTGGCGCCGACGCAGGGGCGGATGCGGTCTTCCTCGCCGCGCAGGATCTTGGCGACGATATGCGGGTCGGCCATATGCGCGCGTGTCATGCCGACCATGTCCAGCTTGCCGCTGGCGATGGCGTGGCGGGCGGTGGCGACATCCTGAATCTTGGCGGCATGGAAGGTCGGAAAGCCGGTCGCGGCCCGCATCTCTCCGGCGAAATCCAGATGCGGCGCGCTGCGCATGCCCTGTACCGGGATCACATCGGTCAGCCCGGCATCGGTGTCGATATGGCCGCGGATGACATTCAGGAAATCGACCATGCCGCTGTCCTTCAGCCGGCGCGAGATCTCCAGCCCGTCGGCCTTCGTCAGCCCGCCGGGCAGATCCTCGTCGGCGGTATAGCGGATGCCGACGATGAAACCGTTGCCGACCCGCGCGCGGATCGCCCCGAGCGTGTCGAAGGTGAAGCGCAGCCGGTTCTCGAGGCTGCCGCCATAGGGGCCGTCCAACTCGTTGGTCAGCGGCGACCAGAACTGGTCCATCAGATGCCCGTAGGCCTGCAACTCGATCCCGTCGAGGCCGGCATCCTTCATCCGCTCGGCCGCGTCGGCATAGTCCTCGATGATGCGGGCGATGTCCCAATCCTCAATCTTCTTCGGAAAGGCCTTGTGGGCGACCTCGCGCTCGTGTCCCGGCGCCACCACCGGCAGCCAGTCGGCCTTGTCCCAGCGGTCCTGCGGCCCAGATGGGTCAGCTGGATCATCACCGCGCAGTCATGCTCATGCACCTCGTCGGCAAGCTGCCGCATCCAGCCGACGACCTCGTCCTTCCAGACGAGGATATTGTTGAAGACCGGCGGGCTGTCCCGCGCGACCGAGGCCGAGCCTGCCGTCATCGTCATCGCCACCCCGGCCCGTGCCCGCTCGACATGATAGGCGCGATAGCGCGCGGTCGGCATGCCGTCCTCGGGATAGGCGGGTTCGTGGCTGGTGATGATCAGCCGGTTCTTCAGGGCAAGATGTTTCAGCCTGTAGGGTTGGAAAAGCGGGTCGCTTGACATGGCTGGCCTCCCTGCTGCGGGCGAAATTCGCAAAACTAGACACATATGTCAATAATGAAGTCATAACTGTATATTTTCTTGCCCCGAGCGCCGCCCTGGGCTATCCCTTCTGCATGAGCGAACGGATGGACATTCAGGCTGAGGCCGAGGCCGAGGCTGCCTCTGGCTGGCGCGGATCGCGCGAGCTGTGGCTGCAGGCGGCAAAGCAGGCCTTCCTGGACTCGGGCCTCGACGCGGTGAAGATCCAGCCGCTGGCGGCGCGGCTGCATATCTCGCGCGCCAGCTTCTACTGGTTCTTCAAGGACCGGAATGCGCTGCTTGAGGCGCTGCTGGCGGACTGGCAGGCCAAGAATACCGGCGCCTTCATCGATGCCTGCGCCGCCTATGCCGAGACCATCGCCGAGGCGATGCTGAACCTGATCGCCGTTTTCCACGACGAGGCGCTGTTCGAGCCGCAACTGGATTTCGCCGTGCGCGGCTGGGCGCATCAATCCGGCGCGGTCATGGCGCGGGTCAATGCCGAGGACGAGGCGCGCCTCGGCGCGATCCGGGCGTTGTTTCTGCGCTTCGGCTTCGCCCCCGAGGATGCCGATGTCCGCGCCCGCACCGTCTATCTGGTGCAGATCGGCTATATCTCGATGCAGGTCCGCGAGGAACGCGGCCCCCGCATGGCCCGCGTACCGGGCTATGTCCGGATCTATTGCGGCCAGGACCCGACCCCGGGCGAGATCGCCCGCTTCCACGCAAGGCTCGGATACGAGACCACCACGAACCGCCCCGCAGAACCAGCCCGAGGACCTTCATGAGCATCCGGCAGATTTCATATGACGAGATGATTGGCCAACTTGCCTGGCCTGAGGCGGTCGAGGCCCTGCGCGCCGGCCACCTCCTGCCCCGGGCGCAGGTGGCGGACATGTTTCTCGGCCCCGCCGAGGGCACCCTGCTCAGCCGCGGCGCCTTTATCGAGGGCTTAGGCTTCGGGGTGAAATCGGTCACGATCTTCGACCGCAACGCCGCCGAAGGGTTTCCGACCGTGCAGGGCGCGATGCAGGTCTTCGGGCCGCGCAATGGCCAGCTTGAGGCCATTGTCGAAAGCCGGCTGGTGACCGAGATCAAGACGGCGGCGGATTCGGTTCTGGGCGCGCGGCTGCTGGCCCGCCCGGACAGTCGGCACCTGCTGGTGGTCGGCGCCGGCACGGTCGCGCGCAGCCTGATCGGCGCCTATCGCGCGCTGTTCCCGCAGCTTGAACGTATCTCGGTCTGGGCCCGCCGCCCCGATCAGGCGAAGGCACTGGCCGAGGATTTTGGCGCAAGTCCCGTCCCGGTCGCCGCCGTCCCCGATCTGGCCGCGGCCGCAGCGACCGCCGACATCGTCACCAGCGCCACCATGGCGCGCCAGCCGATCCTGCATGGCGCCTGGATTCGCCCGGGCGCCCATATCGACCTGATCGGCGCCTACAAGTCCGACATGCGCGAGGCGGATGATGCGCTGATCTCCGGTTGCAGGCTGTTTGTCGACAACCGCGAAACGACCATCGGCCATATCGGCGAGTTGATGATTCCGATTGCAAACGGGATCATTTCCCCCGAGGCGGTGCGGGCGGATCTGTATGACCTGATCGCGGACGCGGCACCCGGCCGCCTTGCGCCCGGCGACATCACCGTCTTCAAGAATGGCGGCGGCGCGCATCTCGACCTGATGATTGCGCGCTATATTGCGGGCAAGGACAGCCCGCCGGTGGCGGAGCGCCGTCCGGGTTAGGCTTGCGCAGGGCGCGCCTCGACACGCATCGGCCCGTTCGGAATGTGAGGGATCAGCCTCAGGCCAATCTTGCCCGGCGGCCTTATCGCCGCCGGGCGCGGGGTCACGGCTGGTCTGCCAGCAGCAACGCGACCCCGGTCACCGATCCAGCCAGGCGACGCCGTTCGGAAGGGTGAGGGCGCGGCCCATGGAATGACGCAACCAATCTCACGATCAACCAACGCGACATGCTTGCCGGGGCCAGCCCGGTGCCAGAGACGTGCGCCGGACCTGGCCCGGCGCACCAGGTGCTGCAGGTCAATTGCCGCCCAAGCCGATATTGAAGCCGTCCTTCGCCAGTTGCTCTCGAATGTGCTGGAACCGCTGGTACTGCGTAAGCGTCATCGGACCGGCATAGGCTTCGCTCTGAAGCTTGCGCGGAGGATACTGAACGTAGGTCTTCATGAGTTCGGAGATTTCGTCACCGATCACTGGCAGGTACCATGTGTGTTCGGTGAAGTTCGACATGAAGATGTCATAGCGTTCCTGCGGATCGGCGAGCAGGTCGAAGATCTGGGGAACGGTGGCGACGTAGCTCTCCGACCCCTTCAGCCTTGCAGTTATCGCACCGTCTGCCGCGCCCTGGCCGCCTCGCGCAGCGCGGTGATGGTGGTCCGGGACGAGATCTGTTCGGGATCGGTCACCAGTTCGATCACCGCCGGGCGGTTCGCGGCCCGCGCGCGCTGGAA
Organism: Paracoccus marinaquae; assembly: GCF_018860165.1. Classification (GTDB taxonomy): domain Bacteria; phylum Pseudomonadota; class Alphaproteobacteria; order Rhodobacterales; family Rhodobacteraceae; genus Paracoccus; species Paracoccus marinaquae. The sequence continues at coordinate 13,693 of NZ_JAHKNG010000055.1, forward strand.
GGCGGGCGCGAAATCCTCGGTGCGGGTGACGCGCTCGGCATGGGCGCCCAGGCCCTCGGCCATGCGGCACAGATCCGCGTGGCGCAGGGTGGTGCCCGAGATCCGCCCGGGATGCTCGCGTTCCTGATGCATGCGGATGGTGCCGTAGATGCCGTTGTTGAACAGGATCACGATCGGCCTGCCGCCATATTGCGCCGCCGTCGCCAGTTCATTGGCGCTCATCATGAAGCCGCCATCGCCGACGAAGGCCAGCACCAGCCGCTCGGGCTGCAGCAGCGAGGCGGCGACCGCGGCGGGCACCGCATAGCCCATGGCGCCGCAGGTCGATCCCACCACTCGCCCGGGCCGGCCAAAGCGCAGGAAGCGCTGCGCCCAGCCGGTATGGTTGCCCGCATCCAGCGTCACCACCAGATCGTCGGGCAGGCTGTCCCGCAGCTGCGCCAGCGCCACGCCGGGATCGAGCGCCCAGTCACCGTCCGTCGGCGTCTCGGTATCGGCCAGATAATCGCCATGCAGCGTGGCGCACCAGTCTGCCCACTGCGCGCCGCGTCCCAGATCGCAGCCGTCAAGCGCCGCGGCGGCGGCCTCAGGGCAGCAGGCCAGCCCCAGTTCCGGCGCATAGACGCGGCCGATCTCGTCCGCGTCGGCATGCAGATGCACAAGGCGCGGGCGCGGGGTCGGGGCGTCGATCCGGCTGTAGCCCTGGGTCGTCATCTCGCCCAGACGCGCGCCGATGACCAGCAGCAGGTCGGCCTCGGCCAGCCGCCGGTAGAGCATCGGTCCGGTGACGGTGCCGAACTCGCCGGCATAGACCGGCGAGAGGTTGTGAACGATGTCCTGACGGCGGAACGAGCAGCTGACCGGAATGCTGTTGGCCTCGGCAAAGCGGGTGATCGCGGCGGCGCTGGCATTGTCCCAGCCGGACCCGCCCAGCAGCATCAGCGGGCGTTCGGCGCTGGCGACGGCGGCCCTGATGCGCGCGACATCCGCGGCCGAGATCTGCGCGCCGGTGGCCGCGTAGGGCCGCGCGTCGGGCACCGCCACGCGGTCGGTCAGCATGTCCTCGGGCAGGGCGATCACCACCGGACCCGGGCGCCCCGAGGTGGCCACACGAAAGGCGCGGGCGATGTATTCGGGGATCCGGCGCGCATCCTCGATCTGGGTCGCCCATTTCGCGACGGTGCCGAACATGGCGCGGTAATCGACCTCCTGAAAGGCTTCGCGGTCGGTCGTTCCACGGGCGATCTGGCCCACCAGCAGGATCATCGGCGTGCTGTCCTGCCGGGCGATATGCACGCCGATCGCGGCATGGCAGGCGCCGGGGCCGCGGGTGACCATGCAGATGCCGGGCCTGCCGGTCAGCTTGCCGTAAGCCTCGGCCATGTCGGCCGCGCCCGCCTCGTGCCGCGCATTGATCAGGGCGAACCGGTCGCGCCGGTCATGCAGCGCATCCAGCACCTCGAGATAGCTTTCGCCGGGCACGCAATAGGCGGTGTCGGCCCCGTGGATCAGCAGCTGGTCAACAAGGATCTGCCCGCCGCTGCGGGTCTGCGGTTCGGGCAGGGTCGTCATCATCGCGTCTCCGGGGATGGACGGCTTGCGGTTGGTGCGGGCCTTCCGGCGAGGCAGGGCCAGTGCCGCCCGGTCGCGCCGATCAGCCTCACCGGCCGGCCGGGCTGGTTGAAGCAGAGCGAGTCCGCGCATAGCACCGGAACCTGCCCGAGATCCAGCCTGCCGAAGAAGCGACGCAGCAATGCCGCCACCCGTTCCGACCGGGTTCCGACCCGGGGCAGCATGGTCCCCGGGTCGGGTGGGGTCAGTTTCCGGACGGCGTTTCCGCCCCGGTTTCCGCCCCGGTTTCCCCCGATGCGCCGGGCATCATCCGCCGCCTTTCCATGCGCTGCGCGGGGGCGGCCATTTCCTCACCGGTGATCCGGCCGTCGCCATCGGCATCGAGATACTGGAACCGGTCCACGGTCAGATCCCGGATCATTGCCGCGTGCAGCGCCTCGAACTCGGCTAGGGACAGGGCGCCGTCGGCATCGGCGTCGAATTCGGCCAGACGCGCCTGCATCGCCGCGTGGGCGGCCATCATGTCGCCGTCGATCATCATGCGCATCATGGCGCCGTCCATCATGCCCATGCCACCCCCCTGATGGGCGCCCATCATGCCGGGATTCATGCCCGCGCCCATCATCTGGCCGTGCATTTTCATCATGGTCTGCATCATGTCCTGCATCGTGCCGGCCTCGCCGGCGGTGCCCGGGGCGCCGTGACCATGATCGCTGTCGGCAAGGGCAAGCCCAGGCGCGGCCAGCATGAGGATCATCGCGGTGGCGGATGTCGTGATCGGTTTCATTGCAACAGGTCCTTTGTCGCTGTCTTGCATTCCGCTGGTCCGGGCTTTCACCCCCGGCCGCAGCAGCAGCCACCCTTGGCAGGCAGCGGCGCAGGTTCGGCGGTCGGGGTCCTTTCGACCTCTGCCGCCGGCGCCTTGCCCGCCTTTGCCGTGCCGCCGCAGCAGCCGACAGGCTGATCGGAGGCCGCGCTGGAATGCGGGTTCGGGATCGATACGGTCTTGTCCATGTCTTTCAGTCCTTTTCTCGGGAGGGTCTTGTGGTAGACGCCGGTGAGAACGGGGCATTACACCCCTGATGGATCGCCGGGATCCGTCGTCCCTCGAAAAAGAGTGCGTGCAGGGTCATGGGCCGCACAGGCGGCGTCAGGCTATGCCCGCCGGGGCGGACGGAAGAGTCCATAGCTTGGCGTGGCCGGCGCGACATCGCCCGCGATAGCCGCGCGGAAACCCTGCGCCTTTGGTGCTGTCAGCCGCAGGCCCGCAGCCTCGGCAGGGGCAAGGCATGTCGCCGCCGCCGCGCAATGCCCGCTGGCGGGATCGACCGAATTCGCCGAATGGGCGGCATGGGCCGGATCCGCCATCGCCGGCATGCTGGCCTGCGCTGGTGTGTTGGCCAAGGTTGCCTGTGGATGGAACGCGCCACCGACGCCGAGGAACAGCGTCAGCGCGACCAACGCAAGGGCGCGGACCAGCGGGAACGACGATGATATGGGCCGGGCTCGATTCACGTCCGCATTCTCCTGACAGGGCCAGCCAAGCAGAACCCCCCGGGACGCGTCTTGATTTTCCATGTATCGGATACAAACCACCGGCTTTCAGCCGGTCCGCTTCAGCGTTTTTGTCGATGATCTCCTCTCCCGGATTTGAAGCCGCCAGAGGCGGTATGGCTTCAAATCCGGGAGA
>NZ_JAHKNG010000056.1 GCF_018860165.1 Paracoccus marinaquae
CAAAAATCCCATGTCGATCACTCCGTATGCCTCCAGCTGCTTCAAGCCGAGGCAGGGTTGCACATGGGTCAATTCTCAATGACAATTTTGGCGGTTGCCGGGTCAATTCTCAGTGGCAATCAACACTCAGGATCTTCCTCCGCCCGGGCGATGCGGCGCACGAAGCTCTGCGGCGGGCAATGGGTGAAATGCGTGAACAGGTCGTCCCCGTCCCGGCTGACCCGAACGGCGTAACCCGGCGCACCGGAGGGCGCGAAGGGAAACACCAGCAGCGCGCGGATGGTCCAGCGCAGCCGACGGCCGGAATCGCGGGTGAGCAGGCGCACGGGCAATGCGCTGAGCGCCAGCATCCGCCGGTAGATGTCCCAGCCGAGATCGGCGACCACCTGTCGCGCGGTCTCGGGCGCGATGCCACAAGCGCGCAGGCTGCGGTCGGCCGCAATCGTCCAGATCGCCATTTCCACCATCAGCCGGCTACCGAAAGTCGGAAGCTCTGCCTGCTGCGCATGGGGGCGAAGGCGGACGGTTTCCGCGGTCATCGCCACCACGAATGCCTCGATTTCGGGCGTCAGCCAACGGATCTCGCACCCCTCCGTGTCGCGCAGGCCGCGCGTGGCAAGGCCGCGCCCCGCCGCCCGGGCGACGATGCGCCCGATCAGCTTGCGTGCCAGCCACAAGCGGAGCGAACCGTCAGACATGGCCGACCTGATGGCCCGAGGTGATATCGATCGTCTCGGCACCCGACTCGTCCAGACACTCGGTTTCAGTCTGGAGCGTTACGAAGAAGAAGCCGTGATCGCGGCGCAGCAAGCGGTGCGCCCGTCGTTGCACCGCCTGCGGGTCCACGCCGTCACCCACGCGAAGGTGCGCCGAAAACACGTTCCGCCCGCTGGTCAATGTCCATGCGTGGACATGATGCGCGTCGTGCACACCGTCGAGCGCTTCCAGATCCGCGATCACCGAGTTCAAATCTATCTCGCTCGGCGCTGCCTCCATCAAGAGCCGCGCCGCATCCCGCAGGATGCCCCAGCTGGCCCAGAGCAGCACGAAGCCGAAAGCCATGCCCAGAAGTGGGTCGATCATCAGGAAACCGGTAAAGCGGATCACCAGCGCCGTGACGATGATGAGCAGGCTGCCCACGAAGGTCTGGATGATGTGCCAGAGCGCGCCGCGCACGTTCATGTCGCTCCGGCTCTGTTTCCAGATGAGGCCAAGCGAAATGAACTCCGTCACAAGACCCCCGGCTGCAGCAAGCAGCATTGGCCCTGTCGGCAGGTCGATGGGCGCGTTCAGCCGCATCGCGGCCATATAGATAACGACGAAGGCCATTCCGGCCAGGAACCCGCCATTCACCAGCGCGCCGAGGATTTCGGAGCGGTACCAGCCAAAGCTGAATGTTGCATCGGCAGGCCGCCGGGAAAGCCGGGCCGCGCCCACGGCGACGAGGATTCCGCCCACGGCGGAAAACGTGTGGAATGCGTCCGACAGGACAGCGATCGATCCGGTCCAGAGCCCGATACCAAGCTCAATGATGAAATAGACGCCGGTCAGCCAGGCCGAGATGACCATACCCCGCCCGCTTGTCGGCATGTGCGATCCGTGTCCACGAATATGGAATTCTGTTTCGGAACTCATCGAACCTCCTTTCCGTGGCAGTTTATTGATGCCTCCCCACATGAAGAGCGCGCCCTATCCGCCCGACGCCACCGCGCGCTCCGCCGCCTTCTCGAGCGCTGATAGAACCGCTTCGGACGACAGGAGCTCGGGCAGGACGATACCCTCGGGAGCGCCGGGTCCATAGACAGCGTTGAACGGAATACCGTAGCGGTCGAAGGTCTCCAGATAGCGCGAGATTGCCTCGTCGGGACGGGTCCAATCGGCCTGCATCGCCGTCACGCCCGGCGCGCGAAGGGCCGTTCGAACCGGCGCGCGGTCAAGCACGAGCGCCTTGTTGGCCTTGCAGGTGAGACACCAATCGGCGGTCACATCCACGAAAACCACCTCTCCGCGCGACACGAGCTTCGGAATTTCTCGACGGTCGAATGCGGCCCAGTCCGTCGCCGGCTTGGCGTTCGGCGTGCCGGCCGCAGAAAGGAATCCCGCCAGGAAGATGGCCAACGCGCCCGTGGCCGCAGCCCCGGACAAGCGAGCACCTGCGGCCAGGCGACTGAAAGACAGAATCACGACGAGGACTGCGCTGGCTGTCAGAACCGCAAGCGCGGACGTCATGCCACCGACACCGATCAGCACCCAGAACAGCCAGCCGGCTGTGCCCGCCAATGCCAGCCCCAGCAGGATCTTCAGCCACAGCATCCAGCGGCCCGGTTTCGGCAGGCGCGAGATCGCCGCCGGAAACGCGGCAACGATGAGATAGGGCAAGGCCAGACCGATCCCCAGGGCCGTGAAGATCACCGCGATATCGAGCAGCCGCCCGGCCAGCGCAAAGGCAACAGCCGTGCCCAGGAACGGCGCCGAACAGGGTGTCGCGAGGATGGCGGCAAAGGCACCTGTCGCAAAGTCGCCGCTATAGCCTTTGCCACCGCCGGCGCGGGCGAGCCGGGTCTGCAAGGAAGACGGCAGCTCGATTTCGAATGCCCCGAAAAGGTTGGCGGAAAACACGGCCAGGACAATGAACATCACCGCCAAGAATACGGGGTTCTGGAATTGCAGCCCCCAGCCCACGGTCATCCCCAGACCGCGCGCCGCGAGGGTCAAAGCGGCGAGCGACCACATGAACGCCAGAACGCCGAGTGCGGAAACGGCAAACCCCTTGCGAATACGGCCCACGCCCTGGTCGCGGCTCTTCATCGCCGAGGACAGCTTGATGGAGAGCACCGGCAGCACGCAGGGCATGACGTTCAGGACAAGACCGCCGAGGAAGGCGATTGCGGCGATCCAGGCCAGTTCCGCCAGACCCGGCAGCACGCGGTCCAGGGCGAAGGGCGGCTGCGGTGCTGCATCGGCCAACTCCGTGAACAGGCTGGCCGCACGGTCGCCATCGGTCACGGTGATCCGCAGATCGGGCAGATCCGCGGCCGCGCTCAGAACGGGCAATCGGGCCCAGAGCAGACGGCCCCCGTCGCCCAGACGAATATCCGGCTTGCCGAATGCCGTGCCCGCGCCCAGTTCGGGAAAGACATCCGGGCCCGCGAAGGGACGCTCACTGTGTGCGACCAGCGTCAGGGCGGTCATGTCCGGGTCGAGATAGGCCGACTGGATCGAGATACCGCTCTCAGCCCCCTCCTCCGGCACCTTTTCGGCATAGGCCGAGATGAGCGCCGCCGCATCCGCGTCGATTCCGCTGGCTCGTGGCAGCGACAGGGTCAGTGTGAACTCCTGCGGGACGCAAACGGTCGAGCAGGTCAGAAGCGTGACATTGGCGTTCAATCGCACCGGCGCGCCGGGGTCGGACAATGCGATACGCAGCGGAAATACGACCTCGTCGTGATATCCGAAATTCTCGATCCCGAAGGCCGTGAACCGTTCCGGGGCGGGCCAGAGCAATTCGACCTCTTCAACATTCTCCGATCCCGCCCAGTCGATCAAGGGCGGGATGCCGACCTCGCCCGGGGACCGCCAATAGGTCTTCCAGCCCTCGCCCAACTCCAGATGCAGCCCGGCGGACAGGGACGTCGCGTTCGGGCCGACTCCGTTTTCGGCTGCGATCAGACGCGCCTCGAGAGCCGGGTTGGAAAAGCTCCCGGATTCGGCGGCGTTCGACATACTGGCCAGCCCCGCGCCGAGAAAACCGAGGCAGACCAGCAGAATCAGCTTTGCGACGAAAAGCTGCGAGAATTTGTTCATCACGCTGTCTGACACTGGGACGTCCAATCTTCCTCGATTTCCATCTCGGCAACACGCAGAATGGTCTTCTCATCGATCTGGCCCTGGATGATCGTTCGCCCGATTATCAGGGCGGGCGTTCCAAAAATGCCGAATACCCGTGCGAGAGCAGCACTGTTTTCCAATTCTTCGGTAACAGGGGCGCTTCGCATGTCGGTAATCAGGCGTTGGTGATCGACACCGATGTCTCGCGCCAAAGCCTGTAAATATTCCGGTGTCGCCACAAACGAGGATTTCATGAGCCGTTCATGAAATGCGACATAGGCACCTTGGCGTTTCGCCGCCAGCGCCGCCTTGGCCGCGACCTCCGACGATTGCCCGAGAAGCGGCAATTCGTGCCAGATGGCACGCAGGTTGCTGTCGGGACGTGCATCGAGCGCCGCAAGCGTCCTGGTCTGAACACGGCAATAAGGGCAATAATACTCTGTAAAAAACGCCACCGGAACGCGCTGTGTTTCAGACAGGTCATCGCCGTAGAGCGCACCGCAGATATCTGCCCTGACCCGCGCTTCGGCATCCGCCAGACTATCCGGGCCCATGGCGTTCATTCCGATGAAGAGATCGAAGCCGCTCGAGCTTTCGCTGGCGGACAGCCTGCGAAAGCCCCGCGGGTATTGAACGTCCTCGAAGTTGAGTTCGGTCGAACCGAGATCCGGAAAATACCAAAACCCGGCGTAGGCGGCCGCAACAGTCGCAAGAACTGCCAATGTATTCCGCCGTCCTTCAATCATATCCCATCACCTTCACAACTATTCCAAAGCGAAGGCGAAGCCCTCCCTGCCGTCCCGACATTCAAGCACTGCCAGCCCACTGCCCGTTATTTCCTTTACCTCACAACCTGCAGGCAGGTCGGCCACCTGACCGCTCGAAGAGAGCCGGACATCACCGCTTCGCTCGCATTGCGCGATGGTCTGGGCGCAGGCGCCAAGTAAGAGCATCGCCCAAAGCGGCAGAAGACGGCGAACGATACCCAATCTCACCCCGGCCTAATCGGCGGCTACTTTTTGATCCACCTGGATCGCAACATCATCGGTCCGCTCGCTCTTCGTATCATGGCATGATTTTCCCATCACCCGATGCATGATCAAATGTGCGGCGACGCACAAAAGCAGAGGTGCGAAGACGTAGAGCCCGGAGGTCAATCCGCCCGCAAGTCCCCCCGCCATCACGAACGCTGCGATTGGAAGCAGCATCACCGCGCAGCAGGCCCACATGGCGTATTTCATCACCGGCATCGTGCTCGATTTCTCAACAGGAGTTTCAGATTCATTTATTTTCGTTGCATCTCCAAGCATACAGGAGATGGGCTAAAGCCTTCCTGCGCCGGAAGGTCAACGATACAAACCGATACAAAAATCACGGTCTTGTCAGGGGGCATCTGCTTGACCTTCCGGTGCTGGAAGGTGGTTTATCCCGCTAAAACAGGCAAGAAATAGATGTGAGAGCAGGTTATGACAGAACATGGCAAAAACCCCCTCGACCGGCGTGGATTTCTGATGGCGGGAGTCAGCGGTGCTATCGCACTGGCGTCCCCAACGCTTCTTCGGGCGGAGGAAGCGTCCGTGGTGAGGCGCAACATGTCTTCCTTCCGGCTACACGCTTGGCAGGATCACTTCGACAGCCTTGGCAAAGGCATCCTGCTCTCGGACACGAACACCAGGGTGCTCCAGCATTGGACTGCCGATGGGGAGATGCGTATCTATCCCACCTCGGTGCCGTTGTCCGACGAGCTGACACGCCGCGGTTATACCGAAGTGGTCTTCAAGGATGAGGCCCCCAATTGGGCGCCGACACCCTCGATGATCGAGCGCGATCCGACGCTGCCGCGCTATGTGGCGCCCGGGCCGGACAATCCGCTGGGTATTCGTGCCATGCACCTGAGTTGGCAGTACTATCGCATTCACGGCACCAACGACACGCGCAAGATCGGTCGCAAATCGTCGAATGGCTGTATCGGCCTTTATAACGAACAAATTGTCGAGGTTTTCGACAGATCGCCGGTTGGTACACAGGTCAAACTTATTTGACCGAAGCATTCGGTTGCGAGGGGCAAGAAAAGTATGAACAAGACATTGCTGGCGATCGTCGCCTTCTTTCTCGTCGGGGGGTTTGCGGTCTACTGGAATGCGACGCAACGGGCGACGCAAGGCACGGGCCATTCGATGATTCCGCCCGATACCAGCACCCTGGCCGAGGGCGCACCGATCGTCGAGGTGGCGCTTCCCGCCGAACTGTCGGCGGACGCGCAGATCGGAAAGCGGGCGTTCGACGCCAAATGCGCCGAGTGTCATGGTGCGAATGCGGCGGGCCAGAACGGCGTCGCCCCACCGCTTGTACACAAGACCTATGAGCCAAACCATCACTCCGACATGGCATTCGTCCTCGCGGCAAAAAACGGCGTCCGTGCGCATCACTGGAACTTCGGCAACATGCCGACGGTGGAGGGTGTGACCGATGGCGACGTGAAAATGATCACGCGTTACATTCGTGAGCTTCAGAAGGAAAACGGCATCTTTTGAACGAAAGACGCAAAATTGAACCTGTCGGCTTGCTACGCGCGATGATTCTCTGCGCGCTTTTCGCATTCGGCTTGACCCCTCAGGGCGCTGAAGCCCATTCTTCTGCTCCCGCCGCGACAAGCTCAACGCACGCCGTGGTCGACGATGATCATGGCGAAGATCATACTGTCATCCAGGAGGCATTCGGACATTGCCATCCGGGAATTGACTGCGCACTTGCGGCGATCACGGTGGATTCAGAGCGCGCACACCCCGTCAGGCGTGCCGCGACCACGAAGGTCCGGCCTCCTCACGTAACGCATGACGGGAGCGGTCCGGCCTATGAACCGCCCCCTCCACGATCCTTCACCTGATCGGACCTGTCTCGAAATCAGGATTTGAAGGACAATGACATGAAACCTACAGGGATTATCACTTCCGCCGTGCTTGTCGGCGTGGCATCGGCGGCGCTCGCCCATAGCGGCGCGACCGGTATCGTGAAGGAGCGCATGGACGCGATGTCGGCAATGGGCAAGGCCGTGAAACAGGTCGCCCCGATGATGAGCGGCGAGACGGCGTATGATGCTGATACCGTGCGGCACGCTGCGGAAACCATCGGCATGCACGCTGGCGATGCCATGACCCGTCTGTTCCCGGACGGCAGCGCAGGCATGCCATCGGTCGCGAAAGACGCCATATGGAACGATTGGGAGAGCTTTGCAGGCCTGGCCGAGGAGTTGCACAGATACGCCGAAGGCCTGGCTCTTGCCGCTGACAACGCACCCGCAAGTCAGTCGGACACCATGTAGAATACAAGCGTCATGATGGGCGGCTCCGACATGATGGGAGCCAACTCGATGATGGGCAGTGGTGACATGATGGCCGATGACACGATGGGGCGCGAAGAACTGGCCGAGATGCCCGCCAACGCGGTTTTCGCGAAGGTCAGCGACACCTGTTCGTCCTGTCACACCCGCTTCCGCGCGAAGGTGAAATGACATGAGGCGGGTTCTTGCAGGTGTTGCCGTCCTTGCCCTTTCCGGCACGGCGGCAATCGCGGCGTTGGTGGTTTGGCCGATTGGCCGACCGCCCGCCGAGATCGAGTTGACCGGCGATGTCCAGCGCGGTGCCTATCTGGCGCGCGCGAGCGGTTGCATCGCCTGTCACACGAATTTCGAGGATGGCGGCGCTCCGCTGGCGGGCGGTGCCCCGCTCGAAACCCCGTTTGGCGTCTTCTACCCGCCGAACATAACCACCGATCCCGAGCACGGCATCGGAGACTGGAGCCTGTCTGACTTCGCGATGACTGTCAGGCAGGGCGTTTCGCCCGATGGCGAGCCCTTCTTTCCGGCATTCACCTATCCGTTCTATGCGGATGTTTCCGATCAGGACGTCGCCGATATGTGGGCAGCATTCCAGACCGTCGCACCGGTAACCAACCCCGCACCACCGCACGATGTCGGTTTCCCGTTCAACCAACGCTGGGGCCTGAAACTATGGCGTGCGCTTTTCATGCATGATCCGCAGACCGAACCGGTGGAAGGAAAGAGCGTCGACTGGAACCGCGGCCGGCAACTCGTGCGCGGCGCCGCCCATTGCGGGGCCTGTCACACCGGTCGGAACCTCGCGGGCGGCCGGATGCCAGATGCCGTTTTTGCCGGCAACGACGACCTGCCCGGTGGAAACAAGGCACCATCAATCCTGTCCGACGATCTGGCAGATCGCGGATGGACCGTCGCCAATCTGTCATATGCTCTGCAAAGTGGTGTTACCCCGTCAGGAGACGTGTTCGGCGGCAGCATGGGTGAGGTTGTCCAGAACGGAACGCGGTTCCTCTCAAAGTCCGATTTGAAAGCGATGGCGATCTATCTTCTCGACAGCGATGTACCGGAACGCAGGGCTTTGGCGGGGACGCCGAGTATCGGCAAAACCATCGATTGACACGGGCGGGGCGGCGTATCGCCCCGCACATTTCAAGGACACGGAAAAGATGACGACACGGCGAGAATTTCTTGAGCAGGGCGCGGCGACGATTGCGGCTCTGACCGTTCCGGCCCTGGCGCGTGCTGCAACGCCACGCTTTGCCGAACTCAAGGCCCGGCCCGCGCGCGTCCAACTTGCACCCCCAACCTATCCCAAGACTGAAATCTGGGGCTATGACGGCGCGATGCCGGGACCCGAGTTGCGGATGGCTCAAGGCGCCCGCATCCAGAGATCGTTCCTGAACGAACTGCCGCAGGCAAGTTCGGTTCATTGGCACGGGATCCGCATCGACAACGCGATGGACGGGGTTACCGGGCTGACGCAGCCAGCTGTCGAGCCGGGACAGGGTTTCGACTATGATTTCGTGGCGCCGGACGCCGGCACCTACTGGTATCACGCGCACAACCGGTCAACCGAGCAGGTCGCGCGCGGACTCTATGGTGCGCTGATCGTGGAAGAGCCCGAGGCGCCGGATATCGACCGCGAGGAGGTATTGATCCTCGACGACTGGCTTCTCGATCCCGAAACGGCACAGATCGACCCCGACTTCACGTCACGCCATGATCGCAGCCATGCCGGGCGGCGCGGCAACTTCATCGCCACCAACGGGCGCTTTGATCTGTCGCTGGACGTGAAGCAGAACGAACGCCTGCGCCTGCGGCTGATCAATGCCGCCAACGCCCGGATATTCGTTCTTTCGATTTTCGGGATGGAAGGCTGGACCGTGGCCCTTGATGGCATGCCGCTGTCCGAGCCCAAGCCAGTAAGCGAGGTGCTGATCATTGGGCCGGGCCAGCGCGCCGATCTGATCGTGGACGTCACAGCGGCGTCGGGCGAGACAGCGCATCTTGTGCGCGTCGAGGATCAGGAGGGCGTCTCACAGGTGGCGTTTCCGGTATCGGGCCGCGCGGCGGCGGCGCGGCGCGGGTCGCCACATCCCCTGCCCCCGAACCCACGCATGGACATATCCGGCATGGAAAAAGCGGTAACGGCGCGGCTCAATATGCAGGGCGGGGCAATGGGCACACTCGATGCCGCCACCCTCGACGGCGAACGCAAGAGCTTTCGCCAACTGGTCGACGCGAACCAATTCTGGGCCTTCAACGGAACGATCGGGATGACCGACACGCCACTGGCAAACCTGTCCGTGGGCGAGACGCTCAAACTCGAAATCTACAACGACACGTCGTTCCCGCATGCAATGCACCTGCACGGGATGCATTTCCGGGAAGTAACCGGGGACGCGGGCCTTGGCCCCTTCCGCGACACCCTGCTGATGTTTGGCGGCGAGACCCGGACCATCGCTTTCGTCGTCGACAATCCGGGAAAATGGCTGTTTCACTGTCACATGCTGAGCCATGCGGACTCGGGCATGATGACCTGGCTGGAGGTGGCGTGATGCGGAAATACCTGCTCCTTTCCGCCGTGCTTCTATCCGGTGCCGCCGCGGGCGCATGGCTGATGACGCAGGCCGGGGCCGAAACCAGCGCTCCTCCGGAAAGCGCCGATCTGGCGCAGGGCGAGAAACTCTACCAGAGCTACTGCGCCTCCTGCCACGGCGCCAACCTCGAGGGCCAGCCGGACTGGCGCTCACCTGGACCGGACGGCACGCTGCCCGCGCCGCCGCATGACGAAACGGGCCATACCTGGCATCATCCCGACAGCGTGCTCTTCGACTACACCAGGCTCGGCGGCAAGGCGACCCTCGCGGCACAGGGCGTTGATTTTGCAAGCGGCATGCCCGGCTTTGGCGATCAACTGAGCGACGACCAGATCTGGAACATCCTCGCCTATATCAAATCCACCTGGCCGGATCGGCAACAACAGATTCAGGCCGAACGCAGTGCCGCCGAGTCCCAGAGAGAAGGAAATTGACAATGCACCCGATGAAAACCGCAGCCCTGGCGCTTGGCCTGGCTATCGTGCCGATTGCCGGCTTCGCGCAAGAGCCGAGCGATACACGGATCAAGGAACTGGCGCTGGAAGCGATCCGGGAAAATCCGCAGATCGTCATGGAAGCCGTGCAGTTGCTCGAACAGGAGCGGGCGGCCACCCGGGCAGACGCAGCTGCCGACGTTCTGAAAAACCAGCGCCAGTTGCTCGAGCGTGATCCGAACGCGCCGGTCCTCGGAAATCCCGAAGGCGATGTCACGGTCGTGGAGTTCTTCGACTACAACTGCCCTTACTGCAAGCGGGCCATGTCCGAAGTTCAGGGGCTTCTGGATGCCGACAGTAATGTTCGGCTCGTTTATCGCGAATGGCCCATTCTCAGCGAAGATTCGGTGTTCGCGGCAAAAGCGGCCCTGGCCGCAAGGCAGCAGGGAAAATACGAGGAGTTTCACTGGGCACTGATGGGTATGGAAGGGCGCGCCGAGGAAGCATCGGTCATGCGCCTGGCCGAGGAGATCGGGCTCGATATCGAACAATTGCGCACCGATATGGACGCGTCCGAGGTGCAGGAGCATATCGACGAATCGATGCGCCTGTCCCAGGCGCTCGGTTTCAACGGATCACCGTCTTTCGTGATCGGAGACGCCCTTGTGCCCGGCTTTGTCGAACAGGATCAACTGGAGGCTCTGGTCGACAAGACACGGGAAAGTGATTGATCTCGCTCGCCAGATCAGATGTTGGAATGGGGCCGGACCCGCCGGCGCCATTTTTCGTATCAGGTCGCTTTCGTATCAGGTCGCTGCCGGTGTTTTTGCATCATAGCCGGCATCGCGAATTGCTTCGGACACGGCCCGCTCGCTTAGAAAGCTCTCCACCTCGACAATATGCGCCCCAAGGTCACAGGAAACCCTGGCGGTTGGATCAATTGCCTTGATCGCCTTCTCGATTGCGGCGGTGCAGTGCCCGCAGCTCATGTCCGGTACGCTCAATCTGGTCATGCCTATCTCCTTCGAATTCCAGTTCAGGTGAGGTCTTCCACCGCAGGAAGGTCAAGGACGGAATGGAATATTTTTGAACCCTATTGACCTTCCATCAGGTGGAACCCCTATCTTTCGGACAAATCCAGACAGGAGTCCGCCATGCCAGATTCGCAAACCCTTCGGCTTTCCGTGCAGAACATGTCTTGCGCTTCATGTATCGGACGGGTCGAGCGGACCCTGTCCGCGCTGCCGGGCGTCGATGACGTCCATGTGAACCTCGCCAATGAGACCGCGCAGGCGCAGATCGATGCGCCCGAGCGGATCTCCGACGTCATGACAGCGCTGGATGAGGCGGGTTATCCGGCACGGACCCAGGATGTGCGTCTGAACGTGGCGTCGATGTCCTGCGCCTCCTGCGTGGGGCGCGTGGACAAGGCGCTGGCGGCGGTACCCGGTGTGCTGGAGGTCAACGTCAACCTCGCCTCGGAAACCGCGACCGTGACCTATGCCGAAGGGGCGGTGGAGCTTGCGGATTTGCTGAAGGCGGCCGAGGACGCAGGCTACCCTGCGGAGCCCGCAGAGGACACCGCCTCGGAGGATCGCAGCGCTCGCAAGGACAGCGAGGCCAAGGCGATGGCTCGAAAAACCGCGCTGGCCGCCGCCTTTGCCCTTCCCGTCTTCCTTCTGGAAATGGGCGCGCATGTCGTGCCGGGTGCGCATGACCTGATCGGGCGCACCATCGGCCATCAGACAAGCTGGATGATCTAGTTCGTGCTGACCACCATCGTGCTGGCCTGGCCGGGGCGTGCCTTCTACACCAAGGGCTTCCCGGCGCTCTTCAAGGGCGCGCCGGACATGAACAGCCTCGTCGCGGTCGGCACCTCGGCGGCCTATCTCTTTTCGCTGGTGGCCCTCTTCGCGCCCGCACTGCTGCCCGAAGGCTCGCGCGCCGTCTATTTCGAGGCGGCGGCGGTGATCGTGGTGCTGATCCTGCTGGGCCGCTGGATGGAGGCGCGCGCCAAGGGCCGCACCGGCGCCGCGATCCAGAAACTGCTGGGGCTTCAGGCGCGCACCGCGCGGGTTCTCGTTGACGGTGAGGCGCAGGACGTGGCGATCGAGAGGATCCGCGTGGGCGACATCCTCGTCGTGCGTCCCGGCGAGCGGATTGCAGTGGACGGAGAAGTGACCGACGGCAGCGCCCATGTCGATGAAAGCATGATTACCGGCGAGCCGGTGCCGGTGGCCAAGGGCACCGGCGATCCGGTCACGGGCGGCACGGTCAATGGCACCGGCGCCTTCCAGTTCCGCGCCACGCGCGTCGGCGCCGATACCACGCTGGCGCAGATCATCCGCATGGTCGAACAGGCGCAGGGCGCCAAGCTGCCGATCCAGGGCATGGTCGACCGGATCACGCTGTGGTTCGTGCCTGCGGTGATGGCCTTCGCGGCGCTGACGGTTCTGGTCTGGCTGGTCGTCGGCCCCTCGCCCGCGCTGTCCTATGCGCTGGTGGCCGGGGTGTCGGTGCTGATCATCGCCTGCCCCTGCGCGATGGGTCTGGCCACGCCGACCTCGATCATGGTCGGCACCGGACGGGCCGCCGAGATGGGCGTGCTGTTTCGGAAGGGAGACGCGCTGCAGCAATTGTCCGGCATCGGCGTCGTGGCCGTCGACAAGACCGGCACCGTCACCGAAGGCCGTCCGGAGCTGACCGACATGGTGCTGTCGGGCGCGTTCGTCCGGACCGAAGTTCTGGCACTGGTCGCTGCGGTCGAGGCGCAGTCGGAACATCCCATTGCCGATGCCATCGTCCGCGCGGCCCGGGCCGAAAACGTGGCGCGGCATGAGGTGGAGAGCTTCGAGTCGATTACCGGCCACGGCGTCCGCGCGCATGTCGCCGGGCGCGATGTCCTGGTCGGGGCCGACCGGCTGATGACCCGCGAAGGGTTGGAACTTGGTGCCCTCGCCGAGGCGGAAACGCGCCTCGCTGAACAGGGCCGCACCGCGCTCTTTGCCGCCATCGACGGGCGGGTGGCCGCGGTGATCGCGGTGGCTGACCCGGTGAAGCCTTCCAGCGCGGCGGCCATCGGTGCGCTGCACGATCTGGGACTGAAGATCGCCATGATCACCGGCGACAAGCGCGAGACGGCGGAGGCGATTGCAAGGGAAACCGGTATCGACCAGGTGATCGCGGGCGTTCTGCCCGATGGCAAGGTCGCGGCGCTGGACGATCTGCGGAAAGGCGGGCGGCAGGTGGCCTTCGTCGGCGACGGCATCAACGACGCGCCGGCGCTTGCGCATGCGGATGTGGGCATCGCCATCGGCACCGGAACCGATGTGGCGATTGAGTCGGCCGATGTGGTGCTGATGTCGGGCGATCTGCGCGGCGTGGTGAATGCCTATCAGGTGTCCACCCGCACCATGCGCAATATCCGCCAGAACCTGTTCTGGGCCTTTGGCTATAACGTGGCGCTGATCCCGGTGGCGGCGGGTGTGCTCTATCCACTGTTCGGCCTGTTGCTGTCGCCGGTTCTGGCCGCGGGCGCGATGGCGCTGTCCTCGGTCTTCGTGCTGACCAACGCGCTCAGGCTCCGCCGTGTGTCCCCCGCAATGGACGAGACGAGGTCGGTCCGCCCGGCCGCCAACCTTTACCCCGCCCCTGCCGAATAAGGAGGATTTTGAGATGAACATCGGAGATGTCGCGGAACGCTCCGGCCTGCCGGCCAAGACAATCCGCTATTACGAGGATATCGGGTTGGTCAAGCCGCTGCGCAGCGCCAACGGCTATCGCAGCTTTCGCGACCGCGACGTGCACAAGCCGGCATTCCTCGGGCGCGCCCGCGCGCTCGGCTTCAGCATCGAGGATTGCCGCAATCTCCTGAAGCTCTACGAGGACGACGACCGCACCAGCTCCGAGGTCAAACAGATCGCCGAAGTGCAGCTTGACCGGATTGACCGGAAGATCGCGGAGTTGACGGAGATGCGCGCGACGCTTGCGCATCTCGTCGATGCCTGCGCCGGAGACCACCGGCCCGACTGCCCTATCCTGGCCGATCTTGCAGCGAAAGAGGAAGAAATCGCTCTGCTGAATGAAGCCGGTTAAGAGGGACAGTCGCGTATGACACTGGCTGCAGGGCTGGTCATCATTCTTTTCGGATTGTGCGGTGGCCTGCATGCGCGTGCAATGGCATTCGCCATGCACCTTACCGACCGGAAGCACATCACCGGCACAGGTGCACTGTTGATTGCCCTTTACGTCCTGGCGGCCGCGCATATTGCCGAGGCAGGGCTCTACGCGGTCGGCTTCTTTATCGGCGAATCGACGGGCATTGGCGGTTTTGCGCAAGCTGACGTGAACTCGTTCATGGATGTGTTCTATTTCTCAGTGGTGAATTATTCTTCCCTTGGGCTGGGCGACATCTATCCGACAGGTCATCTGCGCTTTCTGGCGGGGATTGAGGCGCTGAACGGTTTCTTGCTGATCAGCTGTTCGGCTTCGACCATCTTTCTGGTCACGACCAGACGACATTCCTGACGCCTGCCGCATATCTGGACTTTCCAAAGCTTTGGAACCCTCCAGCGCTGGAAGGTCGTTACCTTGTTTTAACGCGAATCTGAAAGGTCACTCATGTCATATTGGAGATTTGCCGCAATGATCGCGACCTCGACGGTCGTGATGTTCATCCTGATGTATCTCAATACCTACCTCTGGGCGCATGTCTTCTGGTCGGAGACACGGGCCTACATGGCGGTCCTGATGGGCGCGACAATGGCCTTCATCATGCTCGGATTCATGTTGTCAACCCGCATTATTCGCCGAGCCGGCTCGGCGGCGCGCTGGAGGCGGGTTGAAGCCGTTCTTGCCGGCTTCTGGGCACCAGCTTGTTGCCGATGAGAGCTACGCATCCCGGTTTGGTTGAGAGAGTGGGCGAGACGACATCCTTTGGATGATTTCGCCCTTTGGATCGGCCACGACTTCTGGCGGCGTTGTTGCAGAACTCTCGCCGTGAAGGATTCACATCACGAATCCATGCGGTTAGACGGGCGGCATGAGCAAGCCCAAGCCCGCCCGCTACCGCACGACGAACTGGTCAGTCTACAACGCTGCGCTCCGCAAGCGCGGGTCGTTGCTGATCTGGCTGGACAAGGAGATGGCCTGGCACGCGTCGCATGAGGGGCGCCCAGGGCGCCCGCCGGTCTTCTCCAATGCAGCGATCCAGTTCTGCCTGTCGATCAAGGTGCTGTTCAAGCTGCCGCTCAGGCAGACAGTCGGGATGGTCGCGAGCCTCCTGCGGCTCGCGGGATTGGACTGGCCCGTTCCCGACTACTCTACGCTGTGCCGCAGACAGAAGACCCTCAAGGTGCAGATCCCCTATCGCCGTGCCGACGGGCCGCTGAATCTGCTGGTGGACAGCACCGGCATCAAGTTTCTTGGCGACGGCGAATGGCATGCCCGCAAGCATGGTGTTCAAGGCCGCCGCCAATGGCGCAAGGTGCATCTGGCCATGGACACCGCCACCTCGGACATCCGCGCCATCGAGTTCACCCCCAGCCGGGAAGGCGACAGCCCTGTCCTGCCCGACCTGCTCGACCAGATCCCCCAAGGCGAAGACATCGGCACCGTGACTGCGGACGGCGCCTACGACACCCGCCGCTGCCACAGCGCCGTTATCTCGCGCGGCGGCACGGCGATCATCCCAATCCGCAAGAACGGTCGTCCGTGGAAAGAGGACTGCCCGGCGGCCCGGGCGCGCAACGAAACCCTCCGGGCCACGCGCCATTATGGACGCGCGTTCTGGAAGCGCTTGACCGGATACCATGCCCGCAGCCGCGTCGAAGCAAAGATGCGCTGCCTCAAGTCCTTCGGCGAGCGCATCGCCGCGAGAGACCCCGACCGCCAGACCGCCGAAATCCACATCCGCGTCGCCCTCATGAACCGCTTCAACGCCCTCGGAACAGCCGAGATCGTCCGCGTGGCCTGAACCTTAGTAACCGCCCGGTTGTTACCGCGGTTACTCAGGCGGCTTGGGCCTGAGTGTCGGCGATCGGCGTCCAATTCCACGGGAGGAGCTCGTCGAGCCGGTTGATCTTGTGGTCATGGATGCGGTCGAGCAC
>NZ_JAHKNG010000057.1 GCF_018860165.1 Paracoccus marinaquae
CGAGACGGCGAAAAAGAAACGAAAGGAGACATCTGCATTGACGCCAACATGACGCGCAGAACATAACAACCGGGTGGGTCAGATCTCGGTGACAATGCCGGGTCAATTCTCAGTGGCAATCAACAGCGCGACCGAGCCTTCACCGCCTCGGGGCTCGGCGGATTCGCCTCCGGCTGGTTCACCTTCGGTACGCTGGACTGGACCAGCGGCGCAAACGCGGGGCGGCGCACTGAGGTGCTGGGCCATGACGTCACGGATGGCATCGCGGTGCTGGCGTTGCTTGAGGCGCCGGTGCGGTCCATCGCCGAGAGTGACACTTTCACCATCCGTGCGGGCTGCGACAAGCGCATGGAGACCTGTGGCGCTAAGTTCGCCAACACCGCCAACTTCCGGGGCTTCCCGCACATCCCCGGCCAGGACGCGGTGCTGCGCTATGCCACGAAGGATGGCGGGCACGAGGGTGGCGTGCTGTGACGCAATCTCTCGCATCGGCCGACCCGGCGCGCGTCATCGCCATCGCGCGGTCCTGGCTCGGCACGCCGTATCACGACCAGGCCAGCCTGCGCGGTGTCGGCTGCGATTGCCTCGGGCTCGCCCGGGGCATCTGGCGCGAGATCGTCGGCGCCGAGCCATTCCCGATCCCGCCCTACAGCCGCGACTGGGGCGAGACCGGCCCGCGCGAGGTGCTGGCCGAGGGCGCGCGGCGAATGCTGATTGAGGTGCTGCCCGCCGAGGCCGATCCCGGCGCGCTGGTCCTGTTCCGCATGAAGCCACGCGCCATCGCCAAGCATGTCGGGATCCTGACCGCGCCCGACAGCTTCCTCCACGCCTACGAGCGGCTCGGCGTGATCGAGGAGCCGCTCAATCCATCCTGGCGGCGGCGCATCGCCTTCGCTTTCCTGTTCCCGCAACGCTGAGACCCGACCATGGCCACCCTCGTTCTCGGTGCCGCAGGCGCCGCCATTGGCGGCAGCATCGGCGGCGCGATCCTCGGCGTCAGCGCCGCGACCATCGGCGGCTTCATCGGCTCCAGCATCGGCTCGGTCGTCGACAGCTGGATCATCTCCTCGCTCGCGCCCACCCAGCGCATCGAGGGCGCGCGGCTCGACACGCTGCGCATCACCTCGGCCACCGAGGGCGCGGTCATCCCGCGGCTCTATGGCCGGATGCGGATGGGCGGCAATATCATCTGGGCGACGGATTTCCGCGAGGAGACGAAGACCACCACGCAGGGCGGCGGCAAGGGCGGCGGGGGCGGCAAGGTCAAGACCACCGAGTATCTGTACTATGCCAGCTTCGCCGTCGCGCTTTGCGAAGGCCCGATCACCGGCATCGGCCGCATCTGGGCCGACGGCAAGCCGATGGACCTCTCCGGCGTCACCTGGCGCTGGTATCCCGGCGACGAGACGCAAACGCAGGACCCGTTCATCGCCGCGAAGATGGGCGCGGCCAGCACGCCCGCCTATCGCGGCACGGCCTATGTGGTCTTCGAGGAACTGGCGCTCTCGACCTATGGCAACCGCCTGCCGCAGCTCTCGTTCGAGGTCTTCCGCCCGCTGGCCGACCCCGATACCGCCGAGGGGCTGACCCGCGCCGTCACCATGATCCCGGCCTCGGGCGAGTTCACCTATGCCACGCAAGTCATCCGCAAGACCGATGGCGGCGCGCAGATCCCTGAGAACCTGAACGCGCTGGCCGACTCCACCGACATGGTGGAGGCGCTGGACCGGCTGCAGGCGATGGCGCCTGCGGTCGAGAGCGTCAGCCTCGTCGTCGCATGGTTCGGCGACGACCTGCGCGCGGGCTCCTGCAAGGTGCGGCCGGGCGTCGAGGTGTCGGCCAAGTCGACCACGCCCGCCAGCTGGTCGGTGAACGGTGTCAGCCGCGCCAATGCCTTCCTCGTCAGCCGCGACGACCAGGACCGCCCGGTCTATGGCGGCACGCCGTCCGACTTCGCGGTGGTGCAGGCGATCCAGGAGATGAAGGCGCGCGGGCTGCGCGTCACCTTCTATCCCTTCATCCTGATCGACGTGCCGCCCGGCAACACGCTGCCGAACCCGTATTCCGACAACGCCGCCGAGATCGGTCAGCCCGCCTTCCCCTGGCGGGGGCGGATCACCTGTTCCCCGGCTGCGGGGTTCGCCGGGACCGTGGACAAGACCGCCACAGCCGCGAGCCAGGTCGCGGCGCTCTTCGGCGCGGCCACGTCCACGAGCTTCAGCGTCTCGGGCGAGACGGTTTCGTGGACCGGCACGCCCGGCGACTGGGGCCTGCGGCGCATGGTGCTGCACTACGCCCATCTCTGTGCGGCGGCGGGCGGGGTGGACGCCTTCCTCGTCGGCACCGAGATGCCGGGGCTGACGACGATCCGCTCGGGCGCCAGCACCTATCCGGCGGTGCAGGCCTACCGGGACCTGCTCGCGGATGTCCGCTCAATCCTCGGGTCTGGGACGAAGATCGGCTATGCCGCCGACTGGTCGGAATACTTCGGGCACCAGCCGGGCGACGGTTCGGGCGACGTGTACTTCCATCTCGACCCGCTCTGGGCCGATCCGGAGATCGATTTCATCGGGATCGACAACTACATGCCGCTGTCGGACTGGCGCGACGGCTTCGAACATGCCGACGCGGCCGAGGGCTGGCCCGCGATCTACGACCGGGCCTACCTGCAGGGGAACATCGCGGGCGGCGAAGGTTTCGACTGGTTCTATGCTAGCGCGGCGGACCGCTCCGCGCAGGTCCGCACGCCGATCACGGATGGCGCGGCGGCCAAGCCGTGGGTGTTCCGCTACAAGGACCTGCGCGCCTGGTGGACGAACGCGCACTACGACCGTCCCGGAGGCGTCGAGAGCGGCACGCCGACGGCGTGGGCGCCGCAGTCGAAGCCGATCTGGTTCACCGAGCTTGGCTGTCCCGCCATAGACCGGGGCACCAACCAGCCCAACGTCTTCTTCGACCCGAAGTCGTCCGAGAGCTTCACGCCGCATTTCTCGCGGGGCTGGCGCGACGACGCCATCCAGCGGGCCTATCTCGAGGCGACGTATCTCTGGTGGAGTACCCCGACAAACAACCCCGTTTCGTCCGTCTATGGCGGCCGGATGGTGCACGTGCCCGAATGCGCCGCCTGGACCTGGGACGCGCGGCCCTATCCCTTCTTCCCGGCGCTGACCGACGTCTGGACGGACGGCGCGAACTGGCGGCTCGGCCACTGGCTGACGGGGCGGCTCGGGGCGGTTTCGGTGGCCGCACTGGTCCGCCATCTCTGCCTGCGTGCGGGGTTGCCCGAGTCCCGGATCGACGTCACCGGCCTCTGGGGCGCGGTCGAGGGCTACGCCATCACGGCGCTCGAAAGCCCGCGGGCTTCGATCACAACGCTGTCGCGGCATTTCGGCTTCGACGCGGTCGAGACCGAGGGAGTGATCCGCTTCGTGATGCGCGGCCGGGCCTCCGTCGTCACCCTTGCGCCCGACGATCTGGTGTCCACCCGCGAAGGCGACGTGCTGGAACTGACGCGCGGCCAGGAGACAGAACTGCCGCAGGCGCTGAAATGGCAGATTGCCCGTGCCGACGAGGATTACGACGCGGCCCTCGTCGAGGCGCGGCGCATCACGGTCGACACGACCCGGATCGCATCGGAGTCCTTCCCGATGGCCGTGCCACCCGAGGAGGCCGAGCGGCGCTGCCGCCGCGCGTTGATGGAGGCGTGGGTGGGGCGCGAGACGGCGGCGTTCCGACTGCCGCCCTCGCGCCTCGCGCTGGATCCGGCCGACGCGATCCAGCTCGCGCATGACGGGCGGCTGGTCGATCTGCGGCTCGTCTCCATCGCCGACGCGGAGGCGCGCGGCATCGAGGCGGTCCGCCGGGATCGCGCGACCTACGACCTGCCGCCCGGCGATCCCCGCGCAGCCTCGCTGACGCGCGCCGTGGTCTTCGGCGCGCCGGATGCGGTGCTGATGGACCTGCCACAGCTGACCGAGGACCAGCCCGCGCACCGGCCGCTGGTCGCGGCGCACGCGGTTCCCTGGCCGGGTGAGATGGCGGTGTTCCGCAGCCCCTCGACCGATGGGTTCGACTTGTTGACCACGTTCGGCAGTCGCGCCCGGATCGGGGCTCTGGTCTCCGACTTCTTCGCGGGGCCCACCTCGCGCTTCGATATCGGCAATGCGCTGGTGGTCGATCTGCTGACCGGCACGCTGGAGAGCGTCACCGACCTGACCCTGTTCGGCGGGGCGAACGCGCTCGCCATCGAGAGCGCGCCAGGCGTCTGGGAGATCGTGCAGGCAGGCGCGGCGGAACTGCTGGCGCCGGGCCGGTATCGCCTGACCCGGCTGTTGCGCGGCCAGCGTGGCACGGAAGGGGCCATGGGCAATCCCGCGCCCGCCGGCGCGCGCGTGGTGGTGCTCGACGACAGCCTCGCCTCGCTGCCCATCGCCGAGGCGGACGTTGGCATCCCGTGGAACTGGCGCATCGGCCCGGCCAGCCGCCCGGTCAGCGACGAGACCTATTTGGCGCAGGCCTTCACGCCTGCGGGCGTCGGGCTGAGGCCGTTCTCCGTCGCCCAGCTCGAGCAGCCGTGGCGCAAGCCGCGTGCGCCCGGGGATCTCACCATCCGCTGGACGCGCCGGTCCCGCGCTCTTTCCGCCGACAGCTGGGGCGGGCTCGAGGTGCCACTTGCCGAGGAGCTCGAAGCCTACGAGGTCGAGATTCTCGACGGCGCCACAGTGAAGCGGGTGCTGAGCACCGCCACCACCAGCGCGGTCTACACCGCCGCAGACCAGACCGCCGACTGGGGCACGCTTCTCGGCCCCGGCGACATGCTCGACATCCGCATCTTCCAGCTCTCCGCCCTCGTCGGGCGGGGCGCTCCCAAGACCGTCACGCTGATACTCTGAGGGCCATTCCATGTCCGACGCCACCACCCATCTCCTGCTGCCCTACATCCTAGCGGCGCAGGCCCAGAAGCACGTCACCCACAACGAGGCGCTGCGGATCCTCGACGGTCTCGTCCAGCTCTCGGTGCTCGACAGAGATCTGACCGCGCCGCCCGCCGGCCCCACCGATGGCGACCGCTACATCGTCGGCTCGGGCGCCACTGGCGATTGGGCGGGCTGGGACCTGAATGTCGCGCTCTGGACCGATGGCGCCTGGCTCCGCCTGCCGCCGCGCGCCGGCTGGCGGGCTTGGGTCGAGGACGAGGGCTTGCTGCTGGTCTACGATGGTGCAGGCTGGATCGGAACCACCCCGGACGTGTTGCAGAACATGGCGCTGCTCGGGCTCGGCACCACAGCCGACACATCGAACCCGTTCTCGGCCAAGCTCAACGCCGCGCTCTGGACGGCGAAGACCGTCGCCGAGGGCGGCACCGGCGATCTGTTCTATACCATGAACAAGGAGGCGGCCGGCGACGATCTCGGTCTGAGCCTCCAGACCGGCTTCGTGACCAAGGCGCTGGTTGGCCTGTTCGGCTCGGACAGGTTCCGGCTGGCAGTCTCCGCCGACGGCAGCACCTTCTTCGATGGGCTCAGCGTCGACAACGCTACCGGCATCGTCGACCAGCCCCGGCTCCCGCGCTTCAAGGCGTACACGAACTACGACAACTACGTCGGCGTCGGAACCTGGACGAAGATCGGCCTGAACAACACCGACACCAACGATCAGGGCGCGTTCGACGCCGCGAACAACCACTTTGTCGCCCCCGTGGACGGCACATACCTCTTCGGCGCGACGCTGCTCTACAAGATCAATGCCAGCGCGACGGCCCGCATGCGCGGGCGGCTCGTGCTGAACGCGACGACCGAAATCCGCGGCTCCCTCGGCGAAATCTCCGCCACCCACGTCTCGCTCGCCACCGCGATCTGGCTGCAGACCATGGTACCGCTCACCGCGGGCGATACCGTGGAGCTGCAGGGATATTTCCGGGTCGCGGACGGCTACTTCGCCGCCGACCACACGTCATTCTGGGGCTGCAAGATCGGCTGAGCGGCGGAAGGAGGATCCGATGAACCCACCCAGATCCGAGGGCTTCGTGCGCATGCCCGACGCCGAGTTCGAGGCAATCCTGACCCGGGCGGCGGAAGGCGCGAAGC
Organism: Paracoccus marinaquae; assembly: GCF_018860165.1. Classification (GTDB taxonomy): domain Bacteria; phylum Pseudomonadota; class Alphaproteobacteria; order Rhodobacterales; family Rhodobacteraceae; genus Paracoccus; species Paracoccus marinaquae. Next base: position 6,087 of record NZ_JAHKNG010000057.1, read on the forward strand.
GCGCGCTCGCCGATGTCGGCCTCGACGGCGACGAGGCCGCGCTCGACATCCGCGATCTGCGCTCGCTCGTCGACTGCATTCGCCTGGTGCGCCGCACCGCCATGCAGACCGCCGTCCGCATGATCACCACCGGCGTCATGCTGGCGCTGCTCGCCGGCATCGCAATCAAGCTCAAGATCTTCGGCGGAAGTCCTTAGCCGCGCCGCATCCCCATTCATCAGCCCGCAATGACCCGCCCTCGTGGCGGGGTGAGCCGTGGTCTGCCTGTCAGGCAGACGGGAAGGTCCAGTGGACCTTCCCGAGCGGCGAACGCACCGAGCCCTACGAGGGGCCGGAAACTCGTTCTCGGAGGACCCCCCATGACGACGACCTTCCACCGCCATTGGCGCGACGTACCCGAGAGCGGCTGGCGCTGGCCCAACTTCGCGCCCGCCGAGATCGCCTGCCGGGGCACCGGCAAGTTGCTGATCAACGAACCGGCGCTCGACAAGCTGCAGGCGCTCCGAGACCGGCTGGGCAAGCCGCTGATCGTCCGCTCGGCCTATCGCAGCCCCGAGCACAACCGCGCCGTCGGTGGCGCTACGAGGTCGAAGCATCTGGACGGCGCCGCCTTCGATATCGCCATGGCGAACCACGACCCCGCGGCCTTCGAGGCGGCGGCGCGGAAGGTCGGGTTCCTCGGCTTCGGCTTCTACCCGCGCTCGGGGTTCATCCATGTCGACCTCGGCCCGGCGCGTCAGTGGGGCGAGCGCTTCCCGGTCCGGGAGACGGCTTTCGCGGCTGAAACCCCACCTGCGCGCGAAGTACTGGCCGACAGCCGCACCATGAGGGGCGGCGGGGCTGCCGGAGCGGCGACGCTGGGCGCAGCCGGGGTCGAGGTGGCGCAGAGCGTCCTGACCGAGACCCAGAGCGCCATCCTGCCGCTCGTGCCGTATCTGGACACGTTGCGCTGGGTGTTCATCGCCGTGGCTCTCGGCGGGATCGCGGTCACGATCTACGCTCGGCTCGATGACTGGAAGCGGGGGCGGCGGTGATCCGCGGGCTCCTCACCGGGATCGCCACGAGCCCATGGATGCGGGCGGCCCTGCTCCTGTTCCTGCTTTCGCTTCGGCGCTCCGGGGAGCGAGCGGGACGCCTCGCCGAACGCCTCGAAACATCGGAGAAGAACAATGACGTACAACGCCGAATGCTGGAGGCTGCCGTGCGCCGTCCTCGTTCTCGCGACGATCTGGCTGAGCGGCTGCGCGACGGTCGGTTCTGACCGTAGCGGGCCAGGGGCGTGTCCGCCGGTCGTCGAGTACAGCAGCGAGTTTCAGGTGCGGGCGGCAGAGGAGTTGGCCCTGCTGCCGGAAGGATCGGCAGTCGTTGGCATGCTCGTGGACTATGCCGTGATGCGGGAGCAGGTGCGAATCATCTTCTCGTCCTGCTAAGGCTGCGCTCGTGAAGCTGTGATCCGTCTGGATTACAGAGCCAGACGCACCGCTTGGCGGAGTTCCGGGTGCAAGATCCAGTTACCCGTATCTTCCTCGCTCGCCGTTATCCCTCTGAAACCGAGGAGCGCGGTGCCTTCCGGGGTGCCCGGAGCGTCGTCAGCCTGAGAGCCAGCGGAAAGGTATTCGGCGATCAGCAAGCCTGTCGCCGCGAAGGATTTGTTTGCGGAAGCCTCGGACTTGTAGCCCGCCGCGTAGGCTATACGCGCGTCCGTCAGGCCGTCCTCGTCAGCCAGAGACAAGGCTGTCAGCATGGCGCGTTGCGGGCCGGACAGGGTGATTTGACGGACCGCTTCGACATATTCCTCGACGCTGGGAACATCGACGCCGTTTTGCAGATCCCTGCGCCGTTCTGCCGTCCTTCGATCTTCCCGCGCGTCGATGACCTCGTGAAGCGCTGAAATCGCGGCCTCTTCCGTCGCGCCGGTCGCCTCGGCGATCATGCCGCGCGCCGTCGTTGGTGGCTTCGGAAACGCTCGGGCGACGAATGTCCCCGCGAGCCAGCCCGACTTGATCTGGTAGCGGCTGTGTTCGCCAAGAAGGATGGCGGTCGCTTCCTTCGGCTTCTCTGCGGACTTCCTGGCCTTGGACACCTTCTTGAACGGGTCCTGGGCGGCATCGGCTCGTTTGCTTGCAACATGGGTCGACATGCTTTGACTCCTTGGGTTGGATGGGCGGAAACGAGATTTCGGTGCCCCGAAGCCACATCAGACGGTGCGCGGATCGCGTCTCTGTCGGCCGAAAGGGGATGAGGATCGAGCCTTCGGGCGAGACGGCTGTGCGGCCGGCCGCTGCCGACATGCTGGTCTAGAGGATCAGCCACACGACCGGAAAACACCCGGTTTGGCGGCATCCACCAAAGCTTAGACAATGCGGCGTACCACGCGCCGGGTTTGAAAAGCATACCCGAGACCGGGGCGGCGCAGGCTGCAAGACAGGCTGTGAAGACCAGCCAACCCATTCCCGCGGTTCCCGTCGAGGGAGCCGACGGATCTCGTGCTTGCACGACCCTGACCGCGTTCGGTCCGGCGTACAGTCGGGCCATGGGCGCAGAATGCGCCCATGGCCCTAGATTGATCACGCCAGCGCGAGATTGGTCGCGCTTTCGCGGCCATCGCGGCCGGTTTCGACCTCGAACGTCACCTTCTGGGCGTCCGAAAGGCCGGTCAGGCCGGCGCGTTCGACGGCGGAGATGTGGACGAAGACGTCCTTGCCGCCCGTCTCGGTCTCGATGAAGCCGAAGCCTTTTTGGGTATTGAAAAACTTCACGGTGCCATTGGCCATGTCCGTGGTCTCCTGTTCATACGCTGCCCACAGGATGCGGCAGCCCGGCAAAGTCAGACTGAGAGATCAACTGAAGCCGGATGAACGGAAGCAGGAGGTCGCAGAGAAAAACGCTCGCCCGACCGACATGCGCCTTACCAACGCGATTTACAAGGATTGTCTTTCGACGTCGCGAAACTGCTTCATAGGTGATGACCGCTGATGGGGCGGCATTGAAAAGCCATCGACGGCCTCCCATGTTTAACTTGCGTTATCGCTCTGCCGCGTGAGCAGGCGGGTTCACTTCCGCCCCCGGCCGTGACGCACCGTTTTCCCACATCACGAAGGGGGGACGCCGCTCAAGGCGGCTCCGGGCACAATTCGGTGCCGGAGTGTTCGCACCGAGTGCACCCCGAACCGACCGGGCACGTTTGCGCGCGTCGGTCACGCCGGCCATGAGGCCCGGCAAAGGATTGACATGACTTTCAACGAACTTGGGCTCAATGCCCGCATGGTCTCGCGGCTCGATGCCGTGGGGCTGACGAAGCCGACCCCGATCCAGGAACAGGCGATCCCGCAGGCGCTGCAAGGCCGCGACATTCTAGGCATCGCCCAGACCGGGACCGGCAAGACAGCCGCCTTTGGTATTCCGCTGGTCGTGGCACTGTCGAAAACGCCCGAACGGCCAGCGCCGCGATCGGCCCGTGGCTTGGTTCTCGCACCGACCCGGGAACTCGCGGGCCAGATCGTCCAGAGCCTTCAGGGGCTGACGAAGGATCTGCGCATCACCCTCGTCGTCGGCGGCAAGTCGATCAATGCGCAAGCCGAGAAGCTCGCCCGCGGCACCGACATCCTTGTGGCTACGCCGGGTCGGCTGATTGACCTGATGGATCGCAGGTCCATCGACCTCGGACAGACACGCTTCCTCGTTCTCGACGAGGCCGACCAGATGCTGGACATCGGCTTCATCCATGCGCTGCGCCGGATCGCGCCGATGCTGAGCACGGACCGGCAGACCATGATGTTCTCCGCCACGATGCCGCAGGCGATGGCAGAGCTGTCCTGCCAGTACTTGGACAAACCGATCCGCATCGAGGTGTCGCCCCCGGGTAAGGTCGCGGACAAGGTCACCCATTCGGTGCATTTTGTCCCCAAGGACCAGAAGCAGGATCTGCTGATCGAATTGCTGGACGGGCACCGCGACGACCGGGCCCTTGTCTTCTCGCGTACCAAGCATGGTGCAGAGCGGTTGATGAAGCATCTGGATCGCGCCGGATTCGCGGCGACGTCGATCCACGGCAACAAGAGCCAGGGACAACGGGACCGGGCCATCGCCGCGTTCAAGGCGGGATCGGTGCGGGTGCTCGTGGCGACGGACGTCGCGGCCCGCGGGATCGACATCCCCGGCGTGGGGCATGTCTACAACTACGACCTGCCCAATGTGCCCGAAAACTACGTGCACCGGATCGGGCGGACGGCCCGTGCCGGCCACAGCGGGCGCGCGATTGCGTTCTGCGCTTCCGATGAAGTGGCCGAGCTCAAGGCCATCGAAAGGGTGCTTGGCACCCTTGTCGAGATCGCCGGCGGCCGTCCCTGGGATGCGGTGACCGGCGCGTCGCAGAAGAAAAAGCGGACGCGTCCGCGTTCGGCCGGCCGCTCGGATCGAATGGCTGCGTGAGGTCGGGCCAGGGGCATTGCGAGACATACGACAGAGACGGCGCTGTACCGGCAGCTGACTGCGACCCGGACAAGCTTTCACAGCGAGGCGGCGCTTTCTCCGCAGGAGGATACTTCAATGACCACTCCCGAATGGCTCAAACCCGGCATCTATGGGGCCGTGATCGGTGCCGCGGTCGTTGGTATCGGCGGCTTCACCTGGGGCGGCTGGGTGACGGGCGGAACCGCGCATGACAGGGCGATGGCGATGTCCCATGACGACGTCGTCGCAGCCATGGTGCCGGTCTGCCTCGACTTGGCGCAGGCCGATCCGGACCGCGCAGCGAAGCTTGCGGTTATCCGCGACACCCAGACCTACCAGCGCCGAAATGCGCTCATGGAGGCGGGCTGGGCGACTGTGCCCGGCGCCGAGGCACCGGACCGCGACATCGCGCAGGCCTGTCTGGCCTCGCTTGACGTCGACGCGTCGCCGGAGCCCCCGGAAGCTGCGGCGGACGAGGGATGAGCGGTTTCATCGCCACTGTCGGATCACGGATCCCGACGCCGGGCCTTGGTGGGGCAGTGATCGTTGCGGCCAGCATGATCGCCTTCCTGGCGTTTCCGGTCCTTGCGCAAGACGGCACCGGATCGATGCCCGAGAATGCGGAGGCACGAGATTATGGCGGCGGTTGGAATTGCGCGCTCGGATACCGGGTGGCCGGCGAGGAGTGTGTCGCCATCGACATCCCGGAGAATGCTTATGCAACCGGCCGGTCCTACGGTTCGGGCTGGGCGTGCCGGCGCGGGTACGAGGAAGTGGGAGGGACCTCCTGCGCAGCGATCCCGGTGCCCGACAATGCGTTCCTGCGATCCTCCGGCTATGACTGGCAGTGCGATCGCGGGTACCGGCAAGATCGCGAGGCCTGCGTTCAAATCGTCCTGCCTGACAACGCCTATCTCACCGACGACACCTCAGGCTCCGGATGGACCTGCGAACGCGGTTTCACGGCCAGTTCCAGCGCCTGCGTTCCGATTGCAATCCCCGAGAACGGCTATCTCACCAATGCGGACTACGGTGACGAATGGGCCTGCGAAAGGGGCTTCTTTGAAATCGATGGCCGCTGCGATCCCGTAGCGATTCCGGCGAACGCCTTTCTGGACCCGGCATCCTACGGCCCGGGATGGCGCTGTGAGCGGGGATTTGAGACCGTCGACACCGCCTGTGTCGCGATCGACCTACCGGCAAACGCGCATCTCGATCGATCCGGAAACACATGGCGCTGCGATCGCGGCTTTCAACTTGCAGATGGGGAGTGCGTTCTTGGACGATAAAGCGCCCCGATCAGATCACGGCGACGCCCCCGGCATCCGGATGCGGATCGGGTGCCGTCTGAAATACCGGCTGACCCAACCGACACCCATCATCGCGGTGCTGAACGTGCACTACTCGCGCTTCGGCGACCTGGAGCGCGCCGATTATCTGGTGACCTCGCCCAGTGTGCCGCTGGAAAGCTATCGCGACGGGTTCGGAAACTGGTGCACGCGGATGGTGGCGCCGGCCGGCGTCTTCACGTTGTCCACCGACGGAATCTTCCGGGATAGCGGATTGGCCGATCCTGTCGCTCCGGATGCGGCACAGCTGGCCGTGCAGGATCTTCCCGCCGAGACGCTCGTCTATCTTCTTGGCAGCCGCTATTGCGACACAGACATCTTGTCCGAGGAAGCGTGGCGCTTGTTCGAGAGCACTCCGCCAGGCTGGTCGAGGGTGCAGGCGATCTGCGACTTTGTGCACACAACCGTCTCGTTCGACTACATGCAGGCTGACGCGACGCGCACGGCCTCTCAATCGCTGGCCGGGCGGAAGGGGGTTTGCCGTGATTTTGCGCATCTGGCGATCGCGTTGTGCCGTTGCATGAATATCCCGGCCCGCTATTGCACCGGGTATCTGAGCGAGTTCGGCGAACCCGAGCCCCACGCCCCGGACGACTTCGCGGCCTGGATGGAGGTCTTTCTCGATGGCCGTTGGTGGGTGTTCGATCCGCGCAACAACTCGAGACGCATGGGACGGATCCTGATCGCCCGCGGCCGGGATGCTGCGGATGTGCCGCTGACCCAGACTTTCGGGCCGAGTACCCTGACGCAGTTCGACGTCTGGACGTGGGACGCAAGACATGACCCAGCCGGGACGGCGCCTGTGTCTCGGAATTGAACCGGTAGCGTCCCATCGCAGGACGGAAGTGTTCGTTCGTCGTCGGCTCGCGAGGCCGGCCGCTCTGCCGGTGTTCCCGTCATGGCATCCCAAGTCACCATCCTGGAGAACCGAGATGACCAATTCGATCAAGACGACCGCCGTATTCCTGCGACCGTTCCAGCTTCCGAGCTTCAACGAGACCCTTCCGCCGGGAGAATACGAGATCGAGACCCAGCTGCTGGAACCTGTGGACTGGATCGAACCGGGCACATGGACGTCGTCCGTGCTCGTCCGGCTGCATCCGCGCGCCTCGCATCCCGGACTTAGCCGAACGCTCACCGTACCGCTCGCCGAACTGGAGCACGCGGTTGCCAAGGATAAGCTGACCGGCAAGGCGCTGACGGATTTCTTCCTCGAGGAGATGCTGGCCGATCCGATGACCCGCCTTGTCATGCAGGCCGACGGCGTGGCCGAACAGGACCTTCGCGCCCTCTACTCTCCCCAGTCCGACCAAAGGCAGGCAGAGCAAGACCACCCGTCCAAGACGGGAGAGCCCCGCCGCGGGATAATTACGGATGTTTCCGGCCCACGGTCCGGAAGCGCGCGCCCGGGCATCGGAGAATGACAGCCGTGTCGGGCGGATCGTTCGCCGTCCGCCGTTGGATTGGCGGGATTCCGAAATGACCGATGACCCGATCAATCTCGACGGCCGCAGGTCCGTTGCCGGACAGCGTGCGTCGGAAATGCGACGGCGCCCTGCGAACGGCCAGCCACCACTTGCACTCTCGCAGCAACCTCACCTCGAAAGCCTCGAAGATCAGATGCTCGCGGAGCCGGCGTGGACATGGGCCGAAGTCCTGAAAAAATGGCGGTTCCTTCTCGACCGTTACGCGATGACGCCCGAGGCTGGCGATGAACGCATTCAGAAACTCATCAAGCGCGCGCTTGGCGACATGGAACGATTGAAAAAGCGCGAGGAGCGGAAATGACGATCAAGTCTGCGGAGATCGATTTCGGGTCAATCAAGGCAGCGGCCGACGTTGCTGCCGCGCGGGCCTGCCTGAGATGCAGGTCAACCTTCTGGAGCGAGGGATTCGGTGAACGGATATGTTCCCGTTGCAAGGGATCGGCCGTCTGGCGCTCGGCAATTCACGAGGGCAGCGGACAGGGTCGGCGGCGCTCGGGCGGTCGATCGTCATAGGTCCGACTGATGCCATCCGTCACGATTACTCACACGACACAGTATCAATATGGAGCTGAGGTCCCTCTCGGACCGCACCGGCTGATGCTCCGTCCACGGGAGACCCGGGATCTCATCCTGACGTCCTTCGAACTCGAGATCAGCCCGGAAGCTCGCATCGATTGGTCTCACGACGTTGCAGGCAATGCGGTTGCGACGGCACAGTTCGACACCAACACCACGATGCTATCGATCCGGTCGTGCGCACATGTGGAACTGCGCGCTCCAACCTGGCCGGTCTTCCCGATAGCCGCCGCCGCGGCCTCGTACCCTTTCGTTTATTCACCGGACGATTGGACCGATCTCGGCGCCCTGGCCATGCCACAATATGCGGACGAAACCGGCCGGCTGTCGCGGTGGGTCGAGAGCTTTGTCATGGCACGGCCAACGGATACGCTTTCGCTGCTGAAAGATATCGGCAATGGCATCACGGCCCAGATTTCCTACCAGAGCCGGGAGACGGAGGGCACGCAGGGACCGCTGGAGACGCTCGACAGGGGATGGGGATCCTGCCGGGACTTCGCCGTGCTGTTTGCCGAGGCGACCCGGACGCTTGGCTTCGGGGCTAGGCTCGTATCGGGATACCTGTTCAATCCCGCCGGAGATCAGATCGGATCGATGGACGCCGGTTCCACACACGCATGGGTCGAGGTCTTCGTTCCCGGAGCGGGCTGGATCCCCTTCGATCCGACCAACAGGTCGGTCGGATCCAGTAATCTCATACCCGTGGCCGTAGCGAGAAGGATCCAGCAGGTTGCTCCGGTGTCCGGCAGTTTCCACGGTAGACCCACCGATCTGCTTTCAATGGATGTCACAGTGGATGTCCGAGAGATCTGAATAGGCGGGAGCTCGCACGCTCCTCTATCCGGGCGGGACGGCCTTGGAACTGCTGCCAAAGGTCATGGTCGTGGAGCCTGACGTCCGAACGACAAGAACGCGCGATGAAGTTTGGGCGTGCCGGAGTGACCCGGCCTCCGACACGCCCCGAATTGAACGCAGCCGCAGGCGCGGCCGCGCGGCCGGCGAAACCTCGAGCCGGCCTGGTGGGCCCCGAGCGGGTTCGCCGCCATCCCCACCGCCGCGCTCGATCCGGCCCACAGTCCGGCGTCTCCCGCGGTCCCCGCGCTTTTCGGGTCCGGGTCCCCATCGTATGCCAACGGTCCGCTACTCGGCGTCAGCGGCCTCGGCCGGCGTGATTTGGGTGATGGTCTGGAACTCACCGAGGAACTCGGGATGGTTCTGCGCCAGATAGCGCACGATCCGCGCGTTCCCGAGCAGCTTGCCGACGTAGCCCTTGATCACGGTGAGATGCAGGTGGTCCTGACCGTAGGTGTCCTGGATCGAAGCTATGCCCTCCTGCAAACGGGCGAGTTCCTGTTCCATGCGCGCCATCGCCTCAGGTGTGATGCCCTTGACCTTCTTCGGCTTGGAGGACTCAACGAGTTGCGCCTGCGGCGTTCCCGCGAGGATCGCGTTCACATAGGCGACCGAATAGTTGTTCGCGTTGACCAGCAGTTCGGCCGCCTCGATCTGGCGCATGGTCTTCATCTTGCGCAGCGCGTCGAACACCGCATTTGTGCAAGGCTTGTCCTTTAGGATCGCAATGGCTTCCTCGCAGATGCCGTCCAACAGGCGCGCCTTGCGCCGGATGCTGCTCATGTTGAGATCGAGCGCGAGGGCGATCTTCTCCTCTGGCACGCCGCGCTCGATCGCCTTGCGGATCATCCTGTGCTCCTGGATCGGTGCCAGGCGGCTGACCTGGCGGTTGTAGGTGAAGGCCTCGTCGTCGGTGGAGACCAGGCATTCGACCTCCTGAGCGCCTGCGTTGTTGATTGCCACTGAGAATTGACCCGGCATTGTCACCGAGATCTGACCCACCCGGTTGTTATGTTCTGCGCGTCATGTTGGCGTCAATGCAGATGTCTCCTTTCGTTTCTTTTTCGCCGTCTCG
>NZ_JAHKNG010000058.1 GCF_018860165.1 Paracoccus marinaquae
TGGCATCAGCCATGGGAGGGTCTCCTGATGAAAGGTTGGTCTTCAGCAACCAAACCTTCCCATCAGGGGGCCATTCCCGCCAACACAGACACCTCTCCCGCGTCAGCGGCTTCGTTCAATCATGAACTCTCCCATCAGAAGATAATCCGCCCGCACCCGCACCGCCCCGCGGCTGCGGGTTCGCTCAATCGACACCCTTCGGCCTTTTGATTCACGATGTTGTTCGGATTAGTGGTTGACGTTGCGTCAATTGCACGCCACCCTAAACCAAAAGTCTTAGTTCTTCGAGGATGACCTCTTTCATGAGAAAAGATCCGATGGGGCAAATGCGTTCGAAAGACCGGTCCGGCGACAGTTCCCGGGCCCCCCAGCCTGCGCTTGTGGTGCAGAAGAAGGATTTCGTGGACCGCGTCGTTGCCGCCACCGGGGCCAAGAGGTCCGAGGCGCGTCCCATCATCGAGGCGACGCTTGAACAGCTGGGCGAGGCTTTGTCAGCCGGCCAGACCCTCGCGGTGCCGCCCCTGGGACGTGCCCGGGTCAATCTCGAGAAGGATCTGCGCGGGGGCGATGTCATCACGCTGCGCCTGCGCCGGAAGGCTGCGGCGTCGCGTGACGTGGCAGAGGCGAAATAGCCGATTGCCCCCTTGCATCGCGCCGAAGCCGGGGCTAAAAGCCCGCCCACCGGGTGATTAGCTCAGCGGTAGAGCGCTTCGTTCACATCGAAGATGTCAGCGGTTCAAATCCGTTATCACCCACCATCATCCCCTCTTGTCCAGGACCTTGCCGCAGCCCCGGCGGCCCGTGCGCCGGGGGCCGTGAGGCGCGACACGCGCCCCGCCGCCTGCCTCAACCGATCTGCACCATGCGGTGCTTCTTGCGGCCGACCGAGACCTTCAGCCCGTCCCCGATCAGCGCGGCATCGACCGGCATCTGCGGATCGGCCACGGGTTCGTTGTTCAGCCGCAGCCCGCCCTCGGCGACCAGCCGCTTGGCTTCCTTGCCGCTGGCGGTGATGCCGGTCTGCACCAGCATCTGCACGACCGACAGCCCGCCCTCCAGCGCCGATGCCGGCAGGGTCGCGATCTCCAGATCGCCGCCGGCGCCGCCCTGTTCAAAGACCTCGCGCGCCGTCGCCTCGGCGCTGGCCGCGGCCTCGGGGCCGTGCAGCAGGGTCGTCACCTCATTCGCCAGCCGCACCTTGGCCTCGTTGATCTCGGATCCCTGCAGGGCGCCCATCCGGTCGCATTCCGCGACCGGCAGTTCCGTGTACAGCTTGAGGAAGCGGCCGACATCGGCATCGGTGGTGTTGCGCCAGAACTGCCAGAACTCATAGGGCGACAGCATCTCGCCATTCAGCCAGACGGCGCCGCCGGCGGATTTCCCCATCTTGCGCCCGTCCGAGGTGGTCAGCAGCGGCGAGGTCAGGCCCCAGATCACGGCGTCATCGACGCGGCGGGTCAGGTCGATGCCGTTGACGATATTGCCCCACTGGTCGCTGCCGCCCATCTGCAGCCGGCAATCATGGCGGCGGTGCAGTTCAAGGAAATCATAGGCCTGCAGGATCATGTAGTTGAATTCCAGGAAGGACAGCGACTGTTCGCGGTCCAGCCGGGATTTCACCGATTCGAAGGACAGCATGCGGTTGACGCTGAAATGCCGGCCGATGTCGCGCAGGAATTCAAGATAGTTCAGCCCGTCCAGCCATTCGGCGTTGTTCAGCATCATGGCGCCGTCATCGGCGTAATCCAGATAGCGCGCGAAGACCCGCTGCATGCCGTCGATATTCGCCTGGATCGCGGCCTCGTTCAGCAGCGGCCGTTCCTCGGACCGGAACGAGGGATCGCCCACCTTGGTGGTGCCGCCGCCCATCAGCGTGATCGGCCGGTTGCCGGTCTTCTGGAACCAGCGCAGCATCATGATGTTCAGCAGATGCCCGACATGCAGGCTGGCCGCCGTCGCGTCATAGCCGATATAGGCGGTGACCGGGCCGTCCAGCAGCGCCTGATCCAGCGCCTCGATATCGGTGCAGTCGGCCAGATAGCCGCGTTCGATCATCACGTGCAGGAAATCGGACTTGGGGGCGTAGGTCATGGGCTGTTTCCTTCTGATCGCGCCGGATATACCGGCGGGGCGGGCAAAGGGAAAGGCGCGATGATCCGGGTTCTGGGGATGATGTCGGGCACCTCGTTGGACGGGGTGGACGCGGCGATGATCGACACCGACGGCCGGCGCATCGCGGGTTTCGGGCGCGCAGGTTTCCGGCCCTATTCCGACAACGAATCGGCGGTGCTTCACGCCGCCCTGGGCGCCTGGCCGGACGAGGCCGGCGTGGCAGAGGCGGCCGAGATCTCGGTCGCCGGGCATGCCGCGCTGGCCGCCGATTTTCCCGAGGCCGAGTTGATCGGCTATCACGGCCAGACGCTGGCCCATGATCCGAAGGGGCGCGGCACGCATCAGGCCGGGAACGGGGCGGCGCTTGCGCACGCGACCGGGCGCCCGGTGGTCTGGGATTTCCGCCACGAGGATGTGCGGCGGGGCGGCGAGGGTGCGCCGCTGGTGCCGTTCTTCCACTGGGCCTGCGCAGACTGGGCGGCCGGGCAGGGGCTGTTGCCGCGCGCGCCGGTGGCCTTCCTGAACCTGGGCGGGGTCGGCAATATCAGCTGGGTCGATCCGCGCGCCCCTGCACCCGAGGCCGCGGGCGCCTGCCTGGCCTTCGATACCGGCCCGGCGAATGCCCCGATCAACGACCTGATGCGCGCGCGGCGGCGGCTGGCGCAGGACAGGGGCGGGGCGCTGGCGGGCTCGGGGCGGGCCGACATGGACATCGTGGCCGCGTTCCTGCGTCATCCCTATTTCCAGCGGCCGCCGCCGAAATCGCTGGACCGCGATCAGTTCTCGATGCTGCCGGATGCGGTGGCGGGGCTGGCGGATGCCGATGCCGCCGCGACGCTGGTCGCCGCGCTGGCGGGCGCGGTCGCGGCCGGCTGGCGCTGGCTGCCGACGCCGCCCGAGACGCTGCTGGTCTGCGGCGGCGGGCGGCATAACGCGGCGATCATGGCGGCCCTGAACGCGGCGCTTGAGACCAGCGTGCAGCCGGTCGAGGCCGCCGGGCTGGACGGCGACATGCTGGAGGCGCAGGCCTTCGGCTGGCTGGCGGTGCGGGTGTTGCGGGGTCTGCCGATCTCGGGGCCGATGACGACGGGGGTGCCCGAGCCGGTCTGCGGCGGCCGGATCAGCCATCCGCGCCGGCCGGGCCGGGGCGGCGATATTTTTCGACAGCAGGCTTGACGGGGCGATGCGGGCTGCGTAAACCGCGCCTCACCCCGACGGGCGATCGGTCGGGGAAGGTGAGTGTGCGGTTGTAGCTCAGTTGGTTAGAGTACCGGCCTGTCACGCCGGGGGTCGCGGGTTCGAGCCCCGTCAACCGCGCCACTTTCACCTCTCGCCCGGATATATGTGCGGTTGTAGCTCAGTTGGTTAGAGTACCGGCCTGTCACGCCGGGGGTCGCGGGTTCGAGCCCCGTCAACCGCGCCATTTCCCCAAATCCCCCACATCACGCAACCGAAGACGGGCGTTTCTGTCTTGTCTGGGCTTGTGCCAAGCCTGCCACCCGGCAGCGAAGTGAGGGGTTTCGACAGGTTTCAGGACCTCGCCCTGACCCGTCGTGCGGCGCCGGCGTCGTTCACGGGGTCTATCAGGCCGGTCGAAAGATAAAGGCTCTCGACCGTCTCGGCCCGCCTGCCCGACAGGGTGGCCTGCGACGAGGGACCGGCCTTCAGCAGCAGCCGCGCCAGCCCCAGATGGTCGGGCAGCGGCGGCCCGTATTCCTTGTCTCCGGTCATCCCGTCATAGGACAGCAGAAAGCGGATCCCGCGCGCGTTCAGCGATGCCAGCCCGGCGATCAGCGCCTCCTGCCGCAGCTGCTGATGATAGCGCTTGTCGCGCCCGACCGAGGTTCCAAGATAGGGCGGGTCCATATAGACAAGGCTGGACGGCCCCGCATCCGCGGTCGTGTCAAGCCAGTCGCCGGTGCGGAACTCGGTCCTGCCCGCCAGCAGCGCGGAGACGCCCGTGATCGCCGCCCGCATCCTGTCGGGGCGCATCCCGAGGCGGCGCCGGTCGGCCGATTGCGTGAACCGTCCCGCGCCGTTGAAGCGCACCGCGTTCTTCACGCAGCGGCAGATCAGATACAGCAGATCGACCGGCTCGCCGTCGCTGTTGAAGCGGTCCCGCACGCGGTTGAAATAGCCGGGATCACCCTCTCTCTGCCCCTCCCAGACTGCCTGATAATGCGCCGCCGTCCGCTCCGGCCGCTCGACGATGGCGCGCAGCAGGCAGATCATCGGGGCAAGGCTGTCGCCCAGCACGTATCGTTCGGCCAGCCCGTGATGGGCGGCATGGATCGTCATGGCGGCCGAGCCGCAGAACGGCTCGTAGAATGTCCCGATCCCGCGGGGCAGGTATCGGCCGATGACCGGGGCCAGCTTTCGCTTGCTGCCCTGATAGGGGATGGGGTGTGGCAGGGGCATTCCGTCGATCCTTTTGCGACTTCTAGCCCGCGCCGCCGAAGGGCGTAAAGCAGGGCCGGCCGACATTCCTGCCGTGTCAGAAGTAATCGGATCAGAGATGGTAGGGGTGAGAGGCTGGACAACGACCCAAGCGGGACCCGTTACGGCTGCTTCCTTCCGGACCTGACCGGGTTGGCGAGGCGCCTGCCCGCGCCAACCTCTCGCGGCGAGAGATAAGCCGCAGGCGGGCGCAATGCAAGCCCGGGCGCCGGGGCCGTTCAGAGAAACAGGCGCAGCCGCGCGAAACCCTCGGGATTGCTGCCGACATGCTCGAGTCGCAGGTCGTGACGGGCGGCGATCCGGTCCAGATGCCGCAGCCCGCCCGGGCCGGTGTCGAACAGGGCCGAGGATCCCGGCATCGGCTGAAAGCGCCATTGCGGGGGTGCCTCGATGGCGATGCGGCGGCGGCGGCGCACATATTGCCGCAGGATGTCGCGGGTCAGTTCCTCGCCCTGCAAGGCGATCTCGTTGCCGGTGACCAGCGGGCTGAACAGGCCGCAGCCGGCTAGGCGGTAGGAATTGGTCGCCAGCAGGAACCGATCCTGCCCGGCGACGGGGCGGCCATGCCGGCGCAGATCGACGATCCGCCGCGCCTGCGGGTTGATCAGCCGCCCGTCGGGGGCAAAGCGGGCCGGGGCGGACAGGTCGATCCGCCAGCTTACCCCCTCGACCATGTCGAAATTATAGCAGGGAAAGGCCGGATCGATCAGCGGGCTGTCGGTGTCGCCCGGGCGGATCCGGTGAAACAGGCTGGCCGAGCGTTCCAGCCACTCGGCCAGCTGCGCGCCGGTCAGCGCGACGGCGCAGATGCGGTTGGGAAAGACATAGAGGTCGCTCAGGTTGCGCAGGCTGAGCCGGCCGGGCAAGACATCGGTGTAATACTGCGGCCCGCCGCGCCCGCCGGCACGAAAGGGGGCCGAGGCCGACAGCAGCGGCAGCCCCTGCCAGCGCGTGCCCTGCAGGCAGCGCCGCACATGCCAGCGCTGCGCCATGTTCACCAGCCGCTGCCCCGGATCATGCCCGATCAGCGCGAAATAGCTGTTCAGGGCCGAATCGCTGTGGCCGACCCGGCGGCGCAGATGCCGCAGGGTTTCGCGATGCGCGCCCAGGACCGGGCGGGCGATCTCGGTAGCATTGGGCAGGGCCGGGTCGACGGCCTCGGCCCGGCTCAGGAACCGCGCCACCCGCCAGCCCCCGGCGCCGTCCTCCTGCAGGCGCAGGTCGATGATGCCCAGATGCGAGCCGCCGAAACCGGCCATCACCGCCGGCTTGCCCGCCAGGGCGCCGGCCTCGGGGTCGATGCCGGGGGCGGGCGCGATATCGGGGCCGGGAAAGACCTGATGCGTATGGCCGGCGATCACGACATCGATGCCCGGAACCGCCGCCAGCGCGGCCGAGGCGTTCTCCATCCCCGGGTGCGGCAGTGGACTGCCGATGCCGCTGTGGCACAGCGCGACGATGATCTGCGCCCCTTCGGCGCGCAGGGCCGGCACCAGTTCGCGCGCGCTGTCGAGAATGTCACCGCAGCTCAGCAGGTCGGTCAGGTCGCGATCCCAGTCGGCGGTCTGCGGCGGCAAAAAGCCGATGACGCCGATGCCCAGCCCGACCCGGCCGCCACGCCCGTCGCACAGCTGGCGGCGCAGGATCGTGTATCGGGCAAAATCCGGGCGGCGGTGCAGCCGCAGATTGGCGGCCAGAAACGGAAAACCCGCCCGCGAGGTCACCGATTGCAGAAAGGACAGGCCGAAACTGAAATCGTGATTTCCCAGGGCCGCGGCATCATAACCAAGCGCATTCATCGCCGCGATGGCCGGATGCAGCCGTCGCGGCGACCGGGCATGCGCGCTGGCGGCCAGATCGCCCATCGGCGTGCCCTGAAGGAAATCGCCATTGTCCAGCAGCAGGCAGTTCTGCACCTCGCCCCGGCGCCGCGCGATCAGCGAGGCGGTGCGCGCCAGGCCGACGCGGTCGCAGGGACGGTCGGCGAAATAGTTGTAGGGCAGCACGTTCATGTGCATGTCGGTGGTGGCAAGAATGCGGAGATCGAGCCCGGCCCCGGCCGCTGCGGCCGGGCTTGCGGGGCGCGATATCTGGCCTCTGCCTTCTGGCATCGGTGGCTCCGTCACCACGGGAATCGCGGGTTTCGGCCCGGTCCGGCCGGCATCCCGCCTGCTGCAACAGCTTACGCGGGAAAGGCAACATAACAACCTGTGATTGTGTAATTTATGTCAGCAATCCTTTTAAGTGTGGCATTTCAGTCAAATTGACCAAAAGGACAGGATTTCACATCGGCAAGAATCTGCCATAAGGGCGTCGTGTAGCGAGTGTCCGTGGCGATGTTGATGACTTGGTTGAACAGTGCTCCTGGTTTGGAATATGAGACTGCACGCGCATTGAGTGAGCGGCGCAGGAACAGCATTGTTAACGGATTGTTTGAAATGAAATTTTCAACGCGATTTGACGTTGACGACACAGCGGACGAGTTGTTCCGTGCGATTGCAGATCATCACCGGCTTGAACGTATGCTGATGCGCCGTGGTGCCCGGATCACACGGATCGACCCTGCGCTGGAGCCGGGGGCCGGGATCGCTTGGCTGATCGGTTTCGACTGGCGGGGCCAGCCGCGTAACCTGCGTCTGGATGTGACCCGTCATGACCGGCCGGAGCGGTTGTCGATGGCCGGAATGTCGGATGCGTTGGAAGTTGTGATTGACGCGACCGTGATCGCACTCAGCCGGGCACGGTCGCGTCTGATCTTTGAAACCACCATGCAGCCGCGCAACATGCGGGCACGGCTGATGCTGCAGACGGCCAAGCTGGCCAAGCCGCAACTGGACCGCAAGTTCGAACGCCGCATCGGCGAGTTCCTGTCGGACATGCGCGCGGCCACGGCCTGACCGCAGGCCGTCCTAGCCCTGCTGCTGCAGTTGCGCCTGGCGCAGCGGGTCGGCCGGATAGACCCCCAGAACATTCATCATCGAGGTGAAATAGGCCAGTTCCTCCAGCGCCCGGCTGACATTCGGGTCCTCGGGATGGCCCTCGATATCGGCATAGAACTGCGTCGCGGTGAACACCCCGTCGACCATATAGCTTTCCAGCTTGGTCATGTTGACGCCGTTGGTGGCGAATCCGCCCATCGCCTTGTAGAGCGCGGCCGGAATGTTGCGGACCCGGAAGACAAAGCTGGTCAGCATCCGCTGGCCCCGCCGCGCCCGATTCGGCTCGCGCGACATCAGAAGGAAACGGGTGGTGTTGTTCTGCCGGTCCTCGATCTGGTCGGCCAGCCGCTCCAGCCCGTAGATCTCGCCGGCCAAGGGCGAGGCCAGCGCCGCCAGCGCCGGGTCGCCCCGCGCCGCGATCTCCCTGGCCGAGCCGGCGGTATCGGCGCCGGTGATGCCGCGAATCCCGTGCTTGCGCATGAAGCCGCGGCACTGGCCCAGAAGGACGGTATGGCTCATCGCCTCGCGCACCTCGGACAGCGGCGTTCCGGGCACGGCCAGCAGGCTGATATGCACGCGGACAAAGGCTTCGTCGATGATATGCAGCCCGGATTCGGGCAGCAGGTGATGGATGTCGGCGACCCGCCCATAGGTCGAGTTCTCGACCGGCAGCATAGCCAGATCGGCCTCAAGGCTGCGCACCGCCTCGATCACATCCTCGAAGGTGCGGCAGGGCAGGGCCTCCATCCCGGGCCGCGCCTTGCGGCAGGCCTCGTGGCTATAGGCGCCGGGTTCACCCTGGAAGGCGATGCGGTTCGTGGTCATGACGGCGGTTCCGCTGATCGAATTTTGACTGCCCGGCGGTAACTATACCTTGATCCGGCAAAGCGAAAGCGGATAGATACCCCACGGATTGACGAGCTTACCAAGGCGGGGATTGCACGCGATGTTCAACACCATGACCGTGACCAAGGCTGCCGGCGCGCTGATCGGCTCGCTGCTGTTTCTTCTTCTGGCGAACTGGGCGGCCGGCGCGCTCTATACCGTCAGCGAGCCGTCGCATGACGGCGAGGCCGAGCAGGCCTATTCGATCCCGGTCGAAGAGGGTGGCGACGGCGGCGAGGCCGCAGAGGAACAGATCGATTTCGCCACCTTCATGGAAGCCGCCGACCCGGCCGCGGGCGAAAAGGGCTTCGGCAAGTGCAAGGCCTGCCACAAGCTGGACGGCAGCGACGGCGTCGGCCCGCATCTGAACGGCGTGGTCGGCCGCGATGTCGCCTCGATCGGCGGCTTTGCCTATTCCGACGGCATGGTCTCCCATGCCGGCGAGGCGCCGCAATGGACCCCCGAGGCGCTGCAGGAATTCCTCGAGAATCCGAAAGGCGTGGTGAAAGGCACCAAGATGTCCTTCGCCGGCCTGAAGAAGCCCGAAGACCGCGCCGACCTGATCGCCTATCTGCAGGCGCAGCAATAGGCGCGAGCTTTCCAAATCTACGGACCCATGCAGGGCGCGGCCATGGTCGCGCCCTTTCGCATGCGGGGGGGGCGCTCACGAAAACGCGGCTTGATCGCCGGGGCCGCGCTGCCCTAGCGTTGCGGCAATGCCAACGGAGGTTTCTATGCGTCTGATTTCACCGCTTATCGCTCTGGCCTTGGCTTTCGGGGCAGGGGCCGCGGCGGGGCAGGACCAGGCGCAGGCGCAGCCGGCCACGGGGGACGAACAGGTCACCCGCGCGCATGGCTATGCGATTGTCGGCGACCTGAAACTGCCCGCCGATTTCCCCTATCTGCCCTATGTGAACCCGGATGCGCCGAAGGGGGGCTATATCGTCGAATCCGTGCCCAACACCTCGAATTTCGACAATTTCAACCCGTTCACCTTCAAGGGCCGCCCGGCGGTCTTCGCCTCGACCATGCTCGAGGCCATGCTGGGCCGCGACAGCAGCGATTTCGGATCCTCCTACTGCCTGCTGTGCGAGACGCTGGAATATCCCGAAAGCCGCGACTGGGTGATCTTCAACCTGCGCCCCGAGGCGCGCTTTGCCGATGGCACGCCGGTGACGGCGGGCGATGTCGTCTTCAGCGTCGAGACCATGCGCGAACAGGCCTCGACCGGAACCAAGCTGCTGATCCAGCAGCAGATCGCCAAGGTCGAGGCGATCGACGACCGGACCGTCAAGTTCTATTTCACCCCCGACTATCCGCGGCGCGAGGTGATCACCTTCGCCGGCGGTCTGCCGATCCTGTCGCGCGCCGATTTCGCCGCGCGCGACCTGCGCCTGGATGAGCCGATGGACAAGCCGCTGGTCGGGTCGGGGCCCTATGCGCTGACCGGCTGGAACATGGGTCGCTGGGTCGAAGTGACCCGGCGCGAGGATTACTGGGGCGAGGATCTGCCGCTGAATATCGGGCGCAACAATTTCGACCGCATGCGTTACGAATATTTCGCCGATTACGATGCCGCGTTTCAGGCCTTCACCGCCGGCGAATACACTTTCCGGCGCGAGAACAGCTCGATCAAATGGGCGACCGCCTATGATTTCCCGGCGCAGGACAAGGGCTGGGTCAAGGTCGAGACGCTGCCCGACAACAGCAGCGTCAGCATGCAGGCATGGGTCTTCAACCTGCGCCGCCCGAAGTTTCAGGATCCGCGCGTGCGCCGGGCCATCGGGATGATGTTCAACTTCCAGTGGACCAACGAAAAGATGTTCTACGGCCTCTATTCCCGGCCGGACAGCTATTGGGAAAACAGCGCGCTCGAGGCGACGGGCCTGCCCTCGGATGCCGAACTCGCACTGCTCGAGCCGCTGCGCGACGACCTGCCCGGGACGGTCTTCACCGAAGCCGCCGCCAGCTGGCCCGGGGGCAGCGAACAGCCGCGCGACCGCCGGATCATGCGGCAGGCCGCCGCCCTGCTGGATGAGGCGGGCTGGACCATCGACGATGACGGGCTGCGCCGCAATTCGGAAGGCGAGGTCCTGCGCGTAGAAATCATGAACGATTCCGTCACGTTGGACCGCATTCTTAATCCTTATATCGAAAACCTGCGCGCGGTCGGCATCGACGCCGTCAATTCCCGCGTGGACAATGCCGAGGCGCAGGCCCGCGAAAGGGCGCATGATTTCGACATGACCTCGACCTTTCTGGGCCAGTCGCCGATCCCCGGCGCCGAGATGCTGCCGGTCTTCGGCAGCGAATTCGCCTCGTCCGAAAGCAACCTGATCGGGCTGACCAACCCGGCCATCGACGCGCTGATGAAGCATGTCGAACTGGCCGAGACGACCGAAGAGATGACCACCGCCGTCCATGCGCTGGACCGGGCCCTGCGGGCGATGTATCTGGCCGTGCCGCAATGGTACAACGCCGATCACTGGGTGGCCTATTACGACATGTATGAACACCCCGAAACGCTGCCCGATTTCGCCCTTGGCCAGATGGATTTCTGGTGGTTCAACCCGGAAAAGGAAGCCCGGCTGAAGGCGGAGGGCGCGCTGCGCTAGGGTCCGGGGCGGCTTCGCGCTTGATTTCCCCGCCCGGATTGCGGACAAGGCGGGACAATCCAGAAGGGCCGCAAAGGTCCGTATCGTTCCGAGGGGCGGGCAGAAGGGCAGGCGAATGGGTGCCTATATCCTGCGGCGTTTGCTGCTGATCATCCCGACACTGATCGGCATCATGCTGGTCAACTTCACCCTGACCCAGTTCGTCCCCGGCGGCCCGATCGAACAGATCGCGGCGCAGTTGCAGGGCGAGGGTGATGTGTTTCGCAACATCGCGGGCGGCGGCGATACCGGCGGCGGCACCGAGGAACAGTATCAGGGCGCACGCGGCCTGCCGCCGGAATTCATCGCCCAGCTTGAAAAGGAATTCGGCTTCGACAAGCCGCCGGTCGAGCGGTTCCTGTCGATGCTGGGCAATTACCTGCGCTTCGATTTCGGCACCAGCTGGTTTCGCTCGATCAGCGTCATTGATCTGGTCAAGGAAAAGCTGCCGGTCTCGATCACGCTGGGGCTGTGGTCGACGCTGCTGGCCTATCTGATCTCGATCCCGCTGGGCATCCGCAAGGCGGTGAAGGACGGCTCGCGCTTCGATACCTGGACTTCGGGCGTCATCATCATGGGCTATGCGATCCCGGCCTTCCTGTTCGCGGTCCTCTTGATGGTGCTGTTCGCCGGCGGCAGCTACTGGAAGATCTTCCCGCTGCGCGGCCTCGTCAGCGACAATTTCGCCGATCTCTCCACATGGGGTCAGATCAAGGACTATGCCTGGCACGCGACGCTGCCGGTCATCGCCAGTTCGATCTCGGGCTTTGCCACGCTGACCCTGCTGACCAAGAACAGCTTTCTGGACGAGATCAACAAGCAATATGTGATGACCGCGCGGGCCAAGGGCCTGGCCGAGCGCCGGGTGCTGTATGGCCATGTCTTCCGCAACGCCATGCTGATCGTGATCGCGGGCTTTCCGGCGATGTTTCTGGGCATGCTGTTCGGCGCCTCGATCCTGATCGAGACGATCTTCTCGCTGGACGGTCTGGGCCGGCTGGGCTTCGAGGCCGCGGTGCAGCGCGACTATCCGGTGATCTTCGGCACGCTTTACGTTTTCGGCCTGCTGAGCCTCGTGGTCGGGATCCTGTCGGACATGATGTATGTCTTCGTCGATCCGCGCATCGACTTTGAATCGAGGGCCGGCTGATGGCGGTCTCGGAACTCAACCGCCGCCGCTGGCGCAATTTCCGCCGCAACGGGCGCGCCTTCTGGTCGCTGGTGATCTTCGCCCTGCTGTTCGTGGTCGCCATGTTCGCCGAACTGGTCGCCAACGACAAACCCATCGTCGTCAGCTATCGGGGCGACCTCTATTTCCCGGCCTACCGGTTCTATCCCGAAACCGCCTTCGGCGGCGATTTCGGGACCGAGGCGATCTATCGCGACGAGGCCGTGCAATGCCTGATCGTCACCGGCGGCCGGCAGGACTGCTGGGACACGCCCGAGGATCTGATCGCGGCCGTGAAGGGTGGCAGCAGCGACGTGCCGCAGGACGAACAGGGCTGGATGATCTGGCCGCCGGTCCCCTATCACTACAAGACCATCAACAATGTCGGCACCGCCCCAAGCGCACCCGACGGCGATCACTGGCTGGGCACGGATGATACCGCCCGCGACGTGCTGGCGCGCGTGATCTACGGCTTCCGCACCTCGATCCTGTTCACCCTGATCGTGACCGTGATCGCCTCGACCATCGGCATCGCCGCCGGCGCCATCCAGGGCTATTTCGGCGGCCGCACCGACCTGATCTTCCAGCGCGTGCTGGAAATCTGGGCCTCGACGCCGGGGCTTTACGTCATCATCATCCTGTTTGCGATCCTCGGGCGCAGCTTCTGGCTGCTGGTCTTCGTCACCATCCTCTTCGGCTGGCCGGCGCTGGTCGGCGTGGTCCGGGCCGAGTTCCTGCGGGCGCGGAACTTCGAATATGTCCGCGCCGCCCGCGCGCTCGGGGTCAGCGACCGCAAGATCATGTTCCGCCACATCCTGCCCAACGCCATGGTGGCGACGCTGACCATGCTGCCCTTCGTCGTCACCGGCACGATCAGCGGGCTGGCGGCGCTGGACTACCTCGGCTACGGGCTGCCGGCCTCGGCGCCCTCGCTCGGGGAACTGGCGCTGCAGGCCAAGCAGAACCTGCAGGCGCCCTGGCTGGCCTTCACCGCCTTCTTCACCTTCGCCATCATGCTGTCGCTGCTGGTCTTCGTCTTCGAAGGCGTCCGCGATGCCTTCGACCCCCGGAAGACCTTCAAATGAGCCTGGCCCCCGACATGGCAGACCTGCCCGCCGCAGCCGCCGCCGACGCGGTGCTGGAGGTTCAGAACCTGAAGATCGGCTTCCGGCAGGAGGGCAGGACCGTGCCCGCCGTCAAGGGCGTCAGCTTCCGCATCGGCCGGGGCGAGACGGTGGCGCTGGTCGGCGAATCCGGGTCGGGCAAGTCGGTCACCGCGCTCTCGACCGTGCAGCTTCTGGGCGATTCCGCCGTCATCGAAGGCTCGGTCCGCTATGAGGGGCGCGAGATGGTCGGCGCCCCCGAAAGCGTGCTGCGCGACATCCGCGGCAACGACATCAGCTTCATCTTCCAGGAGCCGATGACCTCCCTCAATCCGCTGCACACGATCGAAAAGCAGCTGGCCGAAAGCCTGGCCCTGCATCAGGGCCTGCGCGGCGAGGCGGCGCGGCGGCGGATCGTCGATCTGCTGACCCGCGTTGGCATCCGCGACCCCGAAACCCGGCTGGCCGACTATCCGCACCAGCTCTCGGGCGGCCAGCGCCAGCGGGTGATGATCGCCATGGCGCTGGCCAACGGCCCGGACCTGCTGATCGCGGATGAGCCGACCACGGCGCTGGACGTGACCATCCAGGCGCAGATCCTCGACCTGCTGGCCGAGTTGAAGGCCGCCGAGGGGCTGTCGATGCTGTTCATCAGCCACGATCTCGGCATCGTGCGCCGCATCGCCGACCGGGTCTGCGTGATGAAGGACGGCGAGATTGTCGAACAGGGTCCGGTCGAGGCGATCTTCGCCGACCCCCGGCACGACTATACCCGCAAGTTGCTGGCGGCCGAACCCAAGGGCCTGGCCGATCCGGTGCCCGAGGGCGCCGAGGTGATGGTCGAGACGCGCGACCTGAAGGTCTGGTTCCCGATCCAGCGCGGCCTGCTGCGCCGCACCATTGGCCATGTGAAGGCGGTGAACGGCGCCACCCTGTCGGTGCGCGCGGGCGAGACGCTGGGCATCGTCGGCGAATCCGGCTCGGGCAAGACCACGCTGGCGCTGGCGATCATGCGGCTCATCGCCAGCGAGGGACCGATCCTGTTCATGGGGCAGGACATCGCCGGCTGGGGCGCGGGTCAGCTGCGCCGGCTGCGCCGCGACATGCAGATCGTGTTTCAGGATCCTTACGGCAGCCTCAGCCCGCGCATGACGGTCGAGCAGATCATCGCCGAGGGCCTCGGCGTCCACGGCGTCGAGCCGGGCCGCAACCGCCGCGAGATGGTTCGCGACATCATGGTCGAGGTCGGCCTCGAACCTTCGGCCATGCACCGCTATCCGCATGAATTCTCGGGCGGCCAGCGCCAGCGCATCGCCATCGCCCGGGCGATGATCCTGCGCCCGAAACTGGTGGTGCTGGACGAGCCCACCTCGGCGCTGGACATGACCGTGCAGGTGCAGATCGTCCAGCTTCTGCGCGGCCTGCAGAAAAAATACGGCCTCGCCTTCCTGTTCATCAGCCACGACCTGCGCGTGGTCCGCGCCATGTCGCATCAGATCCTGGTCATGCGGGCGGGCGAGGTGGTCGAACAGGGACCGGCCGCCCGGATATTCGAGGCACCGCAACACGACTACACCCAACGGCTGCTGACGGCCGCACTCAACCCGGGCGGCTAGGTCGTGTGGGCTCTTGGGATTGAACGAAGCCGCTGACGCGGGAGAGGTGTCTGTGTTGGCGGGAATGGCCCCCTGATGGGAAGGTTTGGTTGCTGAAGACCAACCTTTCATCAGGAGACCCTCCCATGGCTGATGCCACATC
>NZ_JAHKNG010000059.1 GCF_018860165.1 Paracoccus marinaquae
CGAGACGGCGAAAAAGAAACGAAAGGAGACATCTGCATTGACGCCAACATGACGCGCAGAACATAACAACCGGGTGGGTCAGATCTCGGTGACAATGCCGGGTCAATTCTCAGTGGCAATCAACAGTGCAGCTGCACCCGGTGCCATTCATAGACGCCCGCCGTGCTGCTCGGCTGGTTGAACTTGATGTCCTTGCCGCCACGGGCATAGGCGATGAGGCCGGGTTCGAACTGTTCGATCCGGTTGCCGGACGCATCCTCGACCACAGGGGCGATGGACTGCTGATCCTCGTCCGCCCCGAAGACGATGCCGACCAGACAGGCTTCGGTGCGCTTGCGCACCAGTTCCGCCTGCTGCCAGTCATCGACATCGCGGATCGCCCGCATGGCCGGTGTCCCCCATGGCACGCCGCGGGACTGCACCCGCTGGCGCTCGAAGAGATGGGCGACGCGCTCGGCGGGCAGGCGCGTGGAGTCGAGCCGCCGCGAGAAGACCGGCGAGGTATCGCCCGGATGGTCCGAGAACATCCAATAGGCCGCACGGCGCCCGCCCCGGTCATATTCGATGCCCTGGCTGATGCGGGAGCCGTCGCTGCGGCTGTCGAAACGGGCGGCATCGAGATGATCGGCCTCGCGGAGTTCGATCCGCAGCGGCACATCGCGTGATCCCGCGGCGCGGACGGTTCGGCGGATGGCAAAGACATCGCCGCCCTCGATCATCTCCCGCACCGCCAGCCCCAGAAGCCCGTGAAAATCCGTATGCCCGTGCTGATCGCAGCCTGCGGCCCAGCGCTTCCAGAGCGCATCGACCTGTCTGTTCAGCGTGGCATCGCCGGTTGCGGCCCGCGGCCGTATGCCGGTGCCGACGATATTGTTGACGAGCACCTGCACCGCCTGCGCGGCCATCGGGTTGTTGCGCACGAGATCGCGCATGCGGTGCCTGAGCAGCGGGCCGTCGGCGGCGATCTCCGCATCGGCGGCCGTGCCGCGTGATGACCAGCCGGAGGTTCCGCGCCCGCGCCCCGCGGCATCGTAATCCCGGCGCAGATTGCTGATGGCGACCCGGGCGGCATAGCGTCGGGCCGCTGTCCGGGGTGCCAGTGCCGAGAGGGCAGCATCCATCAGCCCCCAGCGCACGCGCGGGGCGGTTCTGTCGTGATGATCGGGCATCATCAGCTCCGACGGAACCCGGCAAAACCGGCAACGGGACGGGGACGACCGGCGGCACCCGCCATCTCGCGCTCGATCAGGCGGATGCGGCCCAAAAGATCCTCGGCACTGCCATAGTCCACCGATTTGCCGTCATAGGCGACGCGGGTCGTGCCCGCCGCATAGGCCCGGCGCAGGGCGTCAAGTTCCGTCTCTGTCCAGGCCATCAGAACCAGTTCCCTCTCTTCCTCTCGCCCAGCCAGCCCGAATTGCGGGGCGGGGGCGCTGTGATCATCTGCCGCTGCGGCTGACCCGCAGGCTGTGTCGTCTCGGACTTTCCAGGCGCAAGCTGCTCTTCCAGCTGTTCCCAGCGCGTCTCGTCCCAGCGGTCCATGCCCATCAGCCAGGCGGCGGCGCGGGCATAGACCCGGCAGTCCAGCGCCTCGTTGCGGTCCCGGGTCTGCTGCCATTCCAGCCGCTGAAACCCCTGCCGGGTCTTGACCGTCATCAGCTGCTCGGCGGTCAGCTGCTTCGTCCATTCGGCCGTGGTCCCGCGCGGGATATGCACGAACCCCGCCGGATGGCCGGTGCCGTCCTGTTGTTCTTCGTCTGTCGGTGCCACGAGTCGCAGAAACCGGTAGGTCTCGGATTTGAACACCGCGCCCGCCACTTTCCAGAGCCGCACGCCGCGCCGGATCTTTCGCCCGGCTTCCGTCACATCGACATAGGTCGGCCCGTCCACGGGCGTCGCGCGGTCGAACCCACCGACGCCCTTCACGGCGATGACCTGTCCATGGCCCATCCGCCTGCACCAGCCATAGACCGCATCGGTCGTGGCCCCGTCGCCGGTATCGATGGCCAGCCGAGCCAGTGCCACGCGCGCCCCGCCCGCATGTTCCCAGGTCTCGCCCAGAACATCCGTCAGATCGGCCCAGACGTCTTCCCGGGCCGTATCGCCTTCCAGAACGACGTGATCGACGAGCCAGCTTTCCAGATTGCGACCCCAGCCCCAGACATCGATCTCGATCCGGTCGCGCTGCACATCGGCGCCGGCCGTCAGCATCAGCGCGCCGTCGGGCACCTGTCCCAGCGAGAAATCCTCGCGCCGCTCATAAAGCCGCTGCCAGTCCGGCGCTTCGCCGCGTTCCTGCCAGGTCTCGCCCAGCACGGTGTTCTTCAGCGTCTTCAGCGCCGCATCATTGCCCTGCGCGGCCTCCCAGCCCCGGGCGATCTCGGTCCATGACAGCCAGCCCAGCGGCGAATAAAGTCCGCTGATATGAAAGCCAGTGATGCCTGCGGCCTGCGCGCGGCGCAGCAGCTCCGGTTCCGCCGTCGGCAGCCATCTGGCCCCGTTGGCCTCGTCCATCATCTCGGTCTTGTGCCGTTCGGCAATCGGCTCATTGCAGTGCTCGCAATGATATGCCGCCGTTTCCGGCTGGCCGGGCACCCAGCGCAGGCGCTCGAACTTCAGCCATTGCAGCGCCCCGCAATGCGGGCAGGGCACATGGTAGCGCTGCTGGTCGGACAGTTCATATTCCCGCTCGATCCGCGACAGCCCCTTCACCGTCGGCGTCGAGGCCAGAAACACCTTGCTGCGATGCCCGAAGCTGATCGTGCGGGCTTCGGCCAGCGCAATCGGATCGCCCTCGCCGTCGATATCGCCCGGATAGGCGTCGACCTCGTCCAGAAACACCCAGCGCGCTGGCATGGATCGCAGCCCCACCGCGCTGTTCGCCCCGGTCAGGATCAGTTGACCGCCCGGAAACCGCTTGCCCAGAATGGTATTGCCGCTGTCCTTGGACCTTGACGGCATCACCAGCGCCCGCAGATCCGGACTCTCCTCTATCAGCGGGTCGATCCGCTGCTGCGACAGGCGCTTCGCGAGATCGACGGTCGGCTGCACCGCCAGAAACGGCCCCGGCGCGCGGTGGATACAGAAGCCGATCCAGTTATTCCCCGCCTCGGTTGCGCCCACCTGCGCGGCCTTCATGAACACCACCCTTTGCGCCGGGTTGGCGGGCGAGAGCGCATCCATGATCCCGCGCATATAGGGCGTCCGGTCGGTCCGGTATGGCCCGGCCTCCGAGGCCGCACGCGAGGAGAGGATCCGGTGCCGGTCCGACCACTGGCTGACGGTCTGGCTCGGATCCGGCGCCAGACCATCCAGCCATGCTCGCTGAATGTCATCCGCGCCGTCATAGTCAGCGAAGGTCAATCTTCACCTCGGCCATGTCTGCCAGATGCGCCCGCAGGTAGCGGTCCAGCACCTGTTCCAGCGCATGGGCCTCGACACCCAGTTCCGCCGCCATGTTCGCCGCCACCCGCGGCGGCCAGTTCAGCCAGGCATCGCGTTCCCGCCGCGCCAGATCGAAAACGCTGTTCGTCGCCCGCGCCCGGTCGATCAGCTCGCCCTTCATCTTCTCCAGCCGCACCCGCGCCGTCTGCGCCTTCAGCACTTCATTCGCCATCCGCGCGCGCAGGAAGGACACCTCACCGCCCGAGCCGGCGGTGGTATCAGTGCTGTCGCCCAGCGTGGCATTCACGGCATCAATGGCCGCTTTTGGCACCGGCTTCGTGGCGGCGCCGCGGGCGGTACCGGCGGCAGTCCTCGTGCCCAGCGCCTGCGCATGGACGCCGCGCTGCTTCGCCGGATCGGTCTGGCGCTCCCATTCCGCGTCGGCGCGCGCGGGATCGATAGTCCCGTCCGCCTCGACGCTGATCCGCCCGCTGGCAATCGCCTTGCGAACCGCCATGTCGCTCACGCCGCGCATCGACGCATATCTGCGGCGCGAGACGCCCATGGGGTGGTTCCTTTGGGTGGGGTGCACGATTCAGCGAGCGAGGGTAGTAGTGACAGTATTAAAGTTTCTCGCCAGTCTTACTTTCGTACCAATCGCGAATGCGCATGCACAACAGACCGACTAACGGCGCTTCAAATATGGAGGCGGACTCGCCATATGGCGTAAACGAAGGCGCGTCGTACTGGTCCATCGCCCATATGCCTAATACCTCGCCATCACGGGTGACGACCGAACCATCGTCGCAGAGATTGACCGGATAGACCAACGCACCGCTAACAGGGATGCCGTACCGCTGACGTGCATCCCGAAGCGCGTCACCGTCCAGTTGGGTGGGGGGATCAAGCGGCGGTAGTGTGGGTTTCGGCTCGCGCTTGCCGGTCTTTCTCCTCTTCTTCCCCTGACGCCAAGGCGGAGCCGGGTTCGCGGCCGCGCGCTCCATCTGCCGACGAAGATTTGCCTCGTCGAAAGCGCCGCCCGAACTGACCTGATCCTGAAAGACCGACGCGTAGCCTATCGTCTCCGGCATTCGTCCCTCGCTCGCGGGGATGCTGGGGATAGATGCATTGAACCTTGGCGCATAGGCACGAATAGCCGTGCTCTCCCTTTCGTTCATTTCTTCGGGTGGGCAGGGCGCCAGTGCGAGAGACCATGGCAGTGAGACGTCAGAAACTCGATGGTAGAAGCGGCCCAGGCTATCGATCGGTCGCTCCGTCAGGTCCCATGATTGCCCGATATAGACGACCTCCCCCGCGCAACCGATCAGGTAAATACCGCTTCTTTGCCTGAGACCCGCGTAAAGAGTATTCAGATCCCGATGCGGATTGCGGACAAAGACCTGCCGTCGCCACGCCACGAATTGCTTATGGTTGTCCAGCATCCCGCCCCGTTTCCAATGCAGCTACTGAAGCTACTGCGGGCATTCTATTTTTGCCGGATGGAATTGCCACCCCTGCGATCAGACCTCTGGTGCTCGACGCCTGCAAAGCTATACCGGCGTCTTCCGTTCGCTCATCACCTCGTCAAATCCGCGCCCGTCTCCCTCCAGTACCGCCACGCCCCCGGTCAGGTTCTGCCATCGCGCCACGGCCACATCGACATAGGCGGGGTTCAGCTCGATGCCGTAGCAGACCCGGCCCGTGGTCTCGGCCGCGATCAGTGTCGTGCCGGAGCCCATGAAGGGTTCATACACTGCCTGCCCCGGGCTGGAGTTGTTCAGGATCGGGCGGCGCATGCATTCGACCGGTTTCTGGGTGCCGTGGACGGTTTCGGCATCGTGATCCTTATTGGCGATGTGCCACAGCGTCGTCTGCTTGCGATCCCCGGCCCAATGGCCCTTGCCGCGCTTCTTCACCGCATACCAGCAGGGTTCGTGCTGCCAGTGATAATCGCCACGGCTCAGCACCAGCCGGTCCTTGGCCCAGATGATCTGCGAGCGGATATCAAAACCCGCCGCGATCAGGCTGTCGGCGACGGTGGTCGCATGCAGCGCGCCATGCCAGACATAGGCGACATCGCCCGGAAACAGCGCCCAGGCCTCGCGCCAGTCGGCACGATCATCGTTCAGCACCTTGCCCGTGCGCTTGGTCCTGGCAGCGCCGGTCTGGTTGCGCCATGACGGGTCGTATTCGACGCCATAGGGCGGATCGGTCACCATCAGCAGCGGTTTGATGCCGGCCAGCAGTTTTTCGACATCGGTGGCGATGGTGGAATCGCCGCAGAGCAGGCGGTGGTTGCCCATGATCCAGAGATCACCGGGGCGCGAGACCGGATCGGCCGGCGGCTCCGGCACCTCGTCCTCGCCCGCGATCGCTCCGTCCGTGCTGCCGTCGAGATCGCCGAGCAGCGCGTCCAGCTCGGCCTCGGAGAAACCGATGATGTCGATGTCGAAGTCGATGTCGCGCAGGCTTTCCAGTTCCGCGCGCAGCAACTCCTCGTCCCAGCCGGCATTCTCGGCGATCCTGTTGTCGGCGATAACCAGCGCCCGGCGCTGCGCCTCGGTCAGATGGTCCAGCACGATCACCGGCACCTCGGCCAGCCCCAGCTTCTGCGCCGCCATCAGCCGACCGTGTCCTGCGATAATGACGTCGTCGCCGCCGATCAGGATCGGGTTGGTGAAGCCGAACTCGGCGATGGAGGCCGCGATCTGGGCGATCTGACCCTCGGAATGGGTGCGGGCATTGCGGGCATAGGGAACCAGCTTTGCGGTGGCCGTCATCTCGATCTGCAAGGCACGTTCTCCGCTTCCGCCGCTGCGGGTCATGAAAAAGCCGGGCGGTGGGACGCCCGGCGCGTTGTTTCCTGTGGTCGGGGCAGGGCGCGAACCCTGCGAACCCAAAGGTGCGAACCCGGGGCGCGAACCCAGAATTTTTCTCTGTCGCTAGAGGGTTAGCGAGCCTCTGCCCCCCGCATAGGATCGATGCGGCAGAGGAACCAAGGCCGGGGGGCAGGGCGCTCGCCCGGCCTCACCTCGCCTGATCGTAGGTCAAATATGGGCCGAAACCGCTGATAATGTCGCGCCCTAAGTTCGACCCGTTGGCGCCCTCACGGCACCCCGTTCGTGCCCCCGCCGCGCGGTTTGACGCCCGGTTCTGCACCGGTCGATTTTGCGCCGACGGTTTGCGCTGGCTTTTTCTCAAGCCTCTTCAGGGCCTTGGAGACGGTCAGCAGGCTCGCTGTCCAGCGCCGCCAGGCGGTGGACCGCACGCAGCCGACATGACGGCAGATGGTCTGCCAGCGATGGCCCTCACCGACAGGCCGCTCGCGTCTATGTCTGCATCTCCTCTTTTTTGATCGGGGCCGAGGCCCGCAAGGCAGCGCGACCGCTCATTTCGCCGAAGCCCTGGCCTTCCAAGGCCTTACCCTCGGCATCACCTCCGTCACCTCGACCTCGCGCAGCATCCCACCCGCGATAAGCCCGTCGCGGATCCAGCCCAGTGCCTGCCACCAGTCGTCATAGGCGCGGTGGGCGGCTTCGATCTGGTGGGGATGGGGCGAGAAAGTGACGGGGCAGGCCAGAATATCGACGCTGCGCCACTTGCCACGGGTCAGAACCCGCGCCGTGCCGATGACCGTCGTGGCCGCCCGCTCCCCATGCTGGTTGCGCTTCACTTCGACCGGCACGCAGCGCGGCACGGCACTGGGCATCCAATCGGGCGTCAGCCCGGCGCGGGCCAGTTCCGCGACCCGGATCGCCATGCGTTTACCGCCCATGCTGTCGGGCATGCCAGCAACGCAGGCGGCGATCACCTCGGCATCCTCGTGGGTGTAGCTGCCGATCTTATACTGGCCACCGTCGATCCTGCAGCCCAGCGCCGCGCGCTGCAGCAGGACATGTTCCAGCCCGTATCCTAAGCTTTCGCCGGTTTTTTCTTCTGGCACGGTCAGTTCCAGCTGCGCCTTCTCGACGCGAAACGCCCATTCCAGCGCCGCCTGCACGCCCAGCGCGCGTTTCACCCGTCCGCCGCCGGTGCGGCCGATCCGCCCCTGAATGCTCATGGCTGCAATCCTTCAAACAGCGACATCTGCGCCGGGCGCTGGTCCTGATCCGCCGGGCGCCAGATCCACGGACCCGAGGCCATGGGCAGCTGCGAGAGCGCGCCACGCATGTGCCGCTGCCAGCGGGTGAACTCCGTTGCCGAGCAGGCGCAGAGCGCGTGCCCGATGGGCCAGCCCATCAGCCATCCGACGAAGAGCGGGTTCAGCCGCCGCCGCGCCCGGCCCTTCAGGATCCGCCGAGATACGGCGCGCCCATGCGAGGCAGTCATGAAAGCCCAGAGCGGGCGCGAGATCGGGGCGTGCGGCGAGGATTGTGGCCCATGCGGCGTGATCGCCGGGACCGGGCGGGTGAAGCCCTGTTCGGCCCGGTAGTGCAGGATATCCATCCGGCTCTTGCCATCCGTCCGGGTGATGCTGGCCTCGGAGCTGCCCTTCCAGTTCTGTGCGGCCGGGGTCGGCCATTGCGCCGCCTGCGCGGGCAGGGGCGGCGTTCCGCCCGAGCCATAGCTCTGACCCGGCCCGCCCTTCGCGCCATCGCTGGCCTTCGGCGTCGACCAGTTGGCGATGCCCAGCGCCAGCGCTTCCGCCTTGCGGGTGAAGTCGCTGTTGCCCGCCGGGTTGTAGGTTCCGGTGCCGGGATGCAGGCTCATCGGTGTGGGCCAGGATGAAGATCCGCAGCCGCTGGTGCGGCGCACTGACTTCTGCCGCGCTGAACAGACCCGCCGCAGGCGTGTAACCCAGTCGCCAAACCTTTCGCAGGACGGATTCGAGGCCGAGGGTGACGTGGCCTGCGACATTTTCGAGGAAGACCCATTCCGGTCGGCATTCGGCGATGACGCGGGCGACCTCGGGCCAGAGATGCCGGGGATCGGACGCGCCGCCGCGCTTTCCTGCGGCACTGAAGGGCTGGCAGGGATATCCGGCGAGGACGATGTCGAAGACGCCACGGAAGGGGCGGGCATCGAAGCTGCGCAGATCGTCCCAGATCGGGGCCGGCGCGAAATACCGCGCGGCTTGCGCCGCGATGAGGACGGATCGAGGCCAGTCCTCCCATTCGACGAAGGCGCGGGTATGATATCCGGGTTCGACGAGCATGAGGCCCATATCCAGGCCTCCGCCGCCTGCGCAGAGGCTGAGTCCGTACCGGGGACGTGACACCATGGCATTCACAGCACCCCTCGTTCGCGCAGGCGCTGGGCCGTGACCAGCCCCCTCTCGAGCATGGCATTGCGCACGGTGTTCGAGATGGCAATGGAGGGCAGATAGCCGTCTCCGTTCACCATCCCGGCGTAGAAACTGGCGATTTCTTCGAGGCTGGCGCGTGGGGCGTCGCCGGGTTTGGATTTGCGCTTGCGGCGGTGATCGCCCTCGGAAGGGGGCGGGGCCTTGGCCGTGCGTGCCGCCCGTTCCATCAGCCGGTCCAGCGCCCGCGGCCCGTCCGGCGGTTCGGGATGGGTTTCCCGGCTATCCCGAGCCAGCGCGACGATCCGGTCCTCGGTCAGCCCGAGATCGGTGATCCAGCGACGGACATGTTCGCGGGCGGGCCAGCCCTGCCACCAGGCGGGAAGGGCGGCGTCGGTGTCCAAGCCCAGCGCATCGAGCAGGTTCCGGAAAAATTCTTCAAATCGGTCTTCGCGCGCCTGCGCGTCTTCCTCCTCCTCCTTTACTGGTTCCCTTAAAGGTTCCCTTACAGGGTTAGTCTCCGGATTCCGGAGATGGCTTTGGGCAAAATCCGGAGATGGCTTTGCCGAAAATCCGGAGATGGACCCATGTCCGGAATCCGGAGTTGGATCGCCGCCCGGTTCGTCTTCCGGCCCTTTATCGCCATCTCCGGTTTCCGGAGACGGGTCTTGTGGAAAGCCCGGTTCAAAACCCAGGATATAGCGGGTGGCCTGACGCTTGTGGGTCCGGGGATCATGCGTCCGGACCCGGTGGATCAGGCGCCGTTCCTCGAGCTTGATGAGATGTTCGTTCAGCGCCGAGACCGACATCTCGGCGTCTTCGGCCAGTCTGACCTGCGTCGGAAAACAGCCGAAGTCGGGATTGTGCCGGTCGCAGAGATGCCAGAGCACGATCTTGGTCGCAGGCTTCAGCCCGCGCTGCTGGATAGCCCAGTTGGTGGCGGCGTGGCTCATGGTGCCGCCCTCCGTGCCGGGGCCGCAATTCGGGTGGAAAAACCGTGATTGGCCAACGCATCCAGCATGTCGTCCAGCGACCGGACCAGCGCCCAGCCAAAGCCCTGTGCCAGAATGGCGTCACGAAAGGCCTCCTGTGACGGGCGCAACCGGCCTTTCGGGGCTTTCAGCTCCAGAAAGAGCACGCGGCCGTCGCA
The DNA here is from genome assembly GCF_018860165.1 of Paracoccus marinaquae. Lineage (GTDB taxonomy): Bacteria > Pseudomonadota > Alphaproteobacteria > Rhodobacterales > Rhodobacteraceae > Paracoccus > Paracoccus marinaquae. Next base: position 9,777 of record NZ_JAHKNG010000059.1, read on the forward strand.
GAGGATCATCAGATCGGCGAAACCGGCATGAACACCCATGCCGACGAGGATCGCCTGGCGTTTGGCGCCGCGCGGTCCGGGCTCGGTGACCTCATTGGCGCAGTGATGGATAATAGCGGTGCGGGGCAGGATCTGGCGCAGGGTGCGGACCACCGCGCGCTGCAGATCGGCTTCAGGGGTGCCGCGGCGCTTCATCGCTGTACCTCATCGGCATCGTTGCGTCGGGCACGAACCGGCCGTCGGGCATCGACGATCAGGCCCAGCAGCCGTGCCTCTTCACGCTCCTCCTCGGTCGCGCCATGGCGGGCCAACACCTCGCAGGCGATGGTAACGAGGCGGTCGCTGTGGTGGGCGGCATCGGCGATGACGGCACGAGCCTCGGCCACACGGTCGGCAGGCCAGTCGGGTTTGTGACAGAGATCCGTCATCAGCGGCGACCTCCGGCGCGGCGGCGGCGCGGGGCGGCCTGTTCCTGCTCTTCCAGCCAGTCCTCGACGGCGGCGCGGCGGTAATAGACCTTTCGGCCGGCGCGGACGCAGGGCGGTCCCATGCGCTGGGCTTCCCAGCGCCGCAGCGTGTCGACCGAGAGGCCGAGTTCGGTGGCGAGGTCCAGGCGGCTGATCCAGCCGCTCATCAGGGTGCGGGGTTTTGCGGTCGGTTCCGGCATCGATCCGAGATGCGGCATCGGGGTCTCCATCATTGCTGTGGAGCCGATTGAGCGCAGATGCCGAGGGGTGGCGGCGAGGCGGAGAGTGGCGCAAAGATTGCCAACTTCGTGCCACCCCATGTTTTGCTGGGTGTGAGGGGTTTGGGGGGATAGCGCAGGTCACGGTGGCGGCGACCGGTGATCACGGTCGGATTGACACCAAAGCGCCAAACACCTGCGAACAGCCGGAAACGTCGGCATTGACCGACATTGAGCGGCAAAGAGGGGGTGGCATCCGGCAGGGCACCGCGCCACCCATTGGAATCATTCAGGATTTACAAAATCGCGTTGGCGAGACCCGGAAAAACGCGTGCTCCACGCTGCGATTTCGGTGGTGCGGTTCAGATCGCGCAGGGACGTCGCAAGCGGCCAGCTGGCCTCTTGAGGCTCAAAACCTTGGCAAAACAAGGGGTGGCGCGATCATGGCGTCCTTTATGCCACTCTCCGCCTCGCCGCCACCCGGTCGGGCATGCTGAACTTGATAGAGCCGCGGAACCACGCCTCATGTCGGATGCCAGAAGGACCGAACGACCATGCCCGAACGCATCAAGCTGACCGAAAAAATCCTGCGCGAGGCCGAGCCCGTGCCGGGGCGGGATTACCAGATCTTTGACAGCGAGATGCGCGGCTTCGCGGTCTGCATCTATCGCGGTGGCGGGCGAGCCTTCACGCTGGATTACCGCCATGCCGGGCGCCAGCGCCGGATGACCTTCGGGCGCTGGCCCGACTGGTCGGTCTCGGCGGCACGCGAACGGGCGCGTGAACTCCGGCGCGAAATCGATGCCGGGGCCGATCCGCTGGCCCTGCGCGAGGAAAAGCGCGAGGCACCCCGCGTCGACGACCTGATCGAACGCTATTGCGCCGAGCATCTGCCGAAACTGTCGGAACGCAGTCAGGCCGATCAGCGCTCGGTCATGGCGAAACTGGTCGCCCCTGTCTGGGGGCGAAAGCTGGTGTCAGAAATCAGCCAGAGCGATGTCGACAGGCTGCTGACGCAGATCGCCGAAGGTCGGGCAAGGCCGCACAAGGCCAAGCCGAACAACCGGGCGCGCAAACTGCAAGGGCCGAAACCGACGCCGGTTCGCGCCAACCGGGTCGGAGAGATCATTCGAAAAATGTTCACGCTGGCGGTGCAATGGGGCTGGTGCGAGGACAATCCCGCCCAGCGCTTCCATCGCCGCATGGAAACACCGCGCGAACGGTTTCTGTCGAAGGAGGAAATCGCCAAGCTTGCCGCAGCGCTGGATGCCGCGGAGGACCGGCGCGCGGCGGACATCATCCGGCTCTGCATGCTGACCGGTGCGCGGTTGGGCGAGGTGCGGCAGGCCCGGTTCGAGCAGTTCAACCTCGAACAGATGAGCTGGTCGAAACCGCCCGCCATGACGAAACAGCGCCGCGCCCATCGGGTGCCGATTTCCGACGAGACCGCTGCCGTCGTGCGGCATCGGCTGATGCTGGTGCCGAAGGGCGTGCCGTGGCTCTTTCCCGGCGACACACCGGGCCAGCCGGTGCAGGAGGTCCGTCGCTTCTGGGCGCGGGTGCAGAAGGAATGCGGGCTGGAGGATGTTCGCATCCACGATCTGCGCCATACCTTCGCCTCGCTGCTGGTCAGTGGCGGGGCCTCGCTGGAGATGATCGGCAAACTGCTGGGCCACAGCCAGATGCAGACGACTTTGCGCTACGCCCACTTGATGGATTCGCCCCTGCGCGCCGGGGTCGATGCCGTGGCCAGCGCCTTCCAGCCGAAGCCCCGGCTGGTGCATGATGCCAGCGCGGCAAAAGATCGGCGATCTGCCTGATCCGTCCCGCTTCGGTGGCGATCGTCACGCTTCCTCGCGTCGCAGCGCCTTCCAGACCGGCGTGACCCGCCGCCGGATGCTACGGCCGTCGGGAATCCGCTCGCCATCGGTTTGATCGGCGAACCAGTCCTGCATCTCGGCGATCAACTCGGCCTGTGTCGGTGGCAGCCCCTGATCGTGAATCCGTGTGATCAATGCGACATTCATCCCCTCCCAGTCATATGGCGTCGCCGCGCCTGGTCCGGATGCCACGCGTCGCACCATGTCGTTCTCGTCTTCGAAGGCGTGAACTTCCTCGGCCAGGATCAGCATATCGGCGATGGCCACTGGAACGCCGCCCGCAGGATCCGTGATTAGCAGCCAGTCTTCCCGGTCGATGGGTTGGATGCGGCGCATGACGCCTTCCGTAGGGCCTGTACCGCAGCGGCGAAACAGCGGCAGCAGTTCCATCGGCGACAAGACGACCTTGCCCGCCACGGTCTCGCTACCACAATGCACCACCGCGATACCCGTCATGACCCGGAACCGGCCCGCATCCGCCCAGCCGGCGATATCGGCGATATTGCAACCCCAGCGGGCGGTGACTTCGTGCAGAGTGTAATGCGTGCGCGGCGGCAGGGCCATGATCTTATCCTCTCCGTTTCTGCAGAGGATCGCCGTCGCTCAAACCCGGTGCAGCCAGCGCCCGAAGGTGCGGGGGGAAGTGGAATTGGCGGCAATAAGGGCAGGGCGCTTCCTTGCGCCCGATTTCCAGTCCCTGAGCTATATTCCGATGAGGTTGCTATGCTTGCGGTTGAGCTTGATTCTCCTCTTGCGCGTGTTTCTGCACTGTTTGCCCGGAGGGAACAAGTCAAGAACATGCGTCGCCGTGCAACCACGCGGATGCTGCCGCGATGTGGATCGGAGGGGTGTTTCGGCGGTGGCATCGGATGCCTCTGTCGGGCTAGAAGCGGGGCAGTCACATGCGGAGAAAATCATGGCTGAGCGCAACGACATTTCCGATCTGCTCACCTTCATCGGCCGGGAGGGCGACTGGCGCGAACGTCTGCAGGAGGTCGTTGCCGAGCACCTGATGCCAGCGCTGGAAGAGTTCGAAATTGACCATGACGGGCTGATCGATCTGCTTGGCGAACAGTGGTCGGGCGTGCTCTGGGGCTGCGGCTTCGAGGATTTCCTGTCCTGCCGCTACGAGGATGGCAATATCGTCGATCTCTATCTGAAGCGGCGGGGCTGGAAGGAAACGGCGCTCAACCGGGATTACTTTGCAGCCCTGCGCGACACGCCGGTCAGCCTCTACGAGGTCAGCGATGTCCAACCCGGCACATCGATGGCGCTACGCGATCTGCTGACAGATGCCGATCCTGTCACCGTGCGCGAAAAATCCGCCAGCCGCACGATGAAGCAATGGGATCGGATTGCCGTGCGGGTGGTGGCCCAGCGCGATCACCATGTCATCTCGGGCGCGCTGCTGCCGTTCCGGACCGAGACGGTGGAGTTCCTGTTCGAGGGGCTGCGCGATGCGCTGAAGCTGAAGAAGCGTGATGCGTTGCGGCTGAGCCGTGAACAGTTGCTGGGCTGCGCGCCGATCTTCACCGCCGCCTGGCTGTTCACCGAACTCGACCGCGTACTCAGCCCGGCGGAAATCCAGCTCAGCAATTCCGATGGTGACGATGTGCAGTTCCATGATCTGCGCTTTCCGCTGGCCAGCGGCGTGACGCAGAAGGCGGTGGCTGAACGGCTGGACCGGGTGAAGGTCTTCGAACCCGAAGGGCCGAAGTTCTGGAACTGGCTGGCCGTGTGCAAGGGCAAGGGTGGCAAGGCGGGCGGCGGCATCATGCTGGACACGCAGATGGACGGGGCCACGGTGCTGGGCACGCTGGAGCTGAAGGGCAAGGCGCTGCTCGTCAACGTCAACTCGGCCGCGCGTGCGGTCAGGGTCGAGGCGCTGGTGACGGAGGCCTGCGGCGATCTGCTTAAACGCCCGCTGACGGCGATCCGGACTATGGAGCAGATGCGCAGCCAACATCACGATGATGGGGCGCAGGACGGCGCCGATGCGATCCCGCCCGAAATCGCCCGGCAACTGATGCAGGAGCATATGGACCGGCATTACCGCGAGACCCTGGACGCGCCGATTCCCGCCCTTGGCGGCAAGTCGCCGCGCGCGGCCGTCCGCACGTCGGCCGGGCGGAAGAAGGTGGTCGAATGGCTGAAATATCTGGAAAACGGCAGCGCCCGGCAGGAAGGCGGTCCGATTGCCGGGTATGATTTCGGCTGGATGTGGGAGGAGCTGGGGCTGCAGGACCTGCGGAAGTGACCATCGAGGTGGCTGCTGTGCCAAAAGTGGTCTGCACTTGACGGGCGTTCAAGGCAAACCGGAGTAATGCTTGAAAGTTGGTGATGCCCTGAGGGGCGGCATATCAAGGCGGTGTCTACGCGCCGTCAATTCTCAGCCGAGAAAGGGATATGCCACATGTCAGAAGCTACCATCACCCATCTGCCCGA
>NZ_JAHKNG010000005.1 GCF_018860165.1 Paracoccus marinaquae
CTGATGTGGCATCAGCCATGGGAGGGTCTCCTGATGAAAGGTTGGTCTTCAGCAACCAAACCTTCCCATCAGGGGGCCATTCCCGCCAACACAGACACCTCTCCCGCGTCAGCGGCTTCGTTCAATCATGAACGTCAACAGGCCCTAGAAACGGGGCCGGACGGGGTCGTGGAGGCGTTCTGTCCGCATTAACCGAAGATTCGTGTTTTTCGGGCAAGGTGACCGGTGACGAGATACGTACAGGACCGGAAACTGCCATGCTGAGTCACATGTCACAGTTCGAACACCATAAGCACGACCTTCCCGCACTGGACGATTCTGCCGCCGATACGACCGAGGCCTATCTGGAATCGCTGCAGCTTCTGGAGCGGATGCACCGGCTGATGCAGGATCTGGTGAAGGACGAATTCGAGCGGTTGAGCCGCAACGACCTGACGCCGGTGCAGGCGCTGATCATCTATAATCTGGGCGAGGCCGAAGTGACTGCGGGCGAGCTGCGGTCGCGCGGCATGTATCAGGGATCGAATGTCAGCTACAACCTGAAGAAGCTGGTCGCGATGGGATATGTCCATCACGAGCGGTGCGACATGGATCGCCGCTCGGTCCGGGTGCGGCTGACCGATGCCGGGCAGGAGGTGCGGCTGCTGGTGCATGGCCTCTTCCTGCGCCACGCGGCGGGGCTGGCCATGTCGGGGGTTCTGGACGATCCGCCGCTGGATCAGGTCAACATGCAGAACCGCCGGATCGAACGTTTCTGGTCCGAGCAGATCCGCTATATCTACTGACATCCGCCAATCCCCGAAGCCGGCCGGCCCGCAGGCCCTGCCCGGCTTCGGCGGTCGGCGCCGGCAGCATTACCAATGCCCGGTATTGCCCATGCCGGCCCAGGGTTCCTGGGGCGGCAGGTGGTCGCCCTCCTGCAGGATTTCGATCGAGATGTTGTCGGGACTGCGCACGAAGGCCATATGGCCGTCGCGGGGCGGCCGGTTGATCGTCACGCCGGCATCCATCAGCTTCTGGCAGGTCTCGTAGATATTGCCGACCCGATAGGCGAGATGGCCGAAATGGCGGCTGTCGGCGGGCAGCCCGTCGTCGCCGTCCCAGTTGTGGGTCAGTTCGACCGGGCATTCCGGCTGGCCCGGCGGGGCCATGAAGACCAGCGTGAAACGGCCCTTGTCATTGTCGATGCGGCGGGTTTCCTCGAGGCCGAGAAGGCGGAAGAACGCCATCGTTTCGTCCAGATCCTTCACCCGGACCATCGTGTGCAAATAGCGGATGCTCATCGTGACCTCCTGCGTCAGCCGGCCCGGGCGCGGTCGCGCCGGGCAGTCGCGGGCGAGATTGGCACGGCAGGGCGGCGCTGGCAAACGGGTCCGTCGGGGCGCGCGCCGCCGTTCCCGGGTCAGCTGCCCTGCGAAAGCAGTTCTCCGGCGATCCTGCGCACGATCGGGACCGCCTCGGACTCGGTCATGCCCGGGCGCAGCCGCGGATCGTAGAGGATCTTCAGCAGCAGTTCGTCATGCAGGGTCAGCAGGGCGAATTCCTCGTCATCGTTGAAGACCGAGGGGCGGGCGGCGGGGCTGTCATTGGCAAGACCCATGCCCTGTGCCAGTTCTTCATGGATGCAGGAACTGCGCAGCCGGGTCGGCAGTTCGGCCCGCAGCAGGGCGATGGCCCGGACATAGGCCGCCGAACTGCCCTGTGAATAGGCAAAGACCGAGCAGAGATTGTCGCGGTCCAGCTGGCTCAGCGCCGAGATGTCCTGCGCCGGAAGGCCCGGAACCAGTTGCTGCAGGCGCGGGCCGATGGTCTGTCTTTCGTCCTCGGTCAGGACCAGCACGAAGAAGTTGCCGCCCGACCCGGTCAGCGTGACGGGATGGCCGCTTGCCTTCTGCATCTGCACGGCGAAATCCGCGATCTCGCCATGATAGGCGCGGCGCAGGGCGCTGTCGGCCGAGGCGCCGAATTCCAGCTGCAGCCGGACCGGCGCCTGCCAGCGTCGAAGCGGCGCGCTGCGGGCGTCGGGGATCAGTTCGTCGCCGCTGCGGCTGTATTCGTCGCGCAGCGCGATCTGGACAAAGTCGCGCACCAGGCTGTCGGCGTCGATCGGTGCATCCATCGGGACCCGATCGCGGCGCATGCGGCCCTCGGCCAGCAGCCTGCCCTCGATCGAGCGGTAATAGGCGCGCTGCATCTCGTCGGGGCCGCTGCCGGCCGCCTGGGCGCTGGCGGCAGTCTCATTCAGCGCCCGGTTGCGTTCGGCCCGGGCGTGACGAATGTCGGCCTGGCTGGGGCCCTGGGCCTCGGCAGGAGGCTGTTCCGGGCGGGGCACAGGCGGCACGGGGGCCACCGTCGGTCTGGCGGTGCAGGCCGCAAGCAGCAGGATCAGGCCCAGCCCTGCGGGATGGAGAGCCGCCGCCGGCATCACCGGGCCGTCGCGTCCGGTTGTGCCGCCGCCGGACGCCCGGCGCTGGCCGAGGCCAGCGCGTCGCGCAGCCCGGTTTCCATCCGGGTCAGATCGTCCTCGGCAGCGGCGCGACGGGCGCGGCCCTCATCGGCGATGCGCAGGCTGTCTTCGATGGTGGCGATCAGTTCGGCATTGGCGGTACGCACCGCCTCGATGTCGAAGACCCCGCGCTCGGTCTGGGTGCGGATCTGGGCATTGGCCTGGCGCAGGTTCTCGGCATTGCGGGTCAGCAGGTCATTGGTCAGATCGCCGGCCTCCTTCACGGCGGCGGCCGCCTCGGCGCTGCGCTGGATGGTCACGGCCTGCGCCAGCTGCGTTTCCCACAGCGGCACGGTGTTCACCAGCGTCGAGTTGATCTTGGTGACCAGCGACTTGTCGTTTTCCTGCACCAGCCGGATCGAGGGCAGGGACTGCATCGTCACCTGCCGGGTCAGTTTCAGATCGTGGACCCGGCGTTCCAGATCGTCGCGGGCGGCGCGCATGTCGCGCAGCCCCTGCGCCTCCATCACCTGATCGGGATCGGCGGCGGCGTCGATGGCGGCCTGCCGGGCGGGGATCACCTCGCTGTCGAGTTCCGTCAGCTTGGCGTCACCTGCCGCGATATACAGCGCCAGTTCGTCATAGAAGGCCAGGGTGCGCTCATAGAGCAGGTCCAGCGCCTTGATATCCTTCAGCAGCCGCTGCTCATGCCCTTCCAGATCCGAGGTCACCCGGTCGATCTGGGTCTGCACCTGTTCGTAATTGGCGACGAATTTGGCGAAGGGGGCGCTGCGGCCGATCAGCTTTTCCCACCAGCTGCGATCGCGCCGCATGTCGAGTTCCGAGCTGGAAAAGCCGCGGATGGTGGTGACGATCTCGCGCAGGCTTTCGCCCGCCGGGCCGACATCCTTGTTCTTCACATCGGCCAGCATCTTCTGGCTGATTTCCTGCAATCCGGCCTGCGCGCGGGTGCCGAAACGGACGATCGAGCCGCTGTCGCCCAGATCGATCTCATCCATGCGGCGGCGGATTTCGGCGCTGGTGGCCGTATCGGCCTGTTCAAGCGCGACCGGCCCCTGTCCGGGTTCGGGCAGGACGACCGATGTCATCTCCTCGATATCCTTCAGCGCAGCTTCGGCGCGGCGGCGGGTCTCGTCGGTCATCTCAGTCGTCCTCGTCTCATGGCCGGGCGGCAGGGGGGCGGCGGTCTGTTGCACCGCAGCATATGCTGATTCGCGCCTCGTGCAACAAGACAGGGGGGCGAAAGTTCCGCCCCCCTTGCAGAGCCGCAACGGCCCTTGGTTCATGCAGACGCTGTTGGCCCGCCGGTGTCAGGCAGCCTGCCGTTTCGCGCCGAAACGGTCATAGAAGCTGTCGCCCCGGGCGGCCATCTCGCGCAGCAGGGCGGGGGTCGCGAAACGCGCGCCATGCCGGGCGGTCAGGTCGTCGCAGATCCGGGCCGCACGGGCGGCGCCCAGCATATCCAGCCAGCTGAACGGCCCGCCCGACCAGGGCGCGAAGCCCCAGCCGAGGATCGCGCCGACATCGCCTTCGCGGATATCCTCCAGCACGCCCTCTTCCAGCGCGCGCACGGCTTCCAGGGTCTGGGCAAACATCAGCCGGTGCTGGACCTCGTGCAGGTCGGGCTGTTCCCCGGCGCGCGGGTATTTCGCGTCCAGCCCCTCCCACAGCGCCTGCCGCTTGCCGGCCTCGTCATAGGCATAGAAGCCGGCATTCGACTTGCGGCCCAGACGGCCCTGATCGGCCAGCCAGAACAGCACCTCGTCCACCGCATCGTCGGGATAGGCATCGCCCATCGCCGCCCGCGTCGCCTTGGCGATCTTCACGCCCAGATCGATCGAGGTCTCGTCCACCAGCTGCAGCGGGCCCAGCGGCATGCCCATCAGCTTGGCGGCGTTCTCGATCAGCACCGGGTTCACGCCCTCGGCCACCATCCGCACGCCCTCGTTGATATAGGGGATGATGCAGCGGTTGGCATAGAAGAAGCGCGCATCGTTCACCACGATCGGCGTCTTGCGGATCTGGCGGACGAAATCCAGCGCCTTGGCGACGGCGCGCGGGCCGGTTTCGCGGCCCTTGATGATCTCGACCAGCGCCATCTTGTCGACCGGGCTGAAGAAATGGATGCCGATGAACTGTTCGGGGCGCTTGCTGGCCTTCGCCAGATCGCTGATCGGCAGGGTCGAGGTGTTGGTGGCGAAGATCGCGTCCTGCGGGATCACCGCCTCGGCCCTGGCGGTGACCTCGGCCTTGACGGCCGGATCCTCGAACACCGCCTCGACGATCAGGTCGCAGCCTTCCAGCGCGGCATAATCGGTCGTGGCGGTGATCCGGCCCAGCACCTCGGCCTTCTTCTCCTCGGTTGCCTTCTTGCGGCTGATCGCCTTGTCGAGAAGGTTCTCGGAATAGGCCTTGCCGCGCTCGGCGGCGTCCTGCCTGGCGTCGATCAGCACCACCTCGATCCCGGCCATGGCCGAGACATAGGCGATGCCCGCGCCCATCATGCCGGCGCCGAGGATGCCGACCTTTCTCACCGTCTGGTCGGGGGCATCGGGGCGGTTCGCGCCCTTCTCAAGCGCGCCCTTGTTGATGAACAGGCTGCGGATCATCGCCGCCGATGACGGGTTCATGATGACTTTGGTGAACCAGCGCGCCTCGATCTTCAGCGCCTGATCGAAGGGCACCAGCGCGCCCTCATAGACCGCGCTCAGCAGCGCCTTGGCGGCCGGATAGACGCCCATGGTCTTGCCGTGGACCATGGCGCTGGCGCCCACGAAGGTCATGAAGCCGGCAGGATGGAAGGGTTCGCCGCCCGGCATCTTGTAGCCCTTGGCGTCCCATGGCTTGACCAGATCGGCATCCTTGGCGCTCAGCACCCAGGCGCGCGCGGCGGCGACCGGATCCTCGGCCACCTCGTCGATCAGCCCGGCGGCCTTGGCCTTCTTCGGATCGGAGAGCTTCCCCTCCAGCAGGAAGGGTGCCGCCATCATCGCGCCCAGCTTGCGGGTCAGGCGGGTGGTGCCGCCGGCGCCGGGGAAGATGCCGACCATGATCTCGGGCAGGCCGATCCTGGCCCTGGGATTGTCGGCGGCAAAGATGCGGTGGGTGCTTAGCGGCAGTTCCAGCCCGATCCCGAGGGCGGTTCCGGGCAGGGCAGAGGCGATGGGCTTGCCGCCGGCCCTGGTCTTCGGATCCATGCCGGCCAGCTCGATCTTGCGCAGCAGGCGATGCAGCCCCATCACGCCGTCGAACACGCCCTGCGCGCCGCCCTGCTTCATGCCGGCGATGACGTTCAGATCCATGCCGCCGGCGAAATCCGCCTTGCCGCTGGTGATGACGATGCCCTTCACGGCCTCATCGGCCAGCGCCTCGTCGATGAGCCCGCCAAGTTCGGCCGCACCCTCCAGCGACAGCACGTTCATCGACTTGCCCGGCACGTCCCAGGTGACGATGGCGACGCCGTCGGCGTCCTTCTTCATGGTGAAATCGGTCATGTTCCTGCCTCCTCAGACGCGCTCGATGATGGTGGCCGCGCCCATGCCGGACGCGATGCACAGCGTCGCAAGCCCGACCTGTTTGTCCTGCCGCTCCAACTCGTCCAGCAGGGTGCCGATGATGATCGCCCCGGTGGCGCCCAGCGGGTGACCCATGGCGATCGAGCCGCCATTCGGGTTCACCTTTGCCGGATCGACCTGGAAGGCCTGCATGAAGCGCAGCACGACCGAGGCGAAGGCCTCGTTCACCTCGAACAGGTCGATATCGCTGATCGACATGCCGCTGTCGGCAAGGATCTTCTCGGTCACCGGCACCGGGCCGGTCAGCATGATGGTGGGATCGGTGCCGATCTTGGCGGTGGCGCGGATGCGGGCGCGCGGCTTCAGGCCATGGGCCTTGCCGAACTCCTCGTTCCCGATCAGGACGGCCGCCGCACCATCGACGATGCCCGAACTGTTCCCGGCATGGTGGATATGCTCGATATGGTCGAGATGCGGGTATTTCAGCATCGCCACCTTGTCGAAGCCGGGCATGGTCTCGCCCATATCCTTGAAGCTGGCCTTCAGCTTGCCCAGATCCTCGACCGTCGTACCCGGCCGCATGTATTCGTCGCGGTCGAGGATGATCAGCCCGTTCTGGTCCAGAACCGGCACGATGGATCTGGCGAAGCGGTTTTCGTCCCACGCCCTGCCGGCACGGTTCTGGGATTCGACCGCCAGCGCATCGGCCTCTTCACGGCTGAATCCGTATTCGGTGGCGATGATGTCGGCGCTGATGCCCTGGGGCACGAAATAAGTCTTCATCGCCAGGCTGGGATCGACGGCGATCGCCGCCCCGTCGCTGCCCATGGCCACGCGGCCCATCATCTCGACGCCGCCGGCGATATAGGCCTGACCGGCCCCGCCCTTCACCTGATTGGCGGCAAGGTTCACGGCCTCCATGCCGCTGGCGCAGAAGCGGTTGATCGACAGCCCCGGAATCGACTCGTCCAGATCCGAGGCCAGCACGGCCGAGCGGGCGAGGCAGCCGCCCTGTTCCTTGACCTGGGTGACATTGCCCCAGATCACGTCCTCGACGGCGTGACCCTGAAGCCCGTTGCGCTCTTTCACGGCGTTCAGCAGCCGCGCGGACAGCGCCAGCGAGGTCACCTCGTGCAGGCTGCCATCGGGGCGGCCCTTGCCGCGCGGTGTGCGGGCGGCGTCATAGATATAGGCGTCGGTCATGCGTCCTCCTTCTCGGCCCGGTCGGAAGGGTTGCCGGGCATCAGATCATAGGGATGTTTCCAGCCTGGCAGGGCGGCAATACCGTCCAGCCAGCGGTCGATATGCGGCCAGTCGCTGCGCGCGAAGCCGAAAGGCTCAGGGTAGAACAGATATCCGCAGCAGGCGAAATCGGCGATGGTCGCGTCGTCACCGGCGATCCAGGCACGATCCGCCAGATGGCGGTCCAGCACCTGATAGGTCGCCTTCAGCCGGCCCCCGAGATAGTCGATGGCACCCTGCGGGCGCCTGACCTCAGGCAGGAAATTCATCAGGAAGCGTGCCGGCCCGGCCTGACCCGACAGCCGGTGATTGTCGAACATCAACCAGCGCAGTGTCTCGTTCCGGTCGCGGCCCAGAAAACGCCCGGTCCTTTCCGCGACATGCAGCTGGATCACCGCCGATTGGGTCAGCGTAAGATCACCCTCGCGAAAGACCGGCACCTCGCCCATCTCGTTCAATGCGCGGAACGCCGTACCGCGCGCCTCGCCGTTGAAGAAATCGACATGGACGGCGACCCAGTCATAGCCCGCCAGTTCCATTGTCAGTGCCGCCTTGTAGGCATTGCCGGATTCGCCGAAGCACCAGAGCTGCGCGGTCATCTTTCCTCCTTGATGCCGGGGGCTTCGCGCCCCCGGACCCCCGCGGGATATTTTCGTGAAGAAGAAGGGCGGGTTAACTTTTCCTCAACCCTTCCCATTCAGTCTCGGTGATGCGGTACAGGCTGGGAAGCCGATGACCGCTGAAGGAGAAGGCCCCGGCTTGCGCCGAGATGCGGCTAGCGGTGCGTGGGCCGGGGCTGATCGCTCCTCCTGCTTCTTCTTCATCCAAATATCCCCGCCGGAGGCTCCTGCCGGTGACGCGCGCCCGGCCCTGGCAGGTCGGGCGCGGCGCTGCACCTCAGAAGGCTTCGGCGCTGAGCGCCATCACCGGCTCGGCGCCGCTCTGGATGCGGACAAGATGGGTCGCGGTCATCGGCAATTGCCGCTTCATGTAATAGCGCCCGGTGGTCAGCTTGGTCTCGAAGAACGCTGCGTCACTCGTGCCGGCGTCGAGGGCCTGCCTCGCCGCGACCGCCATCCGTGCCCACATGTAGCCGATGGCCACCTGGCCGAAGAGATGCATGAAGTCGTAAGAGCCCGACAGGGCGTCGTCCGGGTTCCTGGCGGCACGTTCCATGAAGAACATCGCCGCCGACTGCAGGTCTTTCGAGGCGGCCTTGAGCGGGGTGATGAAGTCCGCGGCCAGCGCGGCGTCGTCGGCATGCTGCCGGCAGAAGGTCTTGATCATCTCGAAGAAGGCCATGACATGCCTGCCGCCGTCGGCGGCCAGCTTGCGGCCGACCAGATCCAGCGCCTGCACGCCATTGGCGCCCTCGTAGATCATGGTGATGCGGGCATCGCGGACGAACTGGCTCATGCCGTGTTCTTCGATATAGCCGTGGCCGCCGAAGACCTGCTGGGCCTGAACCGCCGAGTCGAACCCCTTGTCGGTCAGGAAGCCCTTCAGCACCGGGGTCAGCAGCGAGATCAGCCCATCCGCCTCGGCATCGCCTTGATGGCTGCGGTCGATCAGATGCGCGCCCCAGAGCGCCAGCGCACGGGCGCCCTCGATGAAGGACTTCTGGTCCATCAGCGAGCGGCGGATGTCGGGATGCACGATCAGCGGATCGGCCGGGCCCGAGGGGTTCGCGGCGCCGGTGGCGGCGCGGCCCTGCAGCCGTTCCCGGGCATAGGCGGCGGCGTTCTGATAGGCGGCCACGGCGCAGGAATAGCCCTGCGTGGCCACGCCCAGACGGGCCTCGTTCATCATCGTGAACATGGCCCGCATGCCCTTGTGCAGGTCACCCAGCAGCCAGCCTTTCGCGCCGTCGAAGTTCATGACGCAGGTCGAGTTGCCGTGGATGCCCATCTTGTGTTCGATATTGCCCACCGAGACGGCGTTGCGTTCGCCAAGCGTGCCATCCTCGTTGACGAGGAATTTCGGCACGATGAACAACGAGATGCCCTTGGTGCCCTCGCCGCCACCCGGCGCCTTGGCCAGGACCAGGTGGATGATGTTCTCGGCCATGTCGTGATCGCCCGCCGAGATGAAGATCTTCTGGCCGCTGATCAGGTAGCTGCCGTCCTGTTGCGGCTCGGCCTTCGTGCGCAGCAGGCCCAGATCGGTGCCGCAATGCGGCTCGGTCAGGTTCATCGTGCCGGTCCAGTCGCAGCTGACCATCTTCGGCAGATAGGTCTGCTTCTGTGCGTCGGTCCCGTGGGCATGGATGGCGGAATAGGCGCCGTGGGTCAGGCCCTGATACATGTTGAAGGCGATGTTCGCGGCGACGAAAATCTCGCCCGTGGCCGCGCCCAGCACATAGGGCATGCCCTGACCGCCATAGTCCGGATCGCAGTCCAGCGCGGTCCAGCCGCCCTCCTTCATCGCCTCGAAGGCGGCCTTGAAGCCCTCGGGCGTGCGTACGACGCCATTCTCGAGCCGGCAGCCCTGGCTGTCGCCGACGATGTTCAGGGGCGCCAGCACCTCGGAGGCCAGCTTGCCTGCGGCGTCAAGCACGGCTTCGGTGAAGTCACGGTCCAGCTCGTCATGGCCCGGAAGGCCGGTTTCCGGAAGCTTGAGCACATCCTGAAGGACGAACTGAAGGTCGCGGGTCGGGGCGTTATAGATCGGCATGTGTCATCCTGTACGCGTGTTGCTGGGCATTGCGGCAAGGCGGGCCTCGGCTTCGGAGATCTGCGCGCGCAGTTCCGCGATCGCCTCTCCGAGTTCGGCCTGCTGCCGCTCCATATCTGCCAGACGCTCCTGACCGACTTTCAGAGTCGCCGCGATCTGCGCGCGATTCGTGCCGCCGGGTTCGTAGATTTCCAGAAGCTGACGGATCTGTTCCAGACTGAAGCCAAAGCGCTTGCCGCGCAGGATCAGGGTCAGCCGCGCGCGGTCGCGCCGGTCGTAGAGACGGCGCTGGCCACGGCGTTCCGGAAAGATCAGTTCGCGTGATTCGTAGAAGCGCAACGTCCGCGGGGTCACGTCGAACGCGTCGCACATCTCGCGAATTGTCATCAGGTCGTCAGGCATGAGACGCGGATCCTCCCTTGGTTTGCCGCTATCCTCGAGACCGATATAGGCACAAGTTGACGCGAACGTAAGCGAGACGCCACGTCACAACGACGGGCGGGACGATTCAGTCTTCGGTCAGTCCCGGCATTTCCTGCTCGCTGCTGTCGCGCAGCGATTTCAGGTCGTCGCGCGCGGCCTGCAGTTCGGCCATCTGCTGGTCCAGAACGGCAAGCTGCCGGTCGGCAAGGGCCAGCCAGGCCTCGTACTGGCCGCGGCTGCCCTTCTGTTCGTAAAGCAGCAGCCATTGCCGAATCTCTTCCAGCGAGAAGCCGAAGCGGCGTCCGCGCAGGATCAGGGTCATGCGGGCGATCTCGCGCGGGCTGTAGAAACGGCTGCGCCCGTCGCGTCTGGGGCTGAGAAGCTCGATATATTCATAGTAACGCAATGTGCGGGGCGTGGTCTCGAACCGCGCGCACATTTCCTTGAAGCTGAGGAGTTGCTCGTCCGGCATCTGCTGGATCCTTCGGCTTGCATCTTGGCAACAGGCTAGCCTGTCCGCCCGTGCTTCTCAACCGGCAGCTGCGTGCCGCTGCGGCGGGGCTTGAGTGGATGGGGCCGGCGCGGCTAAGCCTGGTGACAGATTACAGGGAGGCGGCAGATGGGTTCCGAGACGGACGACAAGCAGCTCAGCGAACGCGCGCGGATCGCGCAGCAGTTCATAGATGCGATTCCTCATGCCCGTGCCCTGGGCATGCGGGTGGATGAACTGGGGCCGGGCAAGGCGGTGATCAGCATGCCCTGGGCCGAGCATCTGGTCGGCGACCCGCGCAGCGGCGTCATTCATGGCGGGGTCGTTTCGGCGCTGATGGATACCTGCTGCGGGGCGGCGGTGATGACCCATCCGGCATCTCCGCGCAGCACCGCGACGATCGATCTGCGGATCGACTACATGCGCGCCGCCGCGCCCGGGCAGCGCATCACGGCGAAGGCCGAATGCTATCACATGACCCGCAGCGTGGCCTTCCTGCGCGCCGTGGCGCTGGACGAGGAGGGCGAGCATCCGGTGGCGACCGCGACCGGCGCCTTCACGGCGGAAAGGTAGGCAACCGATGACTGATCGCAACGAACCGCTGGACCGGATCAAGTCGCGCCGTGATTCAGCGCTGAAGGCGCTGGTTTCGGGTGTGCCCTACATGACCTGGCTGGGCATCCGCTTTGACCGCCGGGGGGACGAACTGACCGCCGTGTTGCCCTTCGACGAAAAGCTGATCGGCAACCCGATGCTGCCGGCGCTGCATGGCGGGGTGACGGCAGCCTTCCTCGAGGTGACGGCCATTGTCGAACTGGCCTGGACGGTGATGTGGGAGGATCTGGAATCGGGCCGCATCGCGCCGGACGCGGCCGTGCCCGACAGCCTGCCGCGGCTGCCCAAGACCATCGATTTCACGGTCGACTACCTGCGCAGCGGCCTGCCGCGCGACGCCTATGCACGGGCGAGGGTGGTCCGGTCGGGACGCCGCTACGCCTCGGTGCAGGTCGAGGCATGGCAGGACAACCGCTCGCGGCTGATCGCGCAGGCGACGGGCCATTTCCTGATGCCGCAATCCTGACCGGCATGACCAGCCCGCCTCCGGCCCCGCTGACCCATCGGCGGGTGCTGAACATCGCCCTGCCGATCGTCCTGTCCAACGCGACGGTTCCGCTGCTGGGTCTGGTCGATACCGGCGTGGTCGGGCAACTTGGCCGCCCCGAGCCGATCGGCGCGGTCGGCATCGGGGCGGTGGTCCTGACCTCGATCTACTGGGTCTTCGGCTTTCTGCGCATGGGCACCTCGGGGCTGGTCGCGCAAAGCCACGGGGCCGGCGACCGGGCCGAGGTCGGGGCGCATCTTCTGCGCGCGCTGGCCATCGCCGGGACGGCGGGGCTGGCGATGATCCTGCTGCAATACCCGCTGTTCCGGGCCGCTTTCGCCATCGCCCCGGCCGGTGCCGAGGTCGAGGCGCTGGCGCGCGACTATCTGGCGATCCGCATCTGGGGGGCGCCGGCCACGATCGGGCTTTACGCCCTGACCGGCTGGCTCATCGCGATCGAGCGGACCCGTTCCGTGCTGGCCCTGCAACTGCTTCAGAACGGGTTGAACGTGGTCCTGGATGTCTGGTTCGTCCTCGGGATCGGTCTGGGCGTGGCCGGGGTCGCCTGGGCCACGCTGATCGCGGAATGGGCCGGGCTGGCGCTTGGGCTGTTCTTTGCCCGCCATGCCCTGCGCGCGGCGATCGCACAGGCCCGCAGCGCGGCCAGCCTGTTTGCGCGCGACAAGCTGGACCGCCTGCTGCGCGTCAATGGCGACATCATGATCCGCTCGGTCCTGCTGCAGGCCAGCTTCACCACCTTCCTGTTTCTGGGCGCGGCGCAGGGCGATGTGACGCTGGCGGCCAATCAGGTATTGGTGCAGTTCCTCTCGATCACCGCCTTCTCGCTGGACGGGTTTGCCTTCGCCGCCGAAAGCCTGGTCGGGCAGGCCGTCGGCGCGCGCCAGCCGGGCCGGCTGCGTCGCGCCGCCATCCTGACATCGCAATGGGGCGTGGCGGGGGCGCTGCTTCTGGGGCTGGTCTTCTGGGGCCTCGGGGGCGCCATCATCGATCTGCTGACCACCGCGCCGCAGGTCCGCATCGAGGCGCGGCAATACCTGATCTGGATGGGCTTCGCACCGCTGATCGGGGTCGCCAGCTGGATGTTCGACGGCATCTTCATCGGCGCCACGCTGACGCGCGAGATGCGGGTCGCCATGCTGCAGTCGGTGGCGCTCTATGCCCTTGCGCTGGTCGTCCTGCCGCCTTTCTGGGGCAATCACGGGCTTTGGGCCGCGCTGATGGTGCTGAATACGGCGCGCGGCCTGACCATGGCGCGGCTTTATCCCCGCGCCGAGGCGGCGGCGCAGGCATGAGGGCCGCGCAAGGTCATCTCCGGGGGTAGATTCGGGGCCTTTCCGGCGGCTGTCGAACCAAGGCGGGGCAGGGCGCTTGGCGTGATTGGGTTGTTGACCGTGATCCGGGCGTAGGTGCAGCATCTCCATACGGGAAGCGACGATCCCCGGCGCCTCGGATGCGTCCTGCCGGGCGGTGATGCGCCGCGCAAGATGATGAGGGGAACATGATCAATTGCAGTTGGCAACGCGCCTTGCTTCTGGCGGCGGCGCCGTTCGCTGCCCTGCCGGCCTTCGCTCAGGACAGCGACTGGGACTTCGATGTCAGTATCTACCTCTTTGCCGCCGAGACTGACACCTCGGCGGCGACGCCGGCGGGAACAATCGATTCGACGCTGAGCTTCAGCGATGCCCTCTCGGATCTGAAGATGGGGTTCATGGGGGCCTTCGGTGCCAGCAACGGTCAGTGGAGCTTCGTGCTGGACTATCTTTATTACGATCTCGGGTCGGATCTGGCGGTCAAGGGGCCGAGGGTCACGGCAGGAAATGCCGATCTGACAATCCAGATCATGAATGGCTATGCCGGCTATCGCATCTATGACAACGGGACGACGAAGGCCGATCTGGTCGGTGGCCTGCGGTGGTTCGATGTCCAGAGCGACCTGTCGCTGACGACGGCAGCCGGTGCCTTCAACCGTTCGGACGATACGTCCTGGACCTTCGGTCTGGTGGGGGCGCGGCTGCAGCAGCAGCTTGCCCCGCGCTGGCAGGGAACCGTTTTCGTCGATTACGGCGGCTTCAGCAGCGACGACCAGACCTGGCAGGTGCTTCTGACCGCCGATTACGCGATCAACGACGATTGGGCGGTGCGCGGCGGCTATCGCTATCTGGCGGTCGAGCATGGGACGGACAGGGGCGATTTCTCGTTCCGGCAGTCCGGGCCGGTGCTGGCCGCCGTCTACAAGTTCTGACGGATCGGCCTGCCCGGCAACGGAAAGCCGCCCGGATCATGGTCCGGGCGGCTTTCTGATCCTGCCGATCGCCTGCGGCCGCGCCTGCCCGAAACCGCGGGCAGATGCAAAAAAGGCAAGGCGTGGCCCTGCCTTTTGTCGGCAATGCCGGCTGTGCGCCTACTTGCCTTCGTTGATGACCTGCGCGCGGGCCTCGACCAGCAGTTCGGCCATCCTGGTCCGGATTTCCGTGGCGCTGGCATGACCTTCCAGATCCCCCGCCAGCTTGCGGAACACGTCTTCCTCGCCCGGCTCGGCGAAATCCGAGGTTACCACGGTCATCGCATAGTTGCGGGCCGCCTCGCCGGTCTTGCCCAGCAGTTCCGCCGCCCATTCGCCCAGCAGGCGGTTGCGTCGGGCCTCGGCCTTGAAGCGCAGATCGGCATCATGGGCGAATTTTGCCTCATGGGCGCGTTCACGGTCGTCAAAGGTGGTCATTCATGGCCTCCTGTTGCAGTTCCCCCCGATATGCCCATTGCGGGGCGCTGCCGCAAGCCTGTATTGCCCCCCGACCCGGTTCTGCGCTAAGCGCGGGACAACCAGAGGCGAAAGGACGCAAGCCCATGGCACCGCGGCGCAAGAAAATCTACGAAGGCAAGGCCAAGAT
Source organism: Paracoccus marinaquae (assembly GCF_018860165.1). Classification (GTDB taxonomy): domain Bacteria; phylum Pseudomonadota; class Alphaproteobacteria; order Rhodobacterales; family Rhodobacteraceae; genus Paracoccus; species Paracoccus marinaquae. Next base: position 14,822 of record NZ_JAHKNG010000005.1, read on the forward strand.
CCTTTACGAAGGCACCGAGCCGGGCACGCTGGTCCAGTATTTCAAGGACGATGCGACCGCGTTCAACGCCCAGAAGAAGGCGGTGATCGAGGGCAAGGGCGTGCTGAACAACCGTCTGTCGGAGTTCTTCATGCAGGGCCTGACCAATATCGGCGTGCCCAATCACTTCATCCGCCGCATCAACATGCGCGAACAGCTGATCCGCCAGGTCGAGATCGTCCCGCTCGAGGTGATCGTGCGCAACTTCGCCGCCGGCTCGCTGTCCAAGCGGCTGGGGCTGGAGGAAGGCACGCTGCTGCCGCGCCCGATCGTCGAATACAGCTTCAAGAACGACGAACTGGGCGACCCGATGGTCAGCGAGGAATATATCATCGCCTTCGGCTGGGCCAGCCAGCAGGATCTGGACGACATCGTGTCGCTGGCGCTGCGCGTCAACGATTTCCTGTCGGGCGTCCTTTACGGCGTCGGCATCAAGCTGATCGACTTCAAGATCGAGGTCGGCCGGATCTGGGACAATGACTTCATGCGTCTGATCGTCGCGGACGAGATCAGCCCCGACAGCTGCCGGCTGTGGGATCTGAAGACCGGGCAGAAGCTGGACAAGGACGTGTTCCGCCGCGATCTGGGCAGCCTGACGGATGCCTATACCGAGGTCGCGCGCCGTCTGGGCCTGATGCCGGCCAATACGACCAGCCTGAAACCGACCGCGATCAACTGAAGGACAAGCCGATGAAAGCCCGCGTCACCATCATGTTGAAGGACGGTGTTCTGGACCCGCAGGGAGAGGCGATCCGCCACGCGCTTGGCGGCCTGGGCCACAAGGGGGTCTCGGGCGTCCGTCAGGGCAAGCTGATCGAACTGGATCTGACCGCGACGGACCCCGAGGCCGCCCGCTCGGAGGTGGCCCGCATGTGCGAGGGATTGCTGGCCAATACCGTGATCGAGAAATATTCGATCGAGATTGCCTGACGCTGGGGAAAGGGCCGGGATCGGCCCGACGGCGACACAAGACCGTTGCAAATGCCGCACGATTGACGCCCAATGCGCCGATGGACAGTCCGAACCAAACGCCTGACGCCGATACGGTCCCGGTCATCGAGATTCGCGGCCTGCACAAGGCCTATGGATCGCTGGAGGTCATCAAGGGCGTCTCTCTGACGGCGCCGCGTGGCCATGTCATCAGCCTGATCGGGTCCTCGGGATCGGGAAAATCGACGCTGCTGCGCTGCTGCAACCTGCTGGAAGACAGCCAGCAGGGCGAAATCCTGTTCGATGGCGAGGCGGTGCGCTGGACGGGGCAGGGGCTCGAGCGCCGTCCCGCCGACCGCGCGCAGGTGACGCGCTTTCGCACCAACCTGTCGATGGTGTTCCAGCAGTTCAACCTGTGGTCCCACATGACGATCCTGCAAAACGTCATGGAGGCGCCGGTCACCGTGCTGGGCGAGGATCGGGCGACGGTCGAGGCCCGCGCCCGCGAATTGCTGGCCAAGGTGGGCATCGGCGACAAGTGCGAGGCCTGGCCGGCGCAACTGTCGGGCGGCCAGCAACAGCGCGCGGCCATCGCCCGCGCGCTGTGCATGCAGCCCCGGGCGCTGCTCTTCGACGAGCCGACCAGCGCGCTGGACCCCGAATTGCAGCAGGAGGTGGTCAAGGTCATCAAGGATCTGGCGGCCGAGCATCGCACCATGATCATCGTCACCCATGACATGCGCCTGGCCAATGATGTCAGCGATCATGTGGTCTTCCTGCATCAGGGCGTGATCTGCGAGGAAGGTCCGCCCGACCGTGTTTTCGGCGCGCCGCAGAGCGATCGGCTGCGCCAGTTTCTCAGCGCCACCATGGCTGTCTGATTTCTACCAACGGGAGAGTAACATAATGAAAAAACTGATTGTCGCCGCCGCCGCTCTGGCCCTGACCGCAGGGATGGGCCTTGCCCAGACCGTCCGCATGGGCACCGAGGGCGCCTATCCTCCGTATAACTTTGTCAATGATTCCGGCGAGATCGACGGGTTCGAGCGTGAACTGGGCGACGAGCTGTGCAAGCGGGCCGGACTTGATTGCACCTGGGTCAAGAACGATTGGGACTCGATCATTCCGAACCTCGTGTCGAGCAATTACGACACGATCCTGGCGGCGATGAGCATCAATGACGAGCGCAAGGCGGTGATCGCCTTCACCCAGAACTACCTGCCGCCGGCGCCGTCCTCCTATGTCGCGCTCAGCGAGGACGCGGATCTGGAAGGCGGCGTGATCGCCGCGCAGACCGCCACCGTCCAGTCCGCCTATATCGCCGAAACCGGGGCGGCCCTGATCGAATTCGCCAATATCGACGAGGTTCTGGCGGCGGTTCGCAATGGCGAGGCCGATGCGGCCTTCGGCGACAAGGAGGTCGTGCGGCCCTATGTCGATGAGGGCGAGGACCTGATCTTCGTGGGCGAGGATGTCGGCCTTGACGAGGGCATCGGCATCGGTGTCCGCCAGTCCGACACCGAGTTGCGCGAAACGCTGGACGCCGCCATCGGCGAGATGAAGGCGGATGGCAGCCTGAACGAGATGATCAAGAAGTGGTTCGGCGAGGACGCGCAGATCCACGAATAACCTGAAACCGGCCGTGCGCCCGCACCCTGCGGGCGGCCGCCGAACGGTGCCTGCCGATGTTCGCCCAATGTGCCGATCCCGCCTCGCTCGAGGGGTTTGCCTGGCTGATGTGCTATCTCACATCGGGCAAGCACATGCTGTTCTATGCCAGCTTCGGCACCGTGCTGCTGTTGCTGGCGGTGACCGCGCCGGTGGCGCTGCTGTTCGGCTTCTGGGGGGCGATGGCCTCGCGCTCGCGTCTCTTGCCGCTGCGGCTGTTCGGTACGGTCTATACCTCGATGGTGCGCGGCATTCCCGACATCATCTTTTTCCTCTTCGTGCCCATCGCCCTCGATCAGGGGCTGGAATGGCTGCGTCACAAGGCCCTCTGCGACAGCGATGCGCCGGTGCGGCAGGGCAGTGATTTCGTCGTCTGCGCCGCCGCCAAGCTGCCGCTCTCGACCAGCCCGCAATGGGTGCATGAGGCCTATGGCTTCGCGCTGGCCGTGGTGGCCTTCGCCATCGTCTTCGGGGCCTTTGCCGCGAACGTGCTTTACGGCGCCATGCAGGCCGTGCCGCGCGCGCAACTGGAAACGGCCGAGGCCTACGGCATGAACCGCCGCCAGGTGACCCGCCGGGTGCTGATCCCGCAGATGTGGACCTATGCCATTCCCGGCCTGTCGAACCTGTGGATGATCCTGATCAAGGCCACGCCGCTTCTGTTCCTGCTGGGGGTCGAGGACATCGTCTACTGGGCGCGCGAACTGGGCGGCGCCAAGAGCAGCGCCTTCAGCTATCCGCATCCCGACTGGCGGCTGTACTACTTCCTCGCCATTCTGGCCTTCTACCTGCTGATGACCTGGGGGTCGGAACGGGTCATTGCCCGGCTGACGCGACGGTTGTCGGCGGGGCAGGCGACGATGGCGGGCGAGGCCCTGCGCAAGGGGGCGGCATGAGCTGCGCGCAGACGATCTCGGACTATGCGCTGCGTGCCATCGGCATCGGTCCGCGGCTGCTGCCGCGCTCGGATTTCGATCTGTGCCAGCAATTCACGCTGATCGGCTCGGGCCTGATCTGGAACCTCTATTTCGCCTGTCTTGCGCTGTTCTTCGGCTTTTTCCTCGCCAATGCGCTGGCGCTGGCCAAGGCCAGCACGAATCCCTGGCTGCGAAAACCGGCCGAGGCTTTCATCTTCGTGTTTCGCGGCAGCCCGCTGTTCATCCAGTTCTTCCTCGCCTATGAGGCGATGGTGATGCTGCCCCGCGCCGGGATCGAGGTCTTCGGCTTCACCGTGGCGACCAGCTGGCTGACCAAGGCCTGGGCGGGGGCGCTGATCGTGCTGGTGCTGAACACCTCGGCCTATGCCGCGCAGATCTTTCACGGCGCGCTGATGTCGGTGCCCAAGGGCGATATCGAGGCCGCCGACGCCTATGGCCTGACCGGCTGGGCCAAGTTCCGGCGGGTGATGTGGCCGACAATGCTGCGGCTGGGCTGGCCTGCCTATACCAATGAGGCGATCTTCCTGTTCCACGCCACGACGCTGGTCTTCTTCTCCAGCTTCCCGGCTTTCCAGCAGCGCGGCGACAGCCTCTATTACGCCAACTACTTCGCCGACAAGACCTTCAACCCCTTCGTCGCCTATCCTATCGTCGCCGGGTATTTCATTCTCTGTACCCTGATCCTGATCGCGCTGTTCGGAACCGTGAACCGGCGGCTGAACAGGCATCTTCCCGGTGCGGCGGGTCGGCTGAAATACCGCCCGCAACTGCTGAGGTGACCGCCATGGAATGGCTGCGCCAACATCCCGACGTCAAGACCATCCGCGTCGCCGCCGCCGATCTGAACGGCGTGGCGCGCGGCAAGCGCATCCCGGCACGCTTTGCGCACAAGCTGGTCGATGAGGGCACCAAGTTTCCCTATTCGGTAATGAATCTCGACATCTGGGGCGAGGATATCGAGGACAGCCCGCTGGTCTTCGATTCCGGCGATCCCGACGGGCTGCTGCTGCCGACCGAGCGGGGCTTCCTGCCCATGCCCTGGCTGGACGCGCCGACTGCGCTGATGCCGCTGTGGATGTTCCATCCCGACGGCCGCCCCTATGAGGGCGATCCGCGGCAGGCGCTGGCCCGCGTCGTCGACCGCTACCGGGCCGCCGGGCTGCAGGCGGTGGTGGCGACCGAGCTGGAATTCTTCCTGATCGACGATTCCGGCCGCACCCTGCGCGTGCCGCCCAGCCCGCGCTCGGGCAAGCGGCGCACCGGCGGCGAGGTGCTGTCGCTGCGCGCGCTGGACGCCTTCGACCAGTTCTTCTCGGCGCTCTATGACGCCTGCGAGATGATGGACATTCCCGCCGACACCTCGATCTCCGAGGCCGGGCCGGGCCAGTTCGAGATCAACCTGATGCACCAGGCCGATCCGCTGAAGGCCGCGGACGACACCTGGCTGTTCAAGATGCTGGTGAAGGGCGTGGCGCGGCAGTTCGGCTTTGCCGCCAGCTTCATGGCCAAGCCCTATGAAGCCTGGCCCGGCAGCGGCATGCACATGCATTTCTCGGTTCTGACCGAGGACGGGCGCAACATCTTCGACAATGGCGGCGACGAGGGGACCGAGGCCCTGCGCCATGCTGTCGCCGGCTGCCTGCGCGCCATGCCCGGCTCGACCCTGCTGTTCGCCCCGCATGAGAACTCCTATGACCGGCTGGTTCCCAACGCCCATGCGCCGACGGGCATCGGCTGGGCCTATGAGAACCGCACGGCGGCAATCCGCATCCCCTCGTCCGGCCCGAAGGCCCGGCGGATCGAGCATCGCGTCGCCGGCGGCGATGTGAACCCCTATCTCACCGTCGCGGCAATCCTCGGCGCGGCGCTGAACGGCATCGAGGATCGCATCGAGCCGCCCCCGCCCTTCAAGGGCAACGCCTATGACAAGAAGCTGGAGCAACTGCCCGGCGACTGGGGTGCTGCGATCGAGGCTTTCGCCCTATGCCCCGAGATCCGCCGCATCTTCCCCGCGCATCTGATCGAGAACTACCTGATGACCAAGCGGCAGGAACTGCACTATATGGCCGAACTGTCGGATGAGGAGACGGTCGAACTGTATCTGGATACGGTGTGATTGTGTTCCGGCCGCTATAATGCTTCCCTTCGGCCGGGTTTTCTTCCTTTTTGGCAACCATATAACTGCCACTGGATCGCGCGTCCTGACATTTTCACAGTGAAATCAATAGACTGACCTTGCCAACGGCAACGCTGTCTCGCGGTCTGTTCTTCTGGTCCGGTGCCGAGCGCCGTCATTGACGCCTGCGCCGGGCCGCGCCATTCCTTCCGCCAACCCGGGTTTCTGATTTCAACACGCCGCCAGCGCCCCTGTCGCCCGGCGGCACGGCGTCCCTTGGCGCCGGGAAAAGGAACCCCATGCCCCGCATTCCCTTCATCGAAGCGCGCTTCTTCGACCCTGACGAGACGCGCTGCCATATCGAGCAGCGCCTGCTTGCGCATCGGCGTTGTTGGAAAAGTCTTTGTGGTGAAGGGTTCACTCTCTGGATCGATGGGGTTAAGAGGCTTGTATGAACAAGCCTGAACCCGCCCGCTACCGCACGACGAACTGGAAATCCTACAACGATGTGCTGAAGCGGCGAGGTTCGTTGCTGGTCTGGCTTGACAAAGACATGGTCTGGTTGGCCCCCGAGGCTGGTCGCCCGGGTCGCTCGCCAGTGTTCTCCGAGGCCGCTGTGCAATTCTGTCTCATGGTGAAGGTTCTGTTCGGCCTTCCGCTTCGGCAAATCGAGCCATGGAAACGCGACTGGTCCGAGTGACCATGGCGAGGGGGGATGGCGGCCAGCATCATCAAGATGGCTGGCCTCGACTGGCCGGTTCCCGACTTTTCGACCCTGAGCCGCAGGCAGAAGACAATCACGGTGCAGATCACGCACCGCCGCGCGCCGGGCCCCCTGAACCTGCTGGTTGACAGCACGGGGATCAAGTTTCTCGGCAATGGCGATGGTTGGCCCGCAAGCACGGCACCGATCGCCGGCGCCAATACCGCAAGGTGCATCTGGCTATCGACACTGCCACCGGCGACATCCGTGCCGCGGAGTTTACCCCAAGCCGGGAAGGCGACAGCCCCGTTCTGCTGCACCTGCTGGACCAGATCCCGCCCGATGAGCAGATCGGCACCGTGACCGGCAATTGAGCCTTCGATACCCGCCGATGCCACGCTGCGATCCTGGATCGCGGTGGCACGGCAATCATACCAATCCGCAGGAACGGCCGCCTCTGGAAGGAGGACCCCGGCCGCCAGAGCCCGCAATGACATTCATCGGGCGACCAGGCGCTTCGGCCGGGCGACCTGGAAGGCATGGTCCGGCTACCATATCCGAAGTCGGATCGAGGCGAGAATGCGATGCTTCAAGTCCTTCGGCGAACGCATCGCCTCAAAAGACCCCGACCGCCAGACCGCCGAGTCCACATCCGTGTTGCACTCATGAACCGCTTCAACGTCCTCGGCACTGCCGAGATTGAACGCCTGGCATGAATTTGGCGGGGAAAGGGGGTTCCCGGCCCGACCCTGACTTTTGCAACAATGCCGCTGCGGTGCGCCCGTCTATATTCCTCCTTTCCCAAAATAGAAGGGAAAGAAGGTTGAGTGGACATCTAACAGGGCAAGGACAGACGAAGCCGCCCGCTGGGGGGCGGCGGGGCGTCGGGTATCAGGGATCTGGCGCAATATGGATGGTGAATTGAAGGGCCGGATCCATAAAATGTTTGCACTGACCGGTTCATGATCCGGGATGGCGGCGGGCCGCCGTCGGACCTGCGCGCAGGCCGAGGCGCCGTCGAAGGTATCAGGACCGCCAGAGAAATTTCAGAGGAACCGAACGATGATCCGCCGAATCCTAATCAGCAGTGCCGCCCTTGTTGTCGCGGCGAATGCCGGCCTCGCAGAGGTCTCGACCGAAACCATCGAATCGCTGTCGGCGCCGGACAGGATCGAGACCCGCGCCGGAACGCTGGAATTCCGCGACGGTGTGCCGACAGAGGACGCGACGCGGGCCATCTATGACACGCTGGATTTCACCCGCGCGCTGAATGCCTACAACAACAGCTTTCGCGGCGCCTCGGCGCTGGCCATCGTCAAGGGTGTTCAGGACATCGGCGCCAAGCCCGGCGATGTCGTCATCTTCTCGGACCTGATGGATTCCAGTTCGCTGTTTCTGACCGCGAATGCCGACACGGTCTATTACTTCACCGGGCTTGACCTGAGCAAAGGCCCGATGGTGATCGAGCAGCCCTCGGGCGGCATCGGCACGATCAACGACATGTGGTTTTCCTGGGTGATCGATATCGGCGCGCCGGGGCCGGATCGCGGCCTTGGCGGGAAATATCTGGTCGTCGGCCCCGATTATGCCGGCCCGCTGCCCGAAGGCGGCTATTTCATCGCCCGGGCGAAGACGAATTTCGCGATCTATGCCTCGCGCGCCAATCTGGTCGGGAACGACCCGAAGCCGGCGGTCGAGAACATCAAGCGCAACATGAAGGTCTATCCCTACCAGCCGGGCGCCTTCGGCACCAGCATCGCCCAGGCCCTTGAAGGGGCCGTGGGCGTCGCCGGCGAGCCGAAGATCCCCGAGATGGTGTTCATCGAGGCCTCGGGCCGTTCGTTCAACACCATCCCGCCCAGCGATATAGGCTTTTTCGAGCTGATCAACGAGAACATCCAGAACGAGCCCGCGACCAGCTATGACCCGGAACTGGCCGGCCAGCTTGCGGCGATCGGGATCGTCCGCGGCAAGCCCTTCGCGCCCGACGAGCGGATGAAGAAGATCCTGTCCGATGCCGCCGCGGTCGGGCAGGCGACGGGCCGGGCGCTGAACTGGCGCTATGCGATGAAGCATCCGGAATGGGCCTATTACGAAGGCTCGCATTGGGGCAACATGCTGTGGGAGGGCGGGGCCTATTTCGAGACGCCGCCGCCGCTGTTCGAGCAGGGCATGTTCAAGCCTCTGCCGCCGACCGGCGCCCGCACCCTCGATTCCCGCGCCGCCTTCTATTACGGCTATACGCTGGATTCGCCGGGCATGATCATGCGCATCCCCGGCGTCGGCTCGCAATATCTGATGGGGTTCCTCGACGCGGAGGGCCAGCCCTTCGACGGCGCCAAGACCTACCGGATGGTGCTGCCGAAGGACATTCCCGCCGCGGCCTTCTGGTCGCTGACGCTGTATGACAACCAGACGCGATCGATGTTGCAGACGCCGCAGAAATATCCCCGGGCCGGCAGCCAGAGCTATCCCTCGCCGGCGGCGGAGGCGGCCGGCGACGGCAGCACGACGATCTATTTCGGTCCCGACCAGCCCGAGGGCGTGGCGCGCGGCAACTGGATCCAGACCGATCCGGCGAAGGGATGGTTCACGCTGCTGCGCCTTTACAGCCCGCTGCCGTCCTTCTTCGACAAGAGCTGGCGGCCGAGCGAGATCGAGAAGGTCGAATAGGTCAAGGGACCCGATCCGCGCAGGCGGCGGCCTGGCCCTTGCGGACCGGGCCTAGCCGCCGGTATGGCTCATGTGGCGGGACATCTGGCCGGCGACGGTCTGGCGCGAATAGTCGAAGTCATGGCCCTTGGGCTTGTGGGCGATGGCGGCGCGGATCGCCCGGTTGAGGGGCGCGTCATCGGCGCTGTCGCGCAGCGGTCCGCGCAGGTCGGCGCGGTCCTCCTGCCCGAGGCACATGAACAGGTCGCCGGTGCAGGTGACCCGGACCCGGTTGCAGCTTTCGCAGAAATTATGCGTCAGGGGCGTGATGAAGCCGACCTTCTGGCCGGTCTGCTCCAGCCGCACATAGCGGGCCGGGCCGCCGGTGCGTTCGGCCAGATCGGTCAGGGTGAAGCCCCGGGCCAGCTGCCCGCGCAGATCGCTGAGCGGCCAGTACTGGTCCAGCCGGTCCTCGTTGCCGAGATCGCCCATCGGCATGACCTCGATGAAGGTCAGGTCGTGCCCCTCGTCGCCGCACCAGCGGACCAGATCGAACAGCTCGTCGTCGTTCACGCCCTTCAGCGCGACGGTGTTGATCTTGACCCGCAGCCCGGCGGCACTGGCGGCGCGGATGCCGTCGAGCACCTGCGGCAGCCGTCCCCAGCGGGTGATGCGGGCGAATTTCGCCTCGTCGAGCGTGTCCAGCGAGACATTGACGCGGCGCACCCCGCAGTCGGCCAGTTCGGCGGCGAAGCGGCCAAGCTGGCTGCCATTGGTGGTCACCGTCAGCTCGTCCAGGCCCTGGCCCAGATGGCGCGACATGGCGCGGAAGAAGCCCATGATGCCGCGCCGCACCAGCGGCTCGCCGCCGGTGATGCGCAGCTTGCGCACGCCAAGCCCGATGAAGGCGGAACAGAGCCGGTCGAGTTCCTCCAGCGTCAGCAGTTCGGCCTTGGGCAGGAACTGCATATGCTCGGTCATGCAATAGACGCAGCGGAAGTCGCAGCGGTCGGTGACCGATACCCGCAGGTAGGTGATCGGCCGCGCAAAGGGGTCGATGAGGGGGACGTTCGCCGCAAGTTCCATGCCCTCCAAGATAGGCATGTGTCGGCCCGCACACAAGCCGCCGCCGATCACGCAACCACAGGTGGACGCCGGCCCCGGCCGCGGTCTAGGCTGGCCGCGACGATCATGTTCAGGGAGCGTCCTTCATGCAGATGTTCAGGAACGGCGCGGCGATGGCGCTTGTCCTTTCGGCCCTTGCGGGCTGCAATCCCGCCGGGGTGACGGCGACCGCCAGCCGCCCCGCCGCCACGGCCGCCGCGGCGGCCGAGCCGGGCAGGATCGACACCGCGCTGACGCCCGAACAGGTGACGGCCGCCGCCGCCATCACCCGCGCTCCGGCGCCGAAGGCCGCCGCCAAGGCGACCGCGGCGCAGCTGGACACCACCACCGCGGCGCAGAAGACCGCCGCCGCCGAGGCCCCCGCCGCGGTCGAGACGAAGCTGGGCACGACCGTCGCCTCGCTGGGCGATCCGACCGAGGGCGGGTTCTGGATCAAGACGCCGCTGGTCAAGACGCGCGGCATCGGGCGGATCGTGAACCCGGTGAACGGCAAATCCGCCAAGGTCGACCTGATCCCGCTGGACGGGCCGGCGGGGGGCGGCAGCCAGGTGTCGCTGCCGGCGCTGCAGCTGATCGGCGTGTCGCTGACCGATCTGCCGACGATCGAGGTCTATAAGTCCTGAACCAGCCTCGCGGCCTCGCGCCGCGCGAAGGGCTTCATCCGCGCCCCGTGCCGGTCGAGGAAGGCGCGGACCCGGGGCGCGTCGCGCCGCGACAGGTCGCGCAGCCACCAGGCGACGGCCTTCTGGATGAACCATTCGGGCTCGCCCGCCAGCCGCGCGGCCCAGCCGAGGATACGCTCGCGCCGGTCCAGATCGACGGACTTCGGGTTATTCATCTTGGCCCAGGGCAGGGTGCCGACCAGTACGGCCCGCCGCGCCCAGGGGTTCGGGTGGTCAAGCCAGGTCTCGACCTCGTCCAGCCGCGCGGGATCGGCGACCAGCCGCTTCTGCCCGGCGATCATGGCCTGATCGGCGATGGCCCAGCCGTCGAAATCGGGCACCCATGAGGCGATCAGCCGCCAGACCGCCGCGTCGGGCCGGATGCGCGCCTGGGTCAGCAGCTTGGCGGCCGCGATCCGCGCCTCGTGCACATCGCTCTGCCACAGATCGTCGGCCAGCGTGATCCGGCCGTCGAGGTCGCGGTCGGACCGCCAGACCTTCACCAGCGCGTGAATCTGCGGATTGGTCACGCCCAGATACAGCCGGCCGGCCTTGTGATAGCCGGCCATCTTTGCGGCCCTGTCGGGATCGGCCAGATCGGCCAGCGCATCCAGTTCGGTCATCTGCGGTTCCTTCTTCACGCGCCGGTTCTAGGAACTGGCGGCGGCGGGCTCAAGAAGACGGTGGCAGCGCCATGACGGGGGCGCTAGAAGGGCCGTGCAATCCAGAAGGTGTCTCCATGTCGCATTCAGCCGAACCCCGTCCGATGACCTCGCGCCGCAGCAATGCGCTGAAGGGTGAGGCGCTGGTGCCGGGCGACAAGTCGATCAGCCACCGGGCGCTGATCCTTGGCGCGCTGGCGGTGGGCGAGACCCGGATCACCGGCCTTCTGGAGGGCGAGGACGTGCTGGACACGGCCAAGGCGATGCGGGCTTTTGGCGCCCAGGTCGAGCGTCTGGGCGAGGGTGAATGGTCGGTGCACGGGGTCGGCGTCGGCGGATTTTCCGAACCCGAAGGGGTGATCGATTGCGGCAATTCCGGCACCGGCGTGCGGCTGATCATGGGGGCGATGGCGACGACGGCGATCACCGCCACCTTCACCGGCGATGCCAGCCTGTCGCGCCGGCCGATGGCGCGAGTGACCGATCCGCTGGCGGAATTCGGCGCCGAGATCACCGCCCGCGAGGGCGGGCGCCTGCCGATTACCATCCGCGGCGCCGAGGATCCGGTGCCGCTGCGCTATCGCACGCCGGTCGCCAGCGCCCAGATCAAGTCGGCGGTGCTGCTGGCCGGGCTGAACGCGCCGGGCGAGACGGTGGTGATCGAGGCCGAGCCGACCCGCGACCATTCCGAACGCATGCTGGCGGGCTTCGGCGCGCGGATCCGCGCCGAGACCACCGCCGAGGGCCATGTCATCACCCTGACCGGCCGGCCCGAACTGCGCGCCCAGCCGGTTGCGGTGCCGCGCGATCCCTCGAGCGCGGCCTTTCCGGTGGCGGCGGCGCTGATCGTGCCGGGATCCGGGATCCGCGTGCCGGGGATCAGCCGCAACCCGACGCGCGACGGCCTTTACGTCACCCTGCAGGAGATGGGCGCCGATATCGCCTTCGAGAACCCGCGCGAGGAAGGCGGCGAGCCGGTCGCCGATCTGGTGGTGCGCCACGGGCCGCTGAAGGGCGTCACCGTGCCGGCCGAGCGCGCCGCCAGCATGATCGACGAATTCCCGATCCTGTCGGTGATCGCGGCCTTCGCCGAGGGACCGACGGTGATGAACGGCGTCGCCGAATTGCGGGTGAAGGAAAGCGACCGGATCGACGCGATGGCGCGCGGGCTGGAAGCCAATGGCGTCAGGGTCGAGGAGACCCGCGACAGCATGACCGTCCACGGCATGGCGAGGGTGCCCGGCGGCGGCACGGCGGCCAGCCATCTGGACCACCGCATCGCCATGTCCTTCCTGGTCCTCGGGCTGGCGACGGAACACCCGGTCGGCATCGACGACGGCGCCCCGATCGCCACCTCGTTTCCGGACTTCCTGCCGCTGATGCGGAAGCTGGGCGCCGATCTGGGCTGAGCCGGCGGGCTCGGCGCCGGGATCTGCCCGGCGGATCAGTCGCCGGGCGTTTCGAGCCGTGAGGGGATCGCGGAGCCGCGCCGCGACAGCCACAAGGACAGCACCAGAAAGCCGGCGGTCAGCAGGTAGATGACATTGGCGATGGGGCTTTGCAGCAGGATGGTGAAGTCCCCGCCCGAAATCGACAGCGCCCGGCGCAGGTTGTTCTCCATGTCCATGCCCAGAAGCAGGCCGAGGACCACCGGCACCAGCGAGAAATCCAGCTTGCGCAGCACGAAGCCGAGGATGCCGAAGCCGACCATCACCAGAAGGTCGAAGGCGGCATGCGTGATCGCATAGACGCCCAGATAGCTGATCGCCACGACCAAGGGCATCAGCCCCCATGCCGGCAGGCCGAGGACGCGGGTGAACAGGCCGATCAGCGGCAGGTTCAGGATCAGCAGCACGAAATTCGCCAGATACAGCGCCGCGACAAGCCCCCAGACCAGATCCGGGCTGCGCTCGAACAGCAACGGCCCGGGCTGGATGTTCAGCGAGATCAGCATGGCCAGCATCACCGCCGTGGTGCCCGACCCCGGCACGCCGAGGGTCAGCATCGGGATCAGCGCGCCGCCGCTGGCGGCGTTGTTGCCGGCCTCGGGGGCGGCGACGCCGCGCGGATCGCCATCGCCAAAGGTGCCCTTGTCGCTCAGCCGTTTCTCGAAGCTGTAGGACATCACCGCCCCCAGCGAGGCGCCGGCGCCGGGCAGGATGCCGGCGATGAAGCCGATGACCGAGCCGCGCAGCGAGGCGCCGATCCCCTCTTTCACCCGGGTCAGGCGCGGAAACACCCGGCCCGGCGGGACCAGACCGCCGCCATGCGCCTTTTCTTCAAGGAAGAACAGGATCTCGGACAGGGCGAACAGCCCGACCAGCGCCACGATCGGATCGAAGCCGTCATAGAGGTTGAAGCTGCCGAAGGTATAGCGCGCCACCCCGGTCGAGGGGTCGAGGCCGACAGTGCCCAGCATCAGCCCCAGCAGCGCCGCCAGCAGCGTCTTGCGCGGATCGCTGCCGCTGATGCCGCCGATGGTGGCGAAGGCCATGACGTAAAGGGCGAAATAATCCGCCGGGCCGAAATAGATCGCGGCCTTGGCCAGCATCGGCGCGAACAGCGTCAGCCCGATCGTGGCCAGCGTTGCGCCGATGAACGAGGCCACGCCCGAGATCGCCAGCGCATCCGCGGCCTGCCCCTTGCGGGCCATCGGATAGCCGTCGAGCGTGGTCATGATCGCCGGCTCGTCGCCCGGAATGTTCAGAAGGATCGCGCTGATCCGCCCGCCATACATGCAGCCGTAATAGACCGCCGACAGCAGGATCATCGACGAGGTGGCATCCAGCCCGAAGGCGAAGGTCAGCGGGATCAGGATCGCCACGCCATTGACCGGGCCCAGGCCAGGCAGCGCGCCGATCAGCGTGCCGGCGAAGCAGCCCGCGACGATCAGCACCAGATTGATCGGCAGGGCGGCGACGGCGAACCCGTCCCAGAGCAGCGAAAGAATGTCCATGTCAGCCAAACCATGAGCCGATGAGCGGCAGGGGCAGGCCCATCAGCCGGTCGAACAGCAGATAAAGTCCCGGTGCGGCCAGCGCGGCCATCAGCAGCCCGCGCAGGGGCGGCGCGCCCATCAGCAGGCCCAGCCCGAGGATCGCGGAAAATGTCGCCGGCACGAAGCCGAAAGGCTCAAGCAGCAGTGCATAGCCCAGCAGGATGGTGATGGCGGCCGCCTGCCGCAAAAGCCCCGCGCGCCCCGCCCAGACCGCGTCATGCCGCGGCCAGATCAGCAGCGACAGGCCAAGGATCACAGCCGGAATGCCGATCACGCGCGGGAAGATTGCAGGCCCCAGCGGATCGCCGAAGCCTGCGGTATATCCTGCCGACAGCCAGACATAGCCGGCCGCCAGCAGGAAGAAGAACAGGCCCGAGAGCCGGTCGCTCACTGAATGACCCCGATCTCGCGCGAGATATTGGCCATCTGTTCGTTCTGTTCGGCGACATAGTCGTTGAACTCGTCGCCGCCGCGCCAGATCGGTTCCAGCCCGCTGGCCCGGGCGGTTTCCTGCCACGCCGCGCTGTCATAGAGCGTCTTCAGCTTCTCGACCCAGGCGTTGTAATCGTCATCGCTGACGCCGCCGCCGGTATAGAAGCCGCGCCAGTTGTAGCCGGTCACCTCATAGCCCTGCGATTTCGCCGTGGGCAGGTCGGGGAAGGCCGAGATCGGCTCGTCCGACAGCACCGCCAGCACCCGGATGTCGCCGGATTCGACAAAGCCCTTGATCTCGCCCAGATCGGTCGAGACGAGGCCGACCTGGCCGCCCATCATCTGCGTGACCGCCGGGCTGCCGCCGTCGAACTGCACCCAGCGGATCTG
This sequence comes from Paracoccus marinaquae, assembly GCF_018860165.1. Lineage (GTDB taxonomy): Bacteria > Pseudomonadota > Alphaproteobacteria > Rhodobacterales > Rhodobacteraceae > Paracoccus > Paracoccus marinaquae. The sequence continues at coordinate 30,137 of NZ_JAHKNG010000005.1, forward strand.
CTCCAGCGCCTCGACGCCGCCGGCCTCGGCCAGCAGCAGCAGGCGGATATGGTCCCAGCCGCCGGCGCCCGAGGACCCCGAGGTGACGACCGAGGTCGGGTCTGCCTTCAGCCGCCCCAGCAGATCGTCCAGCGTCTGAATGTCGCTGTCCTTGGCGACGGCGATCACGCCGACATCGGCCCCCAGCATCGCCAGCCAGCGCATCTGGTCGACGCCGCCGGGATATTTGCCCTGCGCGATCTGGGTGATGCCGACGGTCGAGGTGGCGACCAGCAGATCGCCGTCATCGGCGCGCTTGCCGGCGACATTGGCGAAGGCCACGGCGCCCACGCCGCCCGGCATGTTGGTGACCTGCACATTGCCCTCGACCAGCCCTTCCGCCGACAGCAGCCGGCCGACCTCGCGGCAGGTGAAATCCCATCCGCCGCCGGGATCGGCCGGCGCGATGCATTCCGCCGCCATGGCCGGCACGGCGAACAGCATCGCCGCCCCCAGCCCCGCAGCCCTCAGTCCGCTCAGTTTCAGGATCATCCTTGTTCTCCCTGGTTGTTGGATGCTTGTCTCTTATCGCCCGATCACGCCACGGCGGCCCATGAAGCGGCGGGCGTCCTCGATCGTTTCCAGTACTTCCTCGCGCACCGACGCCGAATGGGCAAGCACGGCGCGCGCCGCGCCCTCGCCGTCGCCCGCGCAGATCAGATCGAGGATCTCGCTGTGTTCGCGATGCGTGACCTGCCGCCCCTCGGCCGAGGAAAACGTCAGCCAGCGCGCCCGCAACGCCCTGAGGGTCACGTCCTGCATCGCCGCGACGATGCAGCGGTTGCGGGACAGGGCGGCGCAGCGGACATGGAAATCCAGCGCCATGTCCAGCCAGCGTTCGGGCGTGAACTCGTCATGGCTGAAATTGATGCTGTTGCGGATGGCATCGGTTTCCTCGGGCGTGGCCAGCCGCGCGGCCAGCCGTACCGCTGCGGGCTCGACGATGTCGCGGCAGGCGAAGGCCTCCTCGATCTCGGCCACATCAAAGGGCGCGATGGCATAGCTGCGCCCCTCGCGCACCACCAGCCCGTCGCGCAGCAGGTGGAACAGCGCCTCGCGGATCGGCGTGCGCGAGACCTCGAACTGCTGTTCCAGCGCGCGTTCGCTGACCGGCTCGCCCGGCAGCAGTTCCAGCGACAGGATCGCGAAACGCAGCCTGGACAGCAGGTCCCGATCCTCGCCGTGATGCGCGGCAATTGCGGTCATTGACGCCTCCCTTGTTGCTGGTATACCAACATGGAATTCAATTGCAACGCCATTTGTCGCCAGCAAGGGGAGGACAGGATGGGCCGCAGGATCGCGGGCTTTCCCGAACAGGCCGTCATCACCGAGGTCGGCCCGCGCGACGGGCTGCAATCCGAGCCGGTCTTCGTGCCGACGGCGCAGAAGATCGCGCTGATCCAGTCGTTGCTGGATGCCGGGCTGCGGCGGTTCGAGATCACCTCCTTCGTCTCGCCCCGCGCGGTGCCGCAGATGCAGGACGCGGCCGAGGTGATGGCCGCCTTCCGCCAGCGCCGGGACGCGCATCTGACCGCGCTGGTCCCGAACACGCGCGGCGCCGCGGCGGCGATCGAGGCGGGGGTGGATGCGATGGTGCTGTTCGCCTCGGCCTCGGAAAGCCACAACCTGAAGAACGTGAACCGCCCGCGCGCCGAATCGCTGCGCGGCTTTGCCGAGATCGCGAAGCTGGCCGAGGGCACGGGCGTGGCGCTGCAGGGCGCCATCGCCACCGCCTTCGGTTGCCCCTTCGAGGGCGATGTGGCGGTGCGGGCGGTGGTCGATCAGGCCAGGGCCTACCGCGACCTCGGCATGCGCTTCATCACCCTTGGCGACACCACCGGCATGGCCACCCCGGCGCTGGTGATCGAATGGCTGCGGGCGCTGACGACTGAACTGCCCGATGTCGATTTTTCGCTGCATTTCCACAATACCCGCGGCGTCGGGCTGGCCTGCGCCTATGCCGGCCTGTCGCAGGGTGCGCGGTATTTCGAATCCAGCATCGGCGGTCTGGGCGGTTGTCCCTTCGTGCCGCGCGCCACCGGCAATGTCCCGACCGAGGATCTGGCCTATCTGTTCCACGAATCCGGCGTCGCAACGGGCACCGATCCGGATCTGCTGATCCGGGCCGCGCAACTGGCCGAGCGGATCATCGGCCGCGAATTGCCGGGCCAGATCATGAAGGCCGGCCCGCGTCTGAGGACCGCCCCCATGGACAGCGTGAGGACCGCCAATGGCTGAGATCCCGAACGGCCCGCTGGTGGGCCTGCGCGTCATCGACCTGACCCGCGTGCTGTCGGGCCCGTTCTGCACCATGATCCTGGGCGATCTGGGCGCCGACGTGGTCAAGATCGAGCCGCCCAAGGGTGACCCGGTGCGCGGGCAGGGCACGATGACCGACGGCCATTCGGGCTATTTCGCCGGCTTCAACCGCAACAAGCGCTCGGTCGTGCTGGATCTCTACAGCGAGGCGGGCAGGACGGTGCTGCGCCGCCTGCTGGCGGATGCCGATGTGCTGGTCGAGAATTTCCGCCCCGGCACATTGGACAAGCTGGGCCTGAGCGCGGCCGCGCTGAAGGATCTGAACCCGCGCCTGATCGTGGCCAGCGTGAACGGCTATGGCAGCACCGGCCCCCATGCCGACCGCCCGGCCTTCGACTTCATCGCCCAGGCGATGAGCGGTTTCATGGGCGTGAATGGCGAAGCCGACGGCCCGCCGATGCGCGCCGCCCCCCCGATCAGCGATCTGGTGGCGGGCATCTATGCCGCGGTCGGCATTCTGGCCGCCGTGATCGGGCGCGACGGGACGGGCAGGGGCCAGACGGTCGAGGTGGCGATGGTCAACGGGCTTCTGAGCCTGATGGCCTATATCGCCTCGGAATATTTCGCCACGGACAGGGTGCCGCCGCGCACCGGCAACGATCATCCGCTGGTCTATCCCTACGGGCTGTTCCGCTGCTCGGACGGGCAGATCGCGGTGGCCAATTCGCATGACCAGATCCTGCGGCGTTTCCTCGATACGCTGGATCTGGGCTGGGTCATGTCGGACCCGCGCTATGACAGCAACCCCAAGCGCATGGCCGCCCGCAACGAGCTGCGCGATCTGATCGACAGCCGCATGGCCGGCAAGCCGCGCGACCATTGGCTGGAGGTGCTGAACGTGGCGGGCGTGCCCTGCGGCGTGGTGCAGGATCTGGGGCAGGTCGCGGCCGACCCGCAGATCGCCGCCCAGCAGATGGTGATCGAGACGCCATGGCAGGACGGCCCGTCCTTGCGGGTTCTGGGCTTTCCGATCAAGCTGGGCGGGACGCCCTGCGCCATCCGCCACCCGGTCCCGCGCCTCGGTGGCAACACGGCCGAGGTGCTGGCGGCGGCCGGCTTCAGCGCCGAGGAGATCGCGGGTCTGGCCGCGTCCGGCAGCATCGCAACGGATTGAGCCGCAATCGCGGGGCCGGATGGCGCGAATCCGACGGCCGGAGCCATCCCGCGGGCCGGGTTCCGGGGCGATCAGTTTTCGGAAGAACCCGGCAGCCCCGCCAGCCGGGTGCCCTCGAAATAGGCCTCCCAGGAAGGGCCGATGGTCTGTCCCTTGTTGGGGCCCAGATCCGCGGCCGTCAGGGAAGGTGCCAGTCGCCTGACCTCGGCCACGGTTTCGCGTGCCGCGTCAATGTCGCCGGTCAGGGCTTCGGTCGCCGCCTTGAAGACCAGGACATCGGACATGTCCGGGGCGCGGTCGAAGGCCCCCAGCGCCTCCTCGAAGCGCTGATCGTGGAACAGGGCGAAACCCAGGGCGCCGATATACCATCCCGGCGGGTCAGGGGTCAGGGAAAGTGCCTTCTCGATCCAGCCGACGGGTTCGGGGCCGGTGACACCGCGCCAGGCCGCCCCGAATGTGGCATGGGCCAGGATGTCGGCATCGCTCGGCGCGGCCTCGACCGCCCTTCGCAACAGGTCGGTAGCGCGGTCCTGCTGCTGCTGGCTTGCCAGATAGCTTGAATACCGGATCAGCACATAGGGATCGTTCGGGTCGGCCTCATAGGCGCGGATCTTGGCCTGACTGGAGGCCTCGTAATATCGCTGCTTTTCCTCCTCGGTCTGCGCGTAATCGCCAAGGTAGAGATAGGTGATGTCGAGCGACGCCCATGCCTTGGCGAATTGCGGATCCATGGCAAGCGCCCTTTTCAGGTAGTCTTCGGCCCGCTTCATGCTTTCCGGGGTAAAGAGGTGCTTTTCGGCGCTGCCAAGCAGGTAGAGTTCATAGGCGTCGATACTGTCGGTCGGTTGCGCCCTGCCGCGTGACAGCGTCTCTTGCGACAGGACACCGGTCCATTCCGCGGCGATGATCGAGACGATGCGTTCGTAGATTTCATCCTGCCAGGCAAAGATGTCGCCGACCGAACCATCCCAGCTCCGGGTCCAGACCACCTGCCCGCGTTCGCTGTCGGTAAGCCGCGCGGTCAGCCGAATCCGGTCGTCCTGGGCCAATATGGTTCCGTCCAGAATCATCCGCATGCCATAGCGATCTGCGGCCTCCGCGGGCGAGAATGACGGCTTCCCGGCTTCCTCAAGCGATGCCGCCGCGCCGACCCTCAGTTCGCGATGCCGGGCAAATTCGCCCGAAAGTCCGACCGCGAGGCCGTTTCCAAGCCGCTGCCACCGCGCATCTCCGGTCATGTCCTGAAACGGCAGCACGACGAGCGACGGAGCGGAGGCAGCCGTCGCAGGAGGGATACCCGCCATGTCACGGTCTTTCAGGCCCACGGCCAAGAATATCGCGGCGACGACCAGGGCGGCCATCGCGGCCAGACGCATCCGCCATGACCGGCCTGCGCGCCGAGGTTCTGGCGCCGTCGCTTGGCGGTCGTTCGGGACCAGCCTGTAGCCGCGCTTGGGCACGGTCAACAGGGTGGAGCCGTCCCTGTCTCCGATCGCCGATCTGATCTGGCGCACGCATTGCGACAGGTTGTTCTCGGTGACGTGGATGTCGCCCCAGGCGCCGCTCAGCAGGTCATCCTTGCTGACCACCATATTCGGGCGTTCGGCCAGAACGGCCAGAACCCGCCCGGCCTGATCGCCCAGCAGAACCGGGTTGCCCGCCTGATCGAGAAGCTGGCGGGTGTCGCGCAGGAAACGCACGCGTCCGATCGACAGTTCTTCGGCACCCGAGGCGTCGGTCGTCAGCGTATCGACTTTCATCGACATATGCTTGCCCTCATCGGTGTGATCGATTCTATCACTGCCGACGCGGTTGCGAAAACCGCCCCGCCGCCCATCGAGCGAAGATTCAGAACGATTCAGAAAATTGCACTGCAAATTCAATGCAGAATGAACGGAAACCTATCGCCAAAAACCTTCGGGCCGAGGCGCCGGAGGCATCGCGTCGCAGGGTGCAGCGCCTGATCGGCAGCGGATTGCACCTTCCCTCGCGCGGCAAGGGAACGAAACAAGGCAAGTCCAGCAGGGCGGCGGCTGGCTTCCGCAGTGGGCGCCGTTCGGCGCGATCAGCCCTCGCCCGAAAGCCCCTCGCGGATTTCCTTGACCGTCGCAGTCAGGCCGGCGGCCGGCACGCCGCGCAGCAGTTCCTCGCCAATCACGAAACTCGGTGTGCCGGCGATGCCCATGCGTTCGGCAAGCTGGCGGTTCTCGCGCAGGATGGCACTGACGGATTCGGTGTTCATCGTATTGACGACCTCGTCGGCATCGACGCCGATCGTGCCGGCGATCTTCGTCAGCGCCTCGATCGTGGCCGGGCCGCGCAGGGTGATCAACTCGCCATGGGCTTTTGCATAGGCCTCGTCCCCGCCGATTTCCTTGACGGCAATGGCGAAGCGGGCCGAGTTTTCGCTGTCTTCACCGAGGATAGGAAATTCCTTCAGGATCAGGCGGATATTTCCGTCATCCTCGAGAATGCTGTAGATTTCGTCGTCGAAGCGGCGGCAGACGCCGCAACGATAGTCGATGAACTCGACCATGGTCAGGTCGCCGTCCGGGTTGCCGCCGACCCAGCTGTAGCCATCCTCGAAGATCGCTGCGCGATTGGCGGCGACCAGTTCCAGATCGGATTTCGCGGCCTCGACGGCGCGGCGTTCTTCCAGCACGTTGATCGATTCGATCAACACCTCGGGATTGGCCATCAGGTATTCGCGCACGGCCTCGCCGAAGGCGGCCTTTTCCTTGTCCGTCATGGCCGAGATGTCGAAGGCAAGGACAGGTGTCGCGGTCAGAAGCAGCGCGGCGATCAGGCGTTTCATCGAAATCCTCGTGCATGGGTCGGCCCGCAGCTTGGCCCGGCCGGGCGTTCTTGGCAAGAAAGCCTGCAACACGGCTGCGTGAAAGCCGCAAAAGGCTAGAGTCCGGCGGGGCCGCGCGATAAGACGGGAAAAAACGACCAGACGAGGCCCGAGCCATGCGACAATCCGCCCGCGGACAGGTTGATCCGTTCATCGTCATGGATGTGATGGAGGCGGCGGCCCGTGCCGAGGCCGAAGGCCGCCACATCATCCATATGGAGGTGGGCCAGCCCGGCACGCCCGCACCCGCGGGCGCCCGTGAGGCGCTGGCAAGGTCGCTGTCGCAGCCTCTGGGATACACCGTCGCCCTGGGGCTGCTGCGGCTGCGGCAGGGGATCGCCGGGCTTTACCGGCGCTGGTACGGGGTCGATCTGGATCCGGCGCGCGTGGTGGTCACGCCGGGCAGCAGCGGCGCCTTCATCCTGGCCTTCTCGGCGCTGTTCGATGCCGGCGACCGGGTGGCCATGGGCTATCCGGGCTATCCCAGCTACCGTCAGATCCTGCGGGCGATGTCGCTTGAGCCGGTCGGGATTCCGACCCGGCCCGAAGATCGCTATCAGCCGCGCCCCGAGGCGCTGCCGGATGACGCGCAGGGGCTGATCCTGGCCTCGCCGGGCAACCCGTCGGGGACGGTGCTGCGGCTGGACGAGTTGCGGGCATTGAACGAAGCCGCCCGGGACAAGGGCATGGCGGTGATCTCGGACGAGATCTATCACGGCCTTTCCTATGGCGACCGGTGCCATTCCGCGCTTGAAGTGACGGATGATGTTTTCGTCATAAACTCTTTCAGCAAATACTTTTCCATGACCGGCTGGCGGGTTGGCTGGATGGTGGTGCCCGAGACACATCTGCGCACGGTCGAGCGTCTGGCGCAGAACATGTTCATCTGCCCGCCCCATGCCAGTCAGGTGGCCGCGCTGGCGGCGCTGGACTGCATCGACGAGGCCGAGGCAAATCTGGCCGTCTATGCCCGGAACCGGCAATTGATGCTGGAGGGGCTGCCAAAGGCGGGCTTCACCCGGATCGCCCCGCCCGAAGGGGCCTTCTACATCTATGCCGATGTTTCGGATCTGACCGGGGATTCGTTGGCCTTTGCCGAGGAGATTCTGGCGAAGGCCGGGGTCGCGGTGACGCCGGGGCTGGATTTCGACCCCGAGCGGGGGGCACGGACCTTGCGGTTCAGCTATGCCCGCGCGACCGCCGATATCGCCGAGGGGCTGCGGCGGCTGGCGGAGTTCATGGCGGCGCGATGAGGTGGCTGGCGCTGATCCTTGCGCTTTGCCTGACGGTGTCGGCCGCGCCGGCGCAGGAGGTGGCGCGGCTTGAGCCGGGGTCCTCGTCGCTGACCAGGACCGGGCGCGGCTGGTGGGGGCCGCCGCCGCTGGAACTGCAACTGACGCTGAGCCGCCCGGTGGCCTATCGCGCCTATCTGGTGGCCGATCCGATCCGGCTGGTCGTCGATCTGAAGGGGGCCGACCTGTCCGGCACCCGGCCCGAGGACCTGCCCGGCGCCGATCTGGTGCCCGCGATCCGCTGGGGGCGGTTCCAGCGCGGCTGGTCGCGGATCGTGGTCGAACTGCCGGGCCCCTATCGCGTGGCCAGCGCCGGGCAGCGCACCGGCGATCCGCAATCGCGGATCACCGTGGCCCTGCGGCCCGTCGGAACCGCCGATTTCTATCCCCGTCCCAGTGCGGCGACGGCCCTGCGCGATCTGCCGAGCCCGGTCCAGTTTCCCGAATCCGGGTCGCGCGAGGGATTGGTGGTGGCGCTGGACCCGGGCCATGGCGGCTTTGATCCGGGCGCGCAGTCGGACGGGCAGACCGAGGCCGATCTGGTCCTGACCTTCGCGCAGGAATTGCGCACGGCGCTGGAGGCGCGGGGCGTCAGCGTCGTCATGACCCGCGATGATGACAGTTTCGTCCGGCTGGAGGATCGCATGACCCTGGCGCGCGAGGCCGGGGCACAACTGTTCCTGTCCCTGCATGCCGACGCATTGCCCACGGGGCAGGCTGCGGGGGCAACGATCTATCTGTGGGATCCGGATTCGGACGGCCGGGCGGCGCAGCAACTGGCGCTGCGGCATGACCGCGACGATCTGCTGGCCGGCATCGATCTGGCGGGCGAGGACGATGCCCTGGCCGCAGCCCTGATGGATTTCGTCCGCACCGACACCCAGCCGAGATCCGAGAATTTCGCCCGCTTCCTGACCTCGCGCATGGCGCTGATGGGGATCGGGCTGCATGGGCGGCCGGTGCAGGACGCGGCGTTCTCGGTGCTGAAGTCCCCCGACATGCCCTCTGCCCTGCTGGAACTGGGCTTCATCTCGGACGATCAGGACCGGGCCAATCTGGGTGATCCGCTGTGGCGCGCAAGGATGGTGCAGGTGCTGGTCGAATCGGTCACCGGCTGGGCGCGGGACGAGGCCGTGCGGGCGACGATGCTGCGGCGCTGAGCCGCCACACAGGCCCGTGATCGGCCAGTGTTGTTTTGACCCTCGTTCGGGCCGCGTTTATAGACGAAGCAGATGATTGAAAGGCGTTCGGACGTGCTGCGCAGCATCCTGTCATTTTTCGGTTCGATCTTTTCCTGGATCGTGACGGCGGCGTTCTTTGCGGCGCTGACGCTGGGCGGCATCTTCTGGGTCTATTCGCGCGATCTGCCCAGCCACGAGACGCTGGCCCAGTATTCGCCCAAGACCATCAGCCGCATCTATTCCGGCGAGGGCATGCTGATCGACGAATTCGCCGAGGAGCGCCGCATCTTCGTGCCCAGCGAAGAGATCCCCGATCTGGTGAAGGAGGCCTTCATCAGCGCCGAGGACAAGAACTTCTTCATCCATCCGGGCTATGACGTTCGCGGCATCATCGGTGCGGCCTATCAGGCGGTGCAGACCGGCGGCTCGACCGTGCGCGGGGCCTCGACCATCACCCAGCAGGTGATGAAGAACTTCCTGCTGTCCAGCGACCGCAGCGTCGAGCGCAAGGTGAAGGAACTGATCCTCGCCTCGCGGCTGGAACGCACGCTGAGCAAGGAGCAGATCCTTGAACTTTACCTGAACGAGATTTTCCTCGGTCAGAACAGCTTTGGGGTCGCGGCCGCGGCGCAGGTCTATTTCAACAAGTCGCTGGCGGAACTGGCCCCGCACGAGGCGGCGATGCTGGCCGCCATGCCGCAGGCGCCCGGCCGCTATCACCCGGTCCGCGCCAAGGAACGGGTGACCGAGCGGCGCAACTATGTGCTGCGCGAGATGTGGCAGAACGGCTATATCGATCAGGCCACCTACGAGGCGGAAGCCAGGCTGCCGCTGAAATCGGTACAGAACGGCGACTATCCCTCGGCCGGCAGCCAGATGCCGCCGCGCGACTATTTCACCGACGAGATCCGGCGCCAGCTGAGCCGCGAATTCGGGCAGGAGGAGTTTTTCGGCGGCGGGCTGACCATCCGCGCCACGGTCGAGCCGAAACTGCAATCGGCGGCGGCGGACGCGCTGCGCGAGGCGCTGGAAAGCTATGACCGGGGCCGTGGCGTCTGGCGCGGCACCGGCGAGACCATCGCGCCCGAGCAGCTGGGCAACGAGGCCGGCTGGCGCGGGGCGCTGTTCGAGGCCGAGGTGCCGCGCGACATTCCCGGCTGGTATCCGGCGGTGGTGCTGGAACTCGGCCAGTCGGATGCGCGCATCGGCATCGAGGGCATCGAGGAGGATGCCGACGGCCACTGGATCCCGGCCCGGGACGTGCAATGGGCGCGCAAGCTGAACCGCGAGACTCGGCGGCTGGAGGCCAAGGCGCAGGTCGCGGGCGATCTGGTCTCGGTCGGCGATGTGGTGCTGGTGCGGGCCATGACCAGCGACGGCGACGGCAGCTTCGTCCGCTGGACCCTGCGGCAGGTGCCCGAGGTGCAGGGCGGCTTCATGGCCATGGATGTCAATACCGGCCGGGTCATGGCGATGCAGGGTGGCTTCAGCTATCAGTCCTCGGTCTTCAACCGGGCCACGCAGGCGCAGCGGCAGCCGGGTTCCAGCTTCAAGCCCTTCGTCTATGCCGCCGCGCTGGACAACAACTATACCCCGGCCACCATCGTCGTGGACGAGGCGATCCGCATCAACACACCCTACGGCATGTGGGAGCCGAAGAACGCCAGCGGGCGCACCTATGGCCCCTCGCCGCTGCGCACCGGGATCGAGCAGTCGCGCAACCTGATGACGATCCGCGTGGCCCAGGATATCGGCATGGAGCGGGTGGCCGAATATGCCGAGAAATTCGGCGTCTATGACGACCTGAAGCCGTTTCTGGCCAATGCCCTCGGGGCGCAGGAAACCACGCTGTTCAAGATGGTCGCGGCCTATGCGATGTTCGCCAATGGCGGCGAGCGGGTGGAACCGACGCTGGTCGACCGGGTGCAGGACCGCCGCGGCCGCACCGTCTATCGCCATGACAAGCGGGTCTGCGAGACCTGCGGCATGCAGGCGCTGCCGGCGGGGCAGGGACCGGTGATCGCCAGCAACCGCGAGCGGGTGATGGATGCCGTCACCGCCTATCAGCTGACCTCGATGCTGGAGGGCGTGGTCCAGCGCGGCTCGGGCAAGGGGGTCAGTCTGCCGGTGCCGGTCGCCGGCAAGACCGGCACCACCAATGACGCCAAGGATGTCTGGTTCATCGGGTTTACCAGCAATATCGTCGCCGGCTGCTATCTGGGTTACGACCAGCCGCGCACGCTGGGCAGCAACGCCTATGGCGGGACGCTGTGCGTGCCGGTCTTCAACGCCTTCATGCGCGAGGCGGTGCGCGAATATGGCGGCAGCGCCTTCGCGGTGCCGCCGGGCGGGCACTGGGTGAAGATCGACCGCTTTACCGGCCAGCGGCTGCCCGACGGCGCGTCGGGGGACAATGTCGTGGCCGAATATTTCCGCGACGGCAGCGATCCCGACTGGATGTCGCCGGTCATCATCTCGGGCTTCGGCGACGAGAAGGTGATCCTGCCATGGGAGGCCGGCGGCGGGGCGGGGGCGACCTCGATCACCACCTCGACCGGCCGCAAGAAGGTGATCCCGAAAAAGACCGATTTCGGCACCATGTCCTCGGGCGGGCTCTACTGAGCCGATCGCCGGATCAGTCGCCGCAATTTGCAGGGCGCGTCAGCACCGCCGGATCGGCCTCTGCGAGGACGGGTTCCAGATCCGTGTTGAGGTTGGCTTCGATCCGGCAGAAGGAATTGCGGTCGAGATACCAGCTGACCGTGTAGTTCAGATCCCGAAGCCGCAATGCGAAAGGGGTGATGGTGGTCGTCCGGCCGGTCCCGTCGCCCTGATCCTCGAAGGCTGCGCTGGTTCTGCGCTGCGACAGGACCATGCGGGAATGCCAGGCGCCGAGAAAGGCGGAAAGCGGCGTGCCGAAGGTGCCCTTGAGGCGGCTTGTATCGCCTGACGCGGTGGCGGGATCCTCGGTCGTCAGGACGATCACCTCGACCGGGTTCGGGGTGGCGGGGCGGATGATGTTCAGGATGTCGTGGATCGTCTCGATGCCGGAATTGTCGAAATAGCCGCCGTCCACGATCTGCTGGATGCCGGTCCCGGTGGCGACCCGCGCGGCGGCGGTGACGATCGGAAAGCGCGCGGACATGAAGGCAGCGGTCGCGACCTCGATCGCCGGGCCGTCGATGCCGCCGCTGGACTCGTCGGGCGAGAGGTCCGTGAAGGGCGACAGGATCACCCGGTCACCCGCCGCCACCCGCGTCGTATTGAGAAACAGCGCCGGCAGCCGCGCCTCGGGTGTCCAGCTTGCCGCCAGCGGCCGGGCAAGGGCCATGGCGCCGTCGCCGGCGGCGGCCACGCTGTGCCCGGTCAGCGCCAGTTCAAGCTGCCGGGCGCGGTCGAGCCGCGCCCCGTCCGTTACCGACGAGAAGGGCAGGATCGTATCCGCGAGATCGGTGGTGAACAGGCGCGCCAGAACCGGGCTGAGATAGTCGCGGCCCAGAATGGCGCGGGCGATACGCTGATGGCAGTCGTCGCCACGCGGCGCGTCCTCGCAGGCGCCCGAGGCACGGATCGCCCAGAAGGCCGCCGCCCCGACCGAGCCGCCCGATACGCCGCTGATGGCGAAGATGGAATCGGTAAAATCCGGGCCTTCCGCATCGGCCCGCTTGGCCAGATAGAGCGCGGTGTAATAGGCCGAGAACAGCCCGCCGCCCTCGGCCGCGATCAGCCGCACGGGGGCCTCGGCCGCGCGCTGCGCCAGCCACACCGGATAGGCGTCCGCCATCGCTGCGGGGGCGGTTTCCGGGGGCGCGGTCTCTACCAGATAGCACCCCGCCAGCACCGGGCAGCGGTCCTGGCGCTTGTACCCCCAGGCGGTCAGGCCGATCGCCAGCGCAAGGATCATCGCGGCGGTGATCCGCTCGGGCCATGAGGCCCTTGCCGGGTGGATGAAGACCGCGAGGCCGTAGAGAGCCGCGAGAATCAGAAAGGCAATGCTGCCCGGCCGGCCGGTTCCCGCCATGACCAGCCCCATGACCACAAGGATCAGCGGGATCTGGCCATAGCTCAGCCGAACGGACTGGCGGGTCAGGAAGGCGAGGCATTGTGCCGCGACCGAAACGAAGATGATCGCGACCGCCACCGGCCCCAGCCAGACCGACCAGAGCGGGAAAATCGCTAGCAGCACCAGGATCACGGCACAGGCGGCAAGCGCATGCGGTCGGTAGTCGATGCCTACTCGGCGCTGAAGGCCATAAAGGGCGGCGAGCCGTCGCGTGATCGGGCCTGCGGGATCGGACGGCTGGGACGCTGCTGAGACCCTTCCCCGTGAGACGGCCCCGGCCAGCCGATTGCGGGTTTTTTCGGGCAGGAAGACCCAGATGCCGGAAAGGGTCAGGGACAGGCTCAGCACCAGCAGCAGGATCAGGAACGCCGTGGCCCCGAGGCTGATATGGTCCTCGCCGAACAGAACCCGCAGGATCGCCACCGAAGCCGCCAGAAGCGGCAGCCGCCCCACCCAGGTCAGCAGGACACGCTCGACCTGCGCATTGTGCTTCTGGAAATGGCGCGGAGTTTCGAGGGCGTATTTCGTGGACAGGTGAAGGGTCGGCGGCAGGAAGAAGAAGGCAATCAGGGTAAAAAGCGCGGCCACGCTGCCGACCGGCGGGCGCATGGCGTTTTCGGCCACGGACATCAGCGCTTCATGCGAGGCATCCGGCAGGGCCAGCGCGGCCGAGAACAGGACCGAGATCAGCACCGGCCCCCAGGCATATTCCAGCGCGTTTCCGAATTCCTCGCTGAAGGACGGATGTGGCGTGGATTCTCGCCTTGGTTTTTCAGGTGTTTCTGGAATGCTTGTTTCTTCAGGTTTATCGGAGGGGTCCGAAACGTCAGCCATCGCAAACTCTTTCCATATCCGGGGGGATAAACCGCGGATAATGATATGATGAAGACCACCATCGGAAAACAGAAAAGCACGGGGGCGATGGGTCCGGGTCCGAGGGCGGCGGCGCGTGTTTGCGGGGGAAACTCTTGTTCGCGCCCTTCCGGCAGGCTATCTGTCGCCTCTGATTTCCGAGGAGCCCGCCCATGCGCGCCGAGACGCAGTCGACCATCGAAGCCATCCGCAAGTCGCTGACCCTGCTGGGACAGCGGATGGACTGGCAGACCGCGCCGCATCGCCTGGAGGAAATGAACGCGATGATCGAGGCGGGCGATCTGTGGTCCGACGCGGCCCGCGCGCAGAAACTGATGCGCGAGCGGCAGGCCCTGTCGGATGCGATCGAGACCTATCGCCGGATCGATGGTGATCTGGCCGCCAATGCCGAGATGGTCGAACTGGCCGAGGAGGAAGGCGATCAGGATCTGGTCGCCGAGGCCGAGGCCAACCTGAAATCGCTGGCCGAACTTGCCGCGCAGAAAGAGCTTGAGGCGCTGCTGAACGGCGAGGCGGATGGCAATGACACCTTCCTCGAGATCAATGCCGGCGCGGGTGGGACGGAAAGCTGCGACTGGGCCTCGATGCTGGCGCGGATGTATGTGCGCTGGGCCGAGAAGAAGGGCTATGATGTCGAACTGATCGCGGAATCGGCGGGCGAGGAGGCGGGGATCCGCAGCGCCGCCTACAAGATCAGTGGCCATAATGCCTATGGCTGGCTGAAATCGGAAAGCGGCGTTCACCGTCTGGTGCGCATCTCGCCCTATGACAGCGCCGCGCGGCGCCATACCAGTTTCAGCAGCATCTGGGTCTATCCGGTGGTGGACGAGAATATCGAGATCACCATTCCCGACAATGAGATCCGCATCGACACCTATCGCTCGTCCGGTGCGGGCGGGCAGCACGTGAACACGACCGACTCGGCGGTGCGGATCACCCACCTGCCGACCGGCATCGTCGTGACCAGTTCCGAGAAATCGCAGCACCAGAACCGCGCCAACGCCATGGCCGCGCTGAAATCGCGCCTCTACCAGATGGAACTGGATAAGCGGAACGCCGAGATCAACGCCCAGCACGCCGCCAAGGGCGATGCCGGCTGGGGCAACCAGATCCGGTCCTATGTGCTGCAGCCCTACCAGATGGTGAAGGATCTGCGCACGGGCGAGGAAACCAGCGACACGCAGGGCGTTCTGGACGGCGATCTGGATGCCTTCATGGCGGCCACGCTGGCGCTGGACGTGGCCGGCAAGAGCCGGGCCGAGGCGCAGGCCGAGGACTGAGCCGCACGCCCTCGCGCCGGCCCCAGGGCCGGGCCTCCGGCCTTTTGCCGGTGTCGTCGCCGCGCCGATCAGTGTCGCAATCGGTGTCATATCGAACGTCCGGGCAAGCCGGACGGGAGCCTGCCGCATGGTCTTGCGGCCGCCGGTCAGGGCGGGGCAGGATCGGGCCAGGATGACGGGGGCAGAGAATGCAGAAACGACGGCTTGGCGCACATGGCCCGATGGTGGGCGCGGTGGCATTGGGAACGATGAATTTCGTCGGCACCTATGGCGAGGCCGACCCGGATGAAAGCCTGCGCTGCATGGCCGAATGCCTCGAGATCGGGATCGACCATATCGATACCTCCAATGTCTACGGCATGGGCCGGGCCGAGGAGTTGCTGGCCCGCTTTCTGAAGGACCATCGCGGCCGGATCACGCTGGCCAGCAAATGCGGCATCACCCGCGATCCGCAGCGCCCGTTCGACAATTCTGCCGATCATATGCGGCAGGCGCTGGAGGCCTCGCTGCGCCGCATGGGGGTCGATCACATCGACCTCTATTACCTGCACCGGCACGAGGTCGCGCGGCCCATCGAAGAGGTGATGCAGACGCTGATGCGTTTCCGCGACGAGGGCAAGATCGGCGCCATCGGCCTGTCCGAAATCGCCCCCTCGACGCTGGAACGGGCGCTAGCGGTGGGGCCGGTGGCGGCGGTGCAGTCGGAATATTCGCTGTGGTCGCGCCAGCCGGAACTGGGGATCCTGCAGGCCTGCGCGCGCGAGGGCGCAGCCCTGGTCGCGTTCTCGCCGGTCGGGCGCGGGGTCTTCGGCGCCGAGGCGCCCGATCCGGCCGGCTTCGGAGACAGGGACCTCAGGGCGGGGATGCCGCGCTTTTCGCCCGAGAACTGGCCGCACAACCTGCGTCATCTGCACCGGTTTGCCGAGTTCGCCCGCGATCATCGCGAAAGCCCGGCCTCGGTCGCCATCGCCTGGGTCCTGGCCCGCGGAGATCATGTGATCGCGCTGCCCGGATCGCGCAGCATCGCGCATATGCGGGAGAACGCGCGCGGCGCGGCGATCCGGCTCAGCCCCGAGCAACAGGACGAGATCGGCCGCCTCCTGCCGCCGGGCTGGGCCCATGGCGCGCGCTATGGCGAGGCGATGTCGCGAGGCCCGCAGGCCTATTGCTGAGGCCCCGCGCGGCAACGCGCGCAGCATCGTGCAACACTTGCGGCGTGACCTTCGGTCTGTACTATGCCGCATGTGCGAAATGGACGCAGGGGCCGGACATGCAGGAAAAGACCATCAATCTCGCCTTGCAGGGCGGCGGCGCCCATGGCGCGTTCTCTTGGGGGGTGCTGGACCGGCTGCTGGACGAACACTGGCTGGACATCGCCGCGATCAGCGGCACCTCGGCCGGGGCGCTGAACGGGGCGGCGCTGAAGGCCGGGCTGTCGCGGCAGTCGGGTGCGGCCGGGCGCAGGCTGGCGCGCGAGAATCTGGACTGGCTGTGGTCCGAGATCAGCCAGTTGTCCGACAACCGCATGGTGTGCTGGATGCATTCGCTGCTGCCGATGCCGCGCGGCTGGCAACGCTGGACCGAGATGTTCTCGCCCGCTGCCTGGCTGGACGGGCTGAGCAGGCTGTTCAGCCCTTACGATTACGGTCCCTTCTACGTCAATCCGCTGGGCTCGGTTCTGCGGCAGCTGCCCTATCCGGATTTCGGCAACGATCGCGGCCCGGCGCTGTTCGTGGCGGCGACCAATGTCCGCACCGGGCGCATCCGGGTGTTTACCCGCGCCGCCGTCACCGTCGATGCGGTGCTGGCCTCGGCCTGCCTGCCGACGCTGTTCCAGGCGGTCGAGATCGCAGACCCCGACACCGGCAGGATCGAGGCGTTCTGGGACGGGGGGTTCACGGGCAATCCGGCGCTGTTTCCGCTTTTTGCCCCGCATCTGCCGCGTGACATCGTGATCGTGAACATCAATCCGCTGATCCGCGACGGGGTGCCGCGCACGCCGGCGGGGATCTCGGATCGGGTGAACGAGGTCAGCTTCAACAGTTCGCTGATGTCGGAACTCAGGGCGATCAATTTCGTCAAGAAACTGCATGGCGAAGACAGGCTGCAGCACCGGGAGATGAAGAACCCGCTGATGCACATGATCCTTGACGACACCTTGATGAACGACCTGAACGCGCGGTCGAAGATGATGCCGCCGCCGGGGCTGCTGGCGCGCATGAAGGAGGCCGGGCAGGGTGCCGCCGACAGGTTCCTTGATGCGCATGCGGATGCGCTGAACGTTCAGGACACGGTCGACTTGCCGGAACTGTTCCGGGGCTCGGGCGTCGTCGGATAGACCAGCCCGGCCGAGATCACCAGCTTGGCCGCGTCCTCGACGCTCATGTCGAGGAAGGTCACGTCGCTTGCCGGCACATAGATCAGGAAGCCCGAGGTCGGGTTCGGCGTGGTCGGCACGAAGACGGCGATCAGATCCTGCCGGGTGCGCTCGACCAGTTCGCCCCGTGCGGGGCCGGCGACGAAGCCCACGCCCCACAGGCCCTTGCGCGGATATTCGATCAGGCAGGCGCGGTCGAAACGGGCCTCGTCCTGCGACAGGATCGTCTCGGCGATCTGTTTCAGCGCGCCATAGATCGAGCGCACGATCGGCATCCGGTTCACCAGTTGCTCGCCCATGCGCAGGAACGACCGGCCGACATATCCCTTGGCCATCCAGCCGATCAGCACCGTGAACAGCAAGAACACCAGCACGCCGAGGCCGCGCAGGTCGATGCCGATATACTGCTCGGGTCGCCAGCGGGCCGGGATCAATGGCAGCACCCAACTGTCCATCCAGCCGGTCAGGGTCCAGATCATCCAGACGGTGATGCCGATCGGCGCGATGACGACCAGCCCGGCGAGAAAGCTTGAGCGCAGCCGCGCCAGCAGCCCCGGCTTGCTGCGGGGCTGCAAGTGCAGCGGAGAAGGGTCAGGCACGCGCATGGGCGGATTGGAACAGCGCAAACCCCGTCGCGGTCAAGCCGGTTTCGCCATTTCGATGGCGATTTCCGCCGCCAATCGCGCATTGTTCAGAACGAGGGCGATATTCGAGCCGAGCGAGCGGCCATCCGTCAGTTCGAAAATGCGCTGCAGCAGGAACGGGGTCACCGATTTGGCGGCGACGCCCTGGGTCTCGGCCTCGTCCAGCGCCTTCAGGATCACCGGCAGGATCTCGCTCTGCGTGATTTCGGCCTCGGCCGGGATCGGGTTGGCGACCAGCTGGCCACCCTTCAGGCCGAGGCGGGCGCGCATGGCGGCGGCGGCGGCGATCTCGGCCGGGCTGTCCATGCGCAGGGGGGCAGGGATGCCCGAGCGGCGCGACCAGAAGGCGGGCAGTTCGTCCTGGCCATAGGCGATCACCGGCACGCCAAGCGTTTCCAAGACCTCCCATGTCTTCGGCAGATCGAGAATCGCCTTGGCGCCCGCCGCGACGACCGTCACCGGCGTCTGCGCCAGTTCCTGCAGGTCGGCCGAGACATCGAAGCTGAGTTCGGCGCCGCGATGCACGCCGCCGATGCCGCCGGTGGCAAAGACCCGGATCCCGGCCAGATCGGCGCAGATCATCGTCGCGGCAACCGTGGTCGCGCCGGTGCGGCCGGTGGCGAGGCAGACCGCCAGATCGGCGCGGCTCAGCTTCATGGCCTGATCGGGCGGGGTCCGGGCCAGGGCGGTCAGCGTCGTGTCGGTCAGGCCGATATGGATCTGGCCGCCCATGACCGCGATGGTCGCGGGTGTCGCGCCGGCCGTGCGGATGACCGCCTCGACCTCGCGCGCCATGTCCAGGTTCTGCGGCCAGGGCATGCCATGGGTGATGATCGTCGATTCCAGCGCGACGACGGGTCGGCGGTCTGCCAGGGCCTCGGCCACCTCGGGCGAGAAGGTCAGCGGGGCTTCACTCATGGAACGTCCTTTCCGGAAACATGCGCGCCGGCGGCATCGACGGCGCGTCGCAGCGCCGCCTCGCGGGGCTGACGGGCCAGTTCGGCCGCCAGATGCGCGGCCAGAAAGCAGTCGCCCGCACCGGTGACGCGGGCGACGGCAACAGAGGGCGGGGCCGCGGTCAGGGTCGGGCCGTTGACGATGGCTTCGGCGGCCGGATGCGGGCCATCGGTCACCAGAACCCGCGCGGCACCGCGCGCGACCACCGCCTCGGCCGCGGTGGCGGCGTCGGGGCAGGTCCGGCCGGCGAGGATCTCGGCCTCCAGCCGGTTGAGATAGAAGCTGCCGCGGCGCGCGGCGATCAGCGGCTCCAGCCGCTCGGCCTTGCCGGGGCTGGCAGGGACGACGCGCAGATCGGCCCCCGACAGGCGCGGGTCGCGGGCGATCTCGGCCAGGAGATCCTCGGTCAGGTTGCCGTCCAGCACCACCGGGCCGCTCCAGCCGGCAAGATCGGCTGCCAGCGGCGACAGGATCGCGGCGCCGGCGGCTTCGAGGCCATGCGCATCGGCGATGGCGGCGATCAGGCCCTGACTGTCCTCGATGCCCATATAGCAATCGGTCGGCAGGCCGGTGTCGCGCGAAAGCCAGTCCGTCAGCACGCCCAGCCGTCTGGCCTCGTCCACCAGCGCGCAGCCTTCGGGATCCCGGCCAACCGCCGACAGCACCGCGGGCGCCAGCCCCCAGCGGGCCAGCGCCACCGCCACGTTCAGCGCCACGCCGCCGGGCAGATGGCGGATGCGGCCGGGCACATCGGCCCCCGGCGCCATCCGTCGCGGCGCGCGCCCGATCACGTCCCACAGCATCGCGCCGATACAGAGGATGTCGGGACGGCGGCTCATTCCTCGGTCCATGCCTGCAGCTCGGTTTCCAGGAAACGCTCGAAATCGTCCAGATCGACCGGATCGAACTGCCCGAAGCCCTGCATCCAGACCGAGGCCGCGCGCATCCCTTCGGGGTCCAGCTTGCACCAGGTGATCCGGCCGCGCCGTTCCTGCCGGATCAGCCCTGCGGCGGCCAGCACACCCAGATGTTTCGAGATGGCCGCGAGGCTCATCTGAAAGGGCTGGGCCACGTCGCTGACCGCCATGTCATCCTCGAGCAGCATCGACAGCACCCGCCGCCGCGTCGGGTCGGCGAGGGCCGCGAAGATCAGGTCCAGACGGTCGGGGGCGGGGCTGGGCATGGGGTTCCGGACGGGGAATGGTCAACTGGGCGGTTGAATAATGTCTGGGGCGATGCCGGAATGCAAGCCCGCCGCCGGATTCTTTCATGTCGAAAAATGATGTGTAATCAATCACCTGCCGGCCGGCCTCAGTTGCTTGACTTGCCGGGGATAAGCCCCTAGACAGCGCCCCGAGAGTTGACGGGAACGTGAGAGATGGCCGAGGGGCCCCGGAACGGCGGCGACAGGGACGATGAGACGGCCCGGCTGCGCGACCTGGAGGACCGGCTGTCCAAGCTGACGCCGAAGCCGGACGCCAAGGAGCAGATGGCAAGCTATGACCAGGCGCATGTCGCCTGGCGCATGGTGATCGAACTCGTGGCCGGCATCGGGCTGGGCTTCGGGATCGGTTACGGTCTGGATTATCTGTTCGGCACCACGCCGTTCCTGATGATCCTGTTCATTTTTCTTGGCCTCGCGGCCGGCATCAGGACGATGATGCGCACCGCGGCCGAACTTGGCAGCAAACCCGGCGATCCGCCGGGCACCGATGAGAGGGATTGACCGTGGCGACCGAAGCGGAAGAAGCAACCGGCCTCAGCTTCCACCCGATGGAGCAGTTCCTGGTCAAGCCGCTGTTCGGCGATGGCCCGGTGCATTGGTATACGCCGACCAACGTCACGCTGTGGATGTTCATCACCGTCGCGGCGATCGTGGCGCTGCTGGTCATGGGGACCCGTGGCCGCGCCATCGTGCCGAACCGGGTGCAGTCGGTGGCCGAACTGGCTTACGGCATGGTCCACAAGATGGTCGAGGACGTGGCCGGCAAGGACGCGCTGAAGTATTTTCCCTACATCATGACGCTGTTCATGTTCATCACCTTCTCGAACATGCTGGGCCTGTTGCCCAAGTCGTTCACCACCACCTCGCATATCGCGGTGACCGGGGTTCTGGCGCTGGCCGTGTTCATCAGCGTCACCGTGATCGGTTTCGTCAAGAACGGCACGCATTTCCTCGGGCTGTTCTGGGTCACCTCGGCGCCGCTGGCGCTGCGTCCGATCCTGGCCGTGATCGAGGTCATCAGCTATTTCGTCCGCCCGGTCAGCCACTCCATTCGTCTTGCCGGCAACATGATGGCGGGCCATGCGGTGATCAAGGTGTTCGCGGGCTTTGCCGCCATCGCCGCGATCTCGCCGCTGTCGATCCTGGCCGTGACCGCCGTCTACGGGCTCGAGGTGCTGGTCTCCTTCATCCAGGCCTACGTCTTCACCATCCTGACCTGCGTCTATCTGAAGGACGCGCTGCATCCGGCCCACTGAGCCGCCGCAGCACGGGGTCATCCGCACAGAATTCACCACTTCCAACCGCAAGGAGAGAATGATCATGGAAGGGAATATCGCCGAACTCGGTCAGTACATCGGTGCCGGTCTGGCCGCCATCGGTTCCGGCGCAGCCGCCGTCGGTGTGGGCAACGTCGCCGGCAACTTCCTGTCGGGCGCCCTGCGCAACCCGTCGGCAGCCGCCGGCCAGACCGCGACGCTGTTCATCGGCATCGCCTTCGCGGAAGCCCTGGGGATCTTCGCGTTCCTCGTCGCGCTTCTGCTGATGTTCGCGGTCTGATCCAGCCCCATCCTTGCGGCGGGGTGGGGGCGCGGATGCCGCGCCGTCACCCCTTCGTGACCTGATAGGCCAAGGGGTAGGACATGTTCAGCCTGTTGCAAGAGGCCGCCACGACCGCGGCCGGACATACCGAAGAGGCTGCTGCAACCGCGGCGGCTGGCGCCGAGGCTGCCGAAAGCGCCAGCGGCATGCCGCAGCTTGATTTCAGCACCTTCCCGAACCAGATCTTCTGGCTCGTGATCACCCTGGGGGTGCTTTACTGGGTGCTGTCGCGCATCGCGCTGCCGCGGATCGCGGCGGTGATCTCGGACCGTCAGGGGGCCATTACCGGCGATCTGATGGCGGCCGAGGAATTCAAGCAGAAGGCGAAGGAGGCCGAGGCCGCCTATGACAAGGCGCTGGCCGATGCCCGCGTCGAGGCCGGAAAGATCGTCGCCGCCAACCGCGCCGAGATCCAGAAGGAACTGGATGCCGCCATCGCCCGTGCCGATGCCGAGATTGCCGCGCGCACCGCGGAATCGGAAAAGCGCCTGGCCGAGATCCGCACCTCCTCTGCGGCCGATGCCCGCGAGGTCGCCCGCGACGTCACCGGCGAACTGGTCCGCAGTTTCGGCGGCAAGGCCGACGAGGCCGCTGTCGATCAGGCGGTGGACAGCCGCATGAAAGGGACCGTGCAATGACCAGACTTGCCGTATTCGCGATCGCCGCGGTCCTTGCCGCCGGACCGGCTGCTGCCGCAGGTGATTCGTTTTTCTCGCTGGCCAATACCGATTTCATCGTTCTGCTGGCCTTCCTGATCTTTGTCGGCATCCTGATCAAGTTCAAGGTTCCGGGCATCATCGGCGGATTGCTGGACAAGCGCGCCGAGGGCATTCGCAGTGATCTGGACGAGGCCCGTCGCCTGCGCGAAGAGGCGCAGGAGATCTATGCCAGCTATGAGCGTCGCCAGCGCGAGGTGAAGGGGCAGGCCGAACTGATCGTCGCCAATGCCAAGCGCGAGGCCGAGGCACAGGCCGCCAAGGCCAAGGACGACCTGAAGGTCTCGATCGAGCGGCGCCTGAAGGCCGCCGAGGATCAGATCGCCAGCGCCGAGGCCGACGCCATCCGCGCGGTGCGGAACCGTGCCGTGCAGACGGCCATTGCCGCCGCTTCGGAACTTCTGGCCCGGCAGGTCAAGGCCGGGCAGCGCTCGGCCGGGATCGACGACGCCATCGAAGACGTGGCGCGCCGGCTGAACTGATCTGGCGCCCGGTCTGACCGGGCCGCCCTGATCGAGGGACGTGATCTGAGGCTCCGGTTATCCGGGGCCTCTTTTCGTCGTGATGTCATGTCGCCCGCTGGCGCCACTCGGCTCAGGCCGGGGTGGCGGGGGCGGGCACGATGGGCAGGCGGAAGCGTTCGTAATCCTCGGCATAGTATTCGCGGACAAAGGCCGCCAGGCTGTCGGACGGGGGCGCGGTCCTGTATCCGCCGGACAGCGCATGACCGATGGCGTTCGGGTGGCTGGCGCCGCTCCAGTCGTCCAGCCAGCGGATGAATTCGGCAAAGCCGTCCTCAAGCCGGAAGACCCGGCACCAGTCCGGAACCATCGCGGCCTGCGGGCGGAAATGGTCGTCGAAGCGGGCATGGGCCGCCTTGTCGAACCCGGCGATGCGCGGCAGCCAGGTGTCGAATTCGGCCTCCTCGGGGATCTTGCCGCGCTTGCCTTGGTGAAAATGGAAGGCGCTGCGCGCCCGTGCCAGCGGGTCGCGCACGAAGGCGCAGCCCGCATCGAGGAAACCGGCGGGAAACAGCTTTGCAAGATCCTGCGCCGGGATATGCTGGGGCGAGGTGCGGCTCCAGTTGTGGCGATTGCCCGGCGGGAACCTGCGGTCCAGAAAGGCGGCGGGTCCGAAGCGGGCGATCAGGTAGTTCTCGATGCTGGTGCCGGCGCATTTCGGGACATGGGCGAAGTAGAGCAGCTTTCCCGCATGCTTGAAGATCGGCATTCCGTCGTGATCCTTGTCGTTCGACCTGTCCCGCAGAGATTGACGGAACCGGGCGGGCTTGCCAAGAACGGGAAAAGGACAGGAACCATTTTCGCCCCGCCAGACCCATGAAAAGCCCGGAAATGCCCTCGCCCTTGCCACCGGCCCCGTTCCGGCTGCCGCTGCCCGACCCCGATCGGGGCTGGTCGCGCACGGTCATGCGGGTCCGGGGCGCGGTCATCGACCCGTCGGATGGCGGGGTCTGGTGCGATGGCGCGCTGTGCCCCGAGGCGATGCTGTATCGCTGGCGTGGGGCCTACAAGGGGCGCAAGGGCACCGTCATGCCCGCCGATCCGGCGCGGATCGCCGGGCGGCACCTGTGGGGCGGGACGCTGTTCTTTCATTTCGGCCATTTCCTGTCGGAATCGCTGGGCCGGCTCTGGGCGGCCGAGGCCAGCGGCGCGGAATCGATCCTGTTCACGCCCAAGAATCCGCGGGGCAAGCGGCCCGAAGACTTGGTGGGTTTCCAGAAACAGGTGCTGGCGCGGCTGGGGATCGAGCTTCCGGTCCGCATCCTCTATGCGCCGGCTATGGTCGAGGATCTGCTGATCCCCGGGCAGGGCTTCGGTCTGGGCGCGCTGGCGCGCGGCACGCCCGAATTCCGTGCCTTCGCCCGCCGCATGGACCCGGATCCGGATGCCGGTCCCGGGACCGGGGCGCGCAGGCTGTATATCTCGCGCACGGCCTTGCCGCGAAAGACCGGCAGCGTCCTGGGCGAAGCCTGGCTGGAAGAGCAGTTGCGGGGGCAGGGGTTCCGGATCTACCATCCGCAGCAGCATTCCATCGACCATCAGTTGCGGACCTTCCGCGAGGCGACCCATTTCGTCGGGCCGGATGGATCGGCCTTCCATCTGGCCGGCTTCATCGCCCGGCCGTGGCAGAACTTCACCCTGATCAAGCGGCGCAGCGCGCGGGAATATGTCACCTTTGTCGATCAGCTGAAGGCTGTCGGGGCGAAGGTCGGGGTGATCGACGCGCTGGTCGCGAACTGGATCCGGCCGGGCAAGCACAAGCCCGATGACATGAGCTGGGGTGAACTGGACGCTCTGCGCCTCTCGGACGAGTTGCAGCGGCTGGGCCTGACCGGCGCGCCGCTGGCCGAGCCGCCGTCGTTTGCCGACGAGTTGGAACAGATCTCGCGGATCCATGGCGGGCCGATGACCCGGTTGCCGGTCGCAGCGCCGGGTTAGGCTGCGGCCCGGGCGTGGCGCGAGGACGCAAGGTCACGCGACGGCGGTCTTGGGCTTGGCGGGGTGGCGGATTATCTGTGGGGGACCGGAACCCGCGCAATGGACGCAACACGACCCGGAGAAGGGGGACATGTGACAGAAAAGGTCATCGAAACCATCAGGCTGTCGGGCCAGGACCTGCGCTATGCGCTGTTCGGGCCGGCCACGGCAAAGCGTACCTTGCTGGTCTTCAACGGAATCGGCGCAAGCCTCGATACGGTGTCCGGCTTTGCGGCGCGCTTTGACGACACGCGGATCCTGACCTTCGACATGCCGGGGATCGGCGGCTCGGCCGTTCCGCTGCTGCCCTATCGCATGCCCTGGGTGGCCCGGCTGGCCGCACGGCTTCTGGACGCGCTGGACATCGCGCAGGTCGATGTCTTCGGCATCTCCTGGGGCGGCGCGCCGGCACAGCAATTCGCCCGCGACTTTCCCCGGCGCACCCGCAGCCTGACGCTGGCGGCGACCTCGGCCGGTTTTGTGATGGTGCCGGGAAACCTGAGCGTGCTGATGAAGCTGGTCACGCCGAAACGCTATCTGCAGCCGGATTACATGCTGAGCATCGGCCCCGAGATCTATGGCGGCCAGTTGCGCATGAACACCGAACTGCTGCGGGAACATGCGGCGGCCATGGTGCCGGCCTCGCAGCGCGGCTATCTGTTCCAGCTCATGGCGGGCATGGGCTGGACCAGTTGGTTGTGGCTGCCGCAGATCAAGGCGCCGGTGCTGATCATGATGGGCGAGGATGACCCGATCGTGCCGGTCGTCAACGGCCGCATCCTTGCGGCGCGGCTGCCGGATGCGCGGATCAGGATCATGGATTGCGGGCATCTGTTCGTGCTGACCGACCCGCAGGGCACCGCCGCGGCCGTCGAGGAATTCCTGCGCCGCGATGCCGGCGGCGCGGCTGCCTGATGTCGGGGGCCGCGTCCGCGGGCGCGGACCCCATGGACGCCCTGCGCCGGACCCGGCGGCTGGCCGGGCAGGTGCTGGCCGGCCTGACGGTCGTCTATTTCGCCACCTATCTGATCGGGGTTCCGCCCGGCTGGCTGATGCTGGTGCGGGCGATGGCCGAGGCCGGCATGGTGGGCGGGCTGGCTGACTGGTTCGCGGTCACGGCGCTGTTTCGCCACCCGCTGGGGATCCCGATCCCGCATACGGCGCTGTTGCCGAAAAACCAGGCGCGGGCGGCCCGGAATGTCGGGCGCTTCTTCGAGACGCATTTCCTCGAGCCCGCGCAGCTGGAGGCGCGGGTGCGGGCGCTTGAGCCCTCGGGCTTCATTGCCGGCTGGGTGTCGCACCCGCAGAATGCGCGGCTGATCGCGCGTGATCTGTCGGGGATGCTGGCGGCGGTCTTGCGCCACGACCCGCCGCCGCGGGCGCTGGCGCGCGGGCGGCAATGGCTGCGCGCGCAGGCCGCGCATCTGGGTTCGGACGCGGCCATCGCCGCCGGCATCGCCGATCTGGTCAAGGTGGGCGCGCGCAGGGGCCTGCTGGACGACACGCTGGCGCTGGTTCAGAGGACCATCGACGAGAACCGCGACACCGCCGTCGATCTGGTGCGCGACCGCAGCCGCTGGTGGATCGCCTCGGGGGTGGATCGCGAGGTCGCCAATCTGGTGGTTCGCGGGGTGCTGTCGATGCTGGACGAGTTGCACAGCCCGGATTCGTCGCTGCGCCGGGGTTTTGAAGAGGCGTTCGACGGCATGGTCGAGCGTCTGGCCGAAACCGGCGCCCTGACCCGCGCCGTCACCGAGGCCCGGCTGCAACTGATCCGCTCGGGCGCCTTCGATTCGGCGCTTGGTGCCTTGACCGAGGAGTTGCGCGCGGATGCGCTGGCGCGGCTGGCCGAGGAACCCGACCTGATGGTCGAGCCGATCGCCGAACTGGTCCGCGGCTTTGCCGGGCGGGCGCTGGCCGATCCGGCCGCCCGCGCCGCCTTCGATGCCCGTCTGGCCGAGCTTGCCGGGCGCATGGTCGGCGAATTGCGCCCGCAGATCGCGACCTATGTCGCCGATGTGATTGCAGGCTGGGAGCCGGCGGAACTGAACGCCCGCTTCGAGGCCGAACTTGGGCCGGACCTGCAATATATCCGCATCAACGGCGCTGTCCTGGGAACACTGATCGGCGGCGCCCTGTTCGGGTTCGAGGCCTTGCTCGGCTGATCCGCAGGCCCGGTGCGGGGCGTCGATCCGGCGCAGGGCGGTCGAGCCGCTATTTGCCAAAGCCCGTCGCCGCCGTCTGGCGCAGGCAGGCCACCACCGGGGCGAGGATCGCGGGATCGGCATCGGCGCAACTGGCCACATAGATCGGATAGGCGAAACTGGGCGCGCCCGGCACCCGATGCAGCCGGCCGGCGTGGATATAGGGGTCGACCACATGCCCCCTGAAATAGCCCGCGCCGCCGTTGTCGAGCACATATTTCAGGGCAAAGCGCCCGAGATTGACGGCGACGGCAGGGACCGGCAGGTCGGGAAAGCCGGCGGTGAATTCGCGAAGGAATTCCGGCCCCCAGTCGACTGAGAAGAACCTGCCCTCATCCAGCGGATCGGCGCCGGGATCGGTCGTGACCAGCACCAGCTTTTCGTTCAGCAGCAGGTCCAGCTTCACGCCTGGGCGCGGCGGCGGGGCATGCAGGACTGCGGCATCGACCCGGCCGGCGGCCAGATTCTCGATCAGGTTCTGCGGCTTGTCGATCTCGATATGCAGGGCGATGTCCGGTCGCTGCCGCCTGAGGGCGGCGGCCCAGTTCAGGACCGTGGGCTGCCACAGGTTGATCTCGCCGCCGATGGTCGCCAGCGCGACATGCCGGCCCGAGGCGGTCACGTGCCGCTGCAGGCGCTGCCAGCTTTGCAGGAATTCCGGCGCATGGCGCAAAAGCCGCTCGCCCGCCGGCGTCAGCGTGGCGCCGCCCCTGCGGCGGACGAACAATTGCTGGCCCAGCCGGTCCTCCAGCGTGCGGATGCGGGCGCTGACGGTGGTCTGGGCCACGTTCAGCCGCTTGGCCGCGCGGATGAAGCTGCGGCATGAGGCAACGTCGAGAAAGGTCTTGATGAGTTCTGTTTCCACACATCAGTCATAGCAAGAAAACTGCACCATAGAAGCAAGAATAATCATTTGCTTGCTGCAAGACTCTCTCATATCGTGGAAATTGCATTGGATAGGCAGCGAAGCTCGGGGAGGCTCGTTTTCCCTCGGGCCGCCACCGGGAGGAAGCTGATGAATATGGACATATCCAGGCGAAGGTTTCTGCAGGGGGCCGGCGCGGGAGTTGCCGGCACCGCACTGGGGGCCTTCGGGTTCGGCGGAGTGGAGGCCGCCTATGCCGCAACCGTGAAGGAATTCCGTCTGTTCCGCACCACCGAAGCCCGCAGCACGTGCCCCTATTGCGCGGTGGCCTGCGGGATGATGGTGTTCTCGGCCCCAAGCGCCGAGACCGGGCGCATGGAGGTCGTTCACATCGAAGGCGATGTGGACAACCCGGTGAACCGCGGCACGCTGTGCCCGAAGGGCGCCGGCGCGCTGGACTATATCCGCTCGCCCCAGCGGGTGAAGGTGCCGATGTACCGCAAGGCCGGCGCCGACGCCTTCGAGGAGGTCAGCTGGGATTTCGCGATGGAACGCATCGCCCAGCTGATGAAGGAGGACCGGGACGCGAATTTCATCGAGACCAATGCGGATGGCGTGACCGTCAACCGCTGGCCGACGATGGGGTTCCTGTCCGGCAGTTCCTGCACCAATGAAACGGGCTGGATCACCTGGAAGGTCGCGCGCGGCCTCGGGATGCTCCAGATCGAGAACCAGGCAAGGATTTGACACGGACCGACGGTGTCCAGTTTGGGCCCATCTTTCGGTCGCGGTGCGATGACCAACAATTGGACCGATATCCAGAACGCTGATATCGTGCTTGTCATGGGCGGCAATGCCGCCGAAGCCCATCCCTGCGGATTCAAATGGGTGACCGAGGCCAAGTCCGAACGCGGGGCGAAGCTGATGGTCGTCGATCCGCGCTTTACGCGGACGGCCGCGGTGTCGGATCACTATGCGCCGATCCGCTCGGGCAGCGACATCGCCTTCCTGTCGGGGGTGATCAACTATCTGCTGAGCAACGACGCCATCCACACGGAATATGTGCGCAACTACACCAATGCCGCCTATATCGTCGGCGAGGGCTATGGCTTCAGCGAGGGCCTGTTCACCGGCTATGAGGAGGATCGCCGGGCCTATGACCGGTCGTCCTGGGAATACGAGATCGGCGAGGACGGATTTGCCAAGCGTGACATGACGCTGCAGCATCCGCGCTGCGTCTATCAGCTGATGAAGGCGCATTTCGCGGCCTATACGCCCGAAATGGTGCAGCGCATCTCCGGCACGCCCGAGGACAAGTTCCTGAAGGTGGCGGAATGGGTCGCCTCGACCGCCAATGGCGAACGCTCGATGACGATCATGTATGCGCTTGGCTGGACCCAGCATTCGCATGGCGCCCAGAACATCCGCAGCGCCGCGATGATCCAGCTTCTGTGCGGCAATATCGGCGTGCCCGGCGGCGGCATCAACGCCCTGCGCGGTCACTCGAACGTGCAGGGGATCACCGATATCGGCACGCTCACGGCATCGCTGCCGGGCTACCTGGCGATGCCGACGGATGCCGAGCCGACGCTGGATTCGCACCTGGCCAAGCGCGCCTTCACGCCCCTGCAGGAAAACCAGGTCAGCTACTGGCAGAACTACAACAAGTTCTATGTCAGCTTCCTCAAGGGGATGTATGGCAGGAACGCGACGGCGGACAACCAGTTCGGCTATGACTGGCTGCCCAAGCTCGACACCACCTATGACGCGCTGAAGATGTTCGATGTCATGCACAAGGGCCAGACCACCGGCCTGCTGTGCCAGGGGTTCAACCCGCTGATGTCGATCGCCTATTCCGGCAAGTCCGTGGCGGCGCTGGCAAAGCTGAAATTCCTTGTCAGCATGGATCCGATCGAGACCGATACCGCCTATTTCTGGCAGAACCACGGCGAGTTCAACGATGTCGATACGGCCAGCATCCAGACCGAGGTCTTCATGCTGCCGGTGACCTCCTTCGTCGAGGAAGAGGGCTCGCTGACCAATTCCAGCCGGAACATCCAGTGGAAGTGGCGGGCGGCGGATCCCTATTTCGAGTCGCGCCGCGATACCGACATCCTGGCCGATCTGTTCCTGCGGCTGCGCAAGCTCTATGACGACGAGGGCGGCACGGCTCCGGGGCCGATCCAGGCGATCGACTGGTCCTACGCGGATCCGATGGCGCCCGCCGCCGAGGAGATCCTGCGCGAACTGAACGGCCGCGCGCTGACCGATCTGCGCGATGCCGAAGGCAAGGTCGTGCGCCGCGCCGGCGAACAGCTTGCCGGTTTCGGCGAGATGCGGGCGGATGGGTCCACCGATGGCGTGCAATGGATCTATACCGGGGTCTACAGCCCCGAGGGCAACCTGTCGCAGCGGCGGGACAATTCCGACCCCTCGGGCAAGAACGTCTATGGATCCTGGGGGTTCTGCTGGCCTGCCAACCGGCGGATCCTGTACAACCGGGCCTCGGCGGATCCGGACGGCAAACCCTGGAGCGAAGAGAAGGCCTATGTCTTCTGGGACGGCCAGCGGTGGGGGGGCGCGGATGTTCCCGACTTCCCACCGACCAGCAATCCGTCCCTGCGGACGGGGCCGTTCATCATGACGCCCGAGGGCACCTCGCGCCTGTTCGCGCGGGGCTTCATGGCCGAGGGTCCGTTCCCGGTGCACTACGAGCCGTTCGAGGCGCCGGTCCTGAACCCGATGTTCCCCGCGATCCGGGGCAATCCGGCGGCACGGGTGTTCGACAACGACATGGAGATCTTCGGCGATGCCGAGGAATTCCCCATCGTCGCCACCACCTACCGGCTGACCGAGCATTTCCACTACTGGACCAAGTCGGTGCGCTACAACGCCGTCGTCCAGCCCGAGTTCTTCGTGGAAATGTCGCATGCGCTGGCCGAGGAACGCGGCATCAGCCCGGGCCAGATGGTCAGCGTGCGGTCGCATCGCGGCGAGGTGAAGGGCCGGGCCATGATCACCAAGCGGCTGCAGCCGCTGCAGGTGGATGGCCGGACCCTGCACTATGTCGGCTTGCCGCTGCATTTCGGCTTTGTCGGACAGGCCCGCAAGGCGTCGCCGGTCAATTCGCTGACGCCGCCGGTCGGGGATGCCAACGCCCAGACGCCCGAATTCAAGGCGTTCCTGGTCGATGTCACACCGCTGGCCGATCCGGTCGCGTGAGGGAGGAAAGATCATGTTTCCACCAGTCCCCAATCCCGGCACCGAAGCCACCGACCAGACCTTCGGTGCGGGTGATCTGATGCGGCGGTCGGCGTCCAAGGTGACGCCGCCCGCCGAACGGCAGACCGAGGTCGCCAAGCTGATCGACGTGTCGAAATGCATCGGCTGCAAGGCCTGCCAGGTGGCCTGCCTCGAATGGAACGAGCAGGTCGAGGAGATCGGCTTCAACGACGGCCGCTACGAGAACCCGCCCGACCTGACCGAGCATTCCTGGACCCTGATGCGCTATGCCGAATACGAGAACCCGGAAACGGGCAATCTGGAATGGCTGATCCGCAAGGACGGCTGCATGCATTGCGAGGATCCGGGCTGCCTGAAGGCCTGCCCGGCGCCCGGTGCCATCGTGCAGTATTCCAACGGCATCGTGGACTTCAAGCAAGAGAACTGCATCGGCTGCGGCTATTGCATCCAGGGCTGCCCGTTCAATATCCCGCGGCTCTCCAAGACCGACAGGAAGGTCTATAAATGCACGCTCTGCGTTGATCGCGTGGCCGTGGGGCAGGGGCCGGCCTGCGCCAAGGCATGCCCGACCCAGGCCATCGTCTTCGGCACCAAGGCCGAGATGACCGAATATGCCCAGACCCGGATCGCGGATCTGAACTCGCGCGGCTATGATAAGGCCGGGCTCTACGATCCGCCCGGCGTCGGCGGCACCCATGTCATGTATGTGCTGCAGCATGCCGACCAGCCCGAACTGTATTCCGGGCTGGCGAACGCGCCGAAGATCAGCGGGCTTGTCGAAACCTGGAAGAGCGGGGCGGCCAAATATACCGGGCTGGCCGCCGTCGGGATCTTCGCGGCTGCGGGCTTCCTGCACTACCTCGTCAACGGCGCCAACCGCGTCAGCGCCGAGGATGAGGCGAAGGCCAGGGATCTGGTGGAAGGAGACAGGACATGACGGCCGAGCCCAATGTCTCGAAAAATCCCGCCATCCATCGCGGCGATCCGGTCACGGTCGACCGCTATTCCGGGCTGGCGCGGCTCAATCACTGGATCACGGCCGTCGGCCTGATCCTGCTGGCGCTGTCCGGGCTGGCGCTGTTCCATCCGGCCTTCTTCTTCCTGACGGTGCTGTTCGGCGGCGGCCAGATGGCGCGGTTCCTGCATCCCTGGATCGGGGTGATCACCGCGGTCAGCTTTGCCGGCCTGTTCCTGCGCTTCTGGCGTTACAACCTGTGGCGCGGCGATGACAGCCGCTGGATGGGGCGGCTGTCGAAGGTGCTGGCGGGCGATGAGGAAGGCGTGCCCGAGGTCGGACGCTACAATGCCGGCCAGAAGGTCTATTTCTGGGTCATGTCGCTCTGCATTGCCGTGCTGTTCTTCAGCGGGCTGGTGATCTGGATGGAATACTTCGCCGACAGCTTCACGATCGAGCAACGCCGGGTCGGTGTGCTGGTGCATTCGACCGTGGCGATCCTGGCGATCTGCACCTGGATCGTCCATGTCTATGCGGCGATCTGGGTCCGTGGCACGATCAGCGCGATGACGCGCGGCAACGTCACCGGCGGCTGGGCCTGGCGACACCACCGCAAGTGGCTGCGCGATCTGGCCTCGGGGAAACCCTCGGACTCCGAATGAACCCTGTGCGGGGCCGGCCACGGCCCCGGATCCTTTCAACCCCGATGTGATCCGTGTGATTCATGAGGTGAACCATGGCCGCTAGCACGGCGCCCCAGCCCGACCCGTCCGCAATCGGACGCATCCCCAAACCCCCCTTCGCCCATGTTCCCGGCACCGAGGCGCTGTTTGCCACCCGCGCGGCGCGGTTCGAGGCGCTGGCCGGGGGCGGGCACGGGCTGGCCCCCTATCTGGGTTTCCTTGCCGGCCTGACCCGGGTCCAGCAGCAAGTGGCAGCCGCGGCGCCCGAGCCAGCCATGCCCTCGTCCGGGCAGCTTGAACGGGCCCGGACCCATGCCATGCCGCCGCTGGATCGTGCGGGCTTTAGCCCCGATGCGACCAGTTTTGCGATTGTCGCCGCGGTGATCGAAGGTGCGGCCGCCCTGCCGATGCCGGCCGAGGCCGGCGCGGCGCTGGCGCGGCTGCAATCGGCCGAACGACCCACGCTGGCCGCCCTGATCGGCAATGTCCTTGCGAATGCGATCCCCCCGGACGAAGTGGCCGAGCATGTGTTCATCGCCGCGGCCCTGCAGGTCGATTTCGCCCGCCGCGCGGCCAAGTTGAACGCAGCCGATCTGCAGCCGGTCGCCGATGGCGTCTGCCCCTGCTGTGGCGGCGCCCCCGCGTCCAGCCTCATCGTCGAATGGCCGCGCTATGAGGGCAACCGTTACTGCGCCTGCGCGCTGTGCGGGACAATGTGGCATTATGTGCGGGCGAAATGCACCCTCTGCGCCCAGACCGGCAAGATCAGCTTTCGCGAGATCGAGGGCGGCGGCCGCGTCAAGGCCGAGATCTGCGGCGACTGCAACGGCTATGCGAAGGTCCTCTATACCGCGCAGGAGGCGACGCTGGATCCGGTCGCCGATGACGTGGCCAGCCTGGCGCTGGACCTGCTGCTGCGCGACGAGGGGTTCCATCGCGCTGCGGTCAATCCGTTCCTGACCGGATACTAGGGGATGAGCGACCGCAAGGCTCAGGGGCGGCCCCCGTCCGTCGATCAGGTGTTGCGCAGCGAAGCCGGTGCCGCATTGCGTGCCCGGCACGGCCATGCGCCGACCGTCGAGGCGATCCGGGCGGTGCTGGCCGAGCTGCGGGCCGATGGCGGGCCGGCCGCCCTTCCCGACGCGGTTGCGCTGAGCGCCGGGCGGCGCCTTGATGCGGCGGGCCGGTCGCGGCTCAGCCCGGTGCTGAACCTGACCGGCACGGTCCTGCACACCAATCTGGGCCGGGCGCTGCTGGCCGAAGAGGCGATCGAGGCCGCGACCACCGCCATGCGCGCGGCACTGGCGCTGGAATTCGATCTGGGCAGCGGCCGGCGCGGCCAGCGGGATTCGATCCTGCGCGATCTGCTGGTCGACCTGACCGGGGCCGAGGATGCCACCGTCGTCAACAACAACGCCGCCGCGGTCCTTCTGGTGCTGAACACGCTTGGCCTCGGGCGCGAGGCGATCATTTCGCGTGGCGAATTGATCGAGATCGGCGGCAGTTTCCGGATGCCCGACATCATGGCCCGCGCCGGCACCCGGATGATTGAGGTCGGCACCACCAACCGCACCCATCCCCGCGACTATCAGGGCGCCATCGGACCCGAGACGGCGCTGATCCTGAAGGTGCATACCTCGAATTTCCGGGTCGAGGGGTTCCACAAGGAGGTGCCGGCCGCCGATCTGGCCGCGATCGCGCATGAGGCCGGGCTGCCCCTGGTCAACGACCTCGGCTCGGGCACGCTGGTCGATCTGGCGCAATGGGGTCTGGGGCACGAGCCGACGGTTGCCGGGGCCCTGGCCGAAGGCGCCGATCTGGTCACCTTCTCGGGCGATAAGCTGCTGGGCGGGCCGCAGGCCGGGTTCATTCTGGGCCGCGCCGAACTGATCGCCCGGATCAACCACAACCCGATGAAGCGGGCCATGCGGCTGGACAAGATCCGCATGGCGGCGCTGGAGGCGACGCTGCGGCTTTATCGCGCGCCCGATCTGCTGGTCGAGAGGCTTCCGACCCTGCGCCATCTCGCGCGTCCGAAGGCCGAGATCGCGGCGCTGGCCCGGCAGTTGCAGCCCGAACTGGCGCGGCTGCTGGCCCCGGATTTCAGCGCCGAGGTGATCGACTGCGACAGTCAGGTCGGCTCGGGCGCGCTGCCGACGCGGACCACGCCCAGCAGCGGGCTGGCGCTGCGCGCGGCCGGCGCGGCGGCGGGTGGCAGCGCCGTGATCCGGCTGTCGGCCGCCCTGCGCGCCCTGCCGGTGCCGGTCATCGGGCGGATCGCGCAGGATGCGCTGATCCTCGATCTGCGCTGCCTCGACGACCCGGACGCCCTGCGGTCGGCCCTGTCGGCGCTGGAGCCGGACCAATGGCGGCGCTGATCGACCGTATCCGCCGCGCCATCCGGCCCGCGCCCGCGCTGGCCGAACAACTGGCGCTGGCCGATCAGGCGGCGCGGCGGGGCGATCACGATGCCGCACTGGCGATCTGGGGGCCCTTGGCGCAGGAGGGCCAGCCCGAGGCCCAGACCCGGGTGGGGATGTGTTTTGCGGAAGGTACCGGCCTCGGGCGCGACCCTGCGCTGGCCTTTCGCTGGTTCTCGCTGGCGGCAGCCCAGGGCGACCCGGCTGGATGCAGGCTGCTTGCCCATGCCTTCTTTCGCGGCGAGGGAACGGTCGAGGATCCGGCCCGCGCGGCCGAACTGTACCGGCAGGCGGCGGAGGCGGGGGATGCCGAGGCGATGGACATGCTCAGCTGGATGCTGACCGAGGGCGAGATTCTGCCCCCCGATCCGGCCGAGGCCCTGCGTCTGGCCGAGGCCGCCGCCGCAGTTGGAAACGCCGCCGCGACGACCCGGCTGGGGATGTTCTATCACAACGCGCTTGGCGTCGCCCGCGATCCGGCCCGCGCCGCCGGCTATTGGCAAAAGGCCGCGGTCATGGGGGATGCGGATGCGCAGGCGATGCTGGGCGCGGCGCTGCTGCTGGGGACGGGTATCGCCCGCGATCCCGTCATGGCCTTCGTCTGGCTGCTGCGCGGTCACGCCGGCAACAGCCCGCTGGCCTATCCCTTCCTGCAACGCGCCGCCGCCGCCCTGCCGCCCGAGGAACAGGGCCGCGCGCGGCGGCTGGCCGGGATGCCGCCTGACGGGGCCGCGCCATGATCGTCGGCACGGTCGGGCATATCGATCACGGCAAGACGGCGCTGGTTCGGGCGCTGACCGGCACCGAAACCGACCGCCTGAAGGAAGAGAAGGCGCGGGGCATCACCATCGATCTGGGCTTTGCTTATATGCCCGCGGGCGATTGCGGCGTGGTCGGCTTCATCGACGTGCCGGGGCACCAGCGGCTGATCCGCAACATGCTGGCCGGCGCCACCGGCATCGATCTGATGCTGCTGGTCGTCGCCGCCGATGACGGGGTGATGCCGCAGACGCGCGAGCATCTGGCGATCCTTGACCTGCTGGGCATTTCGCGCGGGCTCGTGGCGATCACCAAGGCCGATATCGCCACCCCCGACCGGATCGCCGGGATCCGCAACCAGATCGACAACCTGCTGTTGGGCAGCGCCTTGCAGGGAAGCCCGATCCTGCCGGTCTCGGCCGTGACCGGGGAGGGGGTGGATGAGTTGCGCCAGCGGATCGCGTCGCTGGCGCCAGAGATCGGCAGCCGCCCGGCGGATCGTCTGTTCCGCCTGGCCGTCGATCGCAGCTTTTCCATCCGCGGCGCCGGAACCGTGGTGACCGGCACGGTGCTGTCGGGCAGCGTGCGTCCCGGTGACGAGCTGATGCTGAGCCCGCGGGGCCAGCTGGTGCGGCTGCGCGGCCTGCATGCCCAGAACCGGCAGGCCGAGGAGGGCCGCGCGGGCGAGCGCTGCGCCCTCAATCTGGCCGGCATCCATCACGAGGCGATTTCGCGCGGGGACATGATCCTGTCGCCCGCCCTGCACGCGCCCAGCACCCGCATCGATGCCCGGTTGAAGGTACTGGCCTCGGAACGCGGGCCGATCACGCAATGGATGCCCGTGCATCTGCATCACGGCGCGGCCGAACTGCCCGCGCGTGTCGTGCACCTGTCGGATGATCCGATCCCGCCCGGCGGCGAGGCCTTCGTCCAGCTGGTGACCGAACGCCCGATCGCGGCGGTCAGCGGCGACCGTTTCGTGATCCGCGACACCAGCGCCTCGCGCACCGTCGGCGGCGGCGTGCTGATCGACCTGCGCGCCCCCGCCCGCCGGCGCCGCACGCCCGCGCGGCTGGCCCGGATCGCCGCGCAGGATTGCGCCGATGACGCGGCGGTTCTGGCGGCGCTGCTGCGGCAGCCGCCGAACCATCTGGACCCGGATGCCTTCGCCCGCGACCGGGCGATACCCCCGGATCGGATGGCGCGGATCCTGCGCGATCACGATCCGGTCCTGATCGACACGCCGCGCGGCCGGCTGGCGATTTCGCGGGGGCGTGTCGCGGCGTTGATGGCGACGGCGCAGGGGGCTCTGGCAGAGTTTCACGCCGCCCACCCGCATTTCGTCGGCATCGGGCTGGAGCGGCTGCGCCATCGCTGCGATCCCCTGATGCCCGCGCCGGCCTTCCGGGCGCTGCTGCTGGACCCGGCGATGGCGGGGCGGGTGGCGCTGGACGGGGCATGGGTGCGGCTGACCAGCCATGAATTGCGCCTCGATCCCGAGGCCGAGGCGCTGTGGCAGCGGATCGAGCCGATGCTGGGCGGCGAGGCCCGGTTCCGGCCACCAAGGGTGCGCGATTTCGCCGCCGATCTGGACCGGCCCGAGGACGAGATCCGCGATCTGCTGCGGGCGCTGTCGCGCATGGGCAGGCTGCATGAGATAGGCCGCGACCGCTTTTTTTTGCGCGATACGGTGGGCGAGATGGTCGAGATCGTGTTCGTGCTTGAGGCCGATGGCCCGCAATTCGCCGTCGCCGCCTTCCGCGACAGGGTCGAGAACGGGCGCAAGGTGGCCATCGAGATCCTCGATTTCTTCGACCGCCACGGCGTCACCATCCGCCGCGGCGACCTGCGCCGGCCGAATTCCCATCGCCGGCACCTGTTCCCGCGTGATAACCACACAGAAGACAAGGATTTTTCAGGAGGAGAATCGTCCCCGGTGGGGCGTCCGGACTTCAAATCCGGGAGGGGCTGTCAGACGGTCCCTGGTGGGTTCGACTCCCACTCTCTTCCGCCAGAAATCGAGGAGGCTTCGTCATGAGCGCAGATGCGTTCGGAAACTGTCTGTCCGCGTTGAAGGCCCGCGCCGAAGAGGCGAACCGTAACGAGATCCGGCATCAGCAGGAGGCTGCCCGCAGGGCGGCCGAGTTGCGGGATATCCGCGCCTTCGCGTGGCGGCGGCTGAACATATTGCGGGCGGTGGCCGCGGCCGTGCGCGGCGAGGCCGAGGAAGAGCCGGCATTGCTGGCCGGGCAGGCGGCGATGCTGCGCGACACCGGCCTCAACCTGGCCACCCAGCCGCGCCGCGATCTGGCCGAGCGGTTCAGACCCGTCACCCGGGCGGTCTGGCTGGCCACGCGCGAGGAGGCCGAAGATGCCGCCGCCGAGGCTGCGCTGGCCGCCTTTGCCGAATTCGAGGCCTGGCATCTGCAGGATCGGGAGACGCCGTTCCTTGCGCTGATGGAGCGCGAGATCCCCGAACTGCCGCTGGTTGAGGTCTGAGATGGCGGCGCGGCCCAACAGCTTCGACGACTGGTTCCGCCACGAATTCGGCGCGGGCGGCGCCTTCACCGCGCTGATCGTCCTTTTCGCCATCGACGAGCAGACCGCGCGGCCGCTGCGGTCCAGCCATGTGCATGTCATCGGCGACGCGCTCGACTGGTCGGCGATGGAGGCGCTGCTGGACGGTGGCGGATCCGACTGGGACGCGGTGCTGTTCTCGCCGCGCCGTGATCCAAGGGATGGCGGGGTGATCGGGGATACGGCGGCGCGGCAGGATCTGGCCGAACATGTCGAGGCCATCGTCGCGGATCGCTCATTGCTCAATCAGGGGCATTTCTTCGATCGGAAGGGACGGCGCCTGCGCATTGACGAGGTGGCGGCGCAATGACGCCTTTGCGGGTGATCGACAGCGGTCTGGCCGATGCCTGCGCCAATGTGGCGATGAGCGGCGCCTTGGCCGAACTTCATCAGGCCGGCAGGATCGGTGACACGCTGCGGCTGCACCGCTATCCGCGCTCGGTCCTGCTGGGGTTGCATTCGCCCGAAGAGGCGGTGGACCGCGCGGCCTGCGCAAGGCTTGGCGCGCAGGTCGTGCGCCGGGTCTCGGGCGGGGGCGCGATCGCCATGGAGCCGGGGATCCTCGCCTGGGATCTGCTGGTCACACGGCCGCCGAACCGGGCGCCCGAGGATCTGAGCCGCGATCTCTGCGAGGCCATCGCGGCGGCGCTGGCCGGATGCGGGGTCGAGGCCGCGTTCCGCGCCCCGGGCGATATCGTCGCCCGCGAGGGCAAGCTGGGCGGGACCGCGGGCCTTTTCGAGGGCATGACGATGCTGCATCAGGGCAGCCTGCTGATCGACGCCGATCCGGGGGTGATGGCGCAGCTGCTGGGCATGGCCGACCTGCCGGTGACGACGCTGGCGCGGATCGCGGCGGAACCGCCCGAGGCCGGCCGCGTGGCCGGGGTCATCGCCCGGGCCATTGCCGCCGCCCTCGGGCGCGACCCGGTGCAGGGGGATCTGAGCACCGAGGAAATCGCCATGGCCCGCCGCATGGCAGGGAAAGAGATGCCATGGCCCGCCGCCTGCTGATCGTTCTGGTCAATACCGACCCGCGCAATGGCGAGGAACTGGGCGCGCCCTTCTATCACGCGGCGATCGCGGCGGCGATGGAATACCAGGTCGACGTGGTCTGCGCCGCGACCGCGGGCAAGCTGATGATCCGCGGCGTGGCCGAGGCGCTGCATGTCAAGCCGGGCCATCCGATGACGGTCCTCGACTGGATCCGCGAGGCCCATGGGCATGGCGCCCGCTTCTGGGCCTGCCCGGCCAATCTGGACCTGTTCGAGATCAGCGAGGCGGATCTGATCGAGGAATGTTCGGGACTGATGGGGGCGGCCACCATGATCGCGGGGATCATGGAGGAGGATTGCCGGGTGCTGACCTATTGACGGCAAGGGAAGGGGGCGTTCATGGCAATCGTGCGCGGCTGCGCGTTTCCCGACGGGCTGTGGTATGACCTGCCGCATCATGTCTGGTATCGCGACGAGGGTGACGCCGGGCTGCGCGCCGGAATCACCCCGGTCGGGGTCTGCCTCGCGCGCGAGGTGCTGATCTTCACGCCGCGCCGGATCGGTTTTGCCTTCTCGGCCGGTCGCGCCCTTGCCACCATCGAAAGCGCGAAATGGGTGGGCACGGTCAAGGCCGGTTTCGACGGCACCATTTGCGGCCTGAACGAGGCGCTGCAGCCGCGCGCGGCGGCGGTGAACGACGACTGCTATGGTGCCGGCTGGATGTTCCTGCTGCAGCCTGCGCGCGCGGACTGGGCCGCCGATCTGGTTCCCGGCGCCCGGATCGGCGCGGCCTATGAGGCCTGGATGGAGAGCATGGGCTTTGACGGCTGCGGCTGATCGCCTGCCCGTGCCGCCGGGCCGGGGCTCAGCCGATCGACAGCCCGGCGCCTTCGGTCACCGATCCGATGACGGCGGCCTGATCGAAACCGTGCCGGCCAAAGCAGTCCAGCACCGCCGGCACGCTGTCCTGGTCGCAGGCGACCAGCAGCCCGCCGCTGGTCTGCGGATCGGACAGCAGCGCCTGATCCAGATCGGTCAGACCGTCAAGCGTGACCTCCGCCCCGTAGCTGGCCCAGTTGCGTGCCGAGGCGCCGGTGACATGGCCGGCCTCGGCCAGGTCGCGCACCCCGGGCAGCAGTGGAACCTTGGGCCAGTCGATCCGGATGCCGCAGCCCGATCCGCGCGCCATCTCGAGCGCGTGACCGGCGAGGCCGAAGCCGGTCACGTCGGTCATGGCGTGAACGCCTGAAAGCCGCGCCAGGTCGGGGCCGGCACTGTTCAGCCGGGTGGTGCTGCCGATCATCGCCGCATATCCGTCCGGGTCCAGAACGCCCTTCTTCAGCGCCGAGGAATAGATGCCGACGCCCAGCGGCTTGCCCAGCACAAGCCTGTCTTTTGGTCGGGCATTGCGGTTGCGCTTCAGATGCGCGGGATCGACGATGCCCAAGGCCACCAGCCCGTAGATCGGCTCGACCGAGTCGATGGTGTGGCCGCCGGCGATGGGGATGCCCGCAGCCCGGCAGGCCTCGGCGCCGCCATCGAGAATGGCCCGGATGGTCGCGCGTGACAGCGTGTTGACCGGCATGCCCACAAGCGCCAGGGCGAAGATCGGCGTGGCGCCCATGGCATAGACATCGCTGATCGCGTTGGTCGCCGCGATCCGCCCGAAATCACGCGGATCGTCCACGACCGGCATGAAGAAATCGGTGGTGGCGACCACCGCCTGATGCGCGTTCAGTTGCCAGACCGCGGCGTCGTCCGAGGTCTCGATGCCGACCAGAAGTTCGGGCGGAACCGGCAGGGCGGTGCTGCCGCGCAGGATTTCGTCCAGAACGCCCGGGGCGATCTTGCAGCCGCAGCCGCCGCCATGGGCCAGCGAGGTCAGCCTCGGTTCGGTCGGTTCGGTCATCGGTGCGGCTCCTGTGCGGCGGCAAGTGGTCCTGCCATGCTGGCTATATCGGCGGCGAGCCTTTCAAGGCCGTCCGGCGCGAGGCTGGGGGCGGTGACGGCGGTGCTGCTGGCCCCGATCCGCGCCCGGTGGCGAGCGTAGCGCGGATCGTAATGCCATTCCATCAGTTCCGCGGCCAGGGTCTCGAACTCTCCGGCAAGGACCAGCGCCTCCCAGTCCGCGATCCGCGTGGCGGGCTGATAGGGGCGCAGCTTGCCGATGGTGGCCAGCAGGCGTTCGGGATCGGCAGTCATGTCGGCATAGGCGTGCGTCAGATAGCGGGCGCGTTCGGCGCGGTCCGCCTCGATGGTGATACGGGGCGCGTGGCACATCGCCTTCCACAGACCGGGCGGCAGCTTGACCCGGCCGATGGCCGAGTTTTCGGCCTCGATCACCACCGGACGCGCCGGATCGAGACCGGCGAGGTGTTGGGCAAGCCGCCCCTCGAAGGCGCGTTGCCCCGGCTGCGTTCCGGTCGCGCCGAACAGCGATCCGCGGTGGTTGGCAAGCCCCTCAAGATCGATGGTCTGGATCCCGTGCGCGGGCAGCAGGTTGAGGAT
This sequence comes from Paracoccus marinaquae, assembly GCF_018860165.1. GTDB lineage: Bacteria > Pseudomonadota > Alphaproteobacteria > Rhodobacterales > Rhodobacteraceae > Paracoccus > Paracoccus marinaquae. The sequence goes on from NZ_JAHKNG010000005.1 coordinate 72,374, forward strand.
CGCGGTCTTGGCCGAGCCGGTATTGCCGTCGATCAGAACCACCGGCGCCGGGACCGGGCGGTCATACAGCGCCTCGACCACCAGCCGGCGCCAGGCCTTGTAGCCGCCATCGAGGATGCTCACGCGCCAGCCGATCTGTTCGAGGATCAGGGCGAAGGATCGTGATCGCTGGCCGCCGCGCCAGCAATGGACCAGCGGCCGCCAGCCGCCGGTCCGGTCTGCCAGCGCCGTCTCGATATGGTGGGCGGCATTGCGGGCCACCGTCGCGGCACCCAGCCGGCGCGCCTCGAAGGGCGAGACCTGCTTGTAGATGGTGCCGATCCGGGCGCGTTCGTCATCGTCCAGCACCGGCAGGTTGATCGCGCCCGGCAGATGATCCTCGGCGAATTCCGAGGGTGAGCGGACATCGATGATCTCGTCGAAGCCGAGGCTTGTCAGATCGGACAGGGTATTCAGGGTTATCAGCATCGGGCGGCATCTGGGGTTGCGGGCATGAGATCACGCTCTACGCCCAAGCCGGCCGGGACGCCAGCGCCGGCTGGCCGGACGGGGCTGCTGACAACGGCGCTGCAAGCCCTTAGACTCGGCAGGAACCGGGGGGGTCGGCAGGTTGGGGCAACAGGCAGCGCAGGAGGCAGGAACGGCATCGGTCGCGGTGATGCAGGCCCTATCCACCGATGGTCCGCCGCGCGCCTCCTCGTTCATCGTGACCATTTATGGCGATGTGGTCGAGCCGCGCGGCGGCGTGCTGTGGATGGGCACCCTGATCGATTGCTGCGCCGGGCACGGGATCAGCGAAAGCCTCGTGCGGACGGCGGTTTCGCGGCTGGTCGGCGCCGGGCGGCTGGAAGGCCAGCGGATCGGACGCAAGAGCTATTACCGGCTGTCGGCGGCGGGCCGGGCCGAATTCCGGCGGGCGTCCCGGATCCTGTTCGCGCCGCCGGTGCCCGCCGAGGGTTGGTTGATCGCGCTGCCGGGCGAGGATGCGCCGCTGCCTGACGGCTGGGTGCGGCTTGCGGCCCCGGTCGCGATGGCCCCCGGACGCAAGGACATTTCGCTGCCGAAGGCCCCGGTCATGGCCGCGCAGAGTATTTCCGGGGTCAATGATCTTCCCGGCTTTGCGGCACGGCACTGGCCGCTGGCCGAGGTTGCGCAGACCTACCAGTGCTTTGTCGCGCGGTTTCGGCCGGTCGGGGATGACGCGCGGGACGTGGCATCAGGGCCTGCCGACGCTCTGGCCCTGCGGTTGCGGCTGGTGGACGAGTTCCGCCATGCGGCGCTTGCCGATCCGCGACTGCCGCCCGAGGCCTTGCCCCCGGATTGGCCCGCCCCTGAGGCGCGCGATCTGTTCCGGCGAATCTATCTGGCGCTGTCGCCTGCGGCGGATCGTCATGTCGGAAGGCACTTCGCCGATTCTCGCGGTCTTCTGGCCGAGATGACCGGGGACACGGCGCAAAGATATGCGGACCTGCGGGAATGATCCTTTCAGGGCTTTGTCTGTAAAGGGTAATTTTACGTTGAGCAAAGCATTACAGGGTTGGTAAAAAAATTGCTTCCGAAGTGATGCTTTTGGCGGTATATTGATGACCGAACGGTCGGTTAATTATGAAACCGGATCGCTTCGAGGGGGGGATAACATGACCGACGCATTCGTCTGCGACGCAGTGCGCACGCCCATCGGCCGCTATGGCGGTGCCCTGTCAGCGGTCCGGGCGGACGATCTGGCCGCGGTTCCGCTGCGCGCCCTGGCCGAGCGGAACCCGGCGGTCGACTGGCAGAGCGTCGATGACGTGATCCTTGGCTGTGCCAATCAGGCCGGCGAGGACAATCGCAACGTGGCCCGCATGGCGGCGCTCTTGGCCGGGTTGCCGGTCGAGGTGCCGGGCACGACGATCAACCGGCTCTGCGGCTCGGGCATGGATGCGATCGGCATGGCGGCGCGGGCGATCCGGGCGGGCGATGCCGACCTGCTGCTGGCCGGCGGCGTCGAAAGCATGAGCCGCGCCCCCTTCGTGATGGGCAAGGCCGATACGGCCTTCTCGCGCAAGGCCGAGATCTTTGACACCACCATCGGCTGGCGTTTCGTGAACCCGGCGATGAAGCGGGGCTTCGGCATCGATTCCATGCCCCAGACGGCGGATAACGTGGCCGCCGATTTCGGGATCGGCCGCGCCGATCAGGACGCCTTCGCCCTGCGCAGCCAGGCGCGTTGGGCCGCGGCAGAGGCCGCGGGGCTGTTCGACGACGAGATCGTCGCGGTGACGATCCCGCAGCGCAAGGGCGATCCGAAGGTCGTCGACCGCGACGAGCATCCGCGCCCCGAGACCACCGGCGAACAGCTGGCCCGGTTGCGCGGGGTGAACGGGCCGGATATGTCGGTGACGGCCGGCAATGCCTCGGGCGTCAATGATGGCGCGGCCGGGGTGATCGTGGCCTCGGAGGCCGCCGCCCGGGCGAACGGTCTGACCCCGCAGGCGCGTGTCGTCGCCATGGCGGCGGCGGGCGTGGCGCCGCGGGTCATGGGCATCGGGCCGGTGCCCGCCACCCGCAAGGTGCTGGCACGCGCGGGGCTGAGCCTGAATCAGATGGATGTGATAGAGTTGAACGAGGCCTTTGCCGCGCAGGGCCTTGCCGTCCTGCGCGAGCTGGGGCTGCCCGATGACGCGCCGCATGTGAACGCCAATGGCGGGGCGATCGCCATGGGCCATCCGCTCGGCATGTCCGGCGCGCGGCTGGTCCTGACCGCCGCGCGCCAGTTGCAGCGGACGGGCGGGCGCTATGCGCTCTGCACCATGTGCGTCGGCGTCGGGCAGGGGATCGCGATGATCCTGGAACGGGTCTGAGAGGGGAGGCAGAACCATGTATGCACAGATGGTGAAATCGGAAGGCATGAAGGCGCGGGACGAGATGTCCCCCGAGGAGCTTGCCTTTCAGGAACGCATCGACCGGGGCGAGAAGATCGAGCCCAAGGAATGGATGCCCGAGGGCTATCGCAAGACGCTGGTCCGCCAGATCGGCCAGCACGCCCACAGCGAGATCGTCGGGCAATTGCCGGAAGGCAACTGGATCACCCGCGCCCCGACGCTGGAGCGCAAGGCGATCCTGCTGGCCAAGGTGCAGGACGAGGCCGGGCATGGTCTTTATCTTTACAGCGCCGCCGAGACGCTGGGGGTCAGCCGCGACGATCTGGTCGAGAAACTGCATTCGGGCGCGATGAAATACAGCAGCATCTTCAACTATCCGACGCTGAACTGGGCCGATATGGGCGCGGTCGGCTGGCTGGTCGACGGGGCCGCGATCATGAACCAGGTGCCGCTGCAACGCACCTCCTACGGCCCATACAGCCGCGCGATGATCCGCATCTGCAAGGAAGAAAGCTTCCACCAGCGGCAGGGCTATTCGATCATGATGAAGATGGCGCAGGGTACGCCCGAGCAGAAGGAGATGGCGCAGGACGCGCTGAACCGTTTCTGGGGGCCGGCGCTGATGATGTTCGGGCCGTCGGACAAGGACTCGGTCCATTCGGCGCAGTCGATGGCGTGGAAGATCAAGATCAACACGAATGACGAACTGCGCCAGAAATTCGTCGACGAGACGGTGCCGCAGGCCGAATATCTGGGCCTGACCATCCCCGATCCGACGCTGAAGTGGGATGATGAGCGCGGGCATTACGATTTCGCCCAGCCCGACTGGGACGAATTCTTCGAGGTGCTGAAGGGCAACGGTCCCTGCAACGAGGAACGCCTCGGCGCGCGCCGCCGGGCCTGGGACGAAGGCGCATGGTTCCGCGAGGGACTGGTCGCCTATGCCGAAAAATCCGCGGCACGCCGGGCAGCGGCCGGCGTCGCCGCCGAATAAGGGAGGAAACCGAGATGACCAAGAAGGAATGGCCGCTCTGGGAGGTCTTCATCCGGGGCCAGCACGGGCTGAACCACCGCCATGTGGGCAGCCTGCATGCGCCCGATGCCGAGATGGCGATCAACCACGCCCGCGATGTCTATACCCGCCGCAAGGAGGGGGTGTCGATCTGGGTCGTGAAATCGGCCGATATCACCGCCTCCTCGCCCTCGGAAAAGGGGCCGCTGTTCGATCCGGCGGAAAGCAAGGTCTATCGTCATCCGACCTTCTTCGACATCCCCGACGAAGTGGGTCACATGTGATGTCCGTGCAATCCGAAACCATCACGCCGCAAGCCCCGGCGGCCGATCCGCTGGTCGCCGACGAGGCGCTGCGCCCGGCCTTCTTCGACTGGCTGTGCCGGATGGGCGACAATACCGTGGTGCTGGGCCATCGCATCTCGGAATGGTGCGGCCACGGGCCGGTGCTGGAAGAGGATATCGCGCTGGCCAATACCGCGCTGGACCTGATCGGCCACACGCAGATGTGGCTGGGACTGGCCGGCGAGGTCGAGGGCCGGGGCCGTTCCGCCGACGATCTGGCCTTCCTGCGCGATGCCTACCGGTTCCGCAATGCCAAGCTGGTCGAACTGCCGAATGGCGACATGGCCGTCACGCTGATGCGGGAATTCCTGTTCGATGCCTGGCATTTCGAGATGCTGACCGCGCTGACCCGCTCGGCCAGCGCGCGGGTGGCCGAGATCGCCGCCAAGGCCCTTAAGGAGGTCAGCTATCACCTCGAACGATCCTCGGATCTGGTCGTGCGGCTGGGCGACGGCAGCGCCGAAAGCCACGCCCGGATGCAGGAGGCGCTGGACCGGCTGTGGTCCTATGCGGGCGAGCTGTTCACCGCCGATGCCACCGACGACGCCATGGCCGCGGCGGGGATCGCGCCGAGCCTGGCCGATCTGCTGGCGCAATGGCAACGGACCGTGGATGAGGTTCTTGAAGAGGCCACGCTGAGAAAGCCCGAGGGGCGTTTCGACGTGCATCAGGGCGGCAAGCAGGGCCGGCATACCGAGCATCTGGGCTATATCCTGGCCGAGATGCAGTTCCTGCAGCGCGCCTATCCGGGTGCGAGCTGGTAAGCGCCATGCCTGACACGCTGCCATCGACCGATCAGGTCTGGGACTGGCTGGGCGAGGTGCCCGACCCCGAGATCCCCGTGGTTTCGGTGACCGAGCTTGGCATCGTCCGCGAAATCCGCTGGGAGGGCGACCTGCTGGTGGTGGCGGTCACGCCCACCTATTCGGGCTGCCCGGCAACGGCGGTGATCGATCTGGCGATCGAAAGCCATCTGCGCGGCAAGGGGCTGGAAAAGCTGAGGCTGGAGCGTCGCCTGTCGCCGCCCTGGACCACCGACTGGGTCAGTGACGCGGCCCGCGACAAGCTGCGCGCCTATGGCATCGCCCCGCCGGTGGACGGCACCGCCTCGGACGGGCGCACCGCGTCGCGGGCGGCGCGCATCGCCGGACGCTCGAACCTGGCGATTGCCTGCCCGCGCTGCGGCTCGACCCATACGGAACGGATCAGCCAGTTCGGCTCGACCCCGTGCAAGGCCAGCTATCGCTGCAGGGACTGCCTCGAGCCCTTCGACTATTTCAAATGCCACTAGGGCCGGTAACGGCCCGGTCAATCACGAGATGTCCGGACAGGGAGGCCAGACATGCCCCGATTCCATCCGCTTGAAGTCACCGATATCCGCAGGGAGACGCGCGATGCCGTGGTGGTCACGCTGCGCCCGCGCGACGAGGACGCGGCGGCCTTCGCCTTCACGCAGGGCCAGTATCTGACCTTCCGGCGCGATTTCGACGGCGACGAGCTGCGCCGGTCCTATTCGATCTGCGCAGGGCTTGACGAGGGCTGCCTCCGGGTCGGCATCAAGCGCGTCGATGGCGGCGCCTTCTCGACCTGGGCGAACGAGGAACTGAAGGCGGGCGATGTGCTGGAGGCGATGCCGCCGCAGGGTCGCTTCTTCACCGCGATCCAGCCCGGCGCGGCCCGAACCTATCTGGGCTTTGCCGGCGGTTCGGGCATCACGCCGCTGCTGTCGATCGTCAAGACCGTGCTGACGCGCGAGCCGAAATCGACCTTCACGCTGGTCTATGCCAACCGTCAGGTCGGCTCGATCATGTTCCGCGAGGAACTGGAGGATCTGAAGAACCTGCATCTGGGCCGGCTTTCGGTCGTGCATATCCTCGAAGCCGAGGGGCAGGAGATCGACCTGTTCACCGGCCGCATCGACGCCGAGAAGATGGACATGCTGTTCCGGCTGTGGATCGACGCCGAAAGCGTCAACACCGCCTTCATCTGCGGACCCGAGCCGATGATGCTGACCATCGCCGACAGCCTGCGCCGGCATGGCCTCGGCGACGACCAGATCAAGTTCGAGCTTTTCGCCTCGTCCCAGCCGGGCCGGGCGAAGAAGCGCGCGGTCTCGCAGCAGGTGGCGGGCTCGGCCAACAGTTGCGAGGTGTCGGTGACGCTGGACGGTGCCACCCGCAGCTTCCAGATGCCGAAGGACGGCACCTCGGTGCTGGACGCGGCGCTGGATAACAGCATGGACGCGCCCTATTCCTGCAAGGCCGGCGTCTGTTCGACCTGCCGCGCCAAGGTGCTGGAAGGCGAGGTCGAGATGGAAGTGAACCACGCGCTGGAGGATTACGAGGTCCGGGCCGGCTATGTCCTGTCCTGCCAGTGCATCCCGCTCTCTGACAAGGTGGTGCTCAGCTATGACGAATGATGCCGATACCATGCCGATTGCCGATTACCTCGCGCGCGGCGGCAAGCTGACCTCGCCCGAGAACGTGCCGCCGCGCTATCGCGGCGAATTGCTGCGCCTGATGGCCTCGTTCGTGGACAGCGAACTGGCCGGATCGGCGGGATTCGCCGATGCGATCAATCGGGCGCCGGGGATCCGCGAACGCATCGCCGCCAGCCGGATCACGCTGGAAAAGGCCGACCATGCCGAACGGGTGCTGGACCTGATGGAGGATTTCGGCACCGACAAGGCGCTGTATGAGCGCGCCCATGACTGGGCCGCCCGCGGCCCGCGCGATGCGCAGGTCGATGCCCGCCGGCAGGGCGGCGACATGCGGTTGTCGGTGTTTCACTATCCGCTGGCCGGATGGACCGATGCGGTGGTGATGAACGTGCTGATGGGCATGGCCACGATGCAGGCTCTGGGCGAGTTGTCGCGCTGTTCCTACCAGCCGCTGGCCGAGGTGCTGCGCGATATCCTGCCGCGCGAAAGGCGGCATATGGAACTGGGCATCGAGGGGTTGGAAAAGATCGTCGCGGGCGGCGGCAGCGACGAGGCCGCGGACTCGGTCGCCTATTGGATGCCGCGCGTGGCCGAGACCTTCGGACCGGCGAAATCCGAACGTTTCGAGCGTCTGAAGACCCTCGGCCTGCGTCAGGTCGACAACGAAACCCTGCGTCAGGCCTGGCGCGACGAGGCGCAGGGGCTGCTGGCCTCGCTGGGTCTGAAGAACTGAAGGAAGGACGGGCAATGCTGGACAAGGGACAGGGCGCGCGGCGGCTGGAAAGCTATGTGCAGGGGGCGTGGCGCGCGGGCGCGGGCGAGGGCAAGCCACTGGCCGATGCCGCCACCGGCGAGACGCATGCGCTGATCTCCTCGGACGGGCTGGATTTCGCCGGTGCGCTGGACTGGGGCCGCGAGACCGGTGGCGCCGCGCTGCGCCGCCTCACCATCCACGAGCGGGCATTGATGCTGCGCGCCATCGGCCAGAAGCTGATGGAGATGAAGGACGAGTTCCACGCCGAAAGCCTGGTCACCGGGGCGACGCCGAAGGATGCCTGGCCCGATATCGAGGGCGGAATCGGCACGATGCTGACCTTCGCCTCGAAGGCGCGGCGGGAGCTGCCGAACACGAAGGTCCTGACCGAAGGCGCGGTCGAGGGGCTGTCGCGCGACGGCAGCTTTCTGGGACAGCACATCCTGACGCCGCTGCGCGGCGTGGCGATCCATATCAACGCCTTCAACTTCCCGGTCTGGGGGATGCTCGAGAAGATCGCGCCGGCGCTGATCGCGGGCATGCCCTGCCTTGTCAAGCCGGCCTCGCAGACCGCCTACCTGACCGAACTGGTCGTCCGGCGGATGCTGGCGATGGACATCCTGCCCGACGGTGCGTTGCAACTGGTCTGCGGCGGGGTGGGGGATCTGCTGGATCATGTGGACGGGCAGGACGTGGTGACCTTCACCGGCTCGGCCGCGACCGGCCAGAAGCTGCGCAGCCACCCCGCCATCGTCGCCAATTCCGTGCGCTTCACGATGGAGGCGGACAGTCTGAACGCCTCGATCCTCGGCCCCGATGCCGGGCCGGGCACGCCCGAGTTCGACCTTTTCGTGAAGGAGGTCCAGCGCGAGATGACCTCGAAGGCGGGGCAGAAATGCACCGCGATCCGCCGCGTCCTGGTGCCTGTCCAGCATGAGGCGGCGGTGATCGAGGCGCTGTCGGCGCTGCTGGCGAAAACCGCCGTGGGCCTGCCCGGCGATGCCAATGCACGGATGGGGGCGCTGGCCTCGCAGGGGGACCGCGACAGCGTGCGCGAGAAGATCGCGGCGATCGCGCGCGAGGCCGAGATCGTCTGCGGCGATCCGGACCGGGCAAGCGTGATCTCGGGGGATGCGGCCAAGGGGGCTTTCCTGAACCCGGTCCTGCTGCGCTGCGCCGATCCGATGGCGGCCAGCGCGCCGCATGAGATCGAGGCCTTCGGGCCGGTCGCCACGGTCATGGCCTATGACGGTATCGATCAGGCGGTGGCCCTGGCCCGGAAGGGCAAGGGCTCGCTGGTGTCCTCGGTCTTCACCAACGACCCGGATGTCGCGGCCGAGGCGGTTCTGGGCGTCGCTTCGTTCCACGGCCGGGTGATGATCGGGAACCGCGACTCGGCCAAGAGTTCGACCGGGCATGGCTCACCCCTGGCGCCGCTGGTCCATGGCGGGCCGGGACGGGCCGGCGGCGGTGAGGAAATGGGCGGCATGCGCGGCGTGAAGCATTTCATGCAGCGCACGGCGGTTCAGGGCGCGCCGCGCCTGCTGTCGGCGGTGACCGGGCAATGGGTCCAGGGCGCGCCGGTCCGCGAGGACCTGCACCCGTTCCGCAAGTCGCTGGCCGAGCTGCGCATCGGCGACCGGATCGTGACCGGTCGCCGGGTCGTGACCGAAGATGATGTCGAGCATTTCGCCCGCTTCACCGGCGACACCTTCTATGCCCATATGGACAGTGCGGCGGCGAAGGCGAACCCGTTCTTCGAGGACCGGGTGGCGCATGGCTATCTGATCGCCTCCTTCGCGGCGGGCCTGTTCGTCGAGCCCAGTCCGGGTCCGGTTCTGGCGAATTACGGGGTCGATAACCTGCGTTTCCTGACCCCGGTCTATTTCGGCGACAGCCTGCAGGTGCAACTGACCTGCAAGGAAATCAACCCGCGCGAAAACGCCGTTTACGGCGAGGTCCGCTGGGATTGCCGGGTCAGCAACCAGAACGACGAAGTTGTGGCGCAATACGATGTTCTGACTATGGTGGCGAAGGAGTGGCCGGTCAGGGAATCGTAACAGGATGGACCCGCGCAAGCTGGAGATGACCGTGCTGATGACGCCGGACATGGCGAATTTCAGCGGCAAGGTACATGGCGGGGCGTTGCTGAACCTGCTTGATCGCGTGGCGTTTTCATGCGCCTCGCGATATTCGGGCTGCTATGCGGTGACGCTGTCGGTTGATCAGGTGACCTTCAAGGAGCCGATCAATGTCGGCGAACTGGTCACCTTCCGGGCCAGCGTCAATTTCACCGGGCGCACCTCGATGGAGATCGGCATCCGGGTCGAGGCTGAGGATATTCGCGCCGGCACCAGGCGGCACACCAATTCCTGCTATTTCACCATGGTCGCCGTCGATGCGCAGGGCCGGCCCGCGGTCGTGCCCGAATTGCGGGTCGAGTCCGAGATCGGGCAGAGGCGCCGCCATGCCGCCGCGATCCGCAAGAAGCTGCGCCGGCAGTTTTCCGAGGAATTGCAGCGCGCCGCCGAGGGCGGGCATTAAGCCGCCTCAGCGAACCGCCTTGACGCCTTCGAGGATCAGGGTGGTGGCGACGCGGGCATAGTCCTCGCGGCTGACCGGGCCACCGTCGCGGAACCACATGTAGACCCAGTTCATCATCCCGAACAGCGACATGGTGACCGGCATCAGCAGGGGCCGGCCGGGCTGGTCCAGGTCAGGATGGATCTCGCGGATCAGGGCCGAAAAGCGCCGGACGATGCGCCTCTCGACATCGTGGATCCGCGCCCGCTGCTCATCCGTCAGCGCCGGGCCGGCATTCAGCTGCACCTTGTGCTGATCGTCGGCGCCGCGATATTCCTCAAGCACCGCCCGAACCAGGTTCTCCAGCCGCTGTTTCGCAGGCAGGGCCGGGTCGTCCTGCTGATCCAGCGCGTCGTCAAGCTCGACCAGATGCGTGTGGATGATCGCGAAGATCAAGGCGTCCTTCGACGGGTAATAGTGATAGAGCAGCGATTTCGACACGCCCGCCTCGGAGGCGATCTGCGACATCGAGGCCTTGTCCATCCCCTGGGTCGCAAAGACATGCGCCGCGGTCAGCAGCAACTGGTGCTGCTTTTCTTCGAAATCATCTGCTCGCGTCCTGGCCATCGGCGCGGCGGCTCCTCTGTCTGGCGATCCGGGGAAGGCGGTCCGCCCCTTATCCCCGGATCGGTGGAATTTCCAGCCTTCCGCCGGATTTACTTGGGGCGGTTGTCGATCACCCGCCGCGCCTTGCCCTCCGAGCGGGCGATGCCGTCGGGATCGTGAACCTCGACCCTGGCCGAGATGCCGATGACCGACTTGATGTGATGCGACAGCTCACGCGCCGCCGCCGCGCGCGCCTCGCCGGCGCCGCGATCAGGGGTGCATTCGACATGGACGGTCATCGCGTCCATGCGGTCCTTGCGGGTCAGTTCGATATGGAAATGCGGTGCGAGGCCGGGGCATTTCAGGATCTGCTCCTCGATCTGGGTCGGGAAGACATTGACGCCGCGCAGGATGATCATGTCGTCGCTGCGGCCGGTGATCTTGTCGATCCGGCGCATCGTGCGCGCCGTGCCGGGCAGCAGCCGGGTCAGGTCGCGGGTGCGATAGCGCACCATTGGCAGCCCTTCCTTGGTCAGCGTGGTGAAGACCAGTTCGCCCAACTCGCCGTCGGGCAGCACCGCGCCGGTCTGCGGGTCGATGATCTCGGGGTAGAAGTGATCCTCCCAGACATGCAGCCCGTCCTTGGTCTCGACGCATTCCTGCGCCACGCCCGGTCCCATCACCTCGGACAGGCCGTAGATGTCGACCGCATGCATGTTGAAGGCTTCCTCGATCTCGTGGCGCATGGCATTGGTCCAGGGCTCGGCGCCGAAGATGCCGATCTCGAGCGAGCTTTCGCGCGGATCGAGACCCTGGCGGCGGAACTCGTCCAGGATCGACAGCATGTAGCTGGGCGTCACCATGATGATGCGCGGCCGGAAATCGTTGATCAGCGTCACCTGCCGCTCGGTCATGCCGCCCGAGATCGGGACCACCGTGCAGCCCAGCCGCTCGGCCCCGAAATGCGCGCCCAGACCGCCGGTGAACAGGCCGTAGCCATAGGCATTGTGCAGCATGTCGCCGGTTCGCCCGCCCGCGGCGCGGATCGAGCGCGCGACCAGATTGGCCCAGTGTTCGATATCGGCCGCAGTATAGCCCACCACGGTCGGCTTGCCGGTGGTGCCCGAGGATCCGTGGATGCGCACCAGCTTTGACTGCGGCACGGCGAACATGCCGAAGGGATAGGTGTCGCGCAGGTCCTGCTTGGTGGTGAAGGGAAACTTGGCGATATCGGCCAGCGTCTTCAGATCCTCGGGATGGACGTCATGGGCGATGAAGCTTTTGCGGTAGAAGGGCGAATTCTCGTAGGCATGCTTCAGCGACCGCTTCATGCGGTGAAACTGCAGCGCCGCGATCTCGTCGCGCGAGGCGATCTCGATCGGGTCAAGCTCCTTGGGCGACGGTGCGGGATGTTGCATGGTTTCCTCCCTTGCAGATGGCGCTTCGGTCAGTCCTCGACCGGAAGATGGGTTCCCTTGACGGTGCGCGAATGGCCGCGGAACTCGGCCACATGCGCGCCGTCCTGGTTGGTGATGCGGATGTCATAGATGCCGGACCGGCCGCGGCGCGACACTTCGCGCGCGCGGGCGGTCATGCGGTCGCCGATGCGGCCGGGGATCAGGTAGCTGATCGAGCATTGCTGCGCGACCGTTATCTGGTTGTAGCTGTTGCAGGCGAAGGCAAAGGCCGAATCGGCCAGCGTGAACAGATAGCCGCCATGGCAGTTGCCATGCCCGTTCGACATCGCCGCGGTGATCGTCATCGACAGGGTGGCCTCGCCGGGCGCGATGTGATCGAGGCTCATCTCGAGGCGCTGGCTGGCGGAATCGTCGTTCCACATCGCCCGGGCCGAGGCCTCGGCCAGTTCCTGCGGGGTCATTTCGGTAACGGGTTTCATCTGCCCTTGAACTCCGGTCTGCGCTTTTCGAAGAAGGCGGTGACGCCCTCGGCATAATCCTCGCTGAAGCCCGCCTCGCGCTGGCAATCGCGCTCGCGGTCCAGATGCGTGTCCAGATCATTGCTGGCGGCCTCCTGGATCAGGCGCTTGGTCAGGCCGAGGCCGAAGGTCGGCCCGGCGGCGAGGCCCTCGGCCAGCGCCGTCGCCTCGGCCAGCAGGGCCTCGTCATCGACCGCCTTCCAGATCAGCCCCCAGGCTGCGGCGGTCTCGGCCGGCAGCGGCTCGGCGGTCATGGTCAGCGCTTTGGCGCGCGGCTCGCCCAGGATGCGGGCCAGGTTCCAGCTGCCGCCCGCATCCGGAATCAGCCCGATCTTCGAGAAGGCCTGCACGAACTTTGCCGATTTCGCCGCCAGAACGATGTCGCAGGCCAGGGCGATATTCGCGCCCGCCCCGGCGGCCACGCCGTTCACCGCGCAGATCACCGGCTTCTGCAACGCGCGAAGCAGCCGCAATGCCGGGTTGTAGTAGGTTCCGATCGTGTGACCGAGATCGGGCCGGGGGCCACCCTTGCGCGGGTCGCGGTCGCCCAGATCCTGCCCGGCGCAGAAGCCGCGGCCGGCCCCGCTCAGCAGCACGGCGCGGACGCCCGCATCCTCATGCGCGCGTTCAAGCTGCGCCCGCAGCGCCAGATGCATCTCTTCGTTGAAGGAATTCAGCTTGTCCGGGCGATTCAGCGTCAATTTCAGAACGCCGCCATCAAGCCGGGCAAGCACGGTATCGGATATCGTCATGTGGTCCTCCCGGCCCCTCTTCCTGCGGGGCTGATGAGAATAGTTGTTGCATAAACCGTCCGGTCGGTCAATGATAAGCGGGAGGATTTTGGAGGAATCACGTCGGCAAGGCGCGAAGATTGCCGCGACTGGTGTCGTGGCCCCGGCGGGTTTCGCCGGCTGCCGGCGGACCGCCACGAATACAGACAAAAATCAGGGGAGGAGAACCGATGATGAAGACCATGACCAGCACCGCTCTGGCCAGCCTCGTCGCGCTTGGCGCGCTGAGCGGGGCGGCGCAGGCCGAGATCCGGCTTGGCGCCAGCGTCTCGGCCAGCGGGCCGGCCGCCTTTCTGGGCGATCCCGAGGCCAAGACCATCGAGATGATGATCGAAGAGATCAATGCCGCCGGCGGGGTCAACGGCGAAGAGATCGCGCTGACGCTCTATGACGACGGCGGCGATCCCAACAAGGCGCGCACCTTCGCCACCCGTCTGGTCGAGGATGACGAGGTGGTGGCGATCATCGGCGGTTCGACCACCGGCACCACCATGTCGATCCTCGACGTGGCCGAGGACGAGGGCATCCCCTTCATTTCGCTGGCGGGGGCGATCTCGATCGTCGATCCGGTGCGCGAATATGTCTTCAAGACCCCGCATACCGACCGTATGGCCTGCCAGAAGATCTTCACCGACATGCAGGCGCAGGGGATCGCCAGCATCGGCATGATCTCGGGCACCGACGGCTTCGGCGCCTCGATGCAGGCTCAGTGCAAGGAGGTCGCGGGCGAATTCGGCATCGAGATCCTCGCCGACGAGACCTATGGCCCGCAGGATGCCGACATGACCCCGCAATTGACGCGGATCCGCGATACCGACGGGGTGCAGGCGGTGCTGAACCCGGGCTTCGGGCAGGGGCCGGCGATCGTGACCCGCAACGTCGCGCAGCTGGGCTTCGAGATCCCGCTCTATCAAAGCCACGGCGTCGCCTCGAACGCCTTCGTCGAACTGGCCGGACTAGATGCGGCCGAGGGCGTCCGCCTGCCGGGCACGGCGCTGCTGATCGGCGACCTGCTGGCCGAGGACGACCCGCAATACAAGGTCGTGAACGATTACATCGCCGCCTATCAGGCGAAATACGACCAGGAACCCTCGACCTTCGCCGGCTATGCCCATGACGCGGTGGCGCTGATGGTGGATGCGATCACCCGCGCCGGCAGCACTGATCCCGCCGCCATCCGCGACGCGATCGAGGCCACCTCGGGGCTGGTCGGCACCACCGGCATCTACACCTTCTCGCCCGAGGATCACCTGGGCCTCGATCTCAGCGCCTTCCGCATGCTGGAGATCACCGGGGAGGGCTGGAAACAGCTCGACTGATCCCGCCTCCGGCCGGGCCTACCATGCCCGGCCGGGTTCCGATCATGCTTCTGACGCCCGGGAACCGCCATGGACGCCCTGCTGCAATTCATCTTTTCCGGCGTGACCGTCGGCGCGGTCTATGCGCTGGTCGCCCTGGGATTCACCATCATCTACAATGCCTCGGACGTGGTGAACTTCGCCCAGGGCGAATTCGTCATGCTGGGCGGCATGATCACCGTCTTTGCCCATCAGGCGGGCCTGCCCCTGCCACTGGCCGCGCTGCTGGCGATCCTTGCCACCGCGGCCATCGGGGTCGCGCTGAACAAGCTGGCGATCGAGCCCGCGCGCGGCGCGCCGGTGGTGTCGCTGATCATCATCACCATCGGCGCCTCGATCCTGATCCGGGGCGCGGCGCAGCTGATCTTTGACAAGCAGCTGCACCGTTTTCCCGCCTTTTCGGGGGACGACCCGATCCGGGTGATGGGCGCGACCATCCTGCCGCAAAGCCTCTGGGTGATCGGGGGCGCGCTGGTCGTCTTTTTCGGGCTTTGGCTGTTCTTCACCAGGACCCTGACCGGCAAGGCGGTGCTGGCCACCGCCAACAACCGCGTCGCCGCGCAGCTTGTGGGGATCAATACCAGCTGGGTCATGACGCTGTCCTTCGGCCTGTCGGCGGCCATCGGCGCGCTGGCCGGGGTTCTGGTCACGCCGATCACGCTGGTCGCCTATGATGTCGGCGTCGGTCTGGCCCTGAAGGGCTTTGCCGCCGCCATGCTGGGCGGGATGGGCAATCCCAAGGGGGCGCTGGTCGGCGGGCTGGCCCTCGGCCTGCTCGAGGCGATGACGGCCGGCTATCTCAGTTCGCAATACAAGGACGCGGTTGCCTTCATCGTCATCCTCGCGGTGCTGTTCGTCATGCCGCAGGGCATCTTCGGCAAGAAATCGACGGAGCGGGTCTGATGGAGGCGCGCAGGAAATGGATCCAGCTTGCGGTGCTGGCGGCCCTGATCGCCGTGCTGCCGTTCTTCTTCCCCTCGGGCTATTACTATCGCGTCGGCGCGCTGATCTTCGTCAACGGCTTGTCGGTCATCGGGCTGGTGATCCTGATCGGCTATGCCGGCCAGATCAGCCTCGGCCATGCCGGCTTCGCCGGGATCGGCGCCTATGCCTGCGCGCTTGGGCCGCAGCATCTGGGCCTGCATCCGGGGCTGGCGCTGATCCTCGGCGCGGTCATCTCGGGGCTTCTGGCGCTGCTGATCGGGCGGCCGATCCTGCGCCTGAAGGGCTATTATCTTGCCGTCGCCACGCTGGGCTTCGGCATCCTCGTCTCGATGCTGCTGACCAATGAGCGCGCCCTGACCGGCGGGCCGGACGGCATCTCGGTCGAGGATCTGGGCCTGCGGGCGCTGTTGCGCGATCTTGGCTGGCGCATCTCGGGCGGCGAGTTCTGGTATGGCGCAAGCGGCATCGCGCTGCTGGTCGGGGCGTGGCTGGCGCTGAACCTGTTCGACAGCCCGACCGGGCGTGCGATGCGGTCGCTGCACGGCTCGGAAGTGGCAGCCTCGACCGTGGGCATCGACGTTGCCCGCCAGAAGCTGCGCGCCTTCGTGATCTCGGCCGTCTATGCCTCGGTCGCCGGATCGCTGCTGGCGCTGCAGAACGGCTTTATCACCCCCGATGTCGCGGGCTTCATGCATTCGATCGAGATGGTGACGATGGCGGTTCTGGGCGGGGTCGGCTCGGTCCTCGGGGCGACGCTGGGGGCGGCGATCCTGACCCTGCTGCCGCAGGTGCTGACGGTCTTCGCCGAATACGAACAACTGGTGCTGGGCGCGGTGATGATCCTCGTGATGATCTTCCTGCCGCAGGGGCTGTTGCCCTCGATCGCGCGGCGCCTGCGGGGGAGGGGGGAATGAGCCTTCTGGATGTCAACGGCCTCGGCATCACCTTCGGCGGGCTGAAGGCGGTGAACGATGTCAGCTTCTCGGTCCAGCCGGGCGAGATCGTGTCGGTCATCGGGCCTAACGGTGCCGGCAAGACGACGCTGTTCAACATGATTTCGGGCGTCTATCAGCCCGGCCGCGGGACGGTCGCGCTTGACGGCCGGGACGTGACCGGCATCGCGCCGAACCGGCTGGCCGAGATGGGCCTGTCGCGGACCTTCCAGAATCTGCAGGTCTTTCAGGAAATGACGGTGCTGGAGAATGTCCTGGCCGGATATCACCTGCAGGAACGCGGGCCGGTTCTGGCCGATCTTCTGTCGCTGCCCTCGATGCGCCGCCGCGCGGCCCGGGCACGCGAGGGCGCGCGCGGCCTGCTGGCGCGGGTGCGGCTGGACAAGGCCGAGGGGCAGGAGGCCGGCAGCCTGTCCTACGGCGCGCTGAAGCGGCTCGAGATCGCGCGTGCGCTGGCGCTGCGCCCCAAGATCCTGCTGCTGGACGAACCCGCCGCCGGCTGCAACGCGGTCGAGACCGAGGAAATCGACGCCCTGATCGCGGAACTGGCGGCTGCCGGCATCGCCATCCTGCTGGTCGAGCATGACATGAAGATGGTGATGCGGATCTCGAACCATATCGTCGTGCTGGACCATGGCGAAAAGATCGCCGAGGGCGATCCGGCGACGGTCAGCCGCGACCCGGGTGTCATCGCCGCCTATCTGGGCGCCGAGGAAACGGAGGCCGCCGATGCTGACGGTTGAAAAGCTGCGCTCGCGCTATGGCCGGATCGAGGTTCTGCACGGTGTGGACCTCGAGGTGAATTCGGGCGAGATCGTCACCGTGGTCGGGGCCAATGGCGCCGGCAAGACGACCCTGCTGAAATGCCTGTCGGGCACGCAGCCGGTCAGCGACGGGCAGATCAGCTTTCGCGGCGAAAGCTTTGCCGCGGTCCCCGCGCATCGCCGCCTGCAGCGCGGTCTGGCCCAGTCCCCCGAGGGGCGGCAGATCTTCACCAATCTGAGCGTCGAGGAAAACCTGCGGCTGGGCGCGTTCCTGTTCACCGACGAGCGCGTGGATCAGGACATGGCCGAGGCCTTTGCCATGTTCCCGGTGCTGAAGGAAAAGCGCCATCTTGCAGCCGGCGGGCTGTCGGGCGGCCAGCAGCAGATGCTGGCGATCGCGCGGGCGCTGATGGGCCGGCCCTCCTGCCTGCTGCTGGACGAGCCCTCGATGGGACTGGCGCCGCTGCTGGTCGCCCAGATCTTCGAGGTGGTGCAGGATCTCAAGCGGCGCGGGGTCACGGTCCTGCTGGTCGAACAGAATGCCTTCGGGGCCTTGAAGATTGCCGACCGGGGCTATGTGATGGAAACCGGGCGGATCACCATGTCGGGACCGGCCGCCGAACTGATCGCGGATCCGCGCATCCGCGAAGCCTATCTGGGATTGTGACATGAGCCATGACGCCGAATTTCTGACAGTCCACCGCGATGGCGGGATCGCGGTGGTGACGCTGGACAACCCTCCGGTCAACGCGCTGTCGGCAGGGGTGCGCAAGGCGCTGTGGGACGCCGTTGACCGGCTGGACGCCGACAGGGACATTCGCGCCGTGGTGCTGATCTGTGCCGGCCGTACCTTCATCGCCGGGGCGGATGTGCGCGAATTCGGCCAGCCGCCGGTGCCGCCGCATCTGCCGGATCTGGTCGATCACATCGAGGCGGCGGCCAAGCCGTGGATCGCCGCGATCCATGGCAGCGCCCTTGGCGGCGGGTTCGAGATCGCCATGGGCTGCCGTTTCCGCGTCGCCCTGAGCAGCGCCCGGGTCGGCCTGCCCGAAGTGAATCTGGGGATCGTGCCGGGGGCCTCGGGCACGGTGCGCACGCCGCGTCTGGGCGGTGCCGCGGCGGCGGTCGAACTGGCGACCTCGGGCCGTCCGTGGTCGGCGGGCAAGGCGCAGAAGGCGGGGCTGATCGATACCGTTCTTGAGGACGACCTGCTGGCGGGGGCCGTGGCCTTCGCCCGCGCCGCGCTGGACCGGCCCTTGCCGCCGCCGACCTCGCAGCGCGAGGTCGGGCCGATGGATGACGGCT
This sequence comes from Paracoccus marinaquae, assembly GCF_018860165.1. Lineage (GTDB taxonomy): Bacteria > Pseudomonadota > Alphaproteobacteria > Rhodobacterales > Rhodobacteraceae > Paracoccus > Paracoccus marinaquae. The sequence continues at coordinate 90,969 of NZ_JAHKNG010000005.1, forward strand.
TCTGGGACGAGGCCCGCAAGACCGCCGCGAGGCAGGGTCATCAGGCACCGCTGCGGGCGCTGGACTGTATCCGTTTTGCCACCGAAGCCCCCTTTGCCGAGGCCATGGCGTACGAGCGCGAGACATTCCTTGAACTGCGCGCCTCGGACGAGGCGGCGGCCCTGCGCCATGTGTTCTTCGCCGAGCGCGCAGCACCTCGCCCGGCCTGGCTGGAGGGGGTGACGGCGCTGCCGATGCGCAAAGTCGGGGTGATCGGTGGCGGCACCATGGGCGCGGGCATCGCCGCCGCCTGCCGCATGGCCGGGCTGCCGGTGGTGCTGATCGAGCGCGACGGCGAGGCGCTGGCCCGTGGCGTGGCAAATATCGACCAGACCTTCGCCGGCGCGGTCAGCCGCGGCAAGCTGACCGACGCGGCGCGGGCCGATCTGCTGGCCGGCGTGACCGGCAGCACGGATTACGCGGCGCTGGCCGATTGCGATCTGGTCATCGAGGCGGTGTTCGAGGAGATCGGCGTCAAGCGGGAGGTCTTTGCCAAACTGGGGCAGGTCTGCCGCGAGGATGCGGTGCTGGCGACCAACACCTCTTACCTCGATCCGCGCGCGATCGTCGCGGGGATGCCGCATGGCCGGCGCTTCATCGGGCTGCATTTCTTCAGCCCGGCCCATGTCATGAAGCTTCTGGAAATCGTGCCGACGCCCGAAACCTCGGATGAGGTTCTGGCGACGGCCTTTGCGCTGGCCCGGACCCTGGGCAAGATCCCGGTGCGGGCCGGCATCTGCGAGGGCTTCATCGGCAACCGCATCTTCAAGCGCTATCGCGCCGAGGCCGAGGCGCTGCTGCGGCAGGGCGTGGCGCTTGCCGATGTCGACGCGGCGATGCGCGGGTTCGGGTTCAGGATGGGACCGTTCGAAGCCCAGGATCTGAGCGGGCTGGACATCGCCTTCCTGCAGCGCGAGGGCGCGCGGGCGGCGGGTCAGGTGATCCCCGACACGCTGAGCGACATTCTGGTGCGTGCCGGGCGCAAGGGCCAGAAGACCGGCGGCGGCTGGTACGACTATCCCGCCGAAAGCCGCAGGCCGCAGGTGTCGCGGGCGACCGCCGAACTGCTGGCCCCGCATGTCGCGGCGCCGCAGGCCATGACCGTCGAGGCGATCGCGGCGCATCTGGTCGGCGCCATGGCTGACGAGGGGCGCGACATCCTTGCCGACGGCATCGCCGCCAGCGCCGCCGATATCGATCTGGTCGAGATCCACGGCTATGGCTTTCCGCGCTGGAAGGGCGGGCCGATGTTCTTCGCCGGCATCCGCTAGGCGCGGCGCCGGCTCAGTCCTTGATCGTGCGCAGCACCAGATTGGTCTGGGCGCTGGCGACGGCCGGAATCGAGAACAGGAAATCCTCGAGAAAGCGGTTATAGGCGTCCAGATCGGGGCAGAGGACATGCAGGTGATAGTCCGAGGCCCCGGTCGTCGCATAGCAGGCGCGGACCTCGTCCTTGGTGCGGATCTGCCGGATGAACTCGCGGACCAGCGCCTGATCGTGCCGGGTCAGGTGGACATGGACGATCGCCCGGAACCCCAGCCCGAGCGCCGCCTCGTCCAGATCGACGGTATAGCGCCGGATCGCGCCGCGCTCCTCAAGCGCGCGCACCCGGCGCCAGCATGACGAGGCGGACAGGCCCACCCGCTCGGCCAGATCGGCATTCGAAATCCGGCTGTCCTGACGCAGCGTGGCGAGAATCCTGCGGTCGGCATCGTCCTGAATCGGCATGATGTTCCGTTCTGATGACAGGTTTCGGTCAGAATATCCAGATATCAACATTCAGGCCATGACCTTGGTCAGATTTTTCGGAAAATTCGGGATAGACTGTCTGTCAGCCACTGCCTTTGGAGGAGGGAGCAGCCGATGACGCGCCATGAATCCGGATTCGACACCTATCAGTTGAACGACCGTTACGACCGGACCGAGGGGCGCGTCTTTCTGACCGGCACCCAGGCGCTGGTGCGGATCATGCTGGATCAGGCGCGCCGCGACCGTGCGGCGGGGCGGAACACGGCCGGTTTCGTGTCGGGCTATCGCGGCTCGCCCCTTGGCGGGCTGGATCAGGAATTGTGGCGGATCGGCGCGCGGCTGAAAGAGGATCGCATCGACTTCCTGCCCGCCGTCAACGAGGATCTGGGCGCGACCGCTGTTCTGGGCGCCCAGCAGGCGGTTCTGGCCTCGGATTGCCGGGTCGAGGGGGTCTTTTCCATGTGGTATGGCAAGGGGCCGGGCGTTGACCGCTCGGGCGACGCGCTGAAACATGGCAATGCCTATGGCAGCTCGCCCAAGGGCGGGGTTCTGGTCGTGGCGGGCGACGATCATGGCTGCGTGTCCTCGTCCATGCCGCATCAGTCGGACGTGGCCTTCATGGCCTGGTTCATGCCGACCCTGAATCCGGCCTCGATCCGCGAATACCTGGAATTCGGCGAATACGGCCTTGCCCTGTCGCGCTTTTCCGGCACCTGGGTCGGCTTCAAGGCGATTTCCGAGACGGTCGAGGCCGGCCAGTCGGTCGAGCTGCCGCGCGACCGGGTGTTTCTGCAGCCCGATTTCACCGGCCCGCCGGGCGGCATCCATGTCCGCCTGTCCGACCTGCCCAGCCCCGAGATCGAGACCCGGATCGAACACAAGCTGCGCGCGGTCGAGGCCTTCGTCGAGGCGAACCCGATCGACCGGCGCATCTATGACCTGCCCGAGGCGAAGTTCGGCATCGTCACCACCGGCAAGGCGCATCTCGACACGATGGAGGCGCTGCGCCTGCTGGGGCTGGACGAGGCGGCCTGTCGCCGCCTGGGCATCGACATCTACAAGGTCGGCATGGTCTGGCCGCTGGCGCGCCGCGATGCGCTGGCCTTCGTCACCGGCAAGGAAGAGGTGCTGGTGGTCGAGGAAAAGCGCGGCATCATCGAAAGCCAGTTCAAGGAATATTTCTATGACTGGCCGGGCGCCAAGCCTAAGAAGATGGTCGGCAAGCACCGCGCCGCGGGGGATCCGCTGCTGCCCTGGACCGGCGAGATGAACCCGCTGATGCTGGTCCCGGTCCTGGCCGATCGCCTGCATGCCTTCTTTCCCGCCGAGGGGCTGACCGAAAAGGCCCGCGGGCTGACCGAGACGCCGCCGCCGATCCTGCAACTGCCGGGTGCTGCGCGGACGCCATGGTTCTGTTCGGGCTGCCCGCACAATACATCGACCCGCCTGCCCGAGGGCAGCCAGGCCGCCAGCGGCATCGGCTGCCATGTCATGGCCGGCTGGATGGATCGCGACACGCTGGGCTATGCGCAGATGGGCGGCGAGGGGGTGACCCTGGCCGTGGCCCAGCACTGGAACGGCGGCAGGCACATGTTCCAGAATCTGGGCGAGGGGACCTGGTATCACTCGGGCTCGCTGGCGATCCGGCAGGCGGTCGCGGCGCGGGCCAACATCACCTACAAGATCCTCTATAACGACGCGGTGGCGATGACCGGCGGCCAGCCCGTCGACGGGCCGGTCAGCGTCGCCGGCATCGCCCAGGCCTGCCGGGCCGAGGGGGTGGTCAGGATCGCGCTGGTCAGCGATCAGCCGAAGAAATTCGATCTGGCCGATTTCCCGGCCGGCACGACGCTGCATGACCGCGCCGCTCTGGATACGGTTCAACGGGAATTGCGCGATATCAAGGGCGTGACCGTCCTGATCTATGAACAGACCTGCGCCACCGAAAAGCGCCGCCGCCGCAAGCGCGGCAGGATCGAGGATCCGCCGAAATTCGCCTTCATCAACGAGCTTGTCTGCGAGGGCTGCGGCGATTGCTCGATCGAATCCAACTGCCTTAGCGTCGAGCCGGTCGAAACCCCGCTCGGGCGCAAGCGCCGGATCAACCTGTCCAGCTGCAACAAGGATTTTTCCTGCCTGAACGGGTTCTGCCCCAGCTTCGTCACCATCGAGGGCGGGCGGCGGCGCAAGCCGGAACCCGCCGGGCTGGATATCGCCGCGCTGCGTTCGGCCCTGCCGGCGCCTCCGCTGGCCGATCTGTCGCAACCTTTCGACCTGCTGGTGGCGGGCGTGGGCGGCACCGGCGTCGTCACCGTCAGCGCGCTGATCACCATGGCCGCGCATATCGAAGGCAAGGGGTCCAGCGTGCTGGACTTCACCGGCTTCGCGCAGAAATTCGGCACCGTCCTGGGTTATGTCCGGATCGGTCGAAGCCCCGAGGCGATCAATCAGGTCCGCATCCAGCCCGGCCATGCCGATGCGGTGATCGGCTGCGACGCGGTGGTCTGTTCATCGCCCAAGGCCTCGGTTCATTACCGCAAGGGCACGCAGGTCGTGCTGAACCGGGCCGAGATGCCGACCGGCGATCTGGTGCTGCATCGCGATGCCGATCTGAAGATCGCGGATCGCGAGGCGATGATCCGCGGCGCCGTCGGCGATGACGCCGTGACCGGGTTCGACGCCAATCTCGCCGCCGAACGGCTGATGGGGGACGCGGTCTTCGCCAATATCATGATGCTGGGCGCGGCCTTCCAGCGCGGGCTGGTTCCGGTCAGCGAGACGGCGATGAAACAGGCGATCCTGCTCAACGGCGTGGCGGTCGAGAAGAATGCCGCAGCCTTCGATCTGGGCCGGGTCCTGGCCGCCGACGCGCAGCTTCTGGCCCCGCATCTGGCCGATCCGGCCCCGGCCGCGCCGCAGACACTCGAGGATCTGATCCGCCACCGGGCCGGGTTCCTGACCGGCTATCAGGACGCGGCCTATGCGCGGCGCTATACCGACCGCATCGCCCGATTCCGCGCGGCTTTGCCCGCTGATGCCGGCGAGGCAGCAATCGAGGCAGCAATCGAGGCGGCGGCGAAATCGCTGTTCCGGCTGATGGCCTACAAGGACGAATACGAAGTCGGGCGCCTGTTCACCGAGGCCGGGTTCGAGGCCCGGGTCGCCGAGCAGTTCGAGGGCGACTATCGCATCGGCTATCATCTGGCCCCGCCGCTGCTTCCGGCCGGGACGGATGCCCGCGGCCGACCGCGCAAGCGGCGCTTTGGCCCGTGGATGCGAACCGGGATGCGCCTTCTGGCCCGGATGAGGCATCTGCGCGGCTCTCGCTGGGACATCTTCGCCCGATCGGCGGATCGCAAGCTGGATCACGACCTGCTGGCCTGGTACGAGGCGATCCTCGATCATGTCGAGCGCCGCTTTGATCCGGCTGCGCGCGATGATGCGATGCGGCTGCTGCGGGCGCCGCAGGAGATCCGGGGCTATGGTCCGGTGCGGCATGAGGCAGCCGACCGGATCCGCCGGCAGGTGGCGCCGCTGCTGGGCTGAGGCCGGCGTTTCGGGGCGCGATCAGATCAGCCGGAAACGCGTGCCCCAGGGGTCGCTCAGCGCGGTTCCGGCGGCATCGGGCGCGCGCAGCACCACCTCGGCCAGCCCGGTCATGTGCGGGTCGCGCGGCCCGGCGCCGCGGCTGTTCCAGACATTGCCGGCAAGGTGGTGGTGATAGCCGTTCCAGCCATACCAGCCGCCGCCCGGCCCCTCGAAGGTCCGGGTGAGGCCCAGATCGCCGGCAAGGAACCCGTCCGCCGCCTCCAGATCGCCGACCTGCAGATGCACATGGCCGACGCGGCTGCCCTCGGGCGCACCCTGCCAGTCGCCGGGCGAGGCGTCGGACAGGCCCTGCAGGTCCAGCCGGCGGGTGAACATCTCGATCCGGTCGCCCTGCCGATTCCAAGCGCTGTCGGGCCGGTCCCAATAGACCTCGATGCCGTTGCCTTCGGGATCGTCCAGATAGATGGCCTCGCTGACGCCGTGATCGCTGGCGCCGGTCAGGCGGGGGCTGCTGTCGGCGACATGGCGCAGCCAGCGGCCCAGATCGGCGCGTTCGGGCAGCAGGAAGGCGGTGTGGAACAGCCCGGCCTGACGCGGATCGCGGGGCGTGGCTGCGGGATCGGCGCGCAGTTCCAGCAGCACCTGCGCGCCCGCGCCCAGGCGCCGGGTCGCCCTATCGCCGCCAAGCGGATGCAGGCCAAGCGCGGTTTCATAGAAGGCCGCCATGCCCGGCAGATCGCGCACGGTCAGGGCAACGTGGTCGATGGATCGTTCGGTGGTCATGGCGTCCTCCGGGGTCAGGTGCGGCTCAGCGCGGCGGTGCCGCCGCCGATCATCGCCTGCACGATCAGCGCCAGCGTCCAGAAGGCAGGATATTCCCATCCGCCGCCCGCATTCGAGAAGAAAAAGCCGTTGGCGCCATGGCTGAAGATGATCGTGCCCAGCATCACCGGCACCAGTGCCAGCGCCACGAGACGGGTCTGCCAGCCGACGATCAGGGCGATTCCGCCCAGAAGTTCGGCGGCGATGACCAGATAGGCCAGAACACCGGGCAGTCCGATCGAGTCGAAGAACTGCGCGGTGCCGGCAGGGGTGAAGACGAAAAGTTTCAGCCCGGCATGGGCCAGAAACAGCACCCCGAGGGTCACGCGCAGGATCAGCGCGGCGGCATCGGGGGCGTTCAGTCGTTGATTGATCCGGGTCAGCATGGGTCGTTCCTTTGCATCTGTTCTCTGCCGACGCATATGAACCTTGCTGGAAGGAATGATAATCCGGCGAATTGGAAGATCATTTGTGCCATTATGGAATCAATCGCTCCAGTCGTGATCCGGGCCCCAGCGGTCGCGCAGGTGATCCAGCAGGATCCGCAGGCGCGAGGGCATGTGCCGGCCGGCCGGGGTCAGCGCATGGACGCCCGAGTCACCGGCGCGGAATGCCGGCAGCAGTTCCACCAGCCGCCCGGCCCGGACCGCGCGGGCCGAGATGAAGTCGGGAACGCGGGTCACGCCCAGCCCGGCCTCGGCGGCAATGACGCAGGCTTCGGCATTCGAGAACCGCAGCCGGCCGGGCAGGGGCAGGGTGAAGATCTGGCCGCCCTCGGCGCGGAACTCCCAGTCGTCGGGGCGGGTGAAATTCGTGTCGGTCACGATCGCATGGCCGGCCAGATCCTCCGGCACCCGTGGCGTGCCGCGCCGCGCCAGGTAGGCGGGGGCGGCGACGATCCGGCTGCGCACCATGCCCAGCTTGCGCGCCTTCAGCGCCGAATCGCGCGGCTGGCCCACGCGGATGGCGGCGTCGAAGCCGTGTTCGGCCAGCCCCATCACGCTGTCGGTGAACTGCACGTCCAGCGCGATGCCCGGATGGGCCTGCGCGAAATCCGCCAGCGCCGGCATCAGCTGCGTGGTGCCAAAGCTCAGCGGCGCGGTCAGGCGCAGCTGGCCGCGCGGGTTCTGCCCGGCCTCGCGCAGGCTGTCATCCAGATCGTCCAGCGCCTCCAGAATGGCGGTGATGCGGGTGAAATAGGCCTCGCCCTCGGGCGTCGGGGCCAGCGCGCGGGTGGTGCGGTTCAGCAGCCGCACCCCCAGATGCGCCTCGAGCTTCGAGACCAGCTTCGAGGCCTGCCCGGGCGAGGTGCCAAGCTGCGCCGCCGCCGCCGAGAACCCGCCCAGCCGGACGACCTGTGCGAACATGCGGTCGGCGGCAAGGCGGTCCATTCACACGGTCGCGGCGAATCCGGCGACGAATTCGGCCAGCCGCTTGCGGGTGTCGTCATCAGTCAGGTTGCCGTCCCTGTCGAACAGGTCGCCCGCCCTCGGGATCAGCAGCCGCCCCTCCCACCAGGGGCGGGTGTTCAGCGTTCGCAGCACTTGCAACCAGTGCGTCTGCGCCTGCGCGGTGCCGAAATGGCCGGGCGAGGTGCCGGTCAGCGCGACCGGCTTGCCCTTCCACAGCTTCAGCCCCTCGCCGCGCGACATCCAGTCGATGGCGTTCTTGAACACGCCCGGAATGCCGTTGTTGTATTCCGGCGTGACCAGCAGCAGCCCGTCCGCCGCCGCCATCTGCCGGTTCAGTTCGGCCACGGCCGGCGGCGTGCCATTGGCGGCCTCGTCATCGCCATCATAGAGGGGCACCCCGGCGATCGAGCCGATGACGATCTCGACCCCGTCGGGCGCGACCTCGCGCGCCGCGCGCAAGAGGCCCGCATTATAGGATGCGCGGCGCAGGCTGCCGCTGAGGCCGAGGATGGTGGTCATGCTGCTCTCCCTGTCTATGGCCGGGGGCGGGCGCCGCCCCCGGAATGCCGGATCAGTCCAGCGGTTTCAGCCCCGCTTCGATCTGCGCCCGCCGACCCTCGAGGAAGGGCGGCAGCGACAGGCCTTCGCCCATGGTCTCGCGCGGCTCGTCCACGTCGAAGCCCGGATCGTCGGTGGCGATCTCGAACAGATTGCCCGCCGGTTCGCGGAAGTAAAGCGACCGGAAGTAATAACGCTCGACCTCGCCGGAATTGGGCAGGCGGAACTGTTGCAGCCGCTGGGCCCATTCGGTCAGTTCCGGCTTGCCGGGCACGCGGAAGGCGACGTGATGGACCGCGCCCGCGCCCTGCTGCGCGATGGGCAGGCCGGGCTGGACGGCGACATGCAGTTCCGCCGCGGCGCCGCCTTCGCCCATCTCGTAGACATGGACCTGGCCTTCGCCGTCGGGGCTGGCATAGTCGCGGACCTTGCGCATGTTCATCACCCGCGTCAGCACCGCCTCGGTCGGGCCGAGATCGGGAACCGAGATGGTGATCGGGCCGAGACCGCGGATCTGGTGCCCGGCCGGGACCGGGCTTTTCGCCCAAGGCTCGCCCACCGGCTGCGGGGCCGCGACAAGCCGCAGGCGCTGCCCCTCGGGATCCTCGAGATCGAGGCTGGCGCGGCCGTCCAGCGTGGTGATCCTGCCGGAGGACACGCCCAGATCGGCCAGCCGCCCGGCCCAGTAGTCAAGGCTGTCCTCGGCCACGCGCAGCCCGGTGCGGCTGATCGAACGGGTGCCGCGCCGTTCGTGCCCCACCGGCCAGTCGAAGAAGGTGATGTCGGTGCCGGGCGAGCCGGCGCCATCGGCGAAGAACAGGTGATAGGCCGAGGTGTCGTCCTGGTTCACCGTCTTCTTGACCCGGCGCAGGCCCAGCGTTTCCGTGTAGAAGCGGTTGTTGCCCGGAGCATTGGCGGTGATCGCCGTCAGGTGGTGAATTCCGGTCAGCTGCATGATGCGGCTCCTTTTCCTAGCGTTGAGCGCAATATGGCGCCTTTGCGCCGTTCGGGGCACCCGGTCCCGAGGCAAAGCGGGGTTCGGTGATTGCGAACGGCGGCGCGCGCGCTATTCTTCCCGGCATGGGCTGGACGATCACCGATATCGAGACCTTTCTGGCGGTGCTGGATGCGGGCAGCATCTCGGGTGCGGCGGCCCGGTCCGATCTGTCGAAATCCGTGGTCAGCAAGCGGATCAGCGATTTCGAGGCGGCGCTTGGCGTGCCGCTGTTCAGCCGCCATGCCGGCCGTATCGCGGCCACCGACAACGCCCATGCGCTGGCCGAGCGGCTGCGCCCGGCGCTGGCCGAACTGGTGGCGGCGACCGAAAGCCTGGGCGGCCCCGAGATCGGGCTGCGCGGCCGGCTGGCGGTTGCCGCGCCGATGAGCTTTGGCATCCGCCATCTGGGACCGGTCATCGCCGGCTTCGCCCGCGCCCATCCGGGGCTGGAGATCGTGCTGGACTATGACGACCAGCTGACCGACCTGGGCCGCACGGGTTTCGATGTCGCCCTGCGGATCGGGCATCTGAAGGACAGCAACCTGATGGCGCGGCGGCTGTGCGAGGATCCGCACACGCTGGTCGCAAGCCCCGATTATCTGGCCATGCACGGGCAAATCGCCTCGCCCGCCGACTTGGGTGGCCATGAGGTGATCGGCTATCTGAACGCCCGGCTGGGCGAGACCTGGCCCTTCGGCCCCGGCATCGCCGCGCCGCGTCCGGGCCGCGTCACCGCGAATAATGGCGAGGCGATGCGCGATCTGGCCATCGGCGGGTTGGGGCTGGCGCTGCTGCCGCTGTTCATCGTCCATGACGCGCTGCGCGACGGGCGGCTGGTGCGGTTGCTGCCCGACCTGCCGCAGCGGGCGCTGCCGGTCAGCGTGGTCTGGCCGCCGATCCGGCCGATGCCGCGCAAGACTCGCCTGTTCGTCGACCATGTCGCCAATGCCTTCGCCGAACAACCACCCTGGCAGGCGGGGATGTAGCTCCGCGCGCTGCGGGGCGATTGGCTTGCCCCGCAATCGCCGCCGGCATCGGGGCCGGGGAAGGGGCGACAGCGTCTTTCAGGGCCATCGGCGCCTGCCCGGGAAGGCCGAGGGGGAACTCTGGCGCGCATCATGGTTTTCGTACTGACGAGTCGGATTTCTCCGGAAAACCATGCATCGATAGGTAAATAAGCGCGAAAAGATAGACGTCTATCGCGGGAAAACTCTACATCTGCCGGCTTTCGCTGCACAGGGCGGGAATGTCGCTGATGCGGGACGAAGCTGCCGTTGCGAACTTTAGGACGGAAACCTATTCAGATCATTTGAACGTATGAGCATGGCCCAAGTATCAGAGGGGTGATCGTGAGATACTTTTCAAGAGGAGTGATGTTGGCTGTTTTGATAGCTACTCCAGCTTCCTCTCAGGAAGACGCCCGCGGGAGGATTTGGGACGGATCCCAGCCAACTCGCGATATGATTACGGTAAGCATGTTGGCACGGTGCACTGGAATGTTCGATGCAATGGCCGAGCATCATCTGAAGACAGGCGACGCAGATGGGATCGGTGCCCAGGAAAGACATAACAAGGAAATCCGGCGATGGGCTACTCGAAGTGATGCTCCTCCCATTGAGGTTCTGGAGAGCGAGCGCGCGATCGGCTACGCGCGGTTTGCAGGCATCTTCGAAGAGGTGCTTGCTGCCGATCCTTCGAGTGCTCTTCCGTCGAACTTCATGATGTCGATGGGGTTCTGCGGCAGCGTGCATGATGCGCTCGATTCGAAGGCTTCCCGATAAAGGGTGGACCAGCTACGCCGAGCAGGGCTGACCGCTAGGCGGCAGTGGAGCAATCCACCTCTGGCACCGCAGATCCTGAACGGCAGCTTTGGGCCGATTCTGTTGAAAAACTCGGGCCAGCCCGAAATCAGCTACCAGGTGGGCGATCTGAAGCGGCAGGAAAACAACATATGGTAGCTTGAATGGGTTTCCGCAGAGTTTTTCAACGAAATCGGCTCGAACCGGGCATTCGTCGTATGTTTCATGAACGGCGGGTTCCGGGCGGCCTTGGAGCCAATACGGCAATTATGGTGTTCAAAGGCGGGAACTATGCTGCATCGCACAGGAACTGGTCGGGGATGGCAGGTTCAGCCATGGCCGGCGGACGGCGCGATGCCTTTGCGGATGGTCGCGGCCCATAGCAATAATGGGCTGCCTCCCGCCTCGGGCTGAGGTAAGCAGGGCCAAGCCGGGGAGGGAACACCATGCTGGTTGATCCGAATGCGCCGTTTTTCCGCCCGCTCTGGGTGCGGGTGCTTTGTGTGGTGCTGCCGCTTGGCTGGGCCGGGGTCGAGATGGCGAATGACAGCCCGTTCTGGGCGGTCCTGTTCGGCGCCGCCGGCATTTATCTGGGATATGAGCTGTTCATCCGCCGCAAGGGCGGATGAGGCCGATCAGCAGGTGATCGCGGGGCGGCTCTCCAGCCAGGCAAAGCCATTGGCCGGCAGCGTCAGCGTGGCTTTTGCCAGACTGCCCTGCGACGGGCCGGCAAGGGCGGCCTGCCCGTCGAGTGTCAATTTCACCGGGGTCTTGCCGAGGTTGAAGAGGCAGGTCAGCACCTCGCCCTCATGGCTGCGGCGGAAGGCAAGGACCGGCTCGGGCAGATCGAGGAACTCGGTCCCGCCCCAACGCAATGCGGGCTGCGCCTTGCGGAAGGCCAGCGTGGCGCGATAGGCGGCCAGCACGCTGCCCTTGTCGGCCTGCTGGGTCGAGACGGCGCGGGCGGCCTGCGGCGGCTTTACCGGCAGCCAAGGCGTGCCGGTGGTGAAGCCGGCATGCGGGGCGCCGGCCTCCCAGACCATCGGCGTGCGGCAGCCGTCGCGGCCCCGGACCTCGGGCCAGAAGCGCAGTGCCGGCGGATCGGTCAGTTCGGCATAGATCAGTTCGGTTTCGGTCTGGCCCAGTTCTTCGCCCTGATAGAGGCAGATCGTGCCGGGAAACGAGGCCAGCATGGCAATCGCCTGCCGGGCCAGCGCGTCCGGGTCCGCGGCATGCTCCGACCAGCGGCTGGCATGGCGGATCACGTCATGGTTGGAAAAGCTCCAGCAAGCATGGCCGTCCGGGGCGCCGTCATGGACGCCCTCGATCGTCTTGCGGAAATGCGCCGCGGTGAAGTCCCGGCTCAGCATCTCGAAGCTGTAGCACATGTGCAGCCGGTCGCCGCCCTCGGTATAATCGGCCATGATGCGGATCGCGGTGTCGCCCTGATCGCCGACCTCGCCGACCATCATCCGCTCGGGGTAGCTGTCGGTCAGCTGCCGCAGCCGTTTCAGGAAGCCGATATTCTCGGGGCGGTTCTTCGAGAACCGGTGTTTCTGGAAACCATAGGTTTCCGGCCCGTCATGGTCGGGATTGGGCGGGTTGTCGCGCAGCTTGTCGTCGTGGAAATAGTAGTTGACCGTATCCAGCCGAAAGCCGTCCACGCCGCGATCCAGCCAGAAGCGCATGGTCGCCAGCAGCGCATCCTGCACCGGCCTGTGGTGAAAGTTCAGGTCCGGCTGCTCGATCAGGAAATTGTGCAGGTAATACTGGCGCCGGCGCGGCTCCCATTCCCAGGCCGGCCCGCCGAAGACCGAGGGCCAGTTCGTCGGCGGCGTGCCGTCGGGCTTCGGATCGGCCCAGACATACCAGTCGGCCTTAAGGTTGCTGCGGTCACGGCGCGATTCCTCGAACCAGTCGTGCCGGTCGCTGGTATGGCTGATGACCTGATCGATGATCACCTTCAGGCCCAGGGCATGGGCGCGGGCGACCAGCGCGTCGAAATCCGCAAGCGTGCCGAACAGCGGGTCGATCCCGGTATAGTCGGACACGTCGTAACCCATGTCCTTCATCGGCGAGGTGAAGATCGGCGACAGCCAGATCGCATCCGCCCCGAGGGCCGCGACATGATCCAGCCGCCCTGTGATGCCCCGCAGATCGCCGATCCCGTCGCCGTCGCTGTCCTGAAAGCTGCGGGGATAGATCTGGTAGATCACCGCGTCGCGCCACCATTCCGTCATCGCGTCCTGCCCTTCCCGCCGAAGATTCGCCCCTGCCTGCGGTGGACTATAGCCGTGCAGGCAAAGAAATGTTAGCGTTAACTCAAGCGTTGCCCGAATCTGTTGAAGGGGTAGAGTGGGACCGATGGGACAGCCGGGCAATCCATTGCATCTTCTGCCGGACGATCTGGCGCGGCTGCGCGAGGGGCGGTGCGATGACCCGTTCCGGATCCTCGGGCCGCACCCGTCCGGCGGCGGGGTCGGGGTGACGGTCTTCATGCCCGGCGCGGCCGGGGTCAGCGCGCTGACCGAAGAGGGCGAACTGCCGCTGGCGCGGATCGCCGATGACCTCTTTTCCGGCCGGATCGGCGCCGGCCCCTACCGGCTGAAGGTGCGCTCGGGCGGTGGCGAGGAACGGGAGTTCGAGGATCCCTATCGTTTCGGCCCGGTGCTGGGCGATATCGACCTGCACCTGATCGGCGAGGGCACGCACCGGCAGCTGTGGCAGGCACTGGGCGCGCATGTGCTGGCGCATGAGGGCGTGGCCGGCACGCATTTCGCCGTCTGGGCGCCGAATGCGCGCCGGGTTTCGGTCGTGGGGGCGTTCAACGGCTGGGACGGGCGCCGTCATCCGATGCGGCGCGCCGGCGCCAGCGGCATATGGGAGATTTTCCTGCCCGGCATCGGCGAGGGCGCGCTTTACAAGTTCGAGATCCTCGGCGCCGACGGCACGGTGATGCAGAAGGCCGACCCGGTCGGCTTCGGCAGCCAGCACCCGCCGGAAAAGGCCAGCATGGTGCGCGACATATCGGGCTATGGCTGGCACGATGGCGCCTGGATGGACAGCCGCGCCACGGCCCAAGACCGCCGCGCGCCGATCAGCATCTACGAGGTGCATCTGGGCAGCTGGCGCCGGCGGCTGGACCAGCAGGGCCGGCCGCTGTCCTACCGGGAACTGGCCCGCGATCTGGTCGCCTATGCCAAGGACATGGGCTTCACCCATCTGGAACTGCTGCCGGTCAGCGAATTTCCCTTCGACGGCTCATGGGGCTATCAGCCGGTGGGGCTGTTCGCGCCGACGATCCGTTTCGGCCCGCCGCATGAATTCCGCGATCTGGTCGATGCCGCGCATCAGGCCGGGCTTGGCGTGCTGCTGGACTGGGTGCCTGGACATTTCCCGACCGACGCGCATGGTCTGGCGCGGTTCGATGGCACCGCGCTTTACGAACATGCCGACGCACGCGAGGGGTTCCATCAGGACTGGAACACGCTGATCTACAATTACGGCCGCACCGAGGTGCAGAATTTCCTGGTCGCCAACGCCCTCTACTGGCTGAAGGAATACCATGTCGACGGGCTGCGCGTCGATGCGGTGGCCTCGATGCTCTACCGCGACTATTCGCGCAGCGAGGGCGAGTGGATACCCAACCGCGATGGCGGGCGCGAGAATTACGAGGCCATCGCCTTCCTGCAGAACATGAATGTCGCCACCTATGACGAGGTGCCCGGCATCATGACCGTGGCCGAGGAAAGCACCTCGTTCCCGAAGGTCTCGGCGCCGGTCGATGCTGGCGGGCTTGGCTTCGGCTTCAAGTGGAACATGGGCTGGATGAACGACACGCTGCGCTATATCAGCCGCGATCCGGTGCATCGCAAATACCATCACGACCTGATGACTTTCGGGCTGATCTATGCGTTTTCGGAAAACTTCATCCTGCCGATCAGCCATGACGAGGTGGTTCACGGCAAGGGCTCGATGCTGCGCAAGATGCCGGGCGACGACTGGCAGCAATTCGCGAACCTGCGCGCCTATTACGGCTTCATGTGGGGCCAACCGGGCAAGAAGCTGCTGTTCATGGGCTGCGAATGGGGGCAGCCCGAGGAATGGAACCACAATGGCGAACTGAACTGGCCCGCCGCCCAACAGCCGATGCACCGGGGCGTGCAGGCGCTGGTGCGCGACCTGAACCGGCTCTACCGCCAGACGCCGGCCCTGCATGTCGGGGATTGCGATGCCGGGGGCTTCCAGTGGATCGCCACCGATGCCGCGCAATCCACCTATGCCTGGATCCGGCGCGGCGAGGCGGGGGATGCGCCGGTGGTGGTTGCCTGCAACTTCACGCCGGTGCCGCGGCCGGGCTTCCGCCTCGGCGTGCCGCAGACCGGGCGCTGGCGCGAGGCGATCAATACCGACGCCGCGATCTATGGCGGCAGCGGCATGGGCAATCTCGGCGGGGTCGAGGCCGACGGCCCGCCGCAGGACGGCCAGCCCGCCTCGATGGCGATCACCCTGCCGCCGCTGTCGGTCGTGATGTTCACGGCAGAAACCTGACTTTCCCAGAAAGGAACCCGCAATGGTCGAAGCCAACAGACTGAGCCGACGGGCCATGGCCTTCGTGCTGGCCGGAGGGCGCGGCAGCCGCCTGAAGGAACTGACCGACAAGCGCGTCAAGCCGGCCGTCTATTTCGGCGGCAAGACCCGGATCATCGATTTCGCGCTGTCCAACGCGATGAATTCCGGCATCCGCAAGATGGCCGTCGCCACCCAGTACAAGGCGCACAGCCTGATCCGCCATTGCCAGCGCGGCTGGAACTTCTTCCGGGCCGAGCGCAACGAATTCCTCGATATCCTGCCCGCCAGCCAGCGCCTGTCCGAGGAACACTGGTATCGCGGCACCGCCGATGCGGTGGCCCAGAATATCGACATCGTCGACAGCTACGGCGTCGATTTCATCGTCATCCTGGCCGGCGACCACATCTACAAGATGGATTACGAGATCATGCTGCGCGAGCATGCCGAAAGTGGCGCCGACGTGACCGTGGGCTGCCTGACCGTGCCGCGCGCCGAGGCTTCGGCCTTCGGGGTGATGGCGGTGGACGATTCGGGCCGGATCACCTCGTTTCTGGAAAAGCCAAAGGATCCGCCCGCCATGCCCGGCGATCCCGACAAGGCGCTGGCCTCGATGGGCATCTATGTCTTCAACTGGGCCTTCCTGCGCGACCTGCTGCGGCGCGATGCGGCGGATGCGAATTCCAGCCATGATTTCGGCAACGACCTGATCCCGGCGATCGTGCGCGACGGCAAGGCGATGGCGCATCGTTTCGACACTTCCTGCGTGCGCAGCAAGGGCGCGCCGCCCTACTGGAAGGATGTCGGCACCGTCGATGCCTTCTGGCAGGCGAATATCGACCTGACCGATTTCACGCCCGAGCTGAACCTGTGGGATCAGGACTGGCCGATCTGGACCTATTCCGAAAGCGCGCCGCCGGCGAAATTCATCCATGACGAGAAGGATCGCCGCGGCTCGGCCGTCTCGTCGATGGTCTCGGGCGGCTGCATCATCTCGGGGACCGAGATCCGCAACTCGCTGCTGTTCACGCAGGTCCATACCAATTCCTACGCCACGCTGGATCATGTCGTGGCGCTGCCCTATGTCACGGTGAACCGCCGGGCGCGGCTGAAGAACGCGGTGATCGACCGCGGCGTGGTCATCCCCGAGGGGCTGGTGGTGGGCGAGGACCCGCAGGAGGACGGTAAATGGTTCCGCGTCAGCGAGGGCGGCGTGACCCTGATTACCCAGGACATGCTGAACCGGCGGGCGGCCGGCCTGTGATGCGGGTGCTGTCGGTCGCCTCGGAATGCGCGCCGCTGGTCAAGACCGGGGGGCTTGCCGATGTGGTCGGCGCGCTGCCCGCCGCGCTGGCCCCCGAAGGCGTCGGGATGCGCGTGCTGCTGCCGGGCTATCCGGCGGTAACCGGGGCGCTGGCCGAGGCCCGGCAGGTGGCGGTCGAGGATGATCTCTTCGGTGGCGCGGGCCGGCTGCTGGCGGGCCGCGTGGCCGGGCTTGATTTGCTGGTGATCGACGCGCCGCATCTGTTTGCGCGCCCCGGCAACCCCTATCTGGGCGCCGACGGGCATGACTGGCCCGACAATCCCGAACGCTTTGCCGCGCTCTGCTGGATGGCGGCGCGGATCGGCGCCGAAGGGGTCGAGGGCTGGCGGCCGCAGATCATCCACGCCCATGACTGGCAGGCCGGATTTGTGACCGAATATCTGCGCCGGATGCCCGGCGCGCAGGATGTCCGCACCGTCCTGACCATCCACAACATCGCCTTCACCGGCGCCACCGATCCCGGCCGGCTGCATGGCTTGCGGCTGGATCCGTCGCGCTTTCACTCGGAAGGCTACGAATTCTGGGGCGGGATCTCGGCGCTGAAGGCCGGGCTGGTGGGCGCCGACCGGCTGACCACCGTCTCGCCGCGCTATGCCGAGGAACTGATGACCCCGGAATTCGGCATGGGGCTGGACGGGGTGATGCGGGCCCGGCGCGAAGTGCTGTCGGGCATCCTGAACGGCATCGACGAGACCGTCTGGAACCCGGCCGGGGATGCCGCGATCCGCCCCTACAGGACCGCGCGCGGCAAGCCGGCCAACAAGGCCGCCCTGCGGGCCGAGCTTGACCTGTCCGAGGATGCGGACGGCCCGCTTTGCGTCATCGTCTCGCGGATGACCCATCAGAAGGGGCTGGATCTGGTGCTCGAGGCGCTGCCGGCCCTGCTCGAGGCGGGCGGCCAGCTGGCCGTCCTCGGCTCGGGCGAGCCGGGGCTGGAACGCGCCTTCCTCGACCTCGCGGCGCAGGTGCCGGGGGTGGCGGTGCGGATCGGCTATGACGAGGGGCTGTCGCATCGCATGATCGCCGGCGGCGACGCGATCCTCGTGCCCTCGCGTTTCGAGCCCTGCGGCCTGACCCAGCTTTACGGGTTGCGCTACGGCACCGTGCCGCTGGTGGCGCTGACCGGCGGGCTGGCCGATACGGTGATCGACGCCTCGCCGGCTGCGCTGGCCCGGCAGGTGGCGACCGGGGTGCAGTTCTCGCCGGTGACGGCCGGGGCGCTGCGCAATGCGCTGACCCGGCTTTGCGCGCTTTACCGGCAGCCGAAGGCATGGTCCCGGCTTCAGGCCAACGCGATGGCCCAGCCCGTCGGCTGGGACCAGTCGGCCCGGGCCTATGCCGCGCTTTACGCCGACCTGACCGCCGCCTGATGATCGCCGGGATCGCGATGACAGCCGGGCGGCCGGCGCCGCTCGGGGCCACATTCGACGGCGCCGGGGTGAATTTCGCCCTGTTCTCGGAACATGCCGAACGGGTGGTGCTGTGCCTCTTCGATGCCAGGGGGCGCGAGACCCGGATCGACCTGCCCGACCGCGAAGGGCATGTCTGGCACGGCTATCTGCCCGGGTTGCGGCCGGGCCAGCGTTACGGCTATCGCGTCCACGGCCCCTATGCCCCGCGCAAGGGCCACCGTTTCAACCCCAACAAGCTGCTGATCGACCCCTATGCCCGGCGCCTGACCGGCAGCCCGGCGATCCATGACGCGCTTTTCGGCTATCGCACCGGCCATGCCGAGGCCGATCTCAGCTTCGACCGCCGCGACAGCGCCGCGCATATGCCGAAATGCGTCGTCACCGACCCGGGCTTCGCCTGGAACGGCGACCGCGCGCCGCGCCATCCGATGACCGGGACGGTGATCTACGAGGCGCATGTGAAGGGCCTGACCCAACAGCATCCGGGCATCGCCGAGCCGGGCACCTATCTGGCGCTTGCCTCCCAGCCGATCCTCGACCACCTGACCCGGCTCGGGGTGACCGCCATCGAACTGCTGCCGGTCCACGCCTTCACCGATCAGCGCTTCCTGACCGACCGGGGCCTGCGGAACTACTGGGGCTACATGTCCTACGGCTTCTTCGCGCCCGAGCCGCGCTACATGCGCGACGGCGATATCGGCGAGTTTCAGCAGATGGTCGCCCGCTTTCACCGCGCTGGGATCGAGGTGATCCTCGATGTGGTCTACAACCACACCGCCGAGGGTGACGAGACGGGGCCGACGCTCAGCTTCCGGGGCATCGACAATGCCGCCTATTACCGGCTGGCCGAGGATCCGCGCTATTATGTCAATGAGGCCGGCACCGGCAATGTGCTGAACCTCGACAACCCCTTCGCGCTGCGGCTGGTGATGGACAGCCTGCGCTACTGGGTCGAGGTGATGCATGTGGACGGCTTCCGCTTCGATCTCTGCTCGGTTTTAGGCCGCAGCCGTGGGGTCTTCGACCGCAACGGCCCGTTCTTTCAGGCGGTGCGGCAGGATCCGGTGCTGAACCGCGTCAAGCTGATCGCCGAGCCATGGGATCTGGGGCCGGATGGCTATCGGCTGGGCAGCTATCCGGCGCCCTTCGCGGAATGGAACGACCGCTACCGCGACCAGATCCGCAGCTTCTGGCGCGGCGATGCCGGGATGGTCGGCAAGCTGGCCAAGCGCATCGCCGGCTCGGCCGCGCGCTTCGATCATGACGGGCGGGCGGCGACCTCGTCGGTGAATTTCATCGCCGCCCATGACGGCTTCACGCTGATGGACACGGTCAGCTATCGCGACAAGCACAACGAGGCGAATGGCGAAGGCAACCGCGACGGCCACGGCCACAATGTCTCGGACAATTGCGGCATCGAGGGGGTGACAGGCGACCCGGCCGTTCTGGCCTGCCGCGCCCGCCGCCGCCGCAACCTGATGGCCACGCTCCTGCTCAGCCAGGGCACGCCGATGATCCTCGCGGGTGACGAGCTGGGCAATTCGCAGGGCGGCAACAACAACGCCTATGCCCAGGACAATCCCATCGGCTGGGTCGACTGGAGCCAGACCGATCCCCGGTTCCTCGATTTCTGCCGCCGCGCCATAGCCTTTCGCAAGGCTCACCCGATCCTGCGGCAGAAACGCTTCCTGCACAGCCAGCCGCGCCCGCAGGACGGGCTGCCCGACCTGTTCTGGCGCCGCGCCGACGGGCAGGCGATGGAGGTCGTCGACTGGACCGACCCCGGACTGCGCCTGCTGGCGGTCGAGATGCGCACCGCCTCGGGCACGCCCGCCTATGCGGCGCTGCCGGGCGCGATGTTTCTGGTCTTCAACGTCGGGCCTGCGGCACAGGTGCGCCTGCCCGATCCGCCCGAGGGCACCCATTGGCGCCGCCGGCTGGACAGCGGCAGCGGCGAGGATGTCGACGCGCCTGCGGAAGCGGCAGAAATGATCGCGGCCGAGTCGGTCGTGGCTTTCGTCCTCGCAGGGGCCGGCATCTAGGCCCAGGCGCCTTTTCAAGCCCGGCGAAAGCTGGCAACAGAAACTGCGGCACGCCCGGCGCGCCGCCCGCGACCCGAAGATAAGAGGCCAGCTTGTCCCAGCATCCGACCGCCAAAGACCTCAGCGACCAGATCCTCTACCATCTGACCCATACGCAGGGCCGCGGCACCGAATTCGCCACCACCTTCGACTGGCGGCTGGCGGTCAGCTATACCATCCGCGACCTGATCGTGACCCCGTGGATGGCCGCGATCCGCGCCGCGCGCGATCAGGGGGCCAAGCGGGTCTATTACCTGTCGATGGAATTCCTGATCGGCCGCATCCTCGAGGACGCGATCACCAACCTGAACCTCAACGGCGCCATGGACGCGGCGCTGGAGGGCCTCGGCCTCGACAAGCAGGAGATCCTGCGCGACGAACCCGACGCGGCCCTTGGCAATGGCGGCCTCGGCCGTCTGGCTGCCTGTTTCATGGAATCGCTTGCCACCCTGCAATGCCCGGCACTGGGCTACGGCATCCGCTACGAGCACGGCCTGTTCCGCCAGCGCTTCGAGGCCGGCCAGCAGGTCGAAACCCCCGAGGACTGGCTGAACCAGCCCCACCCCTGGGAATTCGTGCGGCTGGACTACAGCTATACCATCGGCTTCAAGGGCCATGTCGAGGATCGCGACGGGCGCGCCGTCTGGCAGCCGGGCGAAAGCGTCGTCGCCCGCGCCTATGATACGCCGGTGATCGGCTGGCAGGGGGAGTGGGCCAATACGCTGCGGCTGTGGGGGGCGCATCCGACGACGCTGTTCGACCTGCACCGCTTCAATGCCGGCGACCACGCCGCCGCGGCCGAGCCCGAGGCGCTGGCCCGCACGCTGAGCCGCGTCCTCTATCCCGACGACGGCACGGAATCGGGCAAGGAACTGCGGCTGAAGCAGGAATATTTCCTGACCTCGGCGGCGCTTCAGGACATCCTGCGCCGCTTTCTGGCCGAACATGACGACCTGCGCGACCTGCCCGCCAGGGTGGCGATCCAGCTGAACGACACCCATCCCGCCATCGCCGGGCCGGAACTGATCCGCCTGCTGATGGACGATCACGGGCTGGATTTCGTGACCGCCCATGATCTGGCGCGCGGCACGCTGAACTATACCAACCACACGCTGCTGCCCGAGGCGCTGGAACGCTGGTCCACCTGGCTGATGGGCCGGGTGCTGCCGCGCCACATGCAGATCATCCAGATGATCGACGACCACCACCGCCGGACCAGCGCCCGGCCCGATCATGTCGGCATCGTCCGCCACGATCAGGTGCAGATGGGTGAGCTGGCCTTCATCATGGCCGGCCGCGTCAACGGCGTCTCGGCGCTGCATACCGAACTGGTCAAGGATACGGTCTTTGCCGACCTGCACCGGCTGCATCCCGGCCGGATCGTGAACCAGACCAACGGCGTCACACCGCGCCGCTGGCTGCGCATGTCGAACCCGGCGCTGGCCGGGCTGCTGGACGAGGTGATCGGCCCCGGCTGGACCGCCGATCTGGACCGGCTGAAGGGGCTGGAACCCCATGCCGATGATCCCGCCTTCCGCGACCGGCTGCGCGCGGCCAAGCGCGCCAACAAGGCCCGGCTGTCGGACGGGCTGCTGGCCGGGCTGGGCGTCAGGGCGGATCCGGACGCGATCTTCGACGTGCAGGTCAAGCGCATCCACGAATACAAGCGCCAGTTGCTGAACATCCTCGAGGCGATCGCGCTGTGGCGGCGCATCCATGACGACCCGAACCGCGGCTGGACCCCGCGGGTCAAGATCTTCGGCGGCAAGGCCGCGCCCGGCTACTGGCTGGCCAAGACCGTGATCCACCTGATCAACGATGTTGCCGCGACAATCAACCACGACCCGCTGACGCGCGACCTGCTGCAGATCGCCTATCCGCCGAATTACAACGTCTCGATGGCCGAGGATCTGATCCCGGCGGCCGACCTCTCGGAACAGATCTCCACCGCCGGCAAGGAGGCCTCGGGCACCGGCAACATGAAATTCACCATGAACGGGGCGCTGACCATCGGCACGCTGGACGGGGCGAATGTCGAGATCCGCGATCTGGTCGGCCCCGGGAATTTCTTCCTGTTCGGCCTGACCGCCGCCGAGGCCGCGGCCGAGGCCGCCCGCCCCGGCCATGCCCGCGCCGCCATCGAGGCCAGCGACGACCTCAAGGCGGCGCTGCAGATGGTCGCCGAGGGGCGCTTCTCGGGCGGCCGCGCCGATCCCTATTTCGCACTGCTGGACCGGACCTGGAACGACGACCCGTTCCTCGTCGCCTCGGATTTCGACGCCTATTTCGCCACGCAGCGCCGGGTGGACGCGGCCTATCGCGACGCCGCCGAATGGGATCGGATGGCGGCGCTGAACATCGCCCGCGCCGGCTTCTTTTCCTCGGACCGCACGATCCGGGGCTATATGGCGGATATCTGGCAGGTGCGGCCCGTCAGCCTGACCACGGACGCGCCTGCCTGAAATCCGGCACGATTTTCAACTTTTCGTTGATAGAATTTCAACGATGAATTGATTGAAGGCTGGCCATTCCTCCGCTCAAACGGCCATGTTCACTCGGAGTAAGGGAGGATTCCGACATGAAGACCTATCTGGCGACCGCATTGCTTTCCGCTTCGCTGGCCCTGCCGGCGCTGGCGGATCAGCACGGGCCCGAAATATCCATGCTGCTGGCCGGCAACAAGGAGGATAACGGGTTCATGGAAGCGGGCTATAACGGCCTCTTGCAGATCGAACAGGAATTCGGGGCGAAGATCGCCTTCATCGACCAGATCAAGCCGGAAAAGGACCTGCTGGCCGGGGCGCTGCGCGAACTGGCGGCAGCCGGTCCCGACATGGTCATCGCCCATGGCGGCCAGAACAACGAGGCGGCCCAGATCGTCGCCGGGGAATTTCCGGAGGTGAAATTCGTGGTGGTGCAGGGTGGCGTCACCGGACCGAACCTGTCCAGCTATGAGGTCCTGCAAGAGGAAAGCGCATGGCTGGCCGGGGCCGCCGCGGGCCTGCTGACGAAATCGGGGGTCGTCGGCCATATTTCAGGCATCAGGGTCACACCCGGCCTGAAGGGCCGCGGCGGTTTCTACAACGGGCTGATGCATACCCGGCCCGACGCGCAGTTCGTCACCACCTTCGCCGGCGATCAGGACGACAACGATCTGTCGAACCGGGTCACCAAGGCCGAGATGGAACAGGGCGCCGATATCATCTTCACCATGCTGAATGCCGGCCGCACCGGCTCGATCGAGGCGATGCGCGGCACCGGAACAAGGCAGATCGGCAATGTCATCGACTGGACCCAGGTCGAGTCCGAGGTCTTCGTCGCCTCGGCCATCGCCAATGTCAGCATCCCCAGCGTCGAGGCGGTCCGCGATCTGGTGGAAGGCGACTGGCAGCCCGGCGTGGTGCGCCAGATCGGTCTGGAAAACCCCGAGGCCGCGGCGCTGGTGCTGTCGCCCGACGTGTCCGACGAGGTCCGGCAGCAGATCGACGGGCTGCGCCAGCAGATCATCGACAAGACGATCGAGGTCTCGACCGAGTATGACGGCCCCGAACTGGAGATGTGACCTGGCCCCGGTCGCGGCCGTCACGCCCTGACCGCCGCGCCATGACAACCCGCCGGGGCGCCCGCAGGCCTGTGCCGCGCGCCCCGGCATGCTCTGCGACCGTGGATTGCCCCTGAAGCCTTCCTCAAGGCGTCCGAAAACCCCGGCGACGGTTTACCCGCCGCTCGGGGAAAACTCCGTCTCTGCCGCCTGCAAAGCTGCCGATGGGCCGAAAGGCTCAAGCAAACGGTTGGTCGATGGACAGTTGGGGCGTTGTGAACCATTCGGCACCGGTTTCGGTCACCATGAAATGATCCTCAAGCGAGATTCCAAAGCGGTTCGGCACCACGATCATCGGCTCGTTTGAAAAACACATTCCGGGTGCGAGTGGGGTCATGTCTCCGCGCACAAGATACGGAGGCTCATGTAAGCAAAGACCGATGCCGTGCCCGGTGCGGTGCGGTAGTCCGGGCAAACGGTAATCCGGCCCAAGTCCGGCAGAGACCAGAACGGACCTCGCCGCATCGTCGATCGCCGCGCAAGGCACACCCGGTTGCACCGCCGCAAAGGCTGCGGCCTGTGCTTCCTTGTTCAGCGCCCACATTGCGCGAATGTCGTCTCCGATATTGCCGAACGCGTAGCAGCGCGTGAGGTCCGAGTGATAGCCATCGACAGTGCAACCGGTATCGATCAACACCAACTCATTCTCGCTAAGCTCCTGATCATAGGGCAGGCCGTGGGGCACCGCTGTCGCGTGACCGAACTGGACCGAGCAGAAAGTCGAGCCGGATGAACCGACTGCCCGATGCGCCTCGTCGATGAAGCGCTCGACCTCGCTGGCACGAATACCGGGTTTCAGGATCAGGGCCGCTCGCCGCTGCACCTCAAGCGTCATCGCCATCGCCTGTCTGATGAGGGCAAGTTCGGCGGGTGATTTACAGGCGCGAAGGCCGTCAATCACGCGGGCACCGTCCACCACATTCCAACGCGCGGCGAGTCGCAATGCCAGCGTGAATGGCAGCAGCGGGTCCAACGCAAATCGTGTTTCGGGCGGAAGAAAATCCGCAAGGAGCGTGATCGGGTCTTCATCCTCTTCATAGGCAAGGACATCCACAGAAACGTCTAGTTCGGCATCGAGGGATTCCAACTCGAAGCGCGGACAGATCATGTGCGATCTGCCATCCTTCTGTATCACCAGCGAGACCATCCGCTCACTTGGCTCCCAAGTCACGCCGCTGAAGTAACGAAGGCTGGGTCCTGCATTCACGAGTAGCGCGTCAACGCCAAGGGCGTCCAAGCTGCCTTGGGCGCGTCGGATGCGGTCCTCACGTTCTGACCTGTTGATTGCCGCAGCCTTATTCGACCAGAGGCCAAGCGAGGAAAGTTCAGTTGCTGCGTCGGAGCCGCCAATCATCATTTGTTGTCCTTGTCTGTTGCGACGGCAAATGAGTGCATCTGTCATTTTGACGCCGTTATCTTCTTACCAGGAAGGACAATCAATGTCGGCTTTGTCCCGCCCCTTACCAGTTTGTGGAGCGCGCAGCGAAGGTCAGTTGTGAGGAAGGTTTCATTGGCCAATGAGGAAAGGCTGCCGGGCGATCGCAAGTCCAGGCCGTTGCCATGCTTTACCGTCGAGGCAGCGCTCAGCGGCGATCTGCGGCAACACCCGGCGTTCGCACGCGGTGTGCGCGCTGCGCACATCCTGTGCCCGCCCGGTGCATGCCTTGTGCAGCGGATTTCCCAGCATTTCCTGGCCCAAACGGCGCTTGCCGGCGGACAGCCGCATCACGCAACGCGCGGGCCCGTTGCGCGGGGGGGCGCAACGGCCCCGCCGCGTCTGGATCGCGCCTGTCCGGGCGGCTTGGCGTCCTGCCGGAGCCGGTCTGCGGGGTGGTGACCTCGCCCCGGGCCGCGACGGGGTCGCTCAGCGCAGGGAGTGCAGCCGGTGCCGCAGCTCGTCATGCAGCGCGCGACGTTCCTCCGGGCTCAGGAAGGCGCCAAGTTCGACCTCGCGCTGCCCGTCGCTCAGCGTCAGGTAATCCTCGACCGGCCCCTCGCGCAGGCTGACCCGGACCCAGTGGCTGTTGGCCTGCCAGCGGCGCGATTGCCGCCCCGGATCGTGCCGGACCAGTTCAAGCCTGTCGCGGTCAAGGGTCAGTTCCTCAAGGGTATTTCCGCTGCGGTAGCTGCGCTGCAGCGCGAGCCAGATGGCCCAGATCGCCAAGGCCACGAAGGGCAGGATCGCCCACAGGACCATGGTGCCCAGCACCGCCAGCAGGGGCAGGGTGAGAAAGCCCGCGGTCAACGAGATGAACCAGACGAAACCCCGCGCCGGCAGCGAGCGATGCGGCCAGACCCTCAGCCGATGTGAAACGGCCCCGGAATCCTCCGGGGCCGTGTCGTGCCATTCATAGGGCATCAGTGGGCGTGGCCGCGATCCCAGTCTTCGCGCTTGGGCAGCGTCTCGAAGGTATGCTCCGGCGGCGGCGAGGGCAGGGACCATTCCAGCGTGTCGGCATGCTCGTTCCAGTAGTTGGGCACGTTCACCCGCTGCCCGGCGCGCAGCGTGTAGAACACGATGCCCAGGAAGAACAGGAACGAGGCAAAGCTGATATAGGCCCCGATCGAGCTGATATTGTTCCAATACGCGAATTCGATCGGATAATCGATATAGCGGCGCGGCATGCCCTGGCGGCCCAGGAAATGCTGCGGGAAGAAGATCAGGTTCGAGCCGATGAACATCATCCAGAAATGCACCTTGCCGGCCCATTCGGGATACTGCCGCCCGCTCATCTTGCCGATCCAGAAATAGACCCCGGCGAAGATGGCGAAGACGGCGCCAAGCGACATCACGTAGTGGAAATGCGCCACGACGTAATAGGTGTCGTGATAGACCCGGTCCAGCGGCGCCTGGCTGAGGACCACGCCGGTCACGCCGCCGACGGTGAACAGGAACAGGAAGCCGAAGGCCCAGAGCATCGGCGTCTTGAACTCGACCGAGCCGCCCCACATGGTCGCGATCCACGAGAAGACCTTGATGCCGGTGGGCACCGCGATGGTCATCGTGGCCAGCATGAAATAGCTCTGCTGGGTCAGCGACATGCCGACGGTATACATGTGGTGCGCCCAGACGACGAAGCCGAGGATCCCGATCGCGGCCATGGCCAGAACCATCGGCAGATAGCCGAAGATCGGCTTTTTCGAGAAGGTGGCGATCACGTGGCTGATGATGCCGAAGCCCGGGATGATGATGATATAGACCTCGGGATGGCCGAAGAACCACAGGATGTGCTGGTACAGGATCGGGTCACCGCCGCCGGCCGGGTTGAAGAAGTTGGTGCCGAAATTGCGGTCCATCAGCAGCATGGTGATGGCGCCGGCCAGCACCGGCAGGGCCAGAAGGATCATCCAGGCGGTGATGAAGACCGACCAGGCGAACAGCGGCACCTTGAACAGCGTCATGCCCGGGGCGCGCATGTTCAGGAAGGTGGTGATGATGTTGATCGAGCCGAGGATCGAGGAGGCACCCGAGACGTGGACGGCGAAGATCGCCAGATCCATCGAATAGCCGCCCTCGGTGGTGGACAGCGGCGGGTACAGCACCCAGCCCACGCCCGAGCCCATCTGCTGGTTGCCGCCCGGTGCCAGAAGCGAGGCGACGCCAAGCGCGACACCGGTGACATAGAGCCAGTAGCTGAGGTTGTTCAGCCGCGGGAAGCTCATGTCCGGGGCACCGATATGCAGCGGCATGAAGTAGTTGCCAAAGCCGCCGAACAGCGCCGGGATCACCACGAAGAACATCATCAGGACGCCGTGATAGGTGATCATCACGTTCCACAGATGGCCGTTGGGCGTGCATTCCGCCGTCGAGTCGGCGATGAAGCGCGCCCCCTCCATGCACATGTACTGCACGCCCGGATGCTGCAGTTCCATCCGCATGTAGACGGTAAAGCTGACCGAGATCAGCCCGACCAGCCCGGCGGTGAAAAGGTAAAGAATACCAATGTCCTTGTGATTGGTGGACATGAACCAGCGGGTAAAGAACCCGCGCTGGTCGTGGTGGTCTTCGTGGCCATGAACGGCTGCGTCTGCCATACCCGAACTCCCTCAAATCTCGTCGAGCCGGCCTGGCAGACCGGCGGCGTTCCATGTTTCTTCTAGACCAGCGGCGCGGACCCGGCAATGTGTCGCAGGGCAGGAAAACGAACTGCCCCCGCGAGATCGGAACATCCCCGGGGACAATATCGGCACGGCCTGCGGCCTTTTGTCGCAATCGCGTCGGGAATCAGCTGCCGGCGTCGGGCGACACGCTGGCCAGGTAGGCGGCGATATCGGCCTGATTCTTGTTCAGCTTGAAGGTCATCTTGGTCTTGGCGCCGTCGTCGCCGGACTTCTCGACCAGCCAGGCCTTGGGGTCGGTCACATAGACGGCCAGTTCCTCCTGGGTCCAGACCATGTCCGGGTTGGCCCCGGCCACCTCGAGGATGCCGTCGCCATATTTGAAGCCTTCCTCCGCCGCGACCTTGCGGCCGACGATACCCCACAGGTTGGGGCCGGTCTTGCCGCCCTTGACGATATCTTCACCGTCGGCGCTCTGGATCATGTGGCATGCCTTGCACTTCTTGAATTCCTTCTCGCCCGCGGCGGCGTCGCCGTCCTGGGCAAAGGCGGGCATGGCTAGGGCGGCACCAAGAAGGGCGCCGAAGATCGTAGTTTTCATGTTGTTATCCTCGCTCAGCCAGTGGATCTGGATGACCCACCTTCGTTTATAGGACAGGATTCAGCGGAATCCAGCCCTACAAAGGCGATTGACAGGGTTGCCGGTGCCGGGTCGCGAGTCGCCCGATTTCAGTCGGTGCCTTCAAAGATCCGGGCAAAGCTGTCGCGCAATGCGATGTCCAGATCCGCAAGGCCGACGGGCAGGCCCAGGTCCACGAGGCTGGTGACGCCGTGGCCGCTGATCCCGCAGGGCACGATGCCGCCGTAATGGGACAGGTCCGGTTCGACATTGATCGAGATGCCGTGAAAGCTGATCCAGCGGCGCAGCTTGACCCCGATCGCGGCGATCTTGTCCTCGCGCGGGCTGCCGTCGGGCAGGGGCGGCTTTTCCGGCCGCACCACCCAGACGCCGACGCGGCCCTCGCGGATCTCGCCGGTGACGCCGAACTGCGCCAGTGCCGCGATCACCCAGTGTTCCAGCTGCGCGACAAAGCGGCGCACGTCGCGGCCGCGCCGGTTGAGGTCCAGCATGACATAGACGACGCGCTGGCCGGGGCCGTGATAGGTATATTGCCCGCCGCGCCCGGCGGCATGGACCGGAAAGCGCGCCTCCAGCAGATCCGCCTCCCTGGCGCTGGTCCCGGCAGTATAGAGCGGCGGGTGTTCGACCAGCCAGATCATCTCGTCGGCCTCGCCGGCATGAATGCCCGCGACGCGCGCCTCCATGAAGGCGACCGCCTCGTCATAGCCGGTCAGCCCCTCGCTGATGATCCATTCCACCATGGCCGTGATCTGCCGCGCCCCGGCAGCGCCGTCAAGCCGCGTTCTCTGTTGTAAGGCGCCGGAAACCGGAACTGTCCGCCCGGACCCTCTGATCCGCTGAAAACGCGCGCGACGGTTTCGGAGGGGCGACGAACATGCCTGTCATCGTCCCCAAACTTGTCTGGCGGGGACGGGGATGCGGGGCGGAGCGGTCGTTGACCCATACGGCGCGTTCGTGCACTCTGACATCACACCAGACGCGTGAGGGAACATGGCGAGGAAGGCGCTCTTTCCGGTGGGAGCACGCGTGACGGCTGACAGGATCAAGCTTTCGCCAGGGATCATTTCTGGTAATCACGTCTTCGTCACGGGCATGACCGGAAGCAACCCGGACGGCACCATGCCGGAAATACTGGAAGAACAGTTTCGGCAGGCGTTCGAAAAGATTGGTGCGGTCCTGCGGGAAGCCGGACTGGACTTCGGCGCGATTGTCGAGATGACGAGCTACCATGTTGGTCTGCGCGATCACTTC
This sequence comes from Paracoccus marinaquae, assembly GCF_018860165.1. Taxonomy (GTDB): domain Bacteria; phylum Pseudomonadota; class Alphaproteobacteria; order Rhodobacterales; family Rhodobacteraceae; genus Paracoccus; species Paracoccus marinaquae. The sequence goes on from NZ_JAHKNG010000005.1 coordinate 120,834, forward strand.
GACAGGTTCTGCACCGTCCGTTCCAACTATGTCTCGGACCCCTTTCCCGCATGGACGGCGGTTGAGGTTGCAGGATTGCGCAGGGAGGGCGCGGTCGTTGAAATCAGGGTGGTGGCAGCTATCGACCCAGACTGATCAGATTGACAGCTGACAGATCCTTGCCGACATTTGGATTTTCGTGACGTGGGGCAGCCTTGCGGCGGATACAACCAGCGCGGTTGATCTACGGTCGCGGCAAACCAAGCAGGGCGCGACCCCCCCCATAGGAAACGCGTGGCACGAAGCGCAAATGCCCGGTTCTCCGACACGCTCGACCGGGGCAGAAAGCCTCTTTTCATTTGCCGGCGGCTCGGCTATGACCCGGCGCACTGCCCGGATGCGGTCGTGGCGGAATTGGTAGACGCGCAGCGTTGAGGTCGCTGTTCCTTAACCGGAGTGGAAGTTCGAGTCTTCTCGACCGCACCAGAAATTCAGGAAGAACGGCGTAGCTTCAACCGGTTGCGCGCCTCCCTGCTGTCACCTGTCAATTGATCGGATGCCGTCTCTGGACGGGCGGTCTGGCCGTGGTGCCAATGCTAGCCCAGCATGGCCCGAAAGGCGTGCCAGCTTGATTTCGGCGTGCGCTTCATCGTCTTGTAATCGACATGGACAAGGCCGAAGCGCGGGCCATAGCCGAAAGCCCATTCGTAATTGTCCAGCAGCGACCAGTAGAAGAAGCCGCGCAGGTTGACGCCCTGATCCAGCGCCGCCCTGGCCGCCCGCAGATGGGCGCCGATGAAGGCCACGCGGGTGGCGTCCTCGGCGATATCGGCCCCGGCCTCCAGCGCCATGCCGTTCTCGGTCACATAGACGGGCAGGTTGCCGACATGGTCGCGGGCGAGGCGGGTCAGGAACTCGCTCAGGCCCTCGGGACGGATTTCCCAGCCCATCTGGGTCTTCGGCAGCGGGCCGTCGCTGGCCTCGTCATTGGGCCACAGGCCGGGGGCGTGGCCGTGCAGCTTGCGAGTGTAGTAATTCACCCCCAGCCAATCCAGCGGTGCGGCGATCGTTGCCATATCCGCCTGCCAGCCCGCCGGCAGATGCGGGCCGATGCCCTCCAGCGCGGCGTCGGGATAGCCTTGCCCGGTCAGCGCGCGGATGAACCACTGATTGTAGATCGCATCCTGACGGGCGGTCGAAGCCATCGCCTCGGGACTGTCATCGGCCGGATGGGCGGTTTCGAAATTCAGCACGATGCCGAGGTCGCGCGCGCCCTCGGCCCGCAGCGCCTGCATCGCCGTGCCATGCGCCAGAAGAACATGATGCATCGCCCGCGCGGCGGCGCGGATATCGCACAGGCCGGGGGCGTGATGGCCGAGGAAATGCGACAGCCAGGCGATGCACCAGGGCTCGTTCAGCGTGGCCGTGCTTGCCAGCCGGTCGCCGAGGCGGGCATGGACCGCGCGGGCATAATCGGCGAACCATGCGGCGATATCGCGGTTGGCCCAGCCGCCCCGGTCGGCCAGCGCCGCCGGCAGATCCCAGTGATAGAGCGTCAGGAACGGCTTCAGGCCGCGCGCCAGCATCCCGTCCAGAAGCCGGTCGTAGAAATCCAGACCCTCGGGATTGAGGATTCTCCCGTCCGGCATCACCCGCGCCCAGGAGGTCGAGAAGCGATAGGCATCGAAGCCGGCATCGCGCATCAGGTCGAGATCGGCTTCCCACAGGCGGTAATGCTCGCAGGCGCGGGCGCCGCTGCTGTGATCGGCGATATTGCCGGGGGTGGCCGCGAATGTATCCCAATGCGACGGCCCCGCGCCGCCGAAGGCCGAGCCCTCGATCTGATAGGCGGCGGTTGCGGCGCCAAAGACGAAGCCCTCGGGGAAATCGGATCGTTGCGGCAGCATGGCGTTCCTGTGTTCCTGCGGATGTATGTTTGCGCAAACAAACTGGCACGGAACCGGGCCGGAGGGAAGGGCGTCAGGCGGCGGAGGCGCGGCGGGTGGCGATCTGGCGCCAGATGAAGGCGGCAATGAAGATCGCGGTCAGGAACAGGACGATGGTCGGGGCCGGGGCACTGTCGAGCCAGAAGCTGGCCCAGACACCGCCCAGTCCCGAGAATACCGCCACGGCGGTCGCCACCGCCAGCATGGCCTGCAGCCTGCGGGTCAGCAGGAAGGCGATGGCGCCCGGCGCGATCAGCAGCGCAACCGACAGGATCAGCCCGACCGCCGACAGCATCGCGACGACGACCGCCGAAATCATCGCCAGCAGCCCGTAATGCAGCCATGCCACCGGCAGCCCGGCCACCCTTGCCTGTACCTGATCGAAGGCCAGCATGGCGAAGTCGCGCCATTTCAGGATCAGGATCAGGCTGACGGCGGCGGCGATGCTGCCGGCCGAGAGGAAATCTGCCCGCCCGACGCCGAGGATATTGCCGAAGAGGATATGGTTCAGATGCGCGTCCGAGGGGATCTGAGTGTAGATGACGATGCCCAGCCCGAACATCCCGGCCATGACGATCCCCAGCGTGGTGTCCTGCTTGACCCGGCTGTTGGCATCCAGCCAGCCCGCCGCGAGGGCGCAGATCATGCCGGCGACGAAGGCGCCGATCAGCAGCGGCAACCCGAAGATATAGGCCAGCACGATCCCCGGCAGCACGCCATGGGCGATGCCGTCTCCCATCAGCGACCAGCCCTTCAGCACCAGAAAGCAGCTGAGCAGGGCAGAGGGGACCGCGATGATGACGGCAATGGCCGCGGCCTCGACCATGAAGGGATAGGCGAAGGGGGCGGAGAGCCAGGTCATGCGCGGCCCTCCAGCGCGGCGCGGGCGCGGCGGCGGGCGGCCAGCAGGCCGTGGGTCGGGGCGAGGAGGAAGACCGCGAGGAAGATCAGCGTCTGCATGACCACGATCACGCCACCGGTCGCGCCGTCGAGGAAGAAGCTGATATAGGCACCAAGGGCCGAGGTCAGTGAACCGATGCCCACGGACAGGGCGATCAGCCGCGGGAAGCGGTCGGTCAGCAGATAGGCCGTGGCGCCGGGGGTGACGACCATGGCGATGACCAGGAATGCGCCGACGGTCTGCATGGCGGCGACGGTGCTGGCCGACAGCAGGGTGAAGAACAGCACCCGCAGGCGGTTCGGGTGCAAACCGACGGTGCGGGCATGGGTCTCGTCGAAGAACACCACCATCAGGTCGCGCCATTTCGCCAGCAGGATGGCCAGCGAGACGCCGCCGATGATCGCCAGTTGCCAGGTATCGCCCGGCGAGATGGCGAGGATATTGCCCATGGTGATCGCCTGCAGGTTCACCGCCACCGGATTGAGCGAGACCATGAACAGCCCCAGCCCAAAGAAGCTGGTGAAGATCAGCCCGATGATCGCGTCCTCGCGCAGCCCGGTGCGGTTGTTCAGAAACAGCATGGCCAGCGCCGCCAGCCCGCCCGACAGGAAGGCACCGAGCGCGAAGGGCAGGCCCAGCATGTAGGCGCCGGCGACACCGGGGACGATGGAATGGGACAGCGCGTCCCCGATCAGGCTCCAGCCCTTGAGCATCAGATAGGCCGACAGGAAGGCGCAGACGCCGCCGACCAGGGCCGAGACCCAGATGGCGTTGGCCATGTAGCCATAGGTGAAGGGGATCAGCAGCGTGTCCAGCATCAGCCGTCGCATGCGGGGGTTTCACACCCCCGCACCCCCGTGGGATATTTAGGTGAAGAAGAAGGGGTCATGCGCTGTCCCTCGTGCGGGGGCGGTCGTCATAGAAGACCAGCGGGCGTTCGTCATCGGTGAAGACATCGACCGCGCGCTGGTCGGAATCCTCGTGCAGGTCGCGGCCGGCGAGGACGAAATGGCGCAGCACGCCGCCGAAGGCGCGCTTGAGGTTTTCCGGAGTGAAGGTGGTCTCGGTCGGGCCGGCGGCCAGCACCGTGCCCTTCACGATCACCACCCGGTCGCAATATTCTGGCACCGCGCCGAGATCGTGGGTCGAGACCAGCATGACCCGGCCCTCGTCGCGCATCTCGCGCAGCAGCGCGATGATCGCCTCTTCGGTCTTCACGTCGACGCCGGTGAAGGGCTCGTCCAGCAGGATCACGCGGGCGTTCTGGGCCAGCGCCCGGGCGAGGAAGACGCGCTTTTTCTGGCCGCCCGACAGTTCGCCGATCTGGCGGTGGCGGAATTCGGCCATGTTGACGCGGGCCAATGCGTCGGTCACGGCCTGATGATCGGCCGGGCGCGGGCGGCGGAAGAAGCCCATATGGCCGTAACGGCCCATCATCACCACGTCCTCGACCAGGACCGGGAAGGTCCAGTCGACTTCTTCGGCCTGCGGGACATAGGCCACGAGATTGGCGGCCAGCGCGTCATCGACCTCGTGCCCGAGGATGCGGACATGGCCGCGGGCGCCCGGAATGAACCCCATCAGCGCCTTGAACAGGGTCGATTTTCCGGCGCCGTTCACCCCCACCAGCGCGGTCACCGAGCCTTCGGGAACGGTGAAGCTTGTCCCGCGCAGGGCGGTGTGGCCGTTGCGATAAGTGACGGTGAGGTCGTTGACCTCGATGCCCTCAGTCATCCTTTAGCTCCTCGACAATGGTCGCGCTGGTGACCCGCAGCAGGTCCAGATAGGTCGGCACCGGGCCGCCGGCGTCGGAAAGGCTGTCCACATACAGGGTGCCGCCGTAGCGGGCGCCGGTCTCGGCGGCGATGCGGCGGGCCGGGCGGTCCGAGACGGTGCTTTCGGAAAACACCGCCGGGGCGCCGGTCACGCGGATGGTGTCGATGACATGGCGGACCTGCTGCGGCGTGCCCTGCGCATCGGCGTTGATCGGCCACAGGAACAGCTCGTTCAGGCCGAAATCGCGGGCCAGATAGGAGAAGGCGCCCTCGGACGTGACCAGCCAGCGGCGGGGTTCGGGAAGGGTTCGCGCAGCCTCGCGCAGCGGCGCGATGGTGGCGCTGATCCTGGCCTTGTAGTCTTCGGCATTGGCCCGGTAGGCGGCGGCGTTGGCGGGGTCGGCCGCGGCCAGCGCGGCAGCGATGTTGTCGACATAGATCAGCGCCGAATCCAGCGCCATCCAGCCATGCGGGTTGGGCTTGCCGTCGTAATCGCCGCCGCTGATGGCAATGGGCGCGATACCCTCGCTGACCACGGCGGTCGGCACATCGCCCAGCTTGTCGAGGAATTGCTGGAACCACAGCTCCAGGTTCAGCCCGTTGGCCAGAATCAGATCGGCGCCGGTGGCCCGGACAAGGTCCCGCGGTGTCGGCTGGTAGTTGTGGATATCGGCGCCCGGGCGGGTGATCGATTCGACCACGGCCAGGTCGCCGGCCACGTTGCGGGCCATGTCGGCGATGATGGTGAAGGTGGTGGCGACCTTCAGCCGTGAGTCCTCGGCCCGCGCGGCGTCGGCGGGAAGCGAAAACCAGATCAGCAGGGCGGCGAGGAGGCGGGTCATCCCGCGGCTTATCTGCGAATCGTTCGCAACTGTCAATGGTTGCGAACCAGTTGCAACTGGCCCCGATCTGGGGCATTGCTGGGACATGGGCGAGACGCGGGTGAGACAGCTTGAAACGGCGCTGCGTGAAGCGGGGGTCAGGCTTACGCGGCAGCGGGCGGCGCTCTTGCGGGTGATCGCGGCCAGCGCGGATCATCCCGACGCGGCCGAGCTGCATGCGCGGGCCGAGGCGGCCGGGGCAGGGGTGTCGCTGGCCACGGTCTATCGCACCCTGACCACCCTGCAGGCGCAGGGCGTCATCGAGAAGCTGGAGTTGCAGGATCAGCCGGCCCGCTGGGAGGTGACGGACCCGCACCATCATGACCACATGATCGATGTCGAGACCGGCGAGGTGATGGAATTCACCAGTGACCGGATCGAGCGGCTGCAGGCCGAGATCGCCGCCGAGATGGGCTATGAGATCGTCCATCACCGGCTGGAGCTTTATGTACGTCGCACGCGCCGGGGGTGAGGCTGGACTTCCGCGCGGGTCGCATGTTCCATGCATCCCGGTATCACGACGGAGAGGACGACATGCGCCAGACGATCCTGATTGCGGCCCTGCTGGCCGGACCGGCGGCGGCCTATGAGCCGCTGGTCGAGAAGCAGGAATTCACCCTGACCGGTTTTCAGACCCGCGGCGGCGAGGTGATCCCCGAGATGCGGCTGGGCTATGAGACCTATGGCACGCTGAACGGGGCCCGGGACAATGCCATCCTGATCCCGCATTTCTTCAGCGGCAGCAGCCATGCGGCGGGGAAATACAGCCCCGACGATGCAGCACCAGGATATTGGGATGCGATCATCGGCTCGGGCAGGCCGATCGACACCGACAGGTATTTCGTCGTCTCGGTCGATTCGCCCGTCAATCTGGGGGCGAAGGATCCGAATGTCATCACCACCGGGCCGGCCACGATCAACCCGGCGATGGGCAAGCCCTGGGGGATGGATTTTCCGATCCTGACCATCGGCGATTTCGTCGATACCCAGAAGGGCCTGATGGATCAGCTGGGGATCGAGAAATGGCATGCGGTGATGGGTGCCTCGATGGGCGGCCTGCAGAGCTATGAATGGGCGGCGCGCTATCCCGACCGGCTGGACCGGGTGATCCCGGTGATCGCCTCGGGCTGGGCCGACGCCGATCTGATCGCCTGGCTGGACATCTGGGCGGCGCCGATCCGGCTGGACCCGAACTGGAATGGCGGCGACTATTACGGCGGTGCGGCGCCCGATGCCGGGCTGGCGCAGGCGCTGAAGATCCTGACCCTGCATGCCAACTCGCCGGAATGGTCGAACGGCACCTTTGGCCGCGCCTGGGCCGAGGCCGGGGCCGATCCGGGGCAGGGATGGGAGAATGACTACAACATCGTCAATGTGCTGAATGGCGCGGGCGCGTCGCGGGCGTCGGTGTCGGATGCCAATCATTTTCTCTATCTGGTGCGTGCCAACCAGATGTTCGTGGCCGGGCAGCCGGAGGGGAGCCTCTATCAGGGCCTGCTGGACATCGACGTGCCGGTGATGCTGATCCATACCGATGAGGATCTGGTCTTTCCGGGCGATGCCGTGCGGGAGACCGGGGCGATCATCAGATCCGACGGAACCCCGGTCGAGATCGTCGAGTTGCAGGGCACGCGCGGGCATCTGGACGGGGTGGTGAACATTGCCCAGGCCGGAGAGCGGATCCGCGCATTCCTCGACGCCGAGTGAGGATGCAGGCCGGGGCGGGGGCGCTGCCCCCGTCGCGCGTGCCGCGCGCCTCCCCCGAGGTACTTGCAAAGAGTGCGAGGGGCCGGATGCAGGTCTTTGACAGGATCATCACGGATCGCGGGTCACGCTATGCCGTCTCGGGCGGGGCGGCGGCGAGCCGCGAGGAGGTGGCCGCGCTGCTTGCCGGTCTGAAGCGGAGCAAGCGCTTTGCCAGGGCCACGCATCACAGCTGGGCGGCGATCCTGTCGGGCGAGCCGGTGAAGGATGACGATGGCGAGACCGGCGCCGGGACGCTGATCCTGCAGATGCTGGAGCGGGCCGGGGTGCAAGATCACGTCGTGATCGTCACCCGCTGGTATGGCGGCAGGCATCTGGGCGGCGACCGCTTTCGGCATGTGGCCGACGCCGTGCGGCACTACCTGCACGAGACGGGCGCAGGACAGGGCGCGGGCTGAGGGCGCGCCGCCCCCGCCTAGCGGCCCTGCCGGCGGGCCATGAAGGCCAGCTTTTCGAACAGGGCCACGTCCTGTTCGTTCTTCAGCAGTGCGCCGTGCAGCTTCGGAAGCATCTCGCCGGGGTCGCGCCGAAGATCCTCGGGCGACAGATCCTCGGCCAGGATCAGCTTGAGCCAGTCCAGCAATTCGCTGGTCGAGGGCTTTTTCTTCAGTCCCGGTGCCTCGCGCAGCTCGAAGAACTGGGTCAGCGCTTCGTCCAGCAGCCGCGTCTTCAGACCGGGATGGTGGACCGCGACGATGGCGCGCAGCGTTTCCGGGTCGGGAAAGCGGATATAGTGGAAGAAGCAGCGGCGCAGGAAGGCGTCGGGCAGTTCCTTTTCGTTGTTCGAGGTGATGACGACGACCGGGCGCTGCCTTGCGCGGACGGTCTGGCCGGTCTCGTAAACGTGAAACTCCATCCGGTCGAGTTCCTGCAGCAGGTCGTTCGGAAACTCGATATCCGCCTTGTCGATCTCGTCGATCAGCAGCACGATCTTCTGATCCGCCTCGAACGCCTGCCACAGCTTGCCCTTGCGGATATAGTTGGCGACGTCATGGACGCGCTCGTCTCCCAGCTGGCTGTCGCGCAGCCGGCTGACGGCATCGTATATATACAGGCCCTGCTGCGCCTTGGTGGTTGATTTCACATGCCATTCGATGATCGGCAGGCCAAGGCTCGCGGCGACCTGCCGGGCCAGTTCGGTCTTGCCGGTGCCGGGCTCGCCCTTGACCAGCAGCGGGCGTTCCAGCGTCACGGCGGCATTCACCGCGATGGCCAGTTCCGGCGGCGCGACATAGTGCGCGGTGCCCTGGAATTGCATAAAACTCTCCTTTTCCGTGAAAAGCTTGCCCGAACCTGTGCCATTCGGTGAACCAGCAAAGTTCGCCACCGGCCGGATGCACAAATAGCGCGTATTGGGCTAGTGACAACCACCAGATCATCCTTTAAGTGGGCCGCAAGGTGCCGGATTTCAGGACCGACCGGCGCCGCCGGAGGACAAATGAAAGCCCAGACCTTCCTTCCGCAAGACTATCGTCCCGCCGAGGACGAGCCGTTCATGAACGAACGCCAGCTTGAATATTTCAGGCGCAAGCTGGAAGCATGGAAGCAGGAACTGCTGGAGCAGTCGGCCGAAACACTGGAGGGTCTGCAGGACAGCGCCCGTTCGGTTCCCGATCTTGCCGACCGGGCCAGCGAGGAAACCGACCGCGCCCTGGAACTGCGCACCCGCGACCGTCAGCGCAAGCTGGTCAGCAAGATCGACTCCGCGCTGCGCCGGATCGAGACCGGCGAATACGGCTATTGCGAAATGAGCGGCGAGCCGATCAGCCTCAAGCGGCTGGATGCGCGCCCGATCGCGACGATGACGCTGGAAGCGCAGGAAAAGCACGAGCGGCGCGAGCGTGTGCATCGCGACAACTGAGCGCGGCAACAGCCAGGTGCTGGCGCCGTTGCTCGCGTCCGCTGTGGGCGGCAACCTGCGGAGGCACGGATGATGCAACCCGCATCAAAGTCCGTCCTGATCGTTCTGCCGGATAATCATGCCGATCGGGAAACCCCGCTGATCTCCGGGTTCGGCGGGGATTTTTATGGCTTGCGGGTCAGCCATGCCCCCCCGGGCGGCGGCGCCCGGTCGACGGGCGGGCCGCATGTCACGGATCTGGCCGGTGACGCCGACGCGTCGGATTATCGTGACCAGCCGCGCGCCGTTGCGGACAAGGGCATCATCACCGCCGCCGGAACCTCCCGCGTCAGCTTTGCCGCCGGGGGGCAGCGCCCGCCGGGTGTTCTGGCCGACGCGCCGCTGGCCTCGGCCGCACATCCGATATGACTGGCGCGCTGCGCGACCGCGGGGTCGAGATCGTCGGCGCCGGCATCGCCGGGCTGACCGCCGCCCTCGCGCTGGCCCGCCGTGGCGCGCGCGTGCGCGTCCTCGAGCGCGCGCCAGAGATCCGCGAGGTCGGCGCCGGGCTGCAGATCTCGCCCAATGCCATGCGGGTTCTGGCAGAACTCGGGCTTTCCGGCGGGATGGCCCGCGCCTCCTTGCGCAGCCATGCGGTGCAGCTTCGCGATGCATCCGGCGCGCCTGTCGCCCGGCTCGATCTGGTCCGCCACCGGCCGGCCGACGAGTTCCGCCTGATCCACCGGGCCAGCCTGATCGCCCTGCTGACGCAGGCGGCGCAGGAGGCCGGGGTGCGGATCGCGCTGGATCACGAGGTCGACCGGCTTCCAGATGCGCCGCTGGTGATCGGCGCCGACGGCTTGCGCAGCATGGTGCGCGCGGTGCTGAACGGGCGCGAGGTGCCATTCTTCACCCATCAGACGGCCTGGCGCTGCCTGATCCCGGATCGCGGCGATGCCCGACCCGAGGCCGAAGTGTTCATGGGCCCCGGCCGGCATCTCGTCAGCTATCCGCTGGCCGGTGGGCGGCGCAATCTCGTCGCCGTGCTCGAACGTCACGAATGGCAGGCGGAAGGCTGGGCGCATCGCGATGATCCCGGTAATCTGCGCCGGGCCTTCGCCGGCTTCGGCGGCCGGGTCCCAGACTGGCTGGCTGCGGTCAATGAGACCCATGTCTGGGGCCTCTTCCGGCACGAGGTCGCCCGCATCTGGCAGGATGGCCGTGCGGTCCTGATCGGCGACGCCGCCCATCCGACGCTGCCCTTCATGGCGCAGGGGGCGGTGATGGCGATCGAGGATGCCTGGCTTCTGGCTGCCTGCCTCGACGCCGAACCCGATCAGCCGCGGGCGCTCGCCCGCTTCGAGGCCCTGCGCCGGCCGCGGGTCACCCGGATCGTCGCTGCGGCCAATGCCAATGCCCGCAACTATCACCTGACCGGCCTGAAACGCCGCGCGGGCCACAGCCTGCTCCGCGCCGCCAGCCGCCTCGCACCCGGACGCCTCCTCGGCCGCTTCGACTGGCTCTACGACTACGATCCGGTCGCGGAACGACCGTAATCCCCTCGCGCTCTTTCCAAATACCTCGGGGGTCCGGGGGCAGCGCCCCCGGCCATCGCGGGACGCAAAAAAGCCGCCGCCCTACGGGTGCGGCGGGCCGCCTTACGCGGCCCGTTCGACGGCCGCCACGATCCCGTCCACGACCTCGTGCAGGACGGTCTCGTCCGTGGCCTCGGCCATCACCCGGATCAGCGGCTCGGTGCCCGATTTGCGGATCAGCACCCGGCCCGATCCGGCCAGCCGTGCCTCGGCATCGGCGATCACGCTGCGCACCGCCTCGACCGAAAGCGGGTCGGCACCCACCGCATAGCGCACGTTCTTCAGCAGCTGCGGCACCGGCTCGAACTGGCGGGCGAGGCTGCTCGCGGTCATGCCGGTCTCGGTCATGGCGGCCAGGAATTGCAGCGCCGCGATCAGGCCGTCGCCGGTGGTCGCGTAATCGGTCATCACGATATGGCCCGACTGCTCGCCGCCCAGGTTGAAGCCGGATTCGCGCATCCGCTCGACGACATAGCGGTCACCGACGCGGGTCCGTTCCAGCCGCAATCCCTGGCCCTGCAGGAAATGCTCCAACCCCAGATTGGACATCACCGTGGCCACCAGCGCGCCGCCCTTCAGCCGGTCCTGCCGCGCCCAACGCGAGGCCAGCAGCGCCATGATCTGGTCGCCATCGGCCATCCGGCCCTTCTCGTCGATGAGGATTACCCGGTCGGCATCGCCGTCAAGGCTGATCCCCAGATCGGCGCCGCGCTCCACCACGGCCGCGGCGCAGGCTTCGGGATGGGTGCTGCCGACACCGTCATTGATGTTGAACCCGTTCGGCTCCACCCCAAGCGGTACCACATCGGCGCCCAGTTCCCACAGCACCTCGGGCGCGGCGCGATAGGCGGCGCCATGGGCGCAGTCGACCACGACCTTCATCCCGTCAAGGCGCAGCCCGGCCGGAAAGGTCGTCTTGGCATATTCGACATAGCGCCCGCGGCCATCGTCGATCCGCTTCGCTCGGCCGATATTCTGCGGCTGGGCCGGGTCGATCTCGCCGGCGACGATGGCTTCGATCTCGGCCTCGGCCTGATCGGACAGCTTGAACCCGTCGGGGCCGAAGAACTTGATGCCGTTATCCTCGGCCGGGTTGTGGCTGGCCGAGATCATGATCCCCAGATCGGCCCGCATCGAACGGGTCAGATAGCCCACCGCGGGCGTCGGCACCGGCCCCAGCAGCAGCACGTTCATGCCGGTCGAGGTCAGTCCCGCCGTCAGCGCGTTTTCCAGCATATAGCCCGACAGCCGGGTGTCCTTGCCGATCACCACCTGATGCCGGTTGCGGCCGTCGCGGCGGAAGTACCGCCCGGCCGCCGCGCCCAGCCGCAACGCCATTTCGGCGGTCATCGGATGGGTATTGGCCCGTCCGCGCACGCCATCGGTTCCGAAAAGCTTCCTGTTCATGTTCCTGCCTCGTCGTTCTTGTTGACGGCCTGCCACAGCCGCATGCCCTGCCGGATCTGCGCCACGTCATGGACGCGATGGACCTGCACCCCCTGCGCCAGTGCCGCCAGCGTCAGAGCCAGCGTGCCGGGTACGCGCTCGGCCGCGACCTCGGCGCCCCCGATGCTGCCGATGAAGCGCTTGCGCGACACGCCCAGCAGGATCGGGCAGCCCAGCCCATGATACAGCGAAATCCGCCGCAGGATGGCAAGATTATGGGCCTCGGTCTTGCCGAAGCCGATACCCGGATCGATCACGATTTGTGACCGTTCGATGCCCGCAGCCTCGGCCCGCGTGATCCGCGCCGCAAGCGCGTCATAGACATCCAGCAACACGTCCTCGTAGCGGGGATCGTCCTGCATGGTCTCGGGCAGGCCCTGCGCATGCATGAGGCAGACCGGCACGCCGGCAGCGGCCACCAGCGCGGGCAGGGTCGGGTCGAAATCGAAGCCCGAGACATCGTTGATCATGCCCGCCCCGTCCTGCAGCGCCCCCGCGGCCACATCGGCCTTGCGGGTATCGACCGAGATCGGCGTCCGGCCCGCCATCGCCCGGATCACCGGCCGGATGCGGGCAATCTCGTCTCCGGGCGTGATTTCGGCGGCGCCCGGCCGGGTGGATTCGCCGCCGATATCCAGAATGTCCGCGCCCGCCAGCGCCAGCGCCCCGGCCTGTGCCACGGGATCATAATGGCCGCCGTCCGAAAAGCTGTCCGGCGTCGCATTGACGATCCCCATCAGCCGGGGAACATCCAGCGCCAGACCCAGCAGCGGCCCGCGTGGCGCCGTCAGGGCCGCCAGAACCTCGTCGGGGGCGTCGCTGACGCGGCATGGCGGCTGGCCACGTTCCAGCCGCTCAAACTCGGAAAACCCGGCCCAGCCGCCGGCCAGCCGCCAGCGCCCACCCTGGGGCAGGGGAAGCGGGCGAAAGTAGGGACGGGAGCGAGGCATCGGACTGCGTGGTTCAGGCGCGGGCGAGGGGGATCGGGAAGCCGGCGGGCGCGACGGGCAGAGGGGCCTCGTCGGGCAGGGCAAAGCGCAGCTGTTGCGCCGACAGCCGTTCCGCCAGCCAGAAGGCAAGGGTATCGGGCCTCTGTCCGGCCTCGGCTGCGCCGGCGGCCAGGCGGGCCGGGGCCCAGACCACGGGGCTGCGCCCCCTGATCGCCGCCTCAAGCTCGGTGCGGGTTTCGGCGATCTCAAGCCCCAGAGTCCCGGCCAGCGCCCAGGCAGCCTGATCCAGTGCCAGCAGCGCGATCCGGCGTGCGGCCGCCGCGCCGATGCCGGCCGGTTCGGGCTGCGGCGGCGTGCCGGGAACGATCACGACCGGCCCCTGCGGCCCCGCGCCCGGCGCCGACCAGACCAGGAGGTCGACCGGCAGGCTCTGCGGCCGGGCTGCGATGCGGGCGGCGTCGCGGCTGATGGTGACCCCAAGCGCACCGGGGCCGCGGTCCAGCTTTTCGACGGTCACCTCGATCCGGGCGGCGGCGGAATGGGCCAGCACCTCGGCGGCAATCCGTTCGGCCAGCGTTTCCACGAGGTCATAGCGCTGCTCGGCCAGGGCGGTGTCGATCGCCTGGGTCAGCACGTCATAGGACAGGATACTGTCGACCTCGTCGCCGGCACCGCTGACCGGATCGCGCAGATCGACGCTCAGGCCGAAACGCAGGCGCTGGTTGCGGCCGCGCTCGGACTGGAAGGCGCCTATCTCGGCCGAGATGACGTGATCGCGCAGGTGAATGCGGTCTGGCTGTTGCATGACAGTCATTCACAGCAAATCCGAGGGGCGGGCAAGCCCCCTCGGCGCGGTGGCCTCAGTTCGAGGCCAGGCGCTGTCCGCGGCGATAGAAGATGTGACGGCCGATCTGCACCGTGCGCTGAAAGCGCCGCGACCATGCCGGACGGACGGCAGGGGTGTGGAAATAGGTCGCCCCGCCCGTCAGCGTGCGCGGCGCGCCGGCCAGTGCCGCCTGGGCGATGGCGAGGGCGCGCCGATAGGCCGATTTTTCGCGAATCGGTTTGCGGCCGCCGATCGTATAGCTGAACTGGCTGGGCTGGTTGACCACGCCGCAGACGGATGAGGGAAAGGCGCGGCTGTCCACGCGGTTCAGGATCACCTCGGCCACGGCGGCCTGGCCCTTCGCCCCTTCGCCCCGGGCCTCGTGATACAGGGCCTCGGCGAGGCAGTTCACATCGGCATCGGAATAACGGGGCGTGGCACGCGCAAGATAGATCTGTTCGGCCTCGTTTTCGATCTTCACAGGCTCGGTGCCCGTGTATAGAAGCGGCTTCGCGCGCGGCAGGTCCATCGGATCGGTCGCGGCGGCGAACAGTGCGGAGTTGGTCGAAAACAGCGAGCCTATGCCCCCGGCCTTCGATGAGTCGGAAACGGCAATCGTGGTCGCGGCGGCGCACACACACACAGGCGCCAGCCGCTTGAGCAGCGTTATCATGGTTAGTCCTATAAACGGGTCTCGTTGACAGGTCGTGAACGGCGCCACAGCGGCGAGCAGGTGGCCGGCACCGAATGAGCAAAGCATGAATAAGATTTTCCGGAACGGCCTCGCCACGCTGCTGAGCCGGGAACGGCCGCTACAGGCGCGTTAACCTTGATTCCGGCAGGTTCCCGCCGAACCGTTTCCCGCTAACTGGCGAGAATCGGCGAAACTGGATCGAAATAGGACCGTTTCGGACCGAAAATCAGCAACTTGCAGTTGCAGAATGCATGCTGCACCGCGCGAATCACCGGATCAGAGCCTTGCCCGGCGTCGGGTCAGAAGCTGGTGCCGACGCGGCCGCGGATGGCGGATTGCGCGGCTGCCAGCCGCGCCACCGGCACCCGGAAGGGCGAGCAGGAGACATAGTTGAACCCGGCGTCGTGACAGAAGGCGATGGATTCGGGATTGCCGCCATGCTCGCCGCAGACCGAGATGGTGATGTCGGGATGCTGCTTGCGGGCCCGCTGCGCGCCGGTCAGCAGCAACTCGCCCACGCCGTCCTGATCGAGGATGTGGAACGGATCCTCGGCATAGACGCCCTGGCCGACATAGGTGCTCATGAAGCGTCCGGCATCGTCGCGCGACAGGCCATAGGTCATCTGCGTCAGGTCGTTCGTGCCGAAGGACAGGAAGGCGGAATGGGCGGCGATATCGCCCGCCCGCAGCGCGGCGCGCGGCGTCTCGACCATCACGCCCAGGCGATAGGTGAAATCGGCGTGCCGCTCGTTGCGGACGGCGGCGGCCACGGCGTCGACCCGGTTCTTGACCAGTTCGACCTCGCGCATGGCGCTGACCAGCGGGATCATGATCTCGGGCACGACCGGATCGCCGTTATGGCTGGCCTCGACGGTGGCCTCGAAGATGGCACGGGCCTGCATGTCATAGATCTCGGGGACGGTGATCCCCAGCCGCACGCCGCGCATGCCCAGCATCGGGTTGAATTCCGACAGGGCCTCGACCCGCCGGGTCACGTCCGACAGCGGCAGGTCCAGCGATTCGGCCAGTTCGCGCAGCCCTTCGCGGTCATGGGGCAGGAATTCGTGCAGCGGCGGGTCGAACAGGCGGATGGTGACCGGCAGGCCGGCCATGATCTCGAACAGGGCCGTGAAGTCGCGGCGCTGCATCGGCAGGATGCGCTGCAGCGCCAGGCGGCGATCCTCGGGCTTGTCGGCAAAGATCATCTCGCGCATGGCCGGCAGCCGCTCCATGTCGAAGAACATGTGCTCGGTCCGGCACAGGCCGATGCCCTGGGCGTTGAACTTGCGCGCGGTCAGCGCGTCCTCGGAGGTGTCGGCATTGGCGCGCACGCCGATGCCGCCGGCGGCATCGGCCCAGGCCAGAAGCTGGTTGAAACTCTCGTCCAGCGCCGGCTCCAGCAGCTTGGCCGCGCCGGCCAGCACCTCGCCCGAGGTGCCGTCGATGGTGATCTCCTCGCCCTCGCGGAAAACCCGGTCGCCGGCGCGCAGGGTGCGGTGGCGGCTGTCGATGCTGAGGCCCGAGGCGCCGACGATGCAGGGCAGGCCCAGCCCGCGCGCGATCACGGCGGCATGGCTGGTGGTACCGCCCCGCTCGGTCAGAACGGCGACCGAGGCATGCATGCCGCGGATATCCTCGGGCACGGTCTCGCGGCGGACGAGGATGCAGGCCTCGTCGCGGGCGGCGGAGGCCTGCGCCGCGGCGGCGGTGAAGACGATGCGTCCGGTGGCGGCGCCGGGGCTGGCATTGATGCCGCGGGCCACGACATCGCGCGGCGCGCGCGCATCGACCTGATGGTGCAGAAGATCGGCCAGGGCGCGCGGTTCGACCCGCATCACCGCCTCGGCCTCGGGGATGATGCCGTCCAGCGCCATCGCCACCGCGATGCGGACGCTGGCGCGCGAACTGCGCTGGACCCGGGTGGCGTCGATGATCGAGATGCGCCCCTCGGTCACCACGAATTCGATCTGCATTTCCTCGCGCAGCCGTTCGCGCGCGGCGATGCCGAAGCGGACCAGATCGGCGAAGATGCCGGGCGCGACCTCCTCCAGCGAGGGGCCGCGCTCGTCGCGGGTCAGATACAAGGTCTTGGCGTCCTTGCCGACGGTCTCGCCGTGATGCTGGCCGCGGAACCGTCCGGTCACCCGCGGCATGCCGGTCACCGAATCGACGAACTGGATCGTGCCCGAGCCGCTGAGCCCCGGCCCCAGGGCCAGCGCCATGTCCTGCACCACCAGCCCCAGCGGCGCATCTGCGGGCGCGCCCTTGGCCTGCCGCAGCAACCGCGCCGTCGGCCCGTCCCAGGCCCGCGACATCGAGCGCAGCACCTCGGCCAGCTGGCGATAGGGATCCTGCGGGAAATCCTCGTCCATCTCGTCGCGATAGCAACGCAGCGCATCGTGCAGCGCATTCTCGCCGGACTGGCTGAACATGTCCGGATCCAGCCGGGCGATGTGAATCGCATAGCTCTGCACGAAATCCAGATAGATCGCGTCGGCATTCTCGGGGCCGATATGCGCCGCCAGCCGGGAATGGGTGACGTCGTTGATGCCGACATTCAGGACCGTGCCCGGACCGCCCCATTCCGGCCTGAATGCCGAGGGGCGCACGCCGACAAGACCGTCACGAGAGCTGAACAGGTCCTGCATCGAGGCCATCGGCACCGGATGCCCGGCGGCGATGGCCTGCACCGCCTCGGCGGGGATCGCATAGCTGCGCGGCACCGGCAGTTCCATCCGCACGAGCCGTTGCAGGCATTTCGCCCGCCAGCCGTGGCGCGAGGTCTCGATCGCGGCCGATGGCGTGATTCTGGTGATATTGCTGGCGCTTTGCATATCCATGATGGCGCAGGATAGGCGTGTGCGACGCGTTGCCGCAAGTGCGAAAAAGGGGCCGCGAAAGCCCCTTTTCTCCCGTTTCATTTTGCCGGTTCGGGCGTCCTATTCGACGATCGTCACCTTGGCCATGTAATCGGGTGCATCGACCGCGCCATTGGCGGCCGCATCGCCCTTCTTGATGCTGTTCAGCACCTCCCAGCCCTCGATCAACTGGCCGACGACGGTATATTGCCCGTCGAGATAGGTCGCCGGGGCGAGATCGATGAAGAACTGGCTGTTGGCGCTGTTCGGGTTCTGCGCCCGGGCCATGCCGACGGTGCCGGGCTGGAACGACACGTCGCTGAACTCGGCCGGCAGGTCGGGCTTGTCCGAACCGCCCATGCCGGCCATCGAGGTGTCGCCGCCCTGCTTGCCATACTGAACATCGCCGGTCTGGGCCATGAAGTCGGCGATCACGCGATGGAAGACCACCCCGTCATAGGCACCGGCCTTCGTCAGCTCGACCAGGCGCTCGACATGGCCGGGGGCCTTGTCGGCCAGCAGATCCAGCGTGATCGTGCCCTTGGAATTGCCCGCGGCATCGGCGATCTCGATCACCATGTTGGGACCGGGACCATCCGTGTTCTGGGGTGCGGGAACCTGCGCCAGCGCGGTGCCGGCGGTCAGCGCAAGGGCCGGGATGATCGCCAGGCTACGCATCGGCCGCCACCTTGACCGAGATCATCCGGTCCGGGCTTGCGGGCGGCTCGCCGCGCTGGATCCGGTCGACATGCTCCATCCCCTCGATGACCCGGCCATAGACCGTGTACTGGCCGTTCAGGAAATGGTTGTCCTTGAAGTTGATGAAGAACTGGCTGTTGGCGCTGTTCGGGTTCTGCGACCGTGCCGCCCCCAGCGTGCCGCGGTCATGCGGCAGCTTCGAGAACTCGGCCGGCAGATCCGGCAGGGCGGACCCTCCGGTGCCGGCGCGGCCCGGATTGTAGTCCTTTTCCATATTGGCATGCTCGACATCGCCGGTCTGGGCCATGAAGCCGTCGATGACGCGGTGGAAGGCGACATTGTCGTATTTCCCGGCACGGGCCAGTTCCTTCATCCGCTCGGCATGTTTCGGCGCGACATCCGGCAGCAGTTCGATGAGGACGGCACCGTCCTTCAGCTCGATGATGATGGTGTTCTCGGGGTCCTTGATCTCGGCCATGCGGCCCTCCTTTACCACGTTCGCCGCCCGGTCTAGGGCTTCGCGCGGCCGAGGGCAACGCGCAACACCGTGACGGGCGGATCAGGCGCGCGTCAGACCTTGGCAAGAGTTGACGAGGCCCGCGCCATAAGGGACAAGCCATGTCAACGCCTTACTGCCCGAAAGGATGCGCCATGGCCAAGTTCCACACGATCGATGACATGAAGCTGAACGGGAAGGTCGTTCTGACCCGCGTCGACCTGAACGTGCCGGTCGAGGATGGCCGCGTGACCGACGCCACCCGGATCGAGAAGATCGTGCCGACGGTGAAGGACATCCAGGCCAAGGGCGGCATCCCGGTGCTGCTGGCGCATTTCGACCGGCCCAAGGGCAGGCGCGTGGACAGCATGAGCCTGCGGCAGATTCTGCCGGCGCTGGAAGCCGCACTGGGGCAGTCGGTGGCTTTCGCGGATGACTGCATCGGGGGGCCGGCCAAGCACCTCGTCGCGGAACTGAAGCCGGGCGATGTGGCGTTGCTGGAAAACACCCGCTTCCACGAGGGCGAGGAAAGAAACGACCCGACCTTCGCCGCCTCGATGGCGGCGCTCGGCGGCGCCTATATCAACGACGCCTTCTCGGCCGCGCATCGCGCCCATGCCTCGACCGAGGGGCTGGCACGGCTGCTGCCGGCCGGGGCCGGGCGGCTGATGGAGGCCGAGTTGAAGGCACTGGACGCGGCACTTGGCGATCCGCAGCGGCCGGTGATGGCGGTGGTCGGCGGGGCCAAGGTCTCGACCAAGCTGGATCTGCTGGCGAACCTGCTTGAGAAGGTCGATCATTTGGTGATCGGCGGCGGCATGGCCAATACCTTCCTCGTGGCGAAGGGGATCGAGGTCGGCACGTCGCTGGCCGAGCGCGAGATGGCCGATACCGCCCGCGCGATCCTCGCAAAGGCCGCGCGTGACGGCTGCGTGATTCACCTGCCGCTGGATATCGTGGTGGCGCGGGAATTCAAGGCCGGGGCCGACAGCGAGGTGCTGCCGGTGGATCGCTGCCCGGTCGATGCGATGATCCTCGATGCCGGGCCCGAGACGGTCGAGGCGCTGCGCGCGGCGATGGGGCAATGCCGGACGCTGGTCTGGAACGGCCCGCTCGGGGCGTTCGAGATCGAACCCTTCGACCGTGCGACCAACGCCGCCGCCCGGGCCGCGGCGGATCTGACCCGCGCCGGCAGGTTGGTTTCGGTCGCCGGTGGCGGCGACACGGTCGCGGCACTGAACAAGGCGGGCGTGGTCGGGGATTTCAGCTTCATCTCGACCGCCGGCGGTGCCTTCCTCGAATGGATGGAGGGCAAGGAACTGCCGGGCGTGGCGGCGCTGCGGGTCTGAGCGGCACCGCCGCACCGGCACAGAAGGAAGAAGGGGCGGCAGTTGCCGCCCCTTCGTGTTGACATGGCATCTGCCCGCGGGCGGTCGCTACCAACCGCCAAAGAGCCAGCCAAGCAGACCGCCAGACCCCGAACCACCGTTGCCGGTGCCTCCGGTCTGCGGGCCGCCGCCGCCTTCGGGCGCAGTGCCATTGCCGGACTCGGATCCGCCTGCGCCAGCCTCCGTCTGCCCGGTCTGGCTGCCGCCGGGGGCACCATTGTCGCCGGCCTCGATCGCGGGCTCACCCGCGCCGGCCTCGGTCGGTTCGGCCCCGTTGCCGGCCGGGGGGCTGATCGCGGCTTCGCCACCCGAGCCTTCGGCCGGGGCGGTTTCCGGCGATGACCCGGGCCGACCCGTCGCCTCCTCGTAGTCGGTGACGCGCGCAAGCCAGTTGCGATAGTCCTGCATCGCCGCATCGGCCGGTTTCGACTGGATCGTCGCAGGCCAGTTGCTTGATGCCGGCTCGCCGGCGGCGGTGATCGGGCGCAGGAAGACGCTGCGCTGATCCGCCCCGATCTCGGTGCCCACGGCTGGGGAGTTGAGACCGAACAGTGGCAGCTGATACTGCGCGAGGGATGTATTCATGAACATGAGACCTCCTTTCGGCTGACCCTCACATTCAGCTATGCCGATAAGAAGGGCCGCAGGCGACTCGCGAATGGTTAAGGTTTTATTAATTCATCTTCGGAACAGACGGGTTGCCGCAGTCGCGGGACCATTCTGTTAGCGTCATCAGCGTTGCCACCGGGGTGGCGCATGCTATGCAGCCGGCAATCACCAGAGGAGATTATTTCCATGCAGATGACCGATACGGTGCGGCGGATCCTGGCCAATTACGAGGGCGAGACCCCGGGGGTGAAGGCGCAGCTGGCGCGAATGCTGATGACCGGCAAGCTGGCCGGCACCGGCAAGATGATCATCCTGCCCGTCGATCAGGGTTTCGAGCATGGCCCGGCGCGGTCCTTCGCCCCCAATCCGGCCGGCTACGACCCGCATTACCACTATCAGCTGGCGATCGACGCCGGGCTGAACGCCTATGCCGCGCCCTTGGGGATGATCGAGGCGGGCGCCGACACCTTCGCGGGCCAGATCCCGACGATCCTCAAGGTGAACTCGGCCAATTCGCTGATGTCGGAGACAGCGGGCAAGAATCAGGCGGTGACGGCCAGCGTGGATGACGCGCTGCGGCTGGGTTGTGCCGCCATCGGCTTTACCGTCTATCCGGGCTCGGACATGGCACTCGACATGTTCGAAGAGATCGTCGAGATGCGCAAGGAAGCCGCCGCCAAGGGCGTGGCCACCGTGATCTGGTCCTATCCGCGCGGCGAGGCGATTTCCAAGGATGGCGAGACAGCCATCGACATCGCCGCCTATGCCGCCCAGATCGCGGCGCTGATCGGCGCACATATCATCAAGATCAAGCTGTCCACCGACCATCTGATGCTGCCCGAGGCCAAGAAGGTCTACGAGGACAAGAAGATCGACATCGCCACGCAGGCGAAACGTGTCGAGCACTGCATGCAGGCGGCCTTCAACGGGCGCCGCATCGTGGTCTTCTCGGGCGGCGCGGCCAAGGGTGCCGACGCGGTCTATGACGACGCCCGCGCGATCCGCGACGGCGGCGGCAATGGCTCGATCATCGGTCGCAACAGCTTCCAGCGCTCGCGCGAGGATGCGCTGGAAATGCTGCAGAAGCTGGTCGATATCTACAAGGGCGCCTGATCCAATCCGGCAGCGGCGCTGCCTGTGGCGGCGCGGGATCAAAGGGGGCGTTCGCGCCCCCTTTTTCGCCTGCGGAGAAGGCGACGCCCCCTTGCGAAGGCCCTGCGGCATCGCGGAAGGTCGCATTCGGTGCCCGGGGCGACGCTTTGTGATCCGCCTCGCGGCGCGGGCCGGCTAAGCCTGTAGCCAAGCGCGAGGAAACCATGGCCGACGATCCCCTTGTCATCTTCACCCCTTCGGGCAAGCGCGGACGGGTTCCCGCCGGAACCCCGGTTCTGGAGGCGGCGCGGCGGCTGGGCGTGGATCTGGATTCGGTCTGCGGCGGCCGCGGCATCTGTTCCAAATGCCAGGTCGTGCCGGGGCAGGGGGCATTCCCCAAGCATGGCGTGACCGTGGGCGAAGGGGCGCTGTCCGAATTCAACGAGGTCGAGGCGCGCTATGACCGGATCCGCGGGCTGAAACCGGGGCGGCGGCTGGGCTGTCAGGCGCGCGTCCTTGCGGATATGGTGATCGACGTTCCGCCCGAGAGCCAGCTTCACCGCCAGGTGATCCGCAAATCCGCGATCGAGCGGGTGATGGAGATGGACCCGGCCGTGCGCCCCTTCTATGTCGAGGTGACCGAACCCGCGCTGGACGACCCGACCGGCGATTTCCAGCGGCTGGCCGCCGCCCTTGCCGGGCAATGGCGGATCGAGGGCCTGCAGGCCGATCTGCCGGTGCTGGCCCGCCTTCAGCCGATCCTGCGCAAGGCCGGCTGGAAGGTGACGGCCGTCCTGCGCGATGACGGGCGCGCGCCGCCCTTGCTGATCGACCTGCTACCCGGGCTGCTGGAGGGGCCGCTTTACGGTCTGGCCATCGACCTCGGTTCGACCACGATCGCCGGGCATCTGGTGGCGCTGGATGACGGGCATGTTCTGGCCTCGTCGGGGCTGATGAACCCGCAGATCCGCTTTGGCGAGGACCTGATGAGCCGGGTCAGCTATGGCATGATGAACCCGGGCGGCGCGGCCGAGATGACCGCCGCCGTCCGCGCCGGGCTGGGCGACCTGGCGCGGGCCCTGGCCGATGAGGCGGGCGTGGCGGCGGGCCTGATCGTCGAGGCGGTGATCGTCTGCAATCCGGTCATGCATCATCTGCTGCTGGGGATCGACCCGGTCGAACTGGGTCAGGCCCCCTTCGCGCCGGCCAGCTCGGACGCGCTGACGGTGCGCGCGGCGGATCTGGGTCTGGAGATTGCCGGTTCCGCGCGCGCCTATCTTCTTCCGATCATCGCCGGGCATGTCGGGGCGGATGCGGCCGCGGTGGTCCTGTCCGAGCAGCCGCAGCAATCGGACAAGCCGGTCCTGATCGTCGATGTGGGCACCAATGCCGAGATCATTCTGGGCGACAGGAGCCGGGTTCTGGCCTGTTCATCGCCGACCGGCCCCGCCTTCGAGGGCGCCCAGATCAGCAGCGGCCAGCGCGCCGCACCAGGTGCGATCGAGCGGCTGCGGATCGACCCCGAGACGAAGGAGCCCCGCTTTCGCATCATCGGCGTCGATGCGTGGTCCGACGAGCCGGGCTTCGATGCGGCCGCCGCGGCGGTCGGCATCAGCGGCATCTGCGGATCGGGAATCATCGAGGCGGTGGCCGAGATGCGCATCGCCGGGCTGGTCGATGCCGGCGGGCTGATCGGATCGGCGGAACAGACCGGGACCGCGCGCTGCATTCCGCAGGGGCGGACCCATTCCTATGTCATCCATGACGGACGGGACACGGGTGGGCCGCTGATCGCCGTCACCCAGGGCGATATCCGCGCGATCCAGCTGGCGAAATCGGCGCTTTATGCCGGGGCGAGGCTGCTGATGGACGAATTCGGCATCGACCGGGTTGACCGGGTGGTGCTGGCCGGGGCTTTCGGGGCGCATATCTCGCCCCTGCACGCGCTGGTTCTGGGGATGATTCCGGATTGTGCGCCCGATCATGTGACCAGCGCCGGCAATGCCGCGGGGACCGGCGCGCGTATCGCGCTGTGTTCCCGGGCGGCGCGGGGCGAGATCGAGGCCGAGGTCCGCCGCATCACCCGCGTCGAGACCGCCATAGCCCCACGGTTCCAGGAGCATTTCGTGGCGGCGAATGCCATTCCCCATGCCATCGATCCCTTCCCGTCGCTGGCCGCGGTGGTCACGCTTCCGGGGATCCGTTTCAACGCCGGTGCCGAGGGCGACCGGCCCCGCCGGCGGCGGCGCTAGCGGCACCTTCGGTCGGACCGGTCGCCGCAACGAAAAAGGGCGCCCCGTGGGGCGCCCTTTCCCTGTCTGCCAAGGGGCAGGGGCGATGATTACATCATGCCGCCCATACCACCCATGCCGCCCATGTCGGGCATGCCGCCGCCGGCACCTTTCGGCTCGGGCTTTTCGGCGATCATGGCTTCGGTGGTGATCAGCAGGCCGGCGACCGAGGCCGCATCTTCCAGCGCGGTGCGCACGACCTTCGCCGGGTCGATGACGCCGAACTTGAACATGTCGCCATATTCTTCGGTCTGGGCGTTGAAGCCGAAGGTCTTGTCGTTCGATTCGCGGACCTTGCCGGCCACAACCGCGCCGTCGACACCGGCGTTCTCGGCGATCTGGCGCATCGGAGCTTCCAGCGCGCGGCGCACGATGGCGATGCCGGCTTCCTGATCCGAGTTCTCGCCCTTGGCGCCTTCCAGCGACTTGGCACCCTGAACCAGAGCGACGCCGCCGCCGACGACGACACCTTCCTGAACGGCCGCGCGGGTCGCGTTCAGCGCGTCATCGACGCGGTCCTTGCGCTCTTTCACTTCGATCTCGGTCATGCCGCCGACGCGGATCACGGCGACGCCGCCGGCCAGCTTGGCCACGCGTTCCTGCAGCTTTTCCTTGTCGTAGTCCGAGGTGGTTTCCTCGATCTGCTGGCGGATCTGGGCCACGCGGGCTTCGATCTCGGCCTTTTCACCCGAACCATCGACGATGGTGGTGTTGTCCTTGTTGATCGAGATCTTCTTGGCGGTGCCCAGCATGTCGACAGTGACGTTTTCCAGCTTCATGCCCAGGTCTTCGCTGATCACCTGACCGCCGGTCAGGATGGCGATGTCCTGCAGCATGGCCTTGCGGCGATCGCCGAAGCCCGGTGCCTTGACGGCCGCGATCTTCAGGCCGCCGCGCAGCTTGTTGACGACCAGCGTGGCCAGGGCCTCGCCCTCAACATCCTCGGCGACGATCAGCAGCGGCTTGCCCGACTGGATCACCGATTCCAGCAGCGGAACCATCGGCTGCAGCGAAGACAGCTTCTTCTCGTGCAGCAGGATATAGGCGTCTTCCAGTTCCGCGATCATCTTGTCGGCATTGGTGACGAAATAGGGCGACAGGTAGCCGCGGTCGAACTGCATGCCTTCGACGACCTCGACTTCGGTCTCCATGCCCTTGTTCTCTTCGACGGTGATGACACCCTCGTTGCCGACCTTCTGCATCGCCTCGGCGATCTGCTGGCCGATGAACGACTCGCCGTTGGCCGAGATGGTGCCGACCTGCGCGACTTCGGCGCTGTCGCTGACCGGGCGCGAGGCGGCCTTGATCGCCTCGACGACCTTGGCGGTGGCCAGGTCGATGCCGCGCTTCAGATCCATCGGGTTCATGCCGGCGGCAACCGCCTTCATGCCTTCGCGGACGATGGCCTGGGCCAGGACCGTGGCGGTGGTGGTGCCGTCGCCGGCCTCGTCATTGGTGCGCGAAGCGACTTCGCGGACCATCTGCGCGCCCATGTTCTCGAACTTGTCGGTCAGTTCGATTTCCTTGGCGACGGTGACGCCGTCCTTGGTGATGCGCGGGGCGCCGAAGGATTTGTCGATGACGACGTTGCGGCCCTTCGGGCCGAGGGTCACCTTGACCGCGTCGGCGAGGATGTTGACGCCTTTCAGCATCCGGTCGCGGGCGTCGGTGTTGAACTTGACTTCTTTACCAGCCATTTGAATCTCCAGAAGTTTTCAGTGAAGGTGCGTGTCGTGGGTGGCGGCCGATCAGCCGATGATGCCCAGGATGTCGCTTTCCTTCATGATCAGCAGTTCCTCACCGTCGACGGTGACTTCGGTGCCCGACCATTTGCCGAACAGCACGCGGTCGCCGGCTTTCACCGCGGGGGGGATCAGCTCGCCCGAATCCTTGCGCGCGCCTTCGCCGACCGAGATGATCTCGCCTTCCGCGGGCTTTTCCTTGGCGCTGTCGGGGATGATCAGACCGCCCTTGGTCTTTTCTTCCGATTCGACGCGGCGGACCAGCACGCGGTCATGCAGCGGTTTGAATGCCATGAGAGAACACTCCGTGTTTCAGGTTACAGTGTCGTTGTTGGCACTCGATTGGTCTGAGTGCCAATGGCGCTGATCTAGGCAAGACGCGAGGCTCTGTCAACGATCCCGTGTGGAAAATCGTCGGGTGCTGGCTGCCCGCCGGGATCTGTGCAAGTTTCGGCCCGAAGCCGGGGCGGCCGCGCCCCGAAGGAGATGAAAGGTGATGCGGATGCGTCTCGGATCGGTTGTCGCGCTATTCTGGATCGGCCTTGCCCGGACGGTCGGGGCAGGCGAATGCGTCGGCACAAATCTTTTCGAGGCGATGCCGCCAGAGCGACTGGCCCGGATCGAGGCGGCCGTGGCGGATGTGCCCTATCATCGGGGCCTGCTGTGGCGCGCGACGAAGGGCGATCAGGCGATCACGCTTGTCGGCACCTATCACTTCGGCGATCCGCGCCATCAGCCGCTGCTTGACCGGCTGGCGCAGCCGCTGGCCGAGGGGGCGGCGCTCTATGTCGAGGCGGGACCCGAGGAGGAGGCCCGCCTGACCCGCGCGCTGACCGAAAACCCCGACCTGATGGTCAATGCCACGGGCCCGACCCTGCCCGAGCGGCTGACGGCCGAGGAATGGTCGGCCCTGTCCAGCGCCATGTCGGAGCGCGGCACGCCCGCCGTCATCACCGCGAAGCTGCGGCCATGGTATGTGGCGATGATGCTGGGCATTTCGCCCTGCATGATGGAAGGCCTCGAGGCCGGCGACCCCGGGGGGTTGGATTTCCTGCTGGTCGACCGGGCCGAGGCGCTGGATGTCCCGATCCGGGCGCTGGAGCCCTGGGACACGATTTTCACCCTCTTCGACGAGATGACCCCGGGGCAGGAGATCGACATGATCCGCGCCTCGCTGCCGGCGGCCTCCTATGCCGATGACTATGCGGTCACGCTGACCGAATCCTATTTCGAGGGCGATGTCTGGAAGATCTGGGAATTCGGGCGGTTCGATGCCTATGCGAATTCCGGCCTCGACACAGCCACGGTGGACGAGCAGATGCGTCTGGCCCAGACCCAACTGATGGACCGGCGCAACCAGAGCTGGATCGCGCCGCTGACCGAAGGGGCCAGGTCGGCCGCCGCGCGTGGCAAGGGCATCGTCGCGGGCTTCGGCGCGTTGCATCTGCCGGGCGAGAAGGGGGTGCTGCGGCTGCTTGAACGGCAGGGCTGGACGATCGAACGGCTGGACGGCTGACCCGCCGCCTGCGGCATCGGTTCAGAAGCGCCCGCCGAGCCGGGGATTATGGGCCGTTCGGCTGAGCCCGTGTTCCGGCTCTTCCTCCTCGTCCTCGTCGCGGCGGATCGCGGCGGCGGCCGGACCATGGGCGAAACGTTCCATCAGGGCGTTTTCCAGATCACGGTTCAGTTCGCGGCTGCGCTGGATGTATTCGGGATTTTCGTCCAGCGGCACACCGGGCTTCCAGACCTCGGCCAGTTCGCGCAGCGATACCCGGTCGAGGCGGTAGAAAATCCGTTCGAGTTCGGATGCCTCGTATTCGGATAATCCTGTGTTTTCCAACACATAACGCCCAACCCTGAGGGAGCTGTCGAAGGTTTCGCGGACGATGTCATCGGCGCCGGCGCGGTAGAGTTCATAGACATTCACCCGGTCGCGGGCGCGGGCGATGATATGCAAGTCGGGCCGCCGCTCGCGGGCGAAATGGATCAGCTTCATATTGGCCGCCGGATCGTCCATCGCGGCGACGAGGATCCGGGCCTTGTCCAGCCCCGCGGCTAGCAGGATCTCGGGCCGGGTCGGGTCGCCGAAATATCCCTTGAAACCAAAGCGGCGCATCAGCTGGATGATCTTCAGGTCGTGGTCAAGAACCGTGGTCTGAAAGCCGGACATGGTGACCAGCCGGTTGACCACCTGACCAAAGCGGCCGACCCCGGCGATGATGATCGGCTGCTGGTCCTCGATCTCGTCCGGGGCTTCGGCGGCGCCGGCCTCGGACAGCCAGCGCGTCATCAGATCGTGCAGGATGAACAGCAGCGGCGTGACCAGCATCGACAGCGCGACGATCAGCAAGACCGATTGCGCCAGCGATCCGGGCAGGATCGCCAGGGCGACGGCATAGGAGATCAGCACGAAGCCGAATTCGCCCGCCTGCGCCAGCGACAGCGTGAAAAGCGAGCGATCCCGGGGTGCCATCCGCGCCCCGCGCGCGATCAGCAGCAGGATCACCGCCTTCACCGCGATCAGCAGGGCGGTCGCCGACAGGATCGGCAGCGGCCGGTCGAACAGGATCTGGAAATCCATGCCGGCGCCGACGGTGATGAAGAACAACCCCAGCAGCAGCCCCTTGAAGGGCTCGATCTGCGACTCGAGCTCGTGCCGGAACTCGGACCCGGCCAGCATCACCCCGGCAAGGAAGGTGCCCAGGGCCGGCGACAGCCCGACCAGGATCATCAGCGAGGCGATGCCGACCACGATCAGCAAGGCAAGCGCGGTTTCCATCTCGCGCAGCCGGGACGAGACGACAAAATGGAACAGCGGCCGCACCAGATACTGCCCCAGCACCACCACGGCGACGACGGCAGCCAGCGTCATCAGCGTCGCACCCCAGGCCGGCAGGCCGGCCATGAAGACCTCGCCGATATGTTCCTCGCCGCCCGAGTCCGCGCCGCGGCTGCCGAAGGGGGCCAGCAGCGGCATCAGCGCGATCATCGGGATCACTGCGATATCCTGCATCAGCAGCACCGAAAAGGCCGAGCGTCCGCCGGCGGTCTGCATCAGCCCCTTTTCGGACAGCGTCTGCAGCACGATCGCGGTCGAGCTGAGCGACAGGATCATCCCCAGGGCGATCGCCGTCGGCCAGCCCTGCCCGAAGGCCATGGCAAGCGCGGCGACACCGGCAAGAGACAGCAGGATCTGCGCCCCGCCCAACCCGATCAGCCGGTGCCGCATGTTCCACAAGTTGCGGGGCTGCAGTTCCAGGCCGATCAGGAACAGCATCATGACGACGCCGAACTCGGCGAAATGCTGAAGATCCGACATCTGGTTGCCGGTCAGGTTCAGGATCGGGCCGATCAGGATGCCGCAGATCAGATAGCCCAGAACCGAGCCCAGCCCCAACCGGGTCGAGATCGGCACGGCGATGACCATGGTAAGCAGGTAGACCGTGGCCAGTAGCAGGAAGTTTTCCATTACTGTCCGTTCAGCACCGACAGTTCCTGTGGGCGGCCGCCCTTCACATAGGTGATGCGGCTGTTGCCGATCCCGGTGATGGTGCCGCCGTTGATCCGGTCGCCCAGCCGCAGCGTGATGATGCGGCCATTCGACAGCCGTACCAGCGCCCGGCTGGCCTTGCCGGCGCCGACGGTGCCGATGATCTGGGTGCGGTTCAGCGTGATTCCGTCCGCCACCGTCGCGGCGGTCGCGGCCGAGCCCTGTCCACGCCCCTCGGGGATCTTCGCGGCCACCTCGGGTTCGTTCTCGGCCTCGGGCGGGGTATAGGTCTGCTTGCGCGCGGCGGCGGTGCGGGCCTCGGCCTCGGCCTGCGCCCGGGCACGGGCTTCGGCCTGGGCGCGTTCGCGGGCCTCGGCCTGGGCATCCGCCGCCGCCTGGGCGCGGGCCCTGGCCTCGGCCTGCGCCTGAAGCTCGTCATCGATGCGGCGCTGTTCGGCTTCGCGCTGCTGGGCCTCGGCGGCGGCGCGAAGGTCATCGGCACTGGGGGCCGAGGGCGTCGCCGCCGCCGCAACGGCTGCCGCAGCGCCGCCGATCCGGCGTGGCGGCAGGGCAGATGTGCGAAGCGCCGTCAAAGCGACGGCGCCGGGCAGGGCGGTACTGTTGGCGACGGCGGCGGCGATCGCATCTTCGACCGCACCGCTGGACAGGCTTGGATTGCCGGGACCGGGGTCCTTGCCGCCACGGGCAAGCACGGATCCGGGCCGGGTCGGGGGCCGCGCCGAGCGGCCCAGACCGTCCCGGTTTCCGGCCGGCGCCGCGACGGCGGCTGCAGGCTCGCGCGGGGATGGGCGTTCGGAGGCGGCGACGGCTTCGGCGACCGCCGCCCGCACGGCGTTGTCCGAGGCTTGCGATACCGCCACCGGCTTGCGCACTGGCCGGGCGTCGGCCAGCCGGATCAGGACCTCACGCTCGGCCCGGTCGAGGCCCGCCTGTCCTGCCTGCGCCGTCCGCAGATCCCGCAGCAGGTCTTCGAGAAAGGCCCGCTCGGCGGCGGTCAGCCGGACCGGGGCACCGTCCTCAGGGGCGCTGCCCTCCTCCAGTTGCGTATGCCGGTCCGGGCGCGCGGGCGGGCGGCCCGACGATCCCAGCGGTTGCGCATCGTCCGATCGGGCGGGTTGTGCCGGCTGGGCCGCGGGCGCGGCGGCCGGAACCGGCGTGGCCGCGGGCTGCGCGACCGGTGCTGCCGGGGACCGGGCCGCTGCCGGGCGTCCGGGCGGGCGGGTGCCGGCCATTGCGGGCGCGCGGGCCTGATCGGGCTGCGAATAGGGCAGCGGATTGGCGGGAACCACGGGGCTGCGATCCGGGGCCGCCGGTGCCGTGGTGCGGACCGGGGCATTCGGGGGGCGGAGCGAGCTGCGAAGCTGCCCGGTCGATGCAACCCGCGATGCGCTCTGGCCCTGAGCCTGGGCGGCCGCTTCCGAGGTCGCGGGCGAGGCCGGCGCAGGGGCGGCGGCGCCTGCGGAATCCGCCACCACCCGGTCCGAGGCCGCCGTGCCTGCCAGCGCCTCGGTCAGCGCCAGCGTCAGGGCATCGGTCGGCGTGGCTTCGGCTGATGGCGTCTCGGCATCGGCCGGGGCGACGGCTTCGGCCGATGCGGAGTCCACCGCCGCCTCAGGATCGGCCTGGGCCTCCGGCGGCGCCCCGGTCCCGGGCGTCGCGGCCATCTCGTCCGGGGCAGGTCCGTCCGCTGCGGTGTTCGGGTCGGTGACGGCGGGTGCCTGACCGTCCAGCGGTGCGGGATCGGCTGCGGCTTCCACCGCCGTCTCGGGGGTGGCTTCGGCGGGCGCGGTCATCGTGGCGGGCGCATCCGCGGGCGTTTCGGCAAGCGTTTCGGCGGGCGCTTCGGCGGCGACCTCCGGCACGTCCGCGGCGACGATGCCGTTCGCCGGGCCGGCGGGCTGCGCCACCTCGACCATCTCGCGTTCGACAGGCTTAGGCTGCGGCGCAGACCCGCCGCCGAACAGCATCAGCACGGCCACCAATCCGATGACCAGCACCCCGATCATCGCCGGCAGGCGCCCTGGCCGGATGCCGCGCAGCCGGGTCACCAGCCCGGAAGCAGTCAGCGTCTCGGGCGCCGATTGCGAGGCGCGGACGGCGCGGGCCTCGGCCGCACGCTCATGCACGGCTGCGGCTCTGGGCGACAGGCGCGGCGCATTGTCGGCCGCCTTGCGCTCGCCGTGGCGGATGACCGCCGGGGCAGGGAACTCCGAAGATGCGTCGTCCGGCGTGGCGGCCGCGTTGTCACCGGCGGCTGCCGGTAGGTCCTGCAAGGGCTGCACCGGCGCGCTGTTGTCCGCGGTCTCGGCGGCAGCCGGTGCCGGCGTCGGGGCGACCGGGACAGGTGGCGCGACATGATGGGCGATGATGCGCGACACGACCGGTGCGGGCGGCGCCTCGGGTGTCGCTTCGGCGGTCTTGGCGGGTTCGGCCTCATCGATCACCGGGGCGGTGATGCGGGCCTTGCTCAGATCGGTCGCCCCGAAGGGTCGGCGCGCCGCATCCTCGGTGGCAAGGCGGCTGGGGCCGAAATCGGGATAGCCCTCGAAGCGGGCGTCACCGGGCCGGGCCAGAAAGCCCGAGGGGCGGAAGCCCTGGGCACGGGCGAAATCCTCGGCCTCGTCCAGCGTGCGCCGGGCCACGGCCGCGACCCGCAGGGTCTCGATGTCGCCGCTGTCCGCGGGGCACCAGTCGAAGGCCAGGTCCTCGGCGCGGCAGGGGGTGATCGCCTCCAGCGCCCGGCCGATGACCGCCGGCGTGTCCGAGCCGAACGGAACGCTCAGCGTCGTGTAGAGAACCTGATCGTCGGGGATCACCAGCACCGTGTCGGCACTGTCGCTGCCGTCGCCGGCCTCGGCGCGCAGGGCCTTGAGGCTGGCGGCCATCTCGCGCCCGGCGAAGCGGACCTGTCCCAGCAGGCGCCAGCCCGTGCCGTCGCGCCGTTCCAGCAGGACGGCCTCCTGCGTGAAGCTCATGGCGAATTCGGGTGCGGCAATGTGCTGGTTCATCTTGTTGTTGGTCGCTCGATGGGAATCGCGGGTCCCTTTGCCGCGATATGGTGGGCTTTGCCATGATCTACCGCAAATTGTGGTGTGAGAAAAGCGTGTCTGGCGCATCTGTGAACGCTTTTCCATGAAACGCGATGCCGGGGCGCAGCGTTCTGGTGCAGTTTCATCCTCGATGCAAAAGGACCCTCAGATGATCCATCCCTTCCGCGCCTCCGGCCCGGCCGCCTTCACCGCCTCGGGGCTGCTGGTTTTGCTGCTGTCCGGCGCCGCCCTGGCGGCCCCGGACAAGGCCGGCCAGACCGGCCGCGCCATGCCCGCTCACTGCGGCCCCGCCGGGGCGATGCAGTCCCGCCTCAGCGTGACCGGCGAGGGCGAGGTCCGGGCCGCGCCCGACATGGCCAGCATCCAGCTTGGCGTGACCAGCCAGGCCGACAGTGCCGCCGAGGCCATGCGGCAGAATTCCGACCGCCAGGCGGCCGTGATCGCCGCCCTGACATCGGCGGGAATCGCCGCGAGTGATATCCAGACCTCGGGGCTGAACCTCAATCCGATGATGGATTACGGCGAGGGGCAGGCGCCGCGCGTCACCGGCTATCAGGCGGGCAACATGGTGACGGTGCGCGTGGTCGAGATTGCGGGTCTGGGCGCGGTGCTGGACGCGATCGTGGCCGCCGGCGCCAATGAGATCGGCGGCATCGGCTTCGAGTTGCGGGACAGCGCCGAGGCCGAGGATGAGGCCCGCCGCGCCGCCGTCGCCGACGCCCGGCACAAGGCCGGGGTGATGGCCGAGGCGGCCGGCCTGCGGCTGGGACCGGTCCTGCATCTTGGCGATGGCAGCCAGCCGGAGGTCCCGCGCCCGATGATGCGGATGGCGGCCGAGGCCGCCGGCGCGAGCGGTGTTCCGGTGCAGGCGGGCGAACTGGCCATCGGTGCCACGGTGCAGATGGAATTCGCGCTGATCGGCAAGGGCGATGACTGCAAGCCGAGGCGCGACCGCAAGCGCAAGGGAGCGGACCCCGATAAAACGATGGGCGACGAGGCGAATCCTGAACAGGAGAACGACCCCGGAAATGAGATGAGGTAGTTTTCACAACAAGCTGAAAATCAGCATGTTTATTCATCAGTATTACCTCTTGGATTAGGGCGGTGCCTGCACCATCCGGGGCAGATCCGGAAACCTCGTATTGACGGGCCGGCTCCGCAACGAGGGTCCCGAACGGTTCGGGAAAAGGGGCGGGGCGAAGGGCCTTGCGGCGCAGACCTCGGGCATCTCGGATATGCCCCTCCGCGCCTCATGCCTGCCGGGCAGGGCCGGTTCATGGCCGGCCTGGCAGGCGCCCCGGCACGGCTTCCTGTTCAGAGGCTGGTTGGCAGAATCTGGAGGGTTCTGTGAGGTCGCGTGGCGGATCGGGGGCGTCTTGGCGCGTTCCGCGACCTCATTGAAGCCGGATTGAACGAAGCCGCGGTCCGGTTTGGCGCTATGGGAATTGTGGTGTTTGGGCAGGCCGGGGGTGTTGTGCGCGCCGACGGGCATGGCGGTGAATGGCAGCAGCCCGGGTGCTGCCGGTGCCG
>NZ_JAHKNG010000060.1 GCF_018860165.1 Paracoccus marinaquae
TCAAAAATCCCATGTCGATCACTCCGTATGCCTCCAGCTGCTTCAAGCCGAGGCAGGGTTGCACATGGGTCAATTCTCAATGACAATTTTGGCGGTTGCCGGGTCAATTCTCAGTGGCAATCAACAGCCAGCCGTTCGGCCTCGGCCATGCGGCGGTCGAGACCGTGCTGCGAGATGCCATTCCCCGAATAGGGGTTGGGCCGCTCGTAAAGCGCGTTGACCCCGAAACTGACGCAATGGGCGAGCAGCGCCAGGCGGCTGGCATCGTCGAGACCGTCGATCCAATCCCAGAGCCGGTCGTCATCGCCAGCGGGGATGTCGCCCCGCCAGGCGTCCGCGCGCTCGTCGATCATCTTCGCGGCGGCGCTGTCAGCGAGCCCGGTCGCATCCGTGGGAAGATAGATATGACGCACGGCGGCATAGAGGCTGGTTCCCGAGGTGGCGGTGCGCTTGAAAGTATCGAGAACCAGCTTGTGCAGCAGCGCCGTCATGGCGACGCGCGGATTCTCGGCAAGCGCATTGCGCAGCGCCAGCGTCCGCCAGGCGGTCAGGTCCGTCACCAGCCGCTCGGGCAGTGGCTTGACGGCATCGTCCTCCTCTTCATCGGCGTCCGGAACCGGCTCGCCGCCGACGGTGATGACCGCACGCTGCACGGCATCGGGACCGGACGGGTCGGCACCTTCGCCGGCATCCTCACCATCGACGGTCTCAGGCTGCTCGTCCTCGGGGCGGACATAACCGGGGCTGACGATCAACTCGCCCTCGCGGCCGATGCTGACGAAGACACCGGCACGGGCGATGTCTTCCGGCGCGAAGCTGATCGGCCGGTTCTCGAAGGCGTCCAGCTCGGCCTCAATCTCCCCGAGCCGTTGATCGACCTCATCGGGCAGGTCTTGGGCTTCTGCATACTGCGCTTCGAGTTCGTCATACTCGTCGCGCAGCGCCTCGCGGGTGGCGCGCTCCTCGTCGGTCAGCTCCTGGGTCACACCGACCAGCCTGCGCAGGCCGTTGGTGTGGCCGTAGGGAAGCTCGACCGCCGCGTCGATCCACTTCCAGCCCTGACCGGCGATCTCGTCGGCGACGGCGCGCAGCTTCTCGTCGACCAGCCGGTCGAGAAGCGTGACGTCCTGCAACCAGCCGCCGTTCTCCTCGGAGAAGAGATCGCGCAGCACCGGGCCGCCCGCCGCCTCATAGGCGTCAATGCCGACGAAGCGGGCGCGCTTGTCGGCGGCCGGAACCGTGGTCTCGGTCAGCATGTTGCGGATGTGCCAGGGCTCTTTCTGCCACGACGTGCTGATCCGCTCCCAGACCTGCTGCTGGCGCTCGTGGTCGGGATTGACGGTGAAGGCTTCCAGCATCGCCAGCGTCATCTCATTCCGCGCATAGGCGTCGTGCAGCGCCGGCGCGACGGTGGCGAGGCGAAGGCGCTGCATGATGTAGCGCGGCGTGGTCCGCCAGGCGTCGGCGATCTCCTCCTTTGACATGCCCATGTCGAACATCCGCTTGAACGCCTTGAACTGGTCGAGTGGATGCAGGGCGAGGCGCAGCAGGTTCTCGGCCAGCGAGTCGTCGACGGCCGAGGTCTTGGCATCGGCCTTCTTGACGATGCAGGGGACGAGGCCGTCGGCCGGGAAGCGACCGGCCTCGACGAGGCGCGCGATGGACCTGTAGCGGCGGCCGCCGGCCGGTGTCTCGAAATCGCCGGTCTCGTTGCCGTCCTCGTCGAGGATGGCGCGAACGTTGAGGCCCTGCACGAGATCCTCGCGCCGGTCGATGTCATGGGTAAGTTCGTCCAGACCCGCCTCGACGTCAGTCTCGCGAACATTGCTGTCCGACAGCCTGATCCGGTTGAACGGAATGTCGCGCGCCCGTGAAAAGACGATCATCGGGGCGACGGGCTTCTTCCTGGCAGCTTTGGCCATGGTGATTTCTCCGCGACGGGCGGCCGGGAGCCACTCTCTCGACCTCCAACCCGTCACGAAGCGAAGCGCCGCCCTCTTCCTCTGAAGAGTGCGACGCCAGGCCACAAAGCCGGCAACCGGAAATCAGGATTCCCGGCTTTCCGTATCTGTGGATGTGCGGGTGAATGCCGCACCGGCGCGGTAGAGGGCTCGTTCCGCCGCCCGGATGCTGCCGGTTTCCCACGCAGCCTCCGCCCAGACCGAGATCGGGAAATCCCCGGTGAAGAGCAGATCCCGCTCGATTCCCATGCCGAAAGGCAACCGGATCAAGCGCAATTCTTCCAGGCTCCACGAGCCGAGTTCGGGGCAGCCGATATCGGCAAGACCGAACATGATGTCACCGCCCTCATCCAGTTCGGTGGCGAGCCAGACGCCTGCACCGAAGGGGTTGAAGAATTTCACGACGGGGATGTGGTCCACATCGCGCTGGCGATCATTGGCCAGAAGCCGGTCGCGTTGCGTTCCGGTCAGGAGGATCAGGCCGCGACCCTCCCTTCGGTCGATGCCGCATCCGGTTCCCCGGCATCTTCGGCTGGCAGATGCGACAGCAGCCAGTCAGCCGCTTTGCTGGCCTGCGAGGCAGCACGGACGATGGCGCGGTTGTCCTCGCGCAGCACCTCCAGCCAGGAGCCGATGTAATCGGCATGGCGCACGGTCGGCACGATCCCGAGCGTGGCGCAGCAGAAGGCGGCGTTCATCTCGGCCACTAGCTCCTCGAAGGCGTATTTCTTCGTGCCGAAGCTGCCCGAGAAATCCCGCCCCAGGCGCGAGGCATGGCCGGTGGCGTGCCCCATCTCGTGCAGCGCCGTCCGGTGCCAGTTGATCGGCTCGAAATAGGCTTGCGGCGGCGGGACCATCACGAAGTCCTGTGATGGGACGTAGAAGGCACGATCCCCGCCGATGCGGAAGTCGATGCCGGTGGCCCGGATCAACGCCTCCACCCGAGGCTCGATCATGCCGGGCGGCGGGGGCGGTGCCTCCACCGCGATCTCCTCGGGCAGGCCCTCGCATTGCGCGGCATTGAAAACGGTGAAACGCTTCAGGAACGGGATGCGTCCCGGCTCCTCGCCGGTCTCGCGGGCGCGGCGCTTCTCGTCTTCCGGCGTGAAGCGGTCGGCAAAGACGACGGTGGTGCCACGCTCGCCCTTCATGACATTGCCGCCGAGCGCCGCCGCCTGGCGATAGGTGAGCCAGTGCTGGGAAGGGTAGCCGTGCTGGACCACGGCGCCCCAGAGGATCAGGATGTTGATCCCGGAATATTGCCGCGAGGTCGCGGCATTTCGCGGCATGGCAAGCGGCGCTTTCGCTGCCGATGTCCCCCATGGCTGAACCCAGGGAAGCCGCCCTGCCTCCAGTTCGGCGATAATCTTGCCGGTAATGTCATCGTAAAGATTGCTGCGCGCGCCATCGGCAGCGCGATCCTGTCTGGCCATCGGGATGATCTCCGCGACGGGCGCCGGAGACCTCTTCTCCAGCCCTCAACCCGTCACGGCAAACCCAGTCCGCACTCTTACTCTCTGGGGGCGTTGCGGAGGTCTCCCCGCTGAAGGGGGTGCGTCGGCAACGCAGTGCCGACCAGGGGGAAGACTTTCCCCCGCCACCCGAAATTGGCAACGAAGCAGGGCCTCGTGGATAATCGCCGCACCTGCAAAGTGTGAACGGTCGAATTGAGCTTTTAGCGCTTGAACGGCGGAAGCTGACCGCGACTTGATGCACATGGCGTGACGACGGGCACCTTTCAGCCGCTGCACGGGCCGACAGAGAAGCCAATCCACAGCAAGCACATATTCATAGTGCCACTTGTGCTGACGTACTTCTGCATTATTGAGTTCACGTTGCGTCGCCATGGCCAGAGATCCTACGGTGTGCAGAGAAAATTACACTGCGAGGGGGATTCATGAAGCTCAATTCGGTCGCGATCCGCAACTTCCGGCGCCTCGAGAATGTCCAGATCGATTTTGAGGATCAGGAGACGCTCTTCGTTGGTCCCAACAACAGCGGGAAGACCTCCGCAACGGCGATATTTGGGAGTGTCATGACCTTTGTGTATCTCGCCCGGTCCATGCGGTTTCAGATACTCAAGCGTCGAAGCGCTCGCCGAACATTCCGTATTCACCGCGTCGCGGGCAGAGATAGGCCGGCCTCTATCTTGCCCACCTCGTTCCCGGTGTCGTGGCAATCAATGCATGCAGAAAATGACACCTCGTGATTGACGCATCGCATGAGGTTGCCTAAATATGTTTGTGACTACTCACTAACTAACAGGTGCCCCGTGCGAAAATCAGCGGAGCTTCGCAAGGCCGAGATCGTGGCCACCGTGCTCGACCTGGCCGACGGGATCGGGCCGGACCGGGTGACGACGGGGGCGGTCGCGTCGCAGATTGGCGTCACGCAGGCCGCGCTGTTCCGGCATTTCCCGACCAAGGACGCGCTGTGGCAGGCCGTGGCCGAGCATGTGGCCGAAGGGCTTGCATTGGCCTGGGATGGGGCCTTGAACCTCGGCGACGGGCCGCTTGTCCGGCTGCGTGCGCTGATCGCCGCGCAGTTCGCGCAGATCGCCGCCACCCCCGCCCTGCCGATGCTGCTGTTTTCGCGTGAGTTGAATGTCACCAACGCTGAGCTGCGCGCCACCTTTCACGGTAGGCTCACGACCTTCCACGGCCTTCTGGCGACGGAGATCAGAACCGCGCAGGAAGCAGGGGTTCTGCGCGGCGACATGCCCGCAAACGATGCGGCGGTGCTGCTGACCTCGCTCGTGCAGGGCGTGGCGATCCGCTGGGCGCTCGGCGCCCGCGATTTCGATTTGCGAGCCGAGGGGCTGCGCCTGTTCGACGTACAGTGCCGGCTTCTGGCCGCGGAAGGAAAATAGACGATGCGGCGCATCTGGCTATCGGGTCTTCTTCTGGCGGCGGCTGTCGCTGCCGGCTTTCTGTTCTTCACCGAACGCCCCCTGACGGTGGCGATCGTTCAGCCCGAACATGATGTGGCCCTTCGCATCTACGGGCTCGGCACTGTCGAGGCGCGAATACTCAGCCGCGTCGGCTTCGAGGTGGGCGCCGCCCTGACCCGGCTTTCCGGCGATGCCGGGGACAGTGTGGCCAAGGGGCAGGAACTGGCCATCCTTCACTCTGCCGAACAGGAAGCGCGCGTTGCCCGCGCCGGCGCAGCGGTGACAGCCAACGAGGCCAATCTTGCCAAGGCCGATGCCGCGGTCGTGCGCGCCCGCGCCG
Source organism: Paracoccus marinaquae (assembly GCF_018860165.1). Taxonomy (GTDB): domain Bacteria; phylum Pseudomonadota; class Alphaproteobacteria; order Rhodobacterales; family Rhodobacteraceae; genus Paracoccus; species Paracoccus marinaquae. The sequence goes on from NZ_JAHKNG010000060.1 coordinate 5,192, forward strand.
TCCTGGCGCAGCGCGAGGCGGCGAACCGCCGCCAGCAGGGACTGGCGCTGCGCGATGTCGCCTCGGTCCAGCGCGCCGAGGAGGCGCAGCGCGACGAGGATGTGGCCCGCGCCGATCTGGCCGTGGCCGAGGCGGATGTGGCAGTGATTCGGGCACAGAGCCTTGATGCGGCGGCTGCATTGCGGCAGGAGGAAGCCCTTCTCGCCCATCACCGGCTGCTCGCACCCTATGACGCGCTGATCGTCGCGCGCCATGCCGAGCCGGGCACGGTGGTGAAGACCGGCGATGCGATCTTCACGCTGATCGATCCGGCCACCATCTGGATCCAGGCCTATGTCGACGAAGAACGCGCGGGTCAGCTTTCTCTGGGCCAGCCGGGCACGATCCGGTTGCGTTCGCAGCCTTCGGCCGAATTCCACGGCACAATCGCCCGCATCGGCATCGAAAGCGACCGGGTGAACGAGGAGCGCCGCGTCTGGCTGACCTGCGCCGACTGCCCGCCTGAGATGTTCCTCGGCGAACAGGCGGAGGTTCGTATCACCACCGGCAACAGGGACAGCGCACTGATGGTGCCCGAGGTCGCCATCACCGGCTTCGACGGCCATCGCGGCACGGTCTGGACGGTGCAGGATAGCCGCCTTGCGCGGGTGGGGCTGACCTTCGGCGCCCGCGATGATCGCGGCCGCGTCGAGGTCACGGGCGGCCTGCCCGAAGGAGCCGCCATCGTCACCAGCCCGCCGAAGGGCGCCGCAGAGGGCCGGCGCGCCCGCGTCGGCGAGGCGCCATGAACCTCGCGCTCAAGGACATTCGCCATGGCCTGTTCCGCTTCGTGCTGACCTGTTTCGGGCTGGGGCTGTTGATGACGGTCGTGCTGGCGATGATCGGTATCTATAACGGCCTCGTCTCGGACGCGCTGGCGGTGGTGAAGGCGCCGGCGGCGGATGTCTGGGTGGTGGAGGCCGGCACCAAGGGACCGTTCGCGGAAGCCTCCAGCATTCCCGCCGACACGCGCGATGCAGTGGCGCGGATGCCCGGCGTGGCCGAGGCCGGCGCGGTGAACTACCAGAACGTCGAAGCGGCCCACACCGGGCAAACGCTGCGTCTCTACGTCATCGGATACGAGCCGGGGCGTCCGGGCGGGCCGCAGGCGATCGCCGAGGGGCGCGGCATCGGCGCCGGCCATTTCGAACTGGTGGCCGACCGCAAGACCGGCCTGCTGCCGGGCGAGACGATCCGGCTCGGGCGCGACCGCTTCACCGTGGTCGGGCTTGTGGAAGGCGCGATGAACTCGGGCGGGGATCCGGCAGTCTATGTGACGCTGGCCGACGCGATGGCGCTGCAAACCGAACTCGACCCGGCGGCCCAGCGGGTGCAGACCGCGCGTGGCGCAGTTTCCGTCAAGTCCGCCTCGGTCGCCACCATAATTGCCCGCATGTCGCCGGGCGCCGATGTCGATCTGCTGACCGCCACCGTGCGCCAGTGGAAGCACCTCGCCGCGATGACCCAGGTCGAACAGGAGGAGCTGCTGCTCGCCTCGGTGGTCGACAAGGCGCGCCGCCAGATCGGGCTGTTCCTCGGCATCCTGCTGTCCGTCAGCGCCGTGGTGATCGCCCTCATCATCTACACGATGACCATGGAGAAGCTGAAGCAGATCGCCACGCTGAAGCTGATCGGAGCCCCCGACCGCGCCATCGTCGCGCTGATCGTGCAGCAGGCGCTGATCCTTGGTGCCGCGGGCTGGGGGATCGGGCTGATGCTGATCCTGACGGTGAAGGACTACTTTCCCCGCCGCGTGGTGCTGGAGCCGTTCAACGTCATGGTCCTTGCCGGCATTATCGCCGCCGTCTGCCTTCTATCCTCGGCGCTCGGCGTGCGGGCGGCGATGAAGGTCGACCCGGCCACCGCGCTCGGAAGTTGACCGACATGGCGCTCGGCGACATCCTCATCGAGGTCTCGAACGTGGCCAAGCATTTCGGCGAGGGCGAAACCCGCGTCGATGCCCTGCGGGCGGTCGATCTGACCGTGCGGGCCGGCGAGGTGATCGCGCTGCTCGGCCCTTCCGGTTCGGGCAAGACGACGCTGCTCAACATCATCGGCTGCATTCTCGCCCCCTCGGGGGGACGGGTGGTGCTGGACGGTGAGCCGGTGTTCGACGGCAAATGGCTGCGGCGCGACCTGAGGCGGCTTCGTCTCGACAAGATCGGCTTCATCTTCCAGAGCCACAACCTGCTGCCCTTTCTGACAGCGCAGGAGAATGTCGCTGTCGTGCTCGATCTTGCCGGCCGCCCCACCGAGGAGGGCCGGGCGCGGGCGCGCGAACTGCTGGACTACCTGGAAGTCGGCCATCGCGCGATGGTCAAGCCGGCGCTGCTGTCGGGTGGCGAAGCGCAGCGCGTGGCGATTGCCCGCGCGCTGGCCAACCGTCCCCGCATCATCCTGGCCGACGAACCCACCGCCGCGCTCGACGGCGCGCGCGCCGGGCTGGTGATGGACCTCATGCGCAAGCTCGCGGTCGAACAGGAAGCCTGCATCGTGACAGTCACCCATGACGAAAAGATCTTCGACCGTTTCGACCGCCTGATATACCTGCGCGACGGCCGCCTCGCCGACGCCTGATCCGGAGACATCTCATGCCCGCAAGAACCCGCGCCCTGGCTATCGCCGCCGCCGTCGCAGTGATCTTCGGCCTGCTCACCCTCGTCTCGGGCGGCAGGGCGCTGTTCGGCGGCGTCGATATGAGGGCAGTGGTGCCATTCGTGCTGTGGTTCAATTTCGGCGCGGGCTTTGCCTATGTTCTGGCTGGGATCGGCCTGTGGCGCGGCGCGGGCTGGGCACCGATGCTGGCGATTGCCATTGCCACGGCCACGGTGGCCGTCTTCGCTGCCTTCCTGTGGCATGTCGGTGCCGGCGGCGCATGGGAAGCACGCACCATGGGCGCGATGATCCTGCGCAGCGCCATCTGGATAGCCATCGCGGCCTTTGCATTGCGGTGCCATAAGCCATCCGATTGATCCACTCACCCAGCCAGCGATGGCGGCTGCCAGCCGCGACCTCGTCCGCCAGGAGCCCGACATGAAGCGCTTTCCACCCGTTGACCTGTCACTGACCCTTTCGCTCGTCACCGTGCTCGGCATGGCGATGGCGGCAGCCGGCAGATGGCTGCCCAGCGGAGCTTTCGACGCTCTGGAGCTACCGGGGCTGGTGCTAGTCTATCTGGCTGGCGGCCTGCCCACCGGCTGGCGCGCGCTGTCGGAACTGTGGCGCGCGCGCGTGCTTGACATCGACCTGTTGATGATCGTCGCGGCAATCGCCGCCGCAATCGTCGGCGCCCCGTTCGAGGGTGCGGTGCTGCTGACGCTGTTCAGCATCTCGACCACGCTGGAGGAACGCGCGCTTGGCCGCGCCCGCCGCGCCATCGAGGCGCTGATGGCGCTGCGCCCCGAGACCGCCTTGCGCAAGACCGCCAACGGCGCTGTCGAGGAAGTTCCCGCCGAGGTGCTGGCCGTCGGCGATGTGGTGGTGCTGCGCCCCGGCGCCCGGGTGCCCAGTGATGGCGTGGTCGTCACCGGGCGCGGCGGCATCGACGAGGCCAACATCACCGGCGAATCCATGCCCGTGTCAAAAGAGGCCGGTGCGCAGGTTTTCGAGGCCACGATCAATCTGGACGGCGTGCTGGAGGTCGAGGTCACGCGCAGCGTCAGCGACAGCACCATCGCCCGCATGATCCGCCTGGTGACCGAGGCGCAGGCCGCCCGCGCACCCTCAGAGCGGTTCAGCGAATGGTTCGGCCAGCGCTACACGGTCGCGGTGCTGGCGGGTGCGGTGATCGCCTTTGCCACGTTCTGGTGGCTGGGCGGCGACTGGGAACTGGCGCTTTACCGCGCCGCCACGCTGCTGGTCGCCGCCAGCCCCTGCGCCATCGTCATTTCCGTCCCCGCCGCGATCCTGTCGGCCCTGTCGGCGGCGGCGCGCGGCGGTGTTCTGTTCAAGGGCGGCGGCGCGCTGGAGACGCTGGCCGAGGTCGATATCTTCGCCTTCGACAAGACCGGCACCCTGACCACCGGCCGCGCCGAGGTGACGGAAATCGTCGCGCTGGATGGCGACGAGGCCGGGTTCCTGTCGCTGCTGGCGGGGCTGGAGGCGCATTCCGAGCATCATATCGCCGCCGCGATCCGCCGGGAAGTTGCCGCGCGCGGGCTTGATCCAGCAATCGTTGCCGATGTGAACGCCCGGCCAGGCATCGGTATCGAAGGGGCCGATGCACTTGGCCCGGTTTGGGCGGGCAATGCCTATCTTGCCGAGGACATGAAGGCTGCAACGGATCACCCCGCGTTGCAGGCGCTGGCGGATGGCGCCAATACGGTCGTCTATCTGGGTCGCGGCGCCACCCTGCTGGGCGCCGTCAGCGTAGCGGACGAGGCACGGGCCAGTTCCGCAGGGGCGATCACGGCCCTGCGCGACAGTGGTGTCCGCCGCATCGTCATGATGACCGGGGATCGCAGGCCGGTGGCGCTGCGCATCGGCGCCCGGCTTGGGCTGAGGCCCGAAGAGACTCACGCCGAAATGCTGCCACAGGACAAGGTTCGCGCGGTTGGCGAACTGGCCGCAACCGGCCGCGTTGCCTTTGTCGGCGACGGCGTGAACGACGCCGCGGCGCTGGCCCGCGCCGATGTCGGCATCGCCATGGGCGCGGCCGGGTCCGAGGTGGCGCTTCAGGCCGCCGATGTGGCGCTGCTGTCCGAGGATATGGAGCGGCTTGCGGACGCGCACCGCCTGTCGCGCCGAACGTCAAGGGTGATCCGGCAGAACCTGACCTTCGCCATCGGCGCCATGGTGGTTCTGGTCATCGGCGGGCTGTTCTTCGATCTGCCGTTGCCGCTGGTGGTGATCGGCCATGAAGGCGGCACCGTGCTGGTGGTGCTGAACGGGCTGCGGTTGTTGTCGGACCCGATCCGCCGGCCGAAGGCGTCTGTTGCCGGACAGGCGCCGACGGGTGTCGCGCGGCCGGCCTGACCCGTGGGGATGCGCTCATCCCCGAAAGACGCGCTGATGCGGAAACGCGCCCTTTTCCAGATAGGCCTCCTCCTCGGGCGTCGATCTGCGGCCAAGGATGGCGTTGCGGTGCGGGTGGCGGCCAAAGCTGGCGATGATGCGGCGTACCTGCCCCGCTTGATCGACGAGCGAGGCATACAGCGGCCGCAACGGCGCCGGCGCGCGGGTGGCGATGTCGCGGCGCAGGGCGATCAGCCGGTCGATGCGGGCCAGATGCTCCGGCCCTTCGGCATGGCCCAGCGGCTGCGTGAAGGTAATCTGGAACCAGGACAGGCCAAGCGCTGTCCAGTCGCCATTGTCCAGCCCGGCCTCGGCCTGCGCCAGCGCCTCTGTGTCTTGCGCCCAGGCCCGCGCGCTGCCCCGCCACAGCGAGCGCGGAAACTGGTCCAGCACCACGATCAGAGCCAGCCGACCCTCGGGCGTGGCGGACCAGTGGTCCAGCCCACCCGCTGCGCCACGTTCGGTCAACGGGCCAAAGCGGGCCGCAATCGCCCCATCCGCACCGCCATGCATCCGCCAGCGCCACAGTTCGGCATGGCGGTCCGGGTCGATATCCAGCGCGCGGCCCTCGGGGAACCAGAAATCCAGAACCTCACCGATCTGTCTGGCATCATTGCTATCGGTCATGTCATCCCCCATGAAAACGCCCCCGCGCCATGGGCACGGGAGCGGAATTGTAGATGAGGCACAAGCGCCTAGGCGGTCGCGGGCACCGCTGCCGGCACAGGTCGGCGCCCGCCGAGCCCGCGCGGGACGCGCAGCAGGCGCATGGCGTTGGCGATCACCACCAACACCGAAAGCTGGTGGATCAGCATCCCTTCGGCCATATGCACGTCGCCGTTGAAGACCCCGAACAGCAACCCCGCCACCGTCAGCAGCGCGATGACAAGGTTCTGGCGCATGTTGCGCAGCGTCGCGCGAGAGATCGCCATGGCCTCGGGCAGCTTTTCCAGATCGTCACCCATCAGCGCGATGTCGGCGGTCTCGATCGCCACATCGGACCCCGCCGCGCCCATCGCGATGCTGGTGTCGGCAGCGGCCAGCGCCGGGGCGTCGTTGATGCCGTCGCCGATCATGGCGACATGGCGGCCCTCGGCCTGAAAGCCGCGGATCAGGTCCAGCTTGTCCTCGGGCAGCAGGCCGGCGTGGACTTCGGTGATGCCGATCTCGGCGGCGATGGCGCTTGCGGCCTGCGGCTGGTCGCCGGTCAGCATGGCGATGCGGCTGACGCCGATGTCGCGCAGCCGGGCGATGGCGCCCTTGGCCGAGGGCCGGGGCTGGTCGGAAAGGCCAAAGATGCCCGCGATCCGCCCGTCCAGCGCCACGATGATCGGCGTGCGCCCGCGTTCCAGAACCCCGGCCATGGCGGCCTCGGCCTCGGGCTCAAAGCCGATGCCCAGCTTGTCGAACAGGCGCCGGTTGCCGGCCGCGACCTGCCGGCCCTCATGGTTGACCACAAGGCCCATGCCGGCAACTTCCTCGACCGCCTCGGGTGCGGGAATGTCACCTTCGGCCCGGCCGGCGACGACGATGGGTCGGCCCAGCGGGTGATCCGAGCCGGATTCGGCGATCGCCGCCCAATGCAGCAGGTCCTTGCGATCAACGCCCGCCAGCGGCAGCACCTCGACCAGACTCGGGCGGCCCTCGGTCAGTGTGCCGGTCTTGTCCAGCGCCAGCATGTCGATGCGGCCCGCGCTTTCCAGATGCTGGCCGCCCTTGATGAGGATGCCCGACCGCGCCGCCCGCCCGATGCCGGCCACGATGGAGACGGGCGTCGAGATCACCAGCGCGCCGGGGCAGGCCACCACCAGCAGCGTCAGCGCCAGGCGAATGTCCTGCGTCACCGCCCAGGCGCCAAGCGCCAGCACCATGATGCCGGGCGTGTACCATTGGGCGAAGCGTTCGATCATGCGCTGGCTGGGGGCGCGTTCCTCTTGCGCCTCTTCGACGCGGCGGATGATGCGGGCCAGCGTGGTGTCGGAACCGATGCCGGTGGCGCGGATGCGCAAGACGCCGTTTTCCGCGATGGTGCCGGCATGGACGTGGGAACCGGGGGCTTTTTCGGCCGGGATCGGCTCGCCGGTGATGGCGGCCTCGGAGACGGCGGCGGCGCCCTCGATCACCTCGCCATCGACGGGAATGCGATTGCCGGCGCGCACCAGCACGGTCTCATTGGGTTGCACGGCGCTGGCGGCGATTTCGACCGGCTGGCCGTCGCGGATCACCGTGGCAATCTCGGGCGCGGCCTTCAGCAGATCGGCCAGCGCGCCGCGGGTCTGGCGCAGGGTGCGCGCCTCAAGCCAGGCGCCGAAGCTGAACAGAAAGGTGACGGCGGCGGATTCCCAGTATTCGCCGATGAACAGCGCACCGACAGCGGCGACCGTGACCAGAAGTTCAATCGAGAAATGGCGGATGCGCAGCGCCTGCACCGCCCGCCACGCGATGTCAGAGCCGGCGACAAACGCCGCCGTCACCATCGAGGCGGCCCACAGCCCGCGCAGGCCGAACCCGTAAAGGGCGATCAGGCCAAGCACGATCAATGCGCCGCTGATGATCGTCAGCCATTTGCGCCGGCTGGCCGGCTGGCGAAGGGTTGTCAGGATAGGGGTCAACATGCGGGGCCTCGTAATTTGAAGGCCCGGCCGCGCGGGCAGGCGCGGCCGGGCAGAAAAAGGGTCAGAAAGCGGCGGGGCGGGCCTCGTAGCCGGTGGCGCGGATCGTCTGCACCAGCGTATCGACGGGTGCGGCGGTCTGGTCATGCGCGACCTCGATGCGGCCGGTGTTGAAATGCACCTTGGCCTCGGAGACGCCGGGCAGCGCCTTCAGCGCCTTTTCGATCTTGACCACGCAGGAGGGGCAGGAAAACTCGTCGCTGCGCAGGATGGTCTTGGTCATGGCTGGTTCCTTTCATGTCGCCGCCCGGCGGGGCGGTCATTGCTTGTGACCTGAAGATATGCTGTCCTTTCAGGATCAGGAGTGGCAATTTCGACAAGGGATCATTGCATGAATGCACAGGCGCAGGATTGGGACGATCTGCGGTTGTTTCTGGCCGTGGCGCGCGCGGGGTCGCTTTCGGGGGCGGCGCGCAGCCTTAGCGTTACCCATTCCACCGTCTTTCGCCGCATCGGTGCGTTCGAGGCGCGGCTGGGGGTGCGCCTGTTCGACCGGCTGCCCGGCGGTTACGCGCTGACCCAGGCCGGCGAGGAGATGCGCGATTCCGTCATCCGCATCGAGGAAGAAATCACCGCGCTGGCGCTGAAGGTTACCGGACAGGACCAGCGGCCCACTGGGACGATCCGCATCACCACGACCGACCTGCTGGCGGTGGGTGTGCTGCCCCGCCATGTCGCCGCCTTCCGCGCCGAATGGCCCGAGATCGAGATCGAGGTAATCGTTGCGGATACGGTGCTGGACCTGACCCGGCGCGAGGCGGACGTGGCCCTGCGCATCGGCAATCCGGGACAGGAGACGCTGATCGGGCGGCGGGTCGGGCGGTTGGCCTTTGCCGCCTATGGCGCGGCGGACCGGCCGCCGGGCGATCCTGCCGAGGGTGACTGGATCGGCTACGGATCTGCGCATGGCCCGCTCAGCCGCAATCTGGCCCGCTGGTGGCCGGATGCGCGACAGATTTACCGGACAAACTCGATCATCGCCGCCCATGCCGGTGCGAAGGCGGGGATCGGACTTGCTGCCTTGCCTTGCGTGATCGCCGATTGCGACCCCAGCCTGATCCGCGCCGCCGCGCTGCCCGAGGATTTCATGCTGGACCTGTGGTTGCTGATTCACGAGGATCTGCGCCAAACCGCGCGCATCCGCCTGTTTCTGGACTTCATGGCGACGGCCCTGGCGGCCGATGCCGACCTGCTGGAGGGGCGCTGCCCGTGCAGGACAAGGCCGGCGCAGGCGTGACGCCCGCGCCGGCCCATGCCTGCGCCCGCGGCGTCAGTCGATCATCTGCCAGCCCGGATGCTCGAAATGCTCGCCATAGGCGTTCAACGCCTGAACGATCGTCACCGCGCCAGTCTCGACCTCGCCGGCCTCCAATGCCGAGATGCCTGTCTGTTGATTGCCACTGAGAATTGACCCGGCATTGTCACCGAGATCTGACCCACCCGGTTGTTATGTTCTGCGCGTCATGTTGGCGTCAATGCAGATGTCTCCTTTCGTTTCTTTTTCGCCGTCTCGG
>NZ_JAHKNG010000061.1 GCF_018860165.1 Paracoccus marinaquae
CCTCTCCCGGATTTGAAGCCATACCGCCTCTGGCGGCTTCAAATCCGGGAGAGGAGATCATCGACAAAAACGCTGAAGCGGACCGGCTGAAAGCCGGTGGTTTGTATCCGATACATGGAAAATCAAGTAAATCACAAGCAGTTTCATTGCTTTATAATCATGAAAAGCAGCGCCGATGCAGGGCATCAGCGAACGGGCCTATGCGGCCCATGCCGGGCTGTCGCGTGGGGCGATTCAGAAGGCGCGCAAGAGCGGCAGGCTGATCCTCTTCGCCGATGGCTCCATCGACGCGGCGGCGTCAGTTGCCCGGCGCGCGGCAAACACCAATCCCGATCAGCAGAACCGGGCGCGGGGTGGTACGGTGCGACAGGATCCCCGACGTAGCCGGCCGCAAAATCCTTCGTTCAGAGGTCTTGGAAGCTGCTGTTAGCGAAATGGAATATGATCGACGATGAGAGGCCGGAACACGGTTTACTTGGGAGCCACCGAGGATCATTAAGGTGCTGATACAGGGTGACTTCACTTTCACCGCACTACCCTGCGCAGGCCCTCCTGTACTTTCAGCAACGGATCCAGATACAGGCCGACCAGATCGCCGGCGTCGGCCTGCACCGCAGCCACGCCGCTGTTGAGCGCGGCGGCAACGCGACCATGCACCGAATGGATCGGCACCGCGATGGATCTCAGGCCCGCCTCGACCTCCTGATCGATGACGCAATAACCCTGGCTGCGGGCGGCGTCGATACGGGCCATGATCTCGGCCGGATCGGTCAGGCTGTAGGGGGTGCGGGGCGTCAGGTCGGATGCCTCTATGATGGCGCGGGCCTGATCGGGCGGCAGCGCCGCCAGCAACACCCGCCCCATCGAGGTGCGATGCGCGGCCAGCCGCGATCCGGGCATCAGGCCGATGGACATGACGCGCCGCTGCGCCGCGCGCGCCAGATAGACGATCTCGGTCCCGTCAAGAATTGAAACCGAGGTCGATTGCCCGATCCGGTCCGACAACTGGTCCAGCCATGGCTGCACGACCTGCGCCAAGGGCATCGCGGCGAGCGCGCCCATGCCCAGCCGAAGCACCCGCGCCGTCAGGGTAAAGAACTTGCCGTCATAATCGGCATAGCCCAGTTCATGCAGGGTCAGCAGGCAACGCCGCGCCGTTGCCCGGTCAAGCCTGGTGGCCGCGGCCACGTCGGAAATGGACATGCGCGGCTGCTCGGCGCGAAACGCCTCGATGACCTGAAGGCCCTTGGCCAGCGAGCCGACGATATCCGATTTGTTCGCCATGCGCACAGGAAACATCGCATTACGAACAAATGTCAATATACGCACAGAATGGCTTGCTGATCAGTGGGGCCGGGGCCTAGTTAGTTGGCGAAATGCAGGAGGCTTCATGGACAAACGTATCGCAGACCTGGCCGAGGCAGTCGCGGATATTACCGACAATGCCACGGTGATGATCGGGGGGTTCGGCGGCTCGGGCGCCCCGATCGAACTGATCCACGCTCTGATCGACCGCTATCTGGCGACGGGCAGCCCGAAGAACCTGACGGTCATCAACAACAACGCCGGCAACGGCCATGTTGGCATCGCCGCGATGATCGAGCAGGGCATGGTCGCGAAGATGGTCTGCTCCTTCCCGCGTTCGGCCGATCCGCGCGTCTTCACCGAAAGATACCTCGCCGGAGAGATCGCGCTGGAACTGGTCCCGCAGGGCACACTGGCGGAACGTATTCGTGCAGGTGGCGCCGGGATCCCTGCCTTCTATACGCCGACCGGCTTCGGGACAGATCTGGCGCAGGGCAAGCCGGTGGCCGAATTCGACGGGCGGTCCTATGTGCAGGAACGCTGGCTCAAGGCCGACTATGCGCTGATCAAGGCGGAAACCGGCGATCATCTCGGCAACCTGACCTATCGCATGGCCGCGCGGAACTTCGCGCCGCTGATGGCGATGGCGGCGGCCCGGACCATCGTGCAGGTCAGTCGCGTCGTCGAACCCGGGGGGATCGACCCCGAAGCGGTCGTCACGCCCGGCATCTTCGTCGATGCAGTCGTGGCTGTTCCCAACCCTGCGCAAGAAGAAGACCTCAACCGCGCAAACGCAGCCCATCCCGAGGTGACGGCATGATGACCAGACTTTCCAACGCACAAATCGCATGGCGCGCGGCGCAGGATATTGACGACGGCGCCTATGTGAACCTTGGCATCGGCTTTCCCGAAATGGTCGCCCGCTTCCAGCCCGAAGGACGGCAGGCGGTGTTTCACACCGAAAACGGCATCCTTGGCTTTGGCGAGGCACCGAAGCCCGGCGAGGAAGACTGGGACCTGATCAACGCCGGCAAGAAGGCGGTGACGATCAAGCCCGGCACGGCCTTTTTCCACCATGCCGACAGCTTCGCCATGGTGCGGGGCGGTCATCTGGATGTGGCGATCCTGGGGGCCTATCAGGTTGCCCAGAATGGCGATCTGGCGAATTGGTCGACCGGACCGAAAGGTGTGCCTGCCGTGGGTGGCGCAATGGATCTGGTCCACGGCGCGAAGCGCGTCGCGGTGCTGACCGATCACACGACGAAAGACGGCAAGCCGAAGCTGGTTGACCGCTGCACACTGCCGCTGACCGGCGTGGGTTGCGTGACGCGCATCTATACATCGCTTGCGGTGGTGGATATCGAAGCCGGTTGCTTCGTGCTTCGCGAAAAGCTGGCGGCGCTGTCCTTCGACGAATTGCAATCCCTGACCGGTGCGCCGCTGCATATCGACGGCGCTGTGACCGACCTGATCGCGCCCGAGGTATAAGATGTCCGAAGCCTATATCTGCGACTATATCCGCACCCCCATCGGCCGCTTCGGTGGCGTGCTGTCCTCGGTCCGCGCCGACGATCTGGGGGCGATCCCTTTGCGTGCCTTGATGGCGCGTAACGCTGGCGTCGACTGGCAGGCCGTCGATGACGTGATCTTTGGCTGCGCCAATCAGGCGGGCGAGGACAACCGCAACGTCGCCCGGATGTCCCTGTTGCTGGCGGGCCTGCCGGTCGAGGTTCCGGGCACCACCATCAACCGGCTTTGCGGTTCAGGCATGGACGCGGTGATCGCCGCCGCCCGTGCGATCAGGGCGGGCGAGGCGGAGCTGATGATCGCGGGCGGCGTCGAAAGCATGTCGCGCGCGCCCTTCGTGATGCCAAAGGCCGAAAGCGCCTTCAGCCGCAGCAATGCGGTCCATGACACCACCATCGGCTGGCGCTTCGTCAACTCGGCGATGGATGCGCTATACGGCACCGACAGCATGCCGCAGACCGGCCAGAACGTCGCCGACGAGTTCGGCATAAGCCGCGAGGCGCAGGACGCGATGGCGCTTGCCAGCCAGACAAAGGCGGCTGCGGCACGGGACCGGTTGGCGGTCGAAATCACGCCCGTCAGCGTGCCACAACGCAAGGGCGATCCGGTGATGGTGACACAGGACGAACACCCGCGCGACACCACGGCCGAGGCTTTGGCAAAGCTGAGACCGCTGTTTCCGAACGGATCGGTCACGGCGGGCAACGCTTCGGGCGTGAATGACGGAGCAGCGGCGCTGATCGTGGCGTCGGAGGCGGCGGCGAAGCGGTATGGCCTGACGCCGATTGCCCGCGTGTTGGGCGGAGCCACGGCCGGGGTTGCGCCGCGCATCATGGGCTTTGGCCCGGCACCGGCGTCTAGGAAGCTGATGGCGCGACTGGGGCTGTCACAGGCAGATTTCGACGTGATCGAGTTGAACGAGGCTTTCGCCAGTCAGGGTCTGGCGACGCTGCGCGACCTTGGCATTGCCGACGACGATCCGCGCGTCAATCCCAATGGCGGGGCGATTGCGCTTGGCCATCCCCTTGGCATGTCGGGTGCCCGCATCACCGGCACGGCGGCGCTTGAACTGGCACGAACGGGGGGCAGACGCTCGCTCTCGGCCATGTGCATCGGCGTCGGTCAAGGCATCGCGCTGGCGTTGGAAAGGGTTTGACCGCAGCAACCTTCACGCCGCGCCAGTAAACGTCACGACCTCGCCTGCCTCTCGTCCGGCAATTGGTCGGGCAGAATGCTATCCGCAAGCCAGACCGGATTTTCCGCATACATGTCCCCGATCAACTGCTTGACCAGATCGAGGTGGCGCGACTGGTCGCCCGTGCGGTGATAGAGGATGACGGGCGAGGTCGCGCCGGGACTGTCGATCACCCGATAGCGCAGGTCAGACCGCATCTGCCGCGCCGAGGCCGGGATAATGCAGATCCCGGAATCGGCGGCGACCAGACCAAGCGCGCTCTGGATTTCGCGCATTTCCAGCACTTCGCCGGGGTGGATATCGTGATCCTGCAACAGTGTCAGGATCTGGTCGGCATAGCTGGGGCGCGGTTCCTTCGGGTAGACGATCAACCGCTGGCCCGCCAGCATCGCAAGCGGCATCGGGCCATCCTCTTGTGCAAGCCCGGCATCCTCGGGTAGCGCGGCCACCAGCCGTTCCTGACGCAGGACGGTGCTGGCAATGTTCGGATCACTGTGCTTCAGACGACCGAAGCCCAGATCGATGCGCCCCTCTTTCAGGGCCGGGATCTGCTGGATCGACAGCATTTCAAGCAGCTGGATGTCCAGTTCCGGCGCGTTCTGGCGCAGCTTCCTGATCAACGCCGGCAGACCGCCATAAAGGGTCGAGGCCACGAAGCCGATGGACAGCACCTGATTGCGGTTCAGCCCGACCCGGCGCGTCGCTTCCTTCATCTGATCGACGCGCCCCAGAATCTGCAACGCCTGTTCATGGAACAGCCGCCCGGCATCGGTCAGCCGGATCGGGCGGCTGTCGCGCAGGATCAGGGTAACGCCCAACTCCTCCTCCAGCAGCTGGATCTGACGGCTCAGCGGCGGCTGGGCGATATGCAGCATCTCGGCGGCGCGGGTAAAGTTACGCTCACGCGCGACGGCGACGAAATAACGTAATTGCCGGAGGTCCATGGTGATTCCCCAAGGTTTGCACTGCTGAATTGGCGCTATTTCGGGTATTTTGCAGCGAAACAAGCCGCTGATTGGCGGATAATTTCCCAGTATAATACCTTTAAGGTATCATTGTAAATGCAAATGGTGTTGGACGGAAAGCCCCGGCCGGGTGCAGTTTGGCGGTATGGAACATTCATTCGCCCCTTTCGCCACAGGCACCGCCACCGCCCCCGTGATCTCGCGGGTCGAAACGGTGATCCTCGATCTGCCGACGATCCGGCCCCACAAGCTGTCGGTTGCCACCATGAACGGACAGGTTCTGATGCTTGTCCGCATCCATTGCAGCGACGGGATCGTCGGTGTCGGCGAAGGCACCACCATCGGCGGCCTCGCCTATGGCGGCGAAAGCCCGGAAAGCATGAAGACCAATATCGACACCTGGTTCGCGCCGGTGATACTGGGTCAGGATGCGACGCGGGTGCAGGCGCTGATGGCCCGTATCGGCAAGATGGTGCGCGAGAACCGCTTTGCAAAATCCGCCGTGGAATGCGCGCTGCTGGACGCGCAGGGCAAGCGCCTGGGCCTGCCGGTCAGCGAATTGCTGGGCGGGCGGCGGCGCGACCGGCTGCCGGTGGCCTGGACGCTGGCCTCGGGCGATACGGCCCGCGATATCGCCGAGGCCGAACAGATGCTGGACCTGCGCCGTCATCGCATCTTCAAGCTGAAGATCGGCGCCCGCGCGATCCGCGACGACATCGCCCATGTGGCGGCGATCAAATCCGCGCTTGGCGATCGGGCTGCGGTGCGCGTGGACGTGAACATGGCCTGGTCCGAAACCGATGCCGCCTTTGGCATGGCCGCCCTGGCCGATGCGGGTTGCGAGTTGGTGGAACAGCCCGTCGCCCAGACCGCGGCGCTGACCCGGTTGGTGCGGCGTTTCCCGGTGGCGCTGATGGCCGATGAATCGCTGACCGGCCCGGAAAGCGCGTTTGAACTCGCCCGCACCCACGGCGCCGATGTTTTCGCGGTCAAGCTGGAACAAAGCGGTGGGGCCTTCAATGCGCTGCGCGTCGCAGCGATTGCCGATGCCGCAGGGATCGACCTTTACGGCGGGACCATGCTGGAAGGCGCGGTCGGCACGGTGATCTCGGCCCATGCTTTCGCCACCTTCGCCAGGCTGCAATGGGGCACGGAACTGTTCGGCCCGCTGCTTCTGACCGAGGAAATCCTGACCGAGCCTTTGGATTACAGCGATTTCGAACTGACCGTACCCAATGGCCCCGGCCTTGGCGTAACGCTGGACGAGGAGCGCGTGGCCTTCTTTGCCCGCGACGGCATCCGCAAGACGATCAGTCTGCCTGAAGGAAAGGTGTGACCATGCTGTATCACGTGACCATGGATGTGAATATTCCGCGCGATCTGCCTGCTGATGAGCGGGCCGACATCCTCGCCCGCGAGAAGGCCTATTCGCGGGATCTGCAACGTCAGGGCAAGTGGCGCCACATCTGGCGGGTCGCCGGGCAATACGCGAATGTCAGCATCCTCGACGTTCAGGACAATGCGGAACTGCATGAAATCCTGTCCGGCCTGCCCCTGTTTCCCTTTATGGAAATCAAGGTCACGCCGCTGCTGCGCCACCCGTCCGCAATCCGCGAGGATGACAGCTAATCCCAACGGGACCGCAAAACGCCGTCCCGCCCAGTTTCAATATGAATCCAGGAGGAGAAACCAAATGACCGTCAAGATCTTCGACCGCCCCGACATTCAGGAATTCCTGAACGAACTCAGCGGGCTGAACAGCGCCGATGGCAATCCGCGCATGAAGGAAATCACCCACCGGCTGATGTCGGACCTGTTCCGCGCCATCGACGACCTGAACATCACCCCCGATGAATACTGGCAGGGCGTGGCCTGGCTGAACGATCTGGGCGCGGCCGGACAGGCGGGGCTGGTCTCGCCCGGCCTTGGCCTCGATCACTTCATCGACGAGCGGCTGGACGCCATCGACGCGGAGCTGGGTATCGAAAACCCGACGCCCCGCACCATCGAAGGCCCGCTTTATGTGGCCGGCGCACCGGTCGAACAGGGCTTTGCCCGTCTGGACGATGGCCGCGACACCGATGGCCACACGCTGATCATGCATGGCACCGTCCACGGCTCGGATGGCAAGCCCCTGCCCGGCGCGCAGGTCGAGGTCTGGCATTGCGACACCCGCGGCTTCTATTCGCATTTCGACCCGACCGGGTTGCAATCCGATTTCAACATGCGCCGCACCATCATCGCCGACGATCAGGGCCGCTATAAATTCCAGAGCATCCTGCCCAGCGGCTATGGCGTGCCCCCTGGCAGCCCGACCGAAAAGCTGCTGACCGCCCTTGGCCGCCACGGCCAGCGGCCCGCCCATATCCACCTGTTTGTCAGCGCGCCGGATCATCGCAAGCTGACCACCCAGATCAATATCGAGGGCGATCCGCTGATCGACGACGATTTCGCCTATGCCACCCGCGAGGGTCTGGTCCCGCATGTGGTCGAGCGGACCGACGAAGAAAGCATCCACGCCAACAACCTGAACGGCCCCTTTGCCGAGATCAGCTTTGACATGTATCTGACCGCACTTGTCGATGGCGTCGATAACCAGATCAACGAACAGCGCCGCCGCGCCGCTGCCTGAGCCGGCACCACCGGGCGGCCTGACACAAGCGCCGCCCGGACCCTGAACCCGACAATTCATCACCGACATTGGCAGGGGCTTGCCCGCGAACAGCGCATCCCCTGGGGAAGGAGAACTCATGTCCGCGATCATCGAAAAAGCCCGCGAGCTGGACCACCTGCTGGAGGTCGCCGTGCAGGACGATCACGAGGCAGGCCTGTATCGCTGCCGCCGCGATATCTTCACGAACGAAGATCTGTACGAGCTGGAGATGAAGCACATCTTCGAAGGCAACTGGGTCTATCTGGCCCATGAAAGCCAGATCCCGGAAATCAACGACTACTACACCACCTGGATCGGCCGTCAGCCCATCGTCATTACCCGCGACAAGACGGGCGAGTTGAACGCCGTCATCAATGCCTGCGCCCATAAAGGCGCGATGCTGTGCCGCCGCAAGCAGGGCAACAAGGGCAGCTTTACCTGTCCCTTCCACGGCTGGACCTTTTCCAACACCGGCAAGCTATTGAAGGTCAAGGACGCCAAGACCACCCAATATCCCGACCAGTTCAACACGCATGGCTCGCATGATCTGACCAGGGTCGCACGCTTCGAAAGCTATCGCGGCTTCCTGTTCGGCAGCCTGAACCCCGATGTCGCGCCCTTGCAGGAATATCTGGGCGAAACCACGGTCATCATCGACCAGATCGTCGATCAGGCCCCCGAGGGGCTGGAGGTGCTGCGCGGCAATTCCTCCTACATCTATGACGGCAACTGGAAGCTTCAGATGGAGAACGGCTGCGACGGCTATCACGTCAGCTCGGTCCACTGGAACTATGCCACCACCATGGACCGCCGCAGCGAAAAGGGCACCAAGGCCGTCGATGCGAACAGCTGGAGCAAGTCGGTCGCCGGCGTCTACGGCTTCGACAATGGCCATATCCTGCTGTGGACCAACACCAAGAACCCCGAAGTGCGCCCGGTCTATAACCGCCGCGAGGAAATCGCCGCCCGTCTGGGCGAGGACAAGGCTGGTTTCATCGTCAACCAGACCCGCAACCTGTGCCTTTATCCGAACGTGTTCCTGATGGATCAGTTCAGCACCCAGATCCGCGTCGTGCGCCCGCTGGGCGTCGGCAAGACCGAAGTGACCATCTTCTGCTTCGGCCCCAAGGGCGAAAGCGCAGAAGATCGCGCCAACCGCATCCGCCAATACGAGGATTTTTTCAACGTCTCGGGCATGGGCACATCGGACGATCTGGAGGAATTCCGCGCCTGCCAGACCGCCTATGCCGCACCCCTGTGGAACGACATGTCGCGCGGTGCGCCGCTGTGGATCCACGGCCCGGACGACAATGCCAACCGCATGGGGCTGAAGCCGCTGATTTCGGGCGAGCGCAGCGAGGATGAGGGGCTGTTCGTCGTCCAGCACGAATACTGGGCCAGGGTCATGCGCGATGCGCTGGCTTCCGAGAAGAAGGGAGAAGCGGCATGAGCCTCGATCACACCACCTCCGCCATCGGCTATGACGCCATCTGCGCCTTCCTCTATCGCGAGGCGCGCCTGCTGGACGATCGCAAATGGGACGAATGGCTGGAATGTTATGCGCCCGATGCCTCCTACTGGATGCCCGCCTGGGACGATAACGACCAGACGACCGAGGATCCGCAATCGGAAATCTCGCTGATCTATTACCCCGACCGCGGCGGGCTGGAGGACCGCGTCTTCCGCATCAAGACCGAGCGTTCCGGCGCATCCACGCCCGAGCCGCGCACCAGCCACGCCGTCCAGAATGTCGAGGTCATCGAGGATCGCGGGAACGAGGTCGATATCCGCTACAACTTCCACACCCTGAACCACCGCTACAACACCACCGATCAGTTCTTCGGGACCATGTTCGTGACCCTGCGCCAGACCGATGACGGCCTGAAGATCGCAGCCAAGAAGATCGTGTTGAAGAACGACTACATCCGCCAGGTCATCGACGTCTATCACATCTGACCGCCACCCAGCCCAAAACGCGAGGAGGAAGCCATGTGCTACAGGATCGCATTGAATTTTGAAGACGGCATCACCCGTTTCGTTGACTGCAAGGAAGGCGAAAAGGTTCTGGATGCCGCCTATCGCAACAAGATCAACCTGCCGATGGACTGTTCGGACGGTGTCTGCGGCACCTGCAAATGCAAGGCCGAAAGCGGCACCTATGACATGGGCGACGACTATATCGAGGACGCCCTGACCGAAGACGAGGCCGAGCAAGGCCTGGTCCTGACCTGCCAGATGGTTGCGACCTCGGATTGCGTGCTGTCGGTGCCGATGACCTCGCAGGCCTGCAAGACCGGCCAGCAAAGCTTTGCCGCCACCGTGACCCGGATCGCGCCCCATCACGACGCTGCCGTGGTGCTGGAACTGGCCATCGCCGACCCTGCGACCGCGCCGGTATTCCTGCCCGGCCAATACGTAAATATCGACGTGCCGGGCAGCGGCGCGCATCGGTCCTATTCCTTCAGCACCGCGCCGGGCGAGGCACAGATCGGTTTCCTGATCAAGAAGATCCCCGACGGGCTGATGAGCGGCTGGCTGGCCGATGCCAAGGCGGGCGATCAACTGACCCTGACCGGCCCGATGGGCAGCTTCTACCTGCGCGAGGGCGAAGGCCCGCTGCTGTTTCTTGCCGGCGGCACCGGCCTTGCGCCCTTCCTGTCCATGCTGGAGGTGCTGGCCCGCGCCGGATCGCAGCGGCAGGTTCATCTGATCTATGGCGTGACCCGCGATCTGGATCTGGTGCTGGTCGACGAAATCGCCGCCTATGCCGACCGGCTGCCGAACTTCACCTTCTCCACCGTGGTCGCCGATGCGGCCTCGGACCATCCGCGCAAGGGCTGGGTGACCCAGCACATGCCCGAAGACATGCTGGCCGCCGGCGCGGTCGATGTCTATCTGTGCGGCCCCCCGCCCATGGTCGATGCCGTCCGCCACTATCTGGACGAGAACGACGTCAACGCGGCCAGCTTCCATTACGAGAAGTTCACGCCGAACGAACCCCAGAAGGCCGTCGCATGACCGGGGCCGTCTTTCCCGGGCGCTTCGCCGGCAAGGTGCTGGTCGTCACCGGCGCCGCGCAGGGGATCGGCCGCGCCGTCGCCCTGCGCGCGGCGGCCGAGGGTGGCCGCGTGCTGCTGGTCGACCGCGCCGATTTCGTCGCCGACGTGGCGGCCGAGGCGGGCAACGGTGCCCAGGGCTTCAACGCCGATCTGGAAACATGGGACGGCGCCGAGGCCGCGATGCGCCAAGCGGTCCAGACCTTCGGCGGCATCGACATCCTGATCAACAATGTCGGCGGCGCGATCCGTATGCGGCCTTACGCTGAATTTCAACCGGACCAGATCGACGCCGAGATCCGCCGCTCGCTGATGCCAACGCTGTATTGCTGCCGGGCAGTCATTCCGCATCTGGTGGCGCAAGGCGGCGGCACCATCGTCAACGTGTCCTCGAACGCGACGCGCGGCATACACCGCGTGCCCTATTCGGCGGCCAAGGGCGGCGTCAACGCGATCACCCAATCGCTGGCAATGGAACTGGCGGGTGACAATATCCGGGTCGTCGCCACTGCGCCGGGCGGCACCGAAGCCCCGCCCCGCCGCATCCCCCGCAACGCCGAAGGCGACAGCGAGGCCGAAACGGCATGGATGTCGCAAGTAGTTGATCAGGTGAAGCAATCGGCGCTGATGCACCGTTACGGCACCATCGCGGAACAGGCCGCACCGATCCTGTTCCTGGCCTCGGACGAGGCATCCTACATCACCGGAACCATCCTGCCCGTCGCTGGAGGCGACACGGGCTGAGCGCGGTTTCCGATCGAACAGCAAATCAGGGAGGAAGAGAAATGCGCAATATCGACGTGAACGAGGCAATAGACCAAAGCCCGTTCGGCCGGTTTCAATGGATGGTGGTGGCGCTGTGCGGCGTGCTGCTGGTGGTCGATGGCTATGATGTCTTCGTGGCCGGCACCGTCCTGCCGACGCTTATTTCCGAATGGGAGTTGACCAAGCCGCAGGCCGGCGCATTGCAGGCATGGGCGCTGTTTGGGATGATGTTCGGGGCGCTCATCCTCGGATCCCTCGCCGACCGGATCGGCCGCAAGAAGGGCGTGGCGATCAGCTTTCTGCTGTTCACCTCGGCCACGGTGATGACCGGCTTTGCCAACTCGCCCGAGCAGTTCAAGATCTTCCGCTTCATTGCGGGCCTGGGCTGCGGTGGGCTGATGCCGAACGCGGTCGCGCTGATGAACGAATACGCGCCGAAACGCCTGCGCGGCACCATGGTCGCGATCATGTTCTCGGGCTATTCGATCGGCGGCATGGTCGCGGCCGGGTTGGGCATCGGGCTGATACCGGAATTCGGCTGGAAGCCGATGTTCTTTGTCGCCGCCGTGCCGCTGCTGCTGTTTCCGCTGGTGTTGTGGAAGCTGCCGGAATCGCTGGGTTTCCTGATCCGGCAAGGCAAGCAGGACAAGGCGAAACGCATCTTCGCCAAGGTCGCCCCCGATACCCCGCTGACCGCCGATGACCGGCTGGTTTTCAGCGAGAAGAAGGGCGTCTCGGCCTCGGTCGCCGAGCTGTTCCGTGATGGCCGCAGCCTGCCGACGCTGATGCTCTGGGTCTCGTTCTTCTGCTGTCTGCTGCTGGTCTATCTGCTGTCCTCCTGGCTGCCCAAGGTCCTGCAAGAGGCAGGCTACGCCGAACGCGCCAGCCTTCTCAGCCTGTTCGCGCTGAATTTCGGCGGCATGGCGGGCGCGGTTGCCGGCGGCTGGCTGGGCGACCGGCTGGGGCTGCCGAAGGTCGTGGTGGGTTACTTCGCGGCGGCGGCGCTGTCCATCGCGCTGATCGGCATGAACCCCGCGCCCGCGGTCCTGTTCCTGCTGGTCTTCATCGCCGGGGCCACGACCATCGGCACGCAGATCCTGCTCTATGCCAGTGTCGCGCAGCTTTATAGCCTGTCGGTGCGTTCCACGGGCCTCGGCTGGGCCTCGGGCGTGGGTCGGATCGGCGCCATCGTCGGGCCGACGATTGGCGGGGTGCTGCTGGCGCGGGAATTGCCGCTGGGGCAGAACTTCCTGATCTTCGCCATCCCCGCGGCAATCGCTGCCTTGGCGATGCTGGTCTACGCGCTCCGCAATCCCGGCAGCGCCCATGCATCGCGACCGGGCGCTGACGCCGGGGCCGCTGGCCAACTTGCGACGAAAGCCTGATCATGCCCTATCTGGACCTGCCGACCCATCGCCTTCACTACCGGATCGACGGGCCGGCGGGGGACGGGCCGGCAGGGGCCGCGCCATGGCTGACCTTCTGCAACTCTCTGGGCACCGACATGCATATGTGGGATGCCCAGATCGACGCCCTGGCGAGCGAATTCCGCATCCTGCGCTATGACAGTCGCGGTCACGGCAGGTCGTCCGCGCCAAGGCCGCCCTACAGCCTTGCCGAGCTGGGCGGCGATGTGATCGCGCTGTTGGATGCGCTGGCGATCGGCCGCACGCATTTCTGCGGGTTGTCCATCGGCGGATTGACCGGGCAATGGCTTGCCATCCATCACAGCGCGCGGTTCGGCCGTATGGCAGTCTGCGCGACGGCGGCGCGGATCGGCACCACCGACGGCTGGAATACCCGCATTGCCGAGGTTCGCGCAAACGGGCTTGGCCCGCTTGTACCAGTGACGGTGGAGCGGTGGTTCACGCCCGCCTTCCGCCAGCAGGAACCCGAAACCGTGGACCGGATCCTGACCACATTCGCGGCGACCTCGACCGAAGGTTATATCGGATGCTGTGCAGCCCTTGCCGCGGCGGATCTGCACGACAGTCTGGACCGGATTGCCAACCCGCTCTTGGCGATTTCGGGCAGCGAGGATCCGGTCTGTCCGCCGACCGATCTTGGCGACATCGCAAAGGGGGTGCGCGAGGGGCGTCACCTGTCGCTGCCCGGCCGCCATATCGTGAATGCGGAATCGGCGAGAGAGTTCAACGCCGCCCTGGTGGATTTCCTCAGCTGAGGCGCGTGCCGAGCGCTTAAGTCGGAGAACAGATTGGCTCCGGTTCACTCCAATTGTCGAACTTTCGGATCAGCGCCACCATTTGCTCCAACAGCTTCGATTTCTCTCCTTTGCGATGGCAAAGGAGGATGGGATTACGCCGTCCTTCGTGACCAGGCGCGATCCTGCGCAAGAAGGTACCCGCGACGCACTCTGGCGGACCGTCGGTAACCACCCGGTTGGCGCCGC
The DNA here is from genome assembly GCF_018860165.1 of Paracoccus marinaquae. Lineage (GTDB taxonomy): Bacteria > Pseudomonadota > Alphaproteobacteria > Rhodobacterales > Rhodobacteraceae > Paracoccus > Paracoccus marinaquae. Next base: position 13,877 of record NZ_JAHKNG010000061.1, read on the forward strand.
CTGCCAGATTGCGGCGTGAGGTCCTAAGACACGTGCATAGCGACGTCGCTAACGACGTCTCTTATGCGCGGAGGGGCGATGCGGGGCGAGGTTCTGGGCGTTGAGCGCCGTCGACGGTGGGACGACGAGGTAAAGCTGGCGATTGTGAGCGCTGTGGGGATCGATGGTGCGACGGTGACCCAGGTTGCGCAGCGCCACGAGGTGACGCGCCAGCAGATCTACGCTTGGCGTCACGAGCTGAAGCGGAAGGGTTTGTGGTCGCCCGAGG
>NZ_JAHKNG010000062.1 GCF_018860165.1 Paracoccus marinaquae
TCAAAAATCCCATGTCGATCACTCCGTATGCCTCCAGCTGCTTCAAGCCGAGGCAGGGTTGCACATGGGTCAATTCTCAATGACAATTTTGGCGGTTGCCGGGTCAATTCTCAGTGGCAATCAACACAGCAACGATCTTTGATGACAGTATTTGCCGCTTTTCTGTCATCAAAGTATCTTGAGGTGCACAGGCTGGCGTCAAGAACCCGGCATAGAGGCGGCTGTGCGGAGAATAGTGACGTTAATCTCCGCACATTTTGCGGTGCTTGATCCTCGTGGCCCTATCGGGTGCACGGCACCAGGATAGCGCCCCACCGCTTAACTTTGGCCTTCTGTGGAAGTGCGAACGTGATGACAGAGCCGCGCAGTTCGAACGCGCGCACCGGGCAATGCTGAGCCACCCTTGTCCGCGTATTCATTCTTGCTTATATTGAAGACAGAAACCGGAGGCCAGCATGTCCCAAACCACGACGATGACTGTCCGCATCAGCGGCGCACTGAGCGAGTTCGTGGCATCGAACGTCGGTGAGAACGGGTCCTACGAGAACATCAGCGAATACGTCCGCGACCTGATCCGGCGCGATAAGGAGCGGGCCGAGGCTGAAGCTTTCAATCGGCTGAAGGCCGAGCTGACGCGCGCCTTCGCAGCGCCTGAGGAAAGCTATCTCCCGTTGACCGCCGCCGAGGTGATCGCCCGGAACCGGGGCTGACATCGTGGCAATTCGCGTCCAAGAGGCTGCATCGCTGCGGCTTGACGAGATCTACCGGTATACGCGCGACCGCTGGGGCGCTGAACAGGCTGATCGGTACATCACCGACCTCTTCGCAGCGTTCGACCAGATCGAAAGCCACCTCGTTGCGTCGCGCCCCATCCCGGCCGAGTTCGGGGTCGAGGGCTTCTACTTCCGGCACGCGCATCATTTCGTGTACTGGCGGCGGCTGTCGAACGGGGACGTCGGCATCGTGACGATCCTGCACGAGCGGATGCATCAGATGGACCGGTTTCGGGAGGATCTTCCTAGGTGATGCGGGCCAACCTGAGCGATCAAGTTGCCCGGCGAAGGGGGGCTCGCAAAACGTTGACCAGGTGTTGACAAGAATTTGGAACGACAAAGGCCGAGCGTAATGCTCAGCTTTGAAGTGTTTGATTTATTTCGGTATTTTGGTTGCGGGGGCGCGCAACCAACGATACTTGCGATTGGTCGAACGCCAGATCCCCAAACTCGCCGCTTAATATAACTCATTGGAGCCGTTTGGGAAACCCAGCTTTCGAACTATCCATGCCTCTCATTTGACAAAGACCGGTCAATCCCCAAACGGAGCGACAGCCGTATTGGAGACTAACTGAACAGCGCTTCCAGCGCCAATCGGTGCTCCGCATGTTTGGCCGGGTTATCGCTCTTCAGCTTCCTTAAATTGATCAGCTTCCAACGAACCGCAGGCAGGTCGGCCGCCCGCAGCCTCTCGATCACGCCGAAGTCAGGCGTGCCGTCATGCAGCCTCAGGAGAAACGTCCTGACCTTTTCGTCGAGACGAGACCGGATATCCGCTACCAGCCGCTCTCGTGTTTCGAGAAGGTCGTCGAGGTTGGCACGCACCTTCGTCATGCCCTCGAACTCTTTCGTATAGGGCTCGTCAAGGTCGATGAAGTTCGGGTCCAGCAGTTCATGCGCCGGGCGCGATGAGCAGGCGATGTAGATCAGGAAGGTCCGGAACAGATCCTCTGTCAGACCTTCATTTTCATAGAGCAGCTTGATGTCGTAAAGATCACGCGGATGCTGACGATCTACTGCGGCGTGCAACTTGCCGCCGAACAGGTCTTCGAAGGAAACGACCTGCATCTCCGCATAACCAAATTCATCCGCCACCGCATCTGACACCGGACGCATCTCGGGATCATGCACGACGCCGCGCATGACAGGCGATGTCTCGATCTTGATCTCGGCGCCGCCCAGACGAGCGAGAACGCGAGTGGCACCCCCTCCCCCACCCTGGATGCGCTGCGTCTTCGCACCGGCTATGCTGCCTTCGATGGCGGCGGCCATGCGGTCCATCGCTTCGTTGATCTCTGCGAGGCTTTCGCCACGATCCTTGACCGGCAGATAGGTCAGATCGATGTCGACCGACAGACGAGGCAGATCACGGTAGAACAGGTTGATTGCCGTGCCGCCTTTGAGCGCGAACACCTTTTCCTTGGCAACATGCGGGAGCAAGCGCATGAGCAGCGCGACCTGGGCTTCATAATCCTCACGCGCCATCGCCGGCCCCGGTCGCTACAAACTCCTCCGGCACCACGATGCGGTAGCGCGGGTGTATCCTGCCACCCTTGACCAGAGCGCGGTCGCCACGGCCGAGGTTGAACTCCGCGGGATCAAGACGTTTGCGCCAGGGATGATCGTGGCGATCAGCAAAAACGAAGAACAGCCGCTTCACCTTGATCTTCCTGCAACTGCGCAGCAGCGCCGCCAGCATCTTCGGGCGCAGCGTCGTCAGGCTCTCGAACACCATGTCGAGATTGTGGAAGCTCTCGTGGTCGGGCAACTCGTCCATGGCTTCCATGATCGCCCGTTCGGGAGACGACATCCTGAGTTGCCAGTCCCAGGGAACGGTTTGCCCTGCACCCGTGCTGTCATCGGGAAGACCAAGCTGCGGATCGGCAAAGAGGGACCTGTTGCGCGTCTCAATCGGCGCATTCAGCGGCAGCTTCGAAAGCCAGTTCGGTATGGCTTCACCGTAAGTCCATACCGGGGCGTTGCCGCCCAGACGCAGATAGTGGCCGTGACCCTGCTGGGTGAGCGCGGTCATACCGCCGACATGGACATCGTAGCGCATGATCTGCTGGACCGAGAGCAGGCAGATCTTCCAATCGATCGTATCCGACGCAGAAGCGCCCGGTGACGGGCGACGGAAAACGCCGCGGGTCAGACGCTCGAGCCAGCCGCGCTTGACGTAGTCACGAAAGGTCTCGTAGGCGATGCCATGCGCGGTAAGCCATGCTGCATCGACCAGATACCCGGAGGGCACTGCATCAAGGACCTTCTTCAGGTTTTGTGCTCGTTCGGCCACCATGACGCCTATAATGGCACCTTTCCAAAGCACACGCTATATGGGTCTTTAAGAAATGCCCAAATTCAGTGCTCCCAGCACTCTAGTCAGGGGTTTCTCAAAGGAAGCTCGGCGCGTACGATATCCTGTGTAGGCCGAGACATAGCGAGCCGGCGTGACCGACGGTGGGTGACGCGGAGACTTTACATTTCGCAGTGCTGCGCCAGCGGAACAGACAGAATCAACGCCACTAGTTCCGCCTGCCTTTGTACGCCGGTCTTGGCGAAGATGTTTCGCAGATGAAAGGCGACCGTCGTGCCCGAGATCGTCAACCGGTCCGCTATCTGGCTACGGCGCAGTCCTTCGGCCAGCAAATGCGCGACCTGGGCTTCCATCGGGGTCAAGTCGAACAGCTGGCCAAGAGTCGTATTGTCCAGAGGAGGCTGACCATCGCCGCCGCTCAGTATCAGCATGGCAACCGCCTCATCATGGTGGGCGCGCGCCGGAAGCGACATCCCTGCGACCACGAGTTGGCGCCTGTCTAGACGCAGGCCAGCCGTAGCCATCCCTTCATCCGAAATCAGCGCAGCGATCAGCGCGGTCAGTTTCCGGCCATCCTCACCGCCGGTGGTGATGCGCCCGCCAAGCACGATGCCAGCCTCGTCCGACAGGCGCCGGGCGAGAGGATTGGCATGGACCACTCCGCCATTGGCGTCGAGCAGCACCACGCCGATGGCCAGGCGATCGAGCGCGGTCAGACCGGAACGGTCTCCCGGCATTGCGCGTAACCGCTGCATCCGCTTCAGGCGCGATTCTACGGTCGCACGCAACAGGTCGTAGTCAATGGGCTTGGTCAGATAGTCGTCGGCCCCAGCAATGCGCCCGTCGATCATCTGCTGGCGTGAAGACAGGGCGGTCAGGAAGACGAAGGGCACGTCGTCGAGATCGGGGTGAGTCTTGCGCAAATGGGATATGAACCCTCTTCCATCCATGCCGGGCATCAGGATGTCGCACAGGATCAGATCGGGGCGCCGGCTTTCCAGAATGGCCAGCGCCTCACGCGCATCAGCGGCAGCCGCCACGGCATAGCCGGCCTCGTGCAGTTCGAACGCGATATCGTCGCGCAGCGACGGCTCGTCCTCCACGCACAGGATCAGTGGCGCGGTCATGCGGAGACCTCCCTCGGCAGGTAAAGCGCGGCGGTCAGACCGCCTCCGGCACGCTGTGTCAGGATCACATCACCTCCCTGCATCCGGGCAAGATGGCGCGCAAGCGTCAGCCCCAGCCCAGAGCCAGGCAGGGTTTCGTGCCCACTCCCGCGGTGGAACCTGTCGAAGGCGCGTGCGATCTCTTCAGGCGACATGCCTCTCCCCCGGTCCTCGATCCGGCAGACGATGTGAGTCTGCGATTGCGACACCTCGACATCGACGCGGCAATCGAGAGGAGAATACAAAAGCGCATTGCGGAGCAGGTTGGACAGGATTTCGCCGGTCAACGCCGGATCGCAGAGCGCGACCATCGGCGCTGCCTGCGCCGGCGGCCGGATACGGGACGGGTTGCGGCCCTGCGCCACCATCAGGTCGTCAATGACCGCGGCCGCCAGATCATGCAGGTCATGAGCACCGAGATGGGGAAGAACTCCGTCACGTTCCAGCCGTGACATCATCAGGGCGGTATCCGTCAGCTTCACGAGCCGCGCAACCGCCTCGCGCGAGACGGCCGCCTTTTCCGAAACCAATTCCGGCGAAACCGGCCCGCCGCGCCGGGTCAGGCGGTGCATGGCGCTGTCGATCACAGCCAGCGGCGTGCGGAGTTGATGGGCAATCAGATCGGCGAATCGGCGGTGGTTTTCGGAGGTTTCGCGTTCTCGCTCCAGATCGCCGGCCAGCTTTTCAGCCCGGAGGCGATCCAGCCGTCCCCTCATCAACCGCCTTTCGCGATCGATCAGGATCGCGGCCAATCCCAGTCCCGCCAATGCAGCTCCCAGTACCGACACCAGCGCAAGCCGGTGCAGATGTCCCAGACGGTCCAGCCGCTCAGCCTGAATCTGCCATTCGTGGGACATTACCAGACTGGCCTTGCCCCGCAGCGCCGCGACCAGCGCCGTGACATGCGCCCGCAGCGCGGCCATATCGGCCCCCTGCGCGGGGTCAAGCGCCAGAAGGCCGCTGCGCCAACCAGCAAGCGTTTCGGAAACCCCCGCATCTTCGAGAAAGCGGCGTTGTGGACCCTCTTCCAGCAGCGTCAGCCGGGAAAGCAAGACGTCAAAACGGGTCTGAATCTGTTGCGCCGCCGCCTCGTCAGAAAGCGTGAGCGCGAGATTCAAAGCCTCGATCTGTGCCTGGCCAAAGACCCAGATCATGTTTTCGCTCGCACCGATCCGCATCTGACGTTCCAACTGAACTAGCTGCCACGCAGCCAGACCCAGAAGGCCCAGGCAGACCAGAACCAGACCGCCCAGCCCCAGATATCGTATCCACTCTTGGCGGGTGGTCATTGCACATGCAGCGCGACAAGCTGCCAGACCCATCGCATGTCATAGCGGATATCGGCCAGAACCCCATGATCGTCGCGCGGATAGACGATCCAGACCGGGCCCTTGTCGCGAGGGGTCAAAGGTACACCATCCATGTAAAGCGCGGCCAGAACGTCAAACTGGTAAAAATCCTCAATGGGGATATCGACGACATAATCGTTCAATGCCGCGGCGCGCACTTGGCTGCCCTCGGCCCCGGCGTGGGCAAGGATGTCGCGCATCAGCACGCCGCGAAACTCTGGCTGGTGATCTGTGACGCTGGTCGATGTGGCAAACTCATGCCAGTCCATCGCATCGAAATCCGCGCGCGTCAGCTCCACCCTGCCATCCGTGACCGCCCCGGTCAGGGTCAGCAGAACGTTCTCGGCGGCCGCCGGCACGGAGCTGAGCAAAAGCGCTGCGATCAGCGCGGTTCGAGCGGTGCGATGCCGCAAGTTCATCACCACAACCTGACGTAAAAACCCGGTTCCTGTGCAACTTTAGCACAAAAGACCGCACGTTCCCCGTTCAAACGAACGGGGCCGCCAGTCATGAGCAAAGATATACTCGGGATTAAACAACAGGAGGAACGGCACTTGTCCATTTTCTCGACCATGTACCGGGCAGGCGCCCCCCTTCTGATCGCCCTGCTGGCGCTGCCGGCGCTGGCCGACGAACCGGGTGGGCTGGTTACCGGCAGTTTCGGCGATCAACCGCTGGAACTGACCGTTGCCCCTGAGTTGTCCGGCGCGACACTCATCGGCAACTACGCCGATGTCTCACTCCTTGCCGCACAGATGGAGGGCGATCTGGGACCGGTCAATCTGGAACTGGTGATCAACGGCGAATTGCCCGCCCCAAGCGAGGTGGCGTTGACGATCACCTTTGCTCGCGACATGGGACGGAACTGGAGCGGCGATCAGGACAGCCTGACACTGACACTGGACGAGTTCACGCCGGGCGACGGGATCGTCGCCTTGAAGGGTACGCTCACCGGGCAAGTCAGCGGCGGCCCCGCTTCCGAAACCCGGCCTGTCACTTTCAGCTTCGACACCCGGCTTGATGAGCTTGACTGAAATGGCTGGACGCGCCTTGGCCCGAACTGCGGCCCTGCTGATCGCTACGGCAGCTTCAGCACTGGCCGGTGAGCCGCCCAACCCAGTCTGCCATGCTGACGTCCACCGGGCGGGCAATTTTGACCTGCGACAGATAGGTCCGCTGATCGCGGGAACGTGGACCGAATCCGCCATCGGAACAAGTGTGGCAATAGGCGTTCAGGAGAGCACTTTCGAGATCATCTATGATCGGAACCGCAACCGTTTGTATATGGGTCAGGACGGCATTCAGACTGAGCTGGTGCCGGTTCGAGGTGGGAACAAGCCGCTGCGCTTTGACTTTGTGCGTGGCGAACCAATGGACCCGCAGTTTCATATGTTGACTTCAACGGGTTCCGAGCCTCCCGCAGAGCCCTTCGAATGGGCGTTGGTTCAGGATTGCCAGATTGCCTCGGCGCCGCAATTCGAATGGCAATTCGGGTCCGGTGCGCGGCGCTCGGACGGGATCATCAGTTTCTTCTCGGCCAATGAGGCGATGGGAACAAAACGCAATTCGGCGCGGGGAGTCCGTGAACAACTGATCAGCCGATAGGAATGACAATGAAGGTGCTTATCCCGCTTCTCCTGGCCCTCAGCTTCGCAACCCCGGCTGGTGCATTGGAGGCCATCGGCGAGATCAGAGCAAACCTGGACGGTGAAGAATTGAATTGGAAGGTGCTGCGTCAGGATGATGGCTCGGCGATGGTGCAGATCACCGATATCGGTCCGCTGACCATGATCGAACTGCATGCGCTTGGTGACGGCAGCATTTCCATCGGCCTGATCTTTCACGGTAAGCCTTCCGGAGATACGCCGCCCGCCGGTCTAACCATCGAAATACGGCCCGATCGCGGGGCGTTGGCAGGCGCGGTCTGGGAAAGCGAGGACGAGTCACCGCAGATGTCGATCGACCTGCTGGACCTTGAGGATGAACGCCGCATCCAGGCCAATTTTTCGGCAACCCTATGCCGCCGGGATGCCCCTGACGACTGTCGCGACGTCGAGGGGCGGATCGACACGTCGTTGGGTGCCGGCCCATGACGCTGGCCGAATTTCTGGCTGATCCGCTGCGCGTGACGCAAGATTCCGACAACGTGCTTGAGATCGAGAACCGTCCGATCCGGCGGGCGACGATCGCCGCAGCGGCGATACTGGCGGCGATCGCGGCGGGTCTCGCGGCCATTGCGGCCGGCGCCGTCGGAACGGGGGTCATCGCGCTGGCCATGGTGGGCCTAATCGGCTGGCTCTACCTACACGAGGTGGTGCGACTGACGCATTTGCGCCTGGATCGGGATGCGGGGTTTGTTCGACTGCGCGTGACCACATTGCGCGGGCGACGCGAAGAGACATACGCGCTCTCGGACCTGCACAGGCTGGAAAGCGTCGCGCATTATGGAACGGCTGCGGGAAACGATGAGACCCGGCTGGTCCTGATATGCGGATCGGGACCGGAGCGGCGCGAGATCGTCGTGCCGATATTCCACCCGGACCACGAGGAGGTCGCGCATCTGGCGGGCATCATCAATGGCTGGCTGTCCCGCCGCGAACGAACAGGCCCCTCATGAGCATCGAGACGAACACACCCCATCTGCTGGAACGGGAACTTGGGATACCGCGCTTCATCCTGTGGTTCGTCATGCTGCCTGTCCTGCCGGTCACGCTGATCGGGCTTGCCAATCTGATCGGCGGCGAGTTCCTGACCGCGCTGGTGCTGCTGGTCGGGCTGAACGGGGCCTTCGTAGCGGGATACATTGCCCTGTCCGAGCGCACGCGGCTCCGGCTGGATGCGGGGACGGGGCTGGCCAGCATCACCAGGACATCGCGCCTCGGCACACGCCGGCGGGACTATCCGCTGGAGGCGCTGGACAGTGCCGAACTTGACCGCAGCCACACCGCGCGAGAGGACCGCAGCACCTCGAAGGTGGTTCTGGTCTTTCGCGACACGCGCCCGGCCACACGAGTCACGCTGTCGCGGTGGAGCGTGTCCGGCGACGGGCCCGCGCTAGTCGCCAATGACATCAACGCCTGGCTGCGGCGCCATTTCGGGGACGAAGCGACCGCCCCCGGCCTTCACCTCTCAGACTGATCGACACCCGAAAGGAAACCGGAGCTTTGTGGGATTTCAATATCGGACAGGCGTTCAGCCTGATGATGCGGACGCTGCCTTTCGTGCTCTTGCGAGCGGCGGTCTATTTCGGGATCACGCTGGCCTATATCCTTGCGACCGGCGCCGGCGTCGTGATCGGCTGGGGCGTCGGCGCCTTCGGGGATGAAGATTTCCGCGCGACCGCTATGGCCTGGGGCGGCATGGCGGGGTTCGGTGTGACCGGCGCGGTAATGTATTGGCTGCGCGAGTACATCCTTTACGTCGTCAAGGCGGGTCACGTCGCGGTTTTGGTCGAGTTGATCGACGGCAGGCCTCTGCCGGAAGGGCGCGGTCAGATCGCCCATGCCACGACCGTGGTGAAAGAACGCTTCGGCCAGGCGTCGTTGCTCTTCGCGCTGGACCAGTTGGTAAAGGGCGTTATTCGCGCCGTCACGGGGCTGGCGCGCGGCATCCTGTCGATCCTGCCAATCCCCTATGTCCGGCAGTTGATGGGCGTCGTCCAGGCATTCCTACGCATGGCGGTCGGGTTCATCGATGAGGTGATCCTCGCTCATGCGATCCGCACCCGCTCAACGGATGCCTGGGGATCGGCGCGTGAGGCGCTGGTGCTCTACGGCCAGAACTGGAAAGTGATGCTGCGCAACGCCGCCTGGCTGACGCTTTTTACCTACGGCCTCGCCTTTCTGATCTTCCTCGTGATGCTCGCCCCGGCTGCCGCACTGGTCTACGCCATCCCCGGTGCCTGGTCGGCGGGCGGCTTCGTCTTCGCGCTTCTGTTCGCATGGAGCGTCAAGGCGGCCTTCCTGGAACCCTTCGCCGTCACCTGCTTGATGCAGGTCTATTTCAAAACGACCGACGGCCAGCAGCCCGACCCGGAATGGGATGCGCGGCTGGAGCAGATGTCCTCGCATTTTCGCAAACTGAAAGAGCGCGCGGGCGCTCGCTTCGGAGCCACGCACAACGGAGAAGCCGCATGAAACCGCTCGTGACCGCCGGGCTTGCCGCCCTGACGTTATCCCTTGCAGCGCCGACGCTCGCCCAGGAACGCCAGAACACGATCCTCGTGCTGGATGCTTCGGGGTCGATGTGGGGCCAGATCGACGGGGTGAACAAGATCACCATCGCCCGTGAGGTGGTGGCCGACATCTTGTCGGATTTCTCCGCAGACCAGAATCTCGGCTTCGTCACCTACGGCCACCGCGAGCGCGGACAATGCTCGGATATCGAGACCGTTGTTGCGCCGGCGCCGGGCACCGCCGACGAGATTGCCCGGATCGTTAACGAACTGAACCCGCGCGGCATGACCCCGATGACCGATGCTGTCATCGCCGCTGCCCAAGCGCTGCGCCATACCGAACAGGCGGCAACCGTGATCCTCGTCTCGGACGGCATCGAAACCTGCAACCCCGATCCCTGCGCTGCCGCCCGCGCGCTGGAGGCGGCCGGCGTGGACTTCACCGCCCACGTCATCGGCTTCGACGTCAGGGGCGAGGCTGAGGCGCTGATGCAGATGCAATGTATCGCCGAGGAGACCGGCGGCCGCTTCCTGACCGCTGACAACGCCCGCGAACTGACCGACGCACTGCGTGAAGTCACCGCTGCGCCACCTTCGGGAACCTTCACCTTCACCGCCAATCTCGCTGGCGGGAAGATCGGCGACGAACCTGTCTGGGACCAACCGTCGATGCCATTGGATATTCCCCTTCTGCCCGGCGAGGTGATTTGGGAAATCTCGGACACCGGATTCAACATGATGCGGACGGGCACCGCAAATCCCCTCACCGCCGATCTGCCGTTCGGCGATTATATCGTGACGGTCCATTCGACGGCTCAGGACGACTTCTCGCAGACCGAAATCAGTCTGGCATCGGACAGCGCACGCAATGTCCACGCGATCTTCCCGCCTATCGCGCCAGAGCAGCCCCTCGCGCAGGTATTCGCTCCGGCGCAGGCCGTTGTCGGGTCCGCGTTCAGGGTGACATGGGAAGGCGAGGACCTGCATCCGCGCGATTACGTCACAATCGTGCCCGCCGATGCAGAGGACGGGATCTATGGCGACTACGAGCGGCTTGAGGACCGGACCGAGGGCGAACTGCGCGCCCCGACCCAACCCGGCTTCTATGAGGTGCGGCTGCAACTCGACGCCGGCGACGGGGTTCTCGCTCGCACACCCATTGAGGTGGTCGATGCGGACGTCACCGTATCGGCGCCGGCACAGGTCGTCGTCGGGTCGGCTTTCCCCGTCACCTGGCAGGCCGAGGGCCTGCATCCGCGCGATTACGTCACCATCGTCCCCGCGGGGGCGGAAGACGGAGCCTATGGCGATTACCACCGCATGGAAGGCGATGCCGAGGGCGAGTTGCGTGCGCCAGCCGAGCCGGGGCTTTATGAGGTGCGCCTGCAACTCGACGCCGGCGACCGAGTTCTCGCCCGCACACCCGTCGAGGTGGTCGATGCGGACGTCACCGTATCGGCGCCGGCACAGGTCGTCGTCGGGTCGGCTTTCCCCGTCACCTGGCAGGCCGGGGGCCTGCATCCGCGCGATTACGTCACCATCGTGCCCGCAGGGGCAGATGACGGAGCCTATGGCGATTACCACCGCATGGAAGGCGATGCCGAGGGCGAGTTGCGTGCGCCGGCCGAACCGGGGCTTTACGAGGTACGCCTGCAACTCGACACCGGCGACCGAGTTCTCGCCCGCGCGCCCGTCGAGGTGATCGAGGGTGATGTCTCGCTCAACGGACCCGACAGGGTGCGGGCCGAAACGGAAATCACCGTATCATGGAGCGGCGTCATCCATCCGCGCGATTACGTTGCCATCGTTCGAATCGGCACGCCCGACGGCGAGCAAAGCGGCTATCGCCGCATCGGCGATGCTGATCGCGGCACGTTCACCGCCCCGGCGGAGCCAGGCGCCTATGAAGTCCGTTACCATCTGGATCATGGCGATCGGGTCATGGCGCGCCGGCCGATCGAAGTTCTGGCGGCAGATGCGCCGATGGATGAGGGTGCCGGGCTCGTCGTGCCCGCCACCGCGAGGCCGGGCGAGACCATCGTCGTGCGCTGGACCGGCGGCGGCGAAAGCGAGGACCGGCGTGTTGCGCTGGCTCGCGCCGATCAGGCGGATTTCAGCTGGATCAGTTTCGCAAGCGCCGTCGGGATCGACAGCCTGGAGATCGAAATGCCGGATGCGCCCGGCACCTACGAAATCCGCTATCTGGACATAACGGAAAGGGCAGTTCTCGGCCGCGCGATCATCACGCTTGGCGAATGACGGGCGTCACAAAAATCAGGAGAATTCATAACCATGCTCAGATCAGTCATTACGGCATTTGGCCTTCTGGCCCTTGTCGTGCCTGCCGTAGCCGCAGAGCCGGGGGGAACGGCATCCGGGACGATCGCAGGCGAAGAGATTGAACTGTCGGTCTGGACAGAGCAGTCCGACTTCACGTCTTCAAGCTTTTCAATCTATTTTCGAGCACCGGCACTGAGGGAGCGCGGCCTGGGCAGCTTGTCCGTCGGCGCAGAGTGGATCGGCGATCTCGATGGTGGCTTCTTTTCCGCAGAAATCGACGTTCCAATTCTCAATACCGATCCGTATCGCGTTTACCGTGCGGACCTGGACGATGAACTCTCCCTGACAATTACGAGCGCCTCCTACCAAGGCGATGTGCTGGCAATCGCGGGCCAGGTGGAAGGTGTTCTAACCAGTATGGACCGGATTGCCCTTCGTAATCCTGACCCCGACGATACTCTCAGTGTTAGCCTGACGTTTGAAGCCGTATTGGGTGAGTTGCAGTGAGGACCGCGGCGTTTTCCCTAGTTGCGATCTGCCTTTCCGCACCTGTCCTCGCTCAGGAACCAGACGGGAGCATGACTGGGTTTCTGGACGGCGCGCCCACGTCCTGGCGCATCGACGCGGAGCGGTCGGAGTACCATTTCGAGAGCGATGATGTCGGCTCCCTGCGCATCTTCGCCGATCCGCAGGAGGTGCCGAAAGATATCGGCCCGATCCGTTTGCTAGTGATGATGGTCGAGGGAACGGCAAGCCTCCTCGAACTGCGGATCGAGGACGGAGCTGGAAATCCAGTTCTACGGCTCGCTGACGATACGGGGACGCGCACAATCCTGGATATCGAGCGCGACGGGGATGGCTCGCTGCGTTTCAACGGAGAGATCGAAGCGCACCTGGTGGCTCATCCGATGTCGGACCGGGTGCCGGGACAGCGCCATCCCCTCGTCCTTGATGTCGTGGAGGGCCAGATCACAGTCGCAGGGCACTAACCTGCTACGGTAAGGAGGAATGAAGCCGATGAAACGGGCCCTCGCGCTGACGATCGTTCTGGTCTGTGCCGCCGTGCCTGCCCTGGCACAGGATCGGAGCGACAGTTCGCCCCTTTGCGGCATGTCCTCGCCGACAGCGTGGCAGGAGTTGCGCGAGCGGTTCGTGGGCGACTGGCGCGTCGCCCACCTTTCCGGCTACGTCCTTGCCGGCGGGATGGTCATCCCCATGCAGCCCTCGCCCGAAACCGAGACCATGTCCATCTGGCTGCTGGGCGAGGATCTGCTGCTCGATCACCCCGAGATGACCGAACCGATGGCCGTCACCCTCGCGGACGAGGGTCGCTGGGTGATCGAGATCGACCACCCCAAGATCCCAGAGCCGGTGCTTACGCCGGACGATGCGGTCCTGGCATGGGCCGGAGACTGCGATCAGGAAGATCTGCCGCGCCTCGTCGGCCGAGGCGACGTGAGCATGGCGGGCGCGGTCATGGACATGACGCTGCGCATGCTGCCCGTCGATATGGATACGATCTATGCCATTCTCGAGATCGAGGGCGCCGCTCAAGGCCAGTATGTGATTGCGCGGCGCGTGGTTTGGCTGAATCGGGTCGGAGAATAGGAGCCTGCCATGAAAAGACGGGAGTGTCAGGAACTCTGTGTATCTGATCCGGCCCATGCAGTTTCAGATACTCAAGCGGCGAAGCGCTCGCCGAACATTATGGCGAACTGGTTGCGGGCCGCAAACCATTCCCGGACGTTTCGGC
>NZ_JAHKNG010000063.1 GCF_018860165.1 Paracoccus marinaquae
ATCTCGTTGGCCGTGCGAAGTTCACGGACCTCGCGCTCCAGATCCTTGATCCGATCCTTCTCTGCGCTTGTCAGCCCGGCGCGTTGACCGGCATCGCGTTCGGCCTGCTGGCACCAGACGCGAAGACTGTCCGGTGAACAGCCAAGCTTCGGCGCAATTGCCTTATACGCAGCCGTATCGCTGGCATAATCAGCGCGGTGCTCTCGAAACAACCGAACGCCGCGCTCGCGAAGTTCGGCAGGGTAAGCGGGGGTGAATCTCTGCTTCGTCATAGGGCTCATCCTTTGAGTGTTCTACTCTCCGGTAAACCCGGGGCGGTTCAGTCAGACCGCCCAGACGACTGCCCGCGCAAGGTAGAAAAGCAGCGCCAGATGCCCGTGCCGTTAGTCGGCAAGCAGCGCTCTCTGAATCGACATGGCCGGAAGCAAGGAAACAGTTCCCGGTCAGCGACTATTTCAGCGGCCTGTCAGGACCCGCCGCTCTGCCTGAAGGCAAGCGGCGCTTTGCCATACCAGCGCTGAAACGCGCGGGTGAATGCGCTCGGATCCGAAAAGCCGAGCGCCAGCGTGACCTGTGACAGCGGCAGCCGGGTCTGGGTCACCAGCGACAGCGCCCTCTCCCGGCGCCAGTCATCTACAAGTCCCCGAAACGATGTCGCCTCCTCCTGCAGTCGTCGTTGCAGGCTGCGGGGTTCGATCCGCAGGCGCAGGGCAAGGCTTTCCAGCGTGCAGCCCCCGAACTCCATCTGTCGCGCGATCTCCTGACGCGCGGTCTCGACGATGGTCTCCGGTGTTTCCAGCCGAATTGACTCGAAGTAACGCTCGACAATGGCGCGATAGACTTCGTCGCGGCGTTCGATCGGACGGTCGAGAAGGGCAGCGTCGAAATGAAAGGCGTTCTGTTCGGCACGGAAACGAACCGGGCAGTGGAACCACCTCTCGGCAGCCGCGCGAAGATCGCCTGCATCCTGACGAAGGCTGACCTCGATCAGATCCAGCGGCGCGCGGCAGACAGCCTCGATGACGTTCCGGGCCAGGCCGAGCGAGAGAAGGATGAAATGCTGCGCGCCCGTCGGTTGGACAAGTGTGTCGATCATGATCGTCGCCACGCCGTCTTCCTCGGCCAGGTGCGCGACGACGGCATTGCTGTTGATGTCCAGATTGTCGACGATCGCCGTCAGGGCGCTGCGCACGTCCCGCGCCATCCGTGTCACGAGCCCGACCGGCCCCAGAATGTCGAGATGCTGATAGCCCGCCAGCCGAAGCGCCAGATCCGGCATCGCCCAGGCCAGGGCACAATGATCGAGAAGTGCGCAGAGCCTGACGAAATCGATCCGCTCGTCGGGCCGGTTCAGCAGCGCCTTGCTCAGGCCGACGGCACGCATCGCGGCTCCGAGATCGGCCCCTTTGGCTTTCGCGAGATGCTGCAAGTCGATGAGGGAACTGGCCCGATGATAGTAACGCTCCACCCTCCTCCTCCCCGGAGACAGAAACAGAGGGCGACAGGTTATGCGCCAACTCGCAGCAAGTCATCCGAATCGTCTTGTCATCCGGTGAATTGCTGGGGGCGGGTGGGACGCCGGGGCGGTGCGGCAGTCAGGGCTGGCGCGGAAATTGTGGCGCGCCCTCGGGGATCGCGACCCAGGGCAGCTTCTGCTCGACCCAGATATGGGCCATGGGGGCGAAGCCTTCGGGGTGGTCGAGCGTGCCGGCCTTGATCATCTCGATCCCTTCATGGCCCTCGCCTTCAGACCGGAAATGCGTGCCGCAGGAGGGGCAGAAATGCCGGCTGAAAGGTTTTCCGCTGGCGCCGTTTCCGTCCGGATAGGTGGCATCTGTGCCGGTCACGGTCACCGTGCCCGCCGGCATGACAAGGTTGAAGCTGAACGCCCCGCCCGAGGTTTTCCGGCAATCCTCGCAATGGCAGTTCACCACCATGACCGGATCCGCCGCGCTGAAGTACCGGATCCTGCCGCAAGCGCAGCCGCCTTCGATTCTAGCCATGTTCCGTCATTTCCGAATTGAGGTAAGGGGCCTGCGCGGGACGTGCCGCGCAGGCCCGGGGTCGTCGGGTTATTCGGGCAGCGCGAAGGCGATGACGTAATCCGCCCAGTCATTCGGGTTGTAACGCGCGCCGCCGGCGGTCAGGACGATATACTGACGCCCGTCCTTGCCGAGATAGGTCATCGGCGTGGATTGCGAACCCGATGGCAGGCGACCTTTCCACAGGACTTCGCCGGTTTCGGTGTCATAGGCGCGCAGATAGTAGTCCTGCGTGCCCGAGTGGAAGGCCAACCCGGTGCTGGTGGTGAAGGCACCGCCCAGTGCAGGCATCCCGACATGGAAGGCCAGCGGGTTCTGCAGGCCGAGGCCCGGAAAGGTCACATCGCGACCGGTGCCGGCGGGCTGCTGCCAGACCAGCTTGCCGCTGGCGACATCCACGCCCGAGATCGTGCCCCAGGGCGGCTCAAGGCAGGGAATGCCCGCGGGCGACATGAAGTTGACGAGCTTATGGGCATAGGGCAGGCCGAATTGTGCCGACAGTGCACCATGGGCATCGCCCAGAAAGCCCGGATTTTCCTCGCGGAACGTCCCGCGCGGCATCAGCCTGGTCACGACCGGCATCCGCATGTCGGCGACGACCATGATATTGCGACTTTCGTCAAAACTGGTGCTGCCCCAGTTCATGCCGCCATTATTGCCCGGATAGATAATGGTGTCGCGGGTCGATTGCGGCGTGAAATCGCCCTGATAGTTGGCGCGCTTGAACGCGATCCGGCACAGCATCTGGTCGATGGGGGTCGCCCCCCACATGCGCGCCTCGGTCAGGGCGTCGCCGCCGATGGCCGCCATGGCGGTCGAATAGGGTTGCGTCGGCGCGTAGTACTCTCCCTCGACCGAGCCGTCGCCTTGCGGGGCGGGCTTTTCCTCGACCTGCCTGATCGGCTCGCCGGTCCGGCGGTCCAGCACGAAGATCTGGCCGCGCTTGGTCGTCTGGATCAGTGCCGGGACCGTGCCGCCCTTGCCATCCGGCAGATCGGCAAGCGCCGGCTGCGAGGGCAGGTCATAATCCCAGATGTCGTGATTGGCCGTGCGGAAGTGCCAGACTTCACGACCGGTCTCCAGATTCAATGCGACAACCGAGGCGTTATATTCATCGTCGAAATCGCGCCGCTGGCCGCCGTAATAGTCGGGCGTGGCATTGCCAAGCGGCAGGTAGACCATGCCAAGCGCCTCGTCGATGGCAAAGCCGCTCCAGGCGTTGGGGGTGCCCTTGGTATAGGTTTCGCCTTCGGGCGGCAGGTTGGTGATCGCCGGATTGCCCAGATCCCAGGCCCAGACCTGCGCTCCGGTCATGGCATCAAAGGCCCGGATGGTGCCCGACGGCTCGCCCGTGCTGACATTATCGGCCACCCAGCCGCCAAGGACGATCTTGCCGCCGCCGACGAAGGGTCCGGTGGTTTGCGCCAGAAAGCCCGGAACGGCCGGGACGGTCGCGTTCGGATCGGGCGGATCGGCAGGGACCAGCTGGCCCATATTGGCCGACAGATCGACGGTGCCCTGGCTGCCGAAGCTTTCACAGGGCTTGCCATCGGATGCCCTGAGCGAGATCAGCCGCATGTCGGTCGTCGTCATCACCACGCGCGGGCCACATTGATCGCCGGGGCCGGGATCGAAATAGGCCACGGTGCGGCAACGCTTCCAGTAGGGCGAGGCACCCTTGGGATCGAACTGCCATTTGACTTCGCCGGTCGCGCCATCCAGCGCCGTCACCTGTGAGCCGGCGGCGCATTGATACAGCATGCCGTCAATCGCCAGGGGCGTGTTCTGATCCTGCAGTTGCTGCGACTGATCGGCGACAAAGCCGGTGCGCGCGATCCAGGCGACTTCCAGTTGCCCGACATTTTCGGGCGTGATCTGGTCGACCGTCGCATGGCGCAGACCCTCGTTGGTCCGGCCCCAGGCGGTCCAGTCGCCGCCCGCCGCCTGCGTGGCGGCCGAGACCGTGCCCGGAGTGATGGCCACCTCGTTGCGGATCACCCCATGCGGCAGGAACATCAGCGCCATGAACCCCGCGAAACCGGCCGCCATGACCACACCGCCAAGGACAAAGGGCCGGGTCAGAGCCGGCCTGCCGCGGGCCGGGCTGACCAGCGGCAACAGCAGCAGCGCAGCGGCGGCCAGAAAGATCGGAGCGACCAACCGGGGAACCAGCGGCCAGAAGCTGAAGCCCACCTCCCACAACGCCCAGACCACAGTGCCCAGAAACACTGCGAGATAGAGGTAAAGCCCGGCTGCCTCGCCCCGGAAGGTGCGGATGGCGGCCAGCAGGATCAGCAGTCCCGCAACCCCATAATACCACGACCCGCCGAGGGTGATCAGATACAGACCGCCGCCCGTCAGGACGAGTCCGATGATTCCCAGCAGTATTCCGAACAGCCGCAGCAGAGGATGGCTCCGCCCCGTCGTTTCTCGCTCGTTCATCGCGTTTCTCCGTTGCAGATCCTTGTTACGTCATGGAACGCCGGCCGGGCCGGGTTTCGGACAAATCGCCGCGCCTAGCACCGCCCGGCCAGGAATCTCGATATGCGCCCGGCCAGCGCCCCCCAGGGCGGCCCAAGCTTCTCGAACACGTTGATGAAACCTATTCTGTGGACCGAGCGGGCGTGGCTCAAACGCTTGAAGCCGTCATGGCCGTGATAGCCGCCCATGCCGCTCGCGCCCACACCGCCGAATGCCATGCCCTCCTGCGCGGCGTGCAGCATGGTGCCGTTCAGCGTCACGCCGCCCGAGATCGACCGGTCCAGAATGCCTTTCAACCGCCGACGGTCCTTGCCAAAGGCATAAAGCGCCAGCGGACGGTCACGCGAATTGATGTATTGCGCCACTTCGTCCAGTGTATCATAGCCGATAATCGGCAGGATCGGGCCGAAGATTTCCTCGTTCAGCAGCAGGCTGTCGGCCGGTGCGTCGATGACGACGGTGGGCGGGATCTTGCGGAATTCCACGGTGCCGTCATCCTCGAGGCTCAGAACCGTGGCACCGCCGGCGCGGGCCTCGTCGATGGCGCCGGTCAGGCGGGCGCGGTGGCGCGGCGAGATGATCGAGGTATAGTCAGGGTTCTTCGCGAGGCTGGGATATTTCCTGCGCGCCTCGGCGATCACCGCTTCGCCGAAGTCCCGAACCTTGGCCCGAGGCACCAGCGCGTAATCCGGCGCAATGCAGGTCTGCCCGGCATTCAGATACTTGCCAAAGGAAATGCTGCGCGCCGCGTCCTGCAAAGGATAGTCGTCACACAGGATCACCGGCGACTTGCCACCCAGCTCCAGCGTGACCGGGGTCAGGTTCGGGGCGGCCGCCTCGGCCACCTTGCGCCCGACCGCGGTCGAGCCGGTAAACACCAGATGATCGAAGGGCAGCCGCGAGAACGCCGCCGCCACCAGGGCATCGCCGGTGATCACGGTGACTTCGGTTTCGTCAAAACTCGCGGCGATCTTCTCTGCCAGCAGGGCCGAGGTGCGCGGGGTCAGTTCCGAAGGCTTGATCATCGCCCGGTTGCCCGCCGCCAGCGCATCGACCAGCGGTCCGAGCGCGAGGAACAGCGGATAGTTCCAGGGCGAGATGATCCCGATCACCCCCAGCGGCTCATAGCGCACCCGGGCTCTCGCCGGCTGGAAGGCAAGGTCCACATGCCGGCGGTCGTCCCGCATCCAGCGGCGCAGGTTCCGCCGCGCATTGCGCAGGGCATTCAGGGTCAGGACGATATCGAGAAGTCGGCTCTCATGTGGCGAGCGGTGGCAGAAATCATCCGAGATCGCCGCAATGAAGGCGTCTTCATTGGCGATCAGCATCTGCCGCAGGCGGTCCAGCCGGTCCCGGCGCTCGGCCAGGGTCGGGGCCACACCCGTCCGCGTCAGCGTGTGCATACGGTCAAATCGCTGCCGCAGCAGCATGCCGGTGTCACGGGCGGAGATGCCGGTTTCACGCATGTCGTTCATACCAGGGGCCTCTCGATGTCAGGCGGGAAAATACCGAAAAGGTCAGGCAGCCGCACCGGATGATGCGGCTGCCTGGTTCACCGGATTGCGGGCGTCACGCAAGCTGGTCGCGGATGACGCTTTCGATGCCGTCCTCGTCCAGCTTGTAGTGCTGATAGAGATGCGTCGGCGGGCCGATCAGCGAATATTCATCCTTGATCCCATGGCGCACCAGACGGGCCGGGCTGCCGTTTTCGGCCAGAACCTCGGCCACCGCCGCACCCAGACCACCAAGGACGTTGTGCTCTTCGACGGTCAGGATGACCTTGGAATGCGACGCGGCCTCCAGAACGGCGTCGACATCCAGCGGCTTGATCGTATGCATGTCGATCACGCCGACCGAATACCCTTCGGCATTCAGCTTTGTCGCCGCCTGGATCGACGGATGCAGCGGCATCCCGCAGGCGATGACGGTCACGTCGGTGCCGCGCATATGCTCGATGGCCTTGCCGATCACGAACGGCGCACCCTCGGCATAGACCTCGGGATCGCGGCCGCGGCCGGTGCGGTAATAGAGCGGGCCGTCGTAATCCCTGGACGCCATCATCGCCGCATATTGCTGGTTGCCGTCGGCGGGCGAGATGATCGTCATGTTCGCGATCGAACGCAGCGCGCCGATATCCTCGGTCGCGTGATGGGACGAGCCGTAGAAGCCGAAGGACAGGCCGGTATGGTGGCCGATGATCCGCACCGGCTGCTGGCAATAGGCCACATCCATGCGGATCTGTTCATTGCACAGAAGCGCCAGGAAGGACGCCATGCCCGAGACCCAGGGCACCATGCCGGTGGTTGCCAGACCGGCCGCCATTGACACGGTATTCTGTTCGGACAGGCCGGTATTGATCACCCGGTCGGGGTGCTTCTCGGCGAATTTCGACAGGCCGCCGGAATTCACCAGATCGGGCGACAGCAGCACGATTTCCTCGCCCTCCGCCGTCAGGTCGATCAGCGCGTCCGACGGGCGCAGCAGGTCCGGGAAGACCTCGGCCATCATCAGGTAATGCCACGAGCCGGGCGAGAGCTTTTCAAGCTTGGTCATCTCAGATCTCCTTGCTCATGATTTCCTGGGCGGCGATTTCGGAATCCTCGGGCGTCAGATAGCCAAGGTGCCAACCGGTCTGGTTTTCCATCAGGTCGATCCCCTTGCCCTTGATCGTGCGGGCAATGACGCAGGCCGGGCCGGGGCGGGTCTTGTCGGCCTTCAGGTGGCGCAGGACCGTGGTCAGTTCGTCAAGATTGTGGCCGTCGACCTCGTGGGTTTCCCAGCCGAAGGCGCGCCATTTCGCAGCCAGATCGCCGGTATCGACGATGTCCTTGACCGCGCCGTCAAGTTGATAGCCGTTCTGGTCGACGATGGCGATCAGGTTGTTGACCTTGTTTGCGACCGCTGCGGTCGCGGCCTCCCAGACCTGCCCTTCCTGCTGCTCGCCGTCGCCCATCATGGTAAAGACGGTGAAGTCCCGGCCCTGCATCCGGCCGCCCATGGCCATGCCCAGACCGTTCGACAGCGCATGCCCGATGGAACCCGAGGAAAAGTCGATCCCCGGCACCTTGGTCATGTCGGGGTGATCGCCCAGCGGATTGCCGAGGCTGCAATAGCCGTCCAGAACCTCTTTCGGCAGAAAGCCCAGATCGGTCAGGATCGGGAAATGGCCGATGGCGGCATGACCCTTGCCATAGGTGAAGCGGTCACGGTCGGGCCATTTCGGGTCGCCCTTTTTCAGCGACATGACCCCGTAATAGAGCGACGAGAAAATCTCGGCGCAGGAAAAGACCGAGCTGAAATGCCCGATCTTGGGCAACAGGATCAGCCGGATCGTCTCCAGCCGCACCATTCGCGCCTTTTCGCGCATCAGCGCGATCTCGTCTGCTGTCGGCCGCAGATCGTTTCGACCAGGCTGTTTCGTCTGAGCGTGCGCCATGTTCCCTCCTGAATGTTGCGCTTGCGTCCCGAAGCCCATATCGGCGCCCGGCGACATCTCCTCATTTCGCGAAGCTGAAGATGGCCGGATCGCGATAGTGAAACTTGATCCCTGGCGACAAAGAATTGATCCAGGAGCCGTTGTTGCAGAACCCGGGCTGCGAGGATTCACCATTGGAACCCGGACCGCCTCAAAGTGCGGAGTTTTTGCGCGGCAAGTCATGAGCAGCACCTTGCACATACCGACCCTGCGTTTATTCTGATGTGGCGACGGGACGACCAACCATGTCGACACTGGCAGCGGGATCGCAACCATGACAGATGACCTCTCCTCCTGCTGCCACCTCGGCGAAGGCTGCGACCCCTATAATCCGCTGCAGGGCAGCGATCATTTGGCAGTGGCCATGGCGGTGGCGCCCGCTCCGGATACTGTCCGCGCCGAGCTTCGGGTCGGATTACGGCTAGTGCCCGGTGGCATATTCGAGATGGGCGCGCGCAAGTCTACTTTTCCCGCCGATATGGACAGTCCGCGCCGGAAGGTTCGTGTCGACGATTTTCTGATGGCGCCCTATACTGTCACCAACACCGATTACGCGCGGTTCATTGCGGAGACCGGTTACCGGACCGTGGCCGAGCGCGAAGGATGGAGCTATGTCTTTCACCTGCTGCTCGACGATCCAGCCGCCTTTCCGGTGTCTCCGCCCGGACTGCCTTGGTGGCGTCAGGTCCATGGCGCCTTCTGGGGCTCTCCCGATGGCCCCGGAAGCACGGTCGAGGACCGTCCTGATTTTCCCGTCGTCCATGTCAGTTGGTACGACGCGCTGGCATACTGCGTCTGGTCGGGGTTGCGCCTTCCGACGGAAGCAGAGTGGGAACGGGCAGCGCGCGGCGGCCTGAAGGCCGCGAAGTTTCCGTGGGGTAACACGATGCGGCCAGACGGCGCCTTCGCCATGAACACCTTCCAGGGCGAGTTTCCGAGGACCAATACGGCCGAGGACGGCTACCATGGCACCGCGCCGGTACATGCCTATGCGCCAAACGGGTACGGGCTATACAACATGACAGGCAACGTCTGGGAATGGGTTCAGGACTGGTTTGGCCCCCTGCCCCCTGCCGGTCGCTTGCCCGCGGTGAACCCGACCGGCGCCCGGACGGGTGTCGCCCGTGTGCAGCGAGGCGGCTCCTACCTGTGCCATGACAGCTATTGCGACAGATATCACGTGCACTCCCGCACGCAGAACGAACCCGACAGTTCGACCGGGAACATCGGGTTCCGCGTCGCCGCCTCGGGTTAGAAAAATGGCGACGGCATCGCTGGTCGCCGGCTTTGGCGCCACGGTGAACCCGACCTCGTTTGACGGCGCAGCGGCGGCGATGAAATGCCTGCTGGTCAAGATCCCATGACATCACCGCCCGAGTTGTCCGAAGGTCAGGACATTGCCACCCTACGCGGGCGCAATAACGTGCTGCTGCGCGGCCTTCACCCGGTTCACCACCAACATGATCGATGACGAACTGGCCACAAGTCGGGCTGATCAGGGGGGATGAATCTGGCGGCGGCGCGGGAAACCAGGTGGTGGGCAGAATTGGTCTTGTTTGAATATGTCAACGAATTCTACAATCTCTGCGAGAGGTATTCACTCATCGCCGGGAAGAGCCCTGCAGCTTTCGAGAAACCCGCCGCATGAACAAACAAATAAACCTGCGCATCTGCGACATAAACCCACTCTTCCACATTGATCCCTCGTAAACAGAAGGAGCCAGAGATGATGCCACACCAAATCACCCGCATGGCGCAAGGAGGCACCGTCGCCTTGCTGCTTGCGACGTCGAATATGGCATATGCTCAGGAAGTGCCTCGCAATGGATCGGTTCTGCCCTTGCCCCCGGCTCCGTTCGAGGGCGTGATCAAGAAGACATTCGAGGGATCGCAGCAGGACTACCCGCAGCCGGTAATCCCTCCGGAAGACGCCCCCAACGTTGTCATCATCCTGATCGATGATCTGGGCTTTGGGCAACCTGGAACTTTTGGCGGGCCGGTTCCCACACCCGCGATGGATGCCTTGGCCGCGGAAGGACTACGATTCACCCGTTTCCACACCACGGCAATCTGCTCGCCCACACGCGCAGCCTTGCTGACCGGACGCAACCATCATCAAAGCGGTTTTGGCACCATTACCGAACTCTCTACAGGCTATCC
Organism: Paracoccus marinaquae; assembly: GCF_018860165.1. GTDB lineage: Bacteria > Pseudomonadota > Alphaproteobacteria > Rhodobacterales > Rhodobacteraceae > Paracoccus > Paracoccus marinaquae. Next base: position 10,159 of record NZ_JAHKNG010000063.1, read on the forward strand.
CGGCTACAATAGCATCTGGCCGCGCTCATCGGGAACGGTCGCCGAGATCCTGAAGGACAATGGCTATTCCACCGCCGCCTTCGGCAAATGGCACAATACGCCTGACTGGGAAACGTCGCCGATAGGGCCTTTCGACCACTGGCCCACGGGGCTTGGCTTTGAATACTGGTACGGCTTTCAGGGCGGCGAAACCAGCCAGTGGGAGCCACAGCTGTTCCGCAACACCACGCCAGTAGAGCCCGACCGGCGCCCGGAGGAAGGCTACAACCTGAATGTCGATCTGGTTGACGACGCGATATCCTGGATCGACCGACAGAGTTCCATTGCCCCGGACAAGCCCTTCTTCGTCTATTTTGCACCGGGTGCCGTTCATGCCCCCCTGCATGTAAGCGAGGAGTGGATCGAGAAATTCTCGGGCCAGTTCGATCAGGGCTGGGATGTCGTGCGCGAGGAGACCATTGCGCGCCAGAAGAAGCTCGGCATCGTGCCCGAGAACACCGACCTGACGCCGCGTCCTGCGGAAATCGAAGCCTGGGATACATTGGACGCGGACTCAAAGCGGCTCTTTGCGCGGCATCAGGAAGTCTTCGCAGGCTTCCTCGCGCAGACCGATCATGAAATCGGGCGACTGATCGACCAGATCCAGTCCATGCCCGAGGGCGACAACACGATGATCATCCTGATCGCCGGCGACAACGGAGCCAGCGCCGAGGGCAGCGTCACCGGCACATTGAACAACATGATGACCCAGAGCGGCGTCCCCGACACTGTCGAGGCCCAACTGCCTGAAATCGATGAAATCGGCGGTCCGGCCCATGAGAACCATTATCCTGTCGGCTGGGCCTGGGCCGGCTCCTCGCCCTTCCAGTGGATGAAGCGCGTGCCCTCGCATTTGGGCGGCACCCGCAATGGCATGATCGTCAGCTGGCCGTCAGGCATCGCCGACCAGGGCGGGATCCGGACGCAGTTTCACCATGTGGTGGATATCGCACCGACGATCCTGGAGGCAGTCGGCGTACCCGAACCCGATGTCGTGAACGGCACCGAGCAAACGCCGATGGCCGGCGTCAGCATGCAATACAGCTTCGACGACGCCGATGCGCCCGGAACCCGCCGGACTCAGTATTTCGAGACCGGCGGCCACCGTGCGCTGTATCATGACGGATGGGTCGCGGCCTCTTTCCACGGCGCCCCCTGGGTACTGACCGGCTCGGTCGGTTTCGACAACAATGTCTGGGAACTCTACAATATCGAGGATGACTTCTCCTAGGCGCATGATCTCGCCGCGGAAAACCCGGAAAAGCTGGCTGAGTTGCAGGCACTTTTCGATGAGGAGGCCAGGAAATACCAAGTCTATCCGCTTGACGATCGCTTCGCCGAGCGCAGCTCCAACCCGGAACGGCCTTCGGTGACCAGAGGGCGGACCAGCTTTACCTATGCGCCGGGCACGGTTCGGGTTCCGGAAGGCAGCGCCGCTCCCGTCTATCAGCGCTCGCATACCATCACGGCTGAAATTGAGGTGCCCGAGGGCGGCGCCAGTGGCGTTCTGATCGCCAATGGCGGCTCGGCTGCGGGCTATACGCTCTACCTGGAAAACGGCGTTCCGGTCTATGAATATAACTTCTTTGGAAAGGAGCGTTATCGCGTGACTGGCGGAACTGCGCTGGAGCCCGGTCCTCATACCGTCACCATGGTCTATGAACAGAAGCCCTTTGAACCGATGAAAGAGGTCACAGGCGGCATCGTAACTCTGCAGGTAGATGGCACGGAAGTCGCCAGCGGTGAAATCGCCAGGGTCGCTCCGTTCCGGTTCTCCGCAACCGAAACCATGGATATAGGCATGGATCTCGGCGCGAGCGTGTCCCACGTTTACGAAAAGGCGGCGCCCTTCGCTTTTACCGGGGTGATCAAGCAGGTACAGGTGGACCTGCAGTAGCGCAACGCCAACATGCTCAATCGACTTTGGCCCGCATCAATGTGCGGGCCATTCCACTAGACGGCGTCTGCATTTAGGCTTCCCAAATTACCAACGGCGTTGTTGCAGAACTCGGCGCTGGAAGGATTCACACTGCGAATCCGGTAGGTTAAGAATCTCGACATGAGCAAGCCCGAGCCCGCCCGTTACCGCACGACGAACTGGAAATCCTACAACGAAGCG
>NZ_JAHKNG010000064.1 GCF_018860165.1 Paracoccus marinaquae
AGCAGGTCCTCCGGGCGCTCAACGCCTTTCAGCAACTCGTCCAGAATTTCCTTGGAGATCGTCATACATGCTTCCTTTCGGTGAAGCATGGACCCGATCAATCATACACAAAAGATCGGACACTCCCAATGTCCCCGGCACAAAGCATGGCCGAAGCAGGTCGCGCTGCTTGTTGAACGTCTCACGGTTCTTCGAAACGTCAGCGAAGTTTTCGGAAACCTGAATGAGAACCCCGTTTTCGTCACGCCACGCCCTATGCGCCCGGCCAATCACTCCCTCTGCATCGTATGTGCCCGCCCATTCTGGGCCGAAGTAATTGGCCCACGAGAGTTCTGGCAGATAGGTGAACTGACGTGGAAAGGTTCGCCGCCGCATGTCTGGTCTGACAAGGTTTCCATCGGAGGCCACGCGAGCAGTGAAGGCGATCTCACCCGCAACAGGTCCATCGAAACTCAGGTAATCAAGTCTCTTGACTTCTTCGGGTGGAAAGCAGTGCAGCATGCCATAGGCAGGCTTCAAGACAGAGCATAACTTGCTGAAAAGTTGAAGCCAATCAACGCTACCGGCCATCTTGGCGGAAAGCTGGAATGTCGAAGAGGCGTCACGCCCGGAAAGATCCCCGTGGGTCACTGTTCCTGTGCTTGCCAGCGATGTCTTGCGCCGCCAAACTGGGCCGAATTTGAACTCGGTGGCTGCCCCCTCTATCTTGGTTGTGACGTCGATAGACCAATAACGGCTCCACGTTTCTCGATCCGCCACGGGTATGTTCACAGGTTCGTGCCAGTTGACGAACTCTGGCTGTAGCTTCCCCCCAAACTCCAGGAGCAGTTCATAAACAGCAAGTCCAGTGTCTACCGAGGAAATGTCTTCATAGGTTGTGATGCCGATAGCAATTTTTGGTTGTTTCAAATCTTCGCCTCGCTGCTGTCACTGCACCGTAGGTGATTTGGATTGTCGGGTCCAACGGCGGCTATGGGCTCTTGACGACACCGCCTTAACCTGATGTCGGCAAGTTTGAAATGCCGCGGCGTTCCTGGCAGGACTGAGCGGCAAATGTCGTGAGACAGTGGTGGTCAACCCCCCGCGATCTTGCAGCGGCGCCCGGCCTCTGCTCAGACCGCCTGTGACTGGTTCACCCGCGCCGACAGGGCGGCGTGGCTTTCGACGCGTTCGGAATAGCGGTCGACCAGATGATCGCGGATGTCGCGGGTCAGCAGGGTGAAGCGCATCAGTTCCTCCATCACATCGACGATGCGGTCGTAATAGGCCGAGGGCTTCATGCGGCCCTGATCGTCGAATTCGTCCCATGCCCTGGCGACCGAAGACTGGTTGGGGATGGTCAGCAGCCGCATCCAGCGGCCGAGGATGCGCAGCTGGTTCACGGTGTTGAAGCTCTGGCTGCCGCCGCAGACCTGCATCACCGCCAGCGTCTTGCCCTGGGTCGGGCGGACCCCGCCGAGGGAGAGCGGGATCCAGTCGATCTGGGTCTTCATCAGCCCGGACATGGCGCCGTGGCGTTCGGGCGAGGACCAGACCAGGCCCTCGGACCAGCCGACCAGATCGCGCAGTTCGGCGACCTTGGGGTGATCGGCGCCGGTCTCGTCGACCAGCGGCAGGCCGTGCGGGTCGAAGCTGCGGGTTTCGGCGCCAAGCGCGGTCAGGATGCGGGCGGCCTCTTCGGCGGCAAAGCGCGAAAAGCTGCGGGCGCGGAGCGAGCCGTAGAGCAGCAGGATGCGCGGGGCATGGCTGCTGCGGCCTGCCGGGAACAGGCGGGCGTGGTCCGGGGGCAGGAAGCAGTCGGGCTGGACATTCGGCAGGTCAGTCACGGATTTCGCCCCTTTCGTTCAGGATCATCTGGCCGTCCTCCTTGTAAAGCGGACCGGATGGCAGCTTGTCCAGCAGCGGCAGCACGGTTTCCGAGGGGCGGCAGAGGCGGATGCCCTTGGGCGAGGCGACGATGGGGCGGTCGACCAGCACCGGATGGGCCAGCATCGCGTCAAGGATCGCTTCGTCGCTGGTGCCCGGTTCCAGCAGGCCCAGTTCGGCGACGGGGGATTTCGTCCCGCGCAGGGCCTCGCGCGGGCTGAGGCCGGCCGCCGCAAACAGCGCCAGAAGCTGCGGCCGGGTCCAGCCTTCGGTCAGGTAGTCGATGACCACCGGCTCGGTCCCCGAGGCGCGGATGATCGCCAGCACGTTGCGCGAGGTGCCGCAGGCAGGGTTGTGATGGATGACGATCATGCGGTCTCCCTGCGGGCGGGCGCGTAGAGCCAGGCGAAGACGGCCCCGGCAAGGGTGGCACCGATTAGTTGCGCGACGATGAAGCCCGGCGCATCGGCGGGGCGGATGCCCGAGAAGCTGTCGGTCAGTGCCCGCGCGAGGGTGACGGCGGGGTTGGCAAAGCTGGTCGAGGCGGTGAACCAGTAGGCGGCGGTGATATAGAGGCCGACCAGTGCCGGCACGACCTCGGGCCGGAGGCGCAGCCCGCCGAGGATGGCGCCGATCAGGCCGAAGCTGGCCACGGCCTCGGCGATCCACTGGCCGCTACCGGTGCGCGGCGTGGGCGACGGGGTCCAGAGCGGCATCTCGAACATGGTATGGGCGAGGCCGGTGCCCAGCAGGCCGCCGCTGATCTGGGCGGCGACATAGGCCAGCGCCACCCCCGGCGCCAGCGCCCCTTGCAGGGTGAAGACCAGCGTCACCGCCGGGTTGAAATGCGCCCCCGAGACCGGCCCCAGCATGGTGATCAGCACGATCAGGATGGCGCCGGTCGGGATCGTGTTGGCCAGAAGCGCCAGCGCCCGGTCGCCGGTCAGCGTCTCGGCCATGATGCCCGAGCCGACCACGGCCGCGACAAGGATGCCGGTGCCCAATGCCTCGGCGAACAGGCGGCGGTTCAGATCATAGCCCATCAGTCCTGCGCCCGCCCGATCCTGTCGAGTTCGGCCTGCAGCGATTTCCGTTCCAGCGTTCCGACCGGCAGGCTGGCAAAGGCCGACAGCCGTGTCGCCAGCATCTTGTGGGTGCGGTTGAAGGCGGCCGCCTGTTCGGCGTCGTTGCCGCCGACCGCTGCCGGATCGGGCAGGCCCCAATGCGCGCTCATCGGCTGGCCGGGCCAGACCGGGCAGACCTCGCCGGCGGCGCTGTCGCAGACGGTGAAGACGAAATCCATCTTCGGCGCGTCCGGGCCGGCGAATTCGTCCCAGCTTTTCGAGCGGATGCCGCTCAGGTCATGGCCCAGCCGGTCCAGAAGCCGGAGGGTGCGCGGATTGGGCCGGCCGGCGGGGTGCGAGCCGGCCGAGAAGGCGCGGAAACGCCCCGACTCGTCGGCGTTCAGGATCGCCTCGGCGATCAGCGAGCGGGCGGAATTTGCGGTGCAGAGAAACAGCACGTTGAAGGGGGCGTCGCGCATCCTGTCGTCCTTTGATGGGTAGGGAAGCGGAGAGGTGATGAGGCTGTTGATGGCGGGGCGACAGATGGCCGGATTACCGCCGCAGCAGTCGCTGAGCAGGTAATCGACCAGGTGCCGCATGGTGGTCAGATCGGCGAAATAGCGGATCGAACGGCCCTCGCGCCGCCGGGCCAGAAGCCCGGCATTGCACAGCACCGACAGATTCGCCGAAAGCGTGTTCTCGCGCACCTCCAGCGCCTCGGCGATCTGGCCGGCGGCCATGCCCTCGCCCCCCGCCCGCACCAGCAGGCGAAAGACGGACAGGCGCATGGGCTGCCCGAGGGCGGTGAAACAGTCGAGGGCGCGATTCATTTCCATATTTCGACAATAATGGAAATGTCAGGTGCTGAAAAGCCCCGCCCTGCAAAGCCCCCGCATCTCAGCGGCCGCGGATGCGCGGGTCCATGGCGTCGCGCAGCCCGTCGCCGATATAGTTCACGCACAGCACCGTCAGCGAGATCAGCACCCCCGGCAGGATCACCCGGCTGGGATAGAGCACCATCTGATCGACCGCATCAAAGAGCAACCGCCCCCAGGTCGGGAAATCAGGCGGAAAGCCGAGGCCGAGGAAACTGAGCGCGCTTTCGGTGATGATCGCGGTGGCGATCCCCAAGGTGGCCGCGACCATGATCGGCGACAGCACATTCGGCAGGATGTGGCGCAGGATCATCCGGCGCGGCGGGGTGCCGATGGATTTCGCGGCCAGGATGAACTCGCGTTCCTTCAGGCCCAGCACGTCGCCGCGCACGATCCGCGCCGCCTGCATCCAGCTGGTCGCGCCGATGGCCGAGACAATGAGGATGAAGATCCCCATGGCCGGCCCGAAATTCTGCGACAGGGGCTCGCGGAACAGCGTCACCATCAACAGCAGCAGCGGCAGCAGGGGCAGCGCCAGGAACAGCTCGGTCAACCGCATCAGCGGCGCGTCGAGGCGGCGGAAATAGCCCGAGACCAGGCCGATGAAGCTGCCCAGCGTGACCGCGATGATCATCGCCGTCAGCCCGACCGCGATCGAGACACGCCCGCCCGCCATCAGCCGGGCCAGCATGTCGCGGCCCAACTGGTCGGTGCCCAGGGGATGGGCGGCGGAAAAGCCCGAATTGCGGGCGCGGATGTCCACATAGGTCGGGTCGATGGTCCAGAGATAGGGCCCGACCGAGACGAACAGCAGCACGCCGACAAACAGCACCAGCGCCACCATCGCGCCCTTGTGGCTGCGGAACTGCCGCCAGACATCGCGCCACTGGCTGCGGGTCTCGCCGCCGGCATGGACCGGATCGTCGGGCGGCAGGCCCGAGACCACCGCGGCGGCGGCGGCGGTCGCGTCGACCTGCTCGGCCGTGTCGAGGGCGCGCTGGCGGTCGGTCTCAGTCATAGCGGATCCTCGGGTCGAGAACGCCGTAGAGGATATCGGCGATGAGGGTGAAGACCACGATCAGGATGGCGAAGAGGAAGGTCACCGTCAGCACCATCGGGATGTCATTGGCGTAGATGGCGGTGATCAGCAGCTGGCCGATGCCGTTGATCTTGAAGACCTGCTCGGTGATCAGCGCGCCGCCGAAGACCGTGGGCAGGCCCAAGGCGATCACGGTGACGACCGGGATCAGGCTGTTTCTCAGCACATGTTTCAGCACCACCGTCCTTTCGCTCAGGCCCTTGGCGCGGGCCGTGCGGACATAGTCCTGCCCCAGATTGTCCAGCATCGAGGCGCGCATGAAGCGGCTGATCTGTGCGGCGTTGAACAAGGCGAGGACCGTCACCGGCATCACCATCTGCCGCACCTGCGCCAGAAAGCTGTCCCAGTCGCGCACCTGCAGCGTGGTGTCATAGACCGAGGGGAACCATTGCAGCTTGACCCCGAAGACGATGATCATCACCACGCCGGTGAAGAACGTGGGCATCGAAAAGCCGATCATCGACACGAAGGTGCCAAGCTGGTCGATCCACGAATATTGCCGGTAGGCCGAGATGATCCCGATCGGGATCGCGATCAGGACGGCGATGACATAGGACATGCCGACCACGATCAGCGTCTGCGGCAGGCGCTGCGCGATCACGTCGAAGACCGGGCTGCGGGACTGGAAGCTGATGATCCGCTGTGCGCCCTCGGCATAGCCGGTGCCGAAGACCTGGTCGAACCAGTGCAGCGGCTCGATCCAGAAGAACTGCTTCAGCCACAACGCATAGCGGATATACCAGGCCTGCCCGAGGCCCAGGGCCTCGCGCATCTTTTCCTTCACCTCGGGCGGGACGGTCAGCGGCACATCGCCCAACGGATCGCCGGGCGAGATTTCGAGCAGCAGGAAGATCACCAGCGAGATGAACAGAAGCGTCGGGACAGCCAGAAGCAGCCTGCGGATGGTAAAGTTCAGCATCGGCGCCTCCGTCCCGATCCTCGCGTCATTCGGCCCGCGACCAGTCCGCCACGTTCCACAGCGAGCCTTCCCAGCCGTTCGGGACCGTGCCCGCCAGCGAATTCGCCCGCGCCGAGACCATGCCGCGATGGATCAGGGGTAGCATGTAATGCCCCTCGATGGCCACGATATCGGCCATCTCGCGGGCGATGCGCTGACGCTCGGCCGGGTCGGAGGTCTGGTGCATCTGCGCCATCTGCTGGTCGAAGGCCGCATCGCAAAACCGCAGCGAGTTGCTGCCCTGCCACTGGCTTTCCGGGCTGGGGATGCTGGCGCAGGTGAACTCATCGAGGAACGAAGCCGGGTCGGGCAGGTAATAGGCGTCCGTGTACATCTGCGCATCGGCCATGAACCGGGCCAGCGAATCGGGATTGCCGGGATCGCCGCCGAAGAAGGACGAGCCCTCGACGGTCTTCAGCTCGGTCGCCACGCCGATCTCGGACCACCATTGCTTGACCATCGCCTGCACGTCCTGCCGCACCGCGTTCACCGTGGTCTGGAACAGGATCTCCAGCCGCACGCCGTCCTTTTCGCGGATGCCGTCGGCGCCGGCGATCCAGCCGGCTTCCTCCAGCACCGCCTTGGCGCCCTCGATATCCTGGGTCAGGCAGGTCACGTCCTCGCTGACATAGGCGGCGGGCACCGGGGTGATGGTGCAGGTCGGGCTGCCGGCGGGGCCATAGGTCAGTTCGGTCATCAGCGGCCGGTCGATGGCCATCGACAGCGCCCTGCGCACCGCCGGATCGGTCAGGAAGGGATGCGGATGGGCGGCAGAGGAGCGTTCCTCCGAGGGCAGCGACGAGGACGGGTTGCTCTGGTTCAGTTCGATCCGCTCGACCATGGTGCCGAAGCTGGCATAGACCGCGCCCTTGCCGGCGGCTTCCATGCGCTTGACGGTCTCGGGATCCAGTTGCAGGTTCCAGGCGAAATCGTATTCGCCGGTTTCCAGCACCGCCCGCGCCGCCGACATGGCATCGCCGCCGCCCTTGATGGTGACGGTGGCGAAGGCCGGCTTCTGGGGGTCGCGGTAATTCGGATTGGCCTCGAACTGCGCCACGTCGCCGGGAACGAAATTCGTCACCCGGAACGGGCCGGTGCCGATCGGCGCGAAATTCTGGTCGCTGCAACTGGCGCCGGCGGCACCGGTGCAGCCCTCGAACTGGGCCTTCTGCAGGATCGGGGTGCGGCCGCCGACAAAGGCCTGCAGCGGCACGAATTTCGGATAGGAGAAATTGATCTTCACGCTCAGCGGATCCAGCACCTCGACCGAGTCAATCCCGTCGAACTCGGCCAGCACGGCGCAGCCGAAATCGGGCGCCCGGCAGTAATCGGCGGTGAACTTGACATCCTCGGCGGTGAAGGGGCTGCCATCCGACCACAGGACATCGGGTTTCAGCTTCCAGATGACATGGCTGAAATCGGCCGCGATGCCGCCATTCTCCAGCGTCGGGATCTCGGCCGCAAGCTGCGGGATCAGCGAGCCGTCATTGGCGACCAGCGCCAGCGGCTCGATCACCATCGAGGCGGCGTCGATATCCTTGGCGCCGGTGGACAGATACGGGTTCAGCACCGCCGCCGCCTGCCAGTAGAGAACTTTCAGGTCGCCATCGGCGCCACGCTCGGCAAGGGCGGGGGTGGCGGCCAGAAGGGCAAAGGCTGATACGAGAGCTTTCGTCATCGGAGTGTTTCCAGATTGATGGTGTTGCCGGCAGGGCGGCCCTTTCGGGAAGGGCCGCCCCGTTTTGGGTCCTATTGGATGCGATACCAGTCGGACGCGTTCCACAATTCGCTGTCCCAGGTGTTCAGCTTGACACCGCCGAGGCTGTTCGAGCGCGCCGAGACCCGGCCCCGGTCGACCAGCGGCACGACCACCATGCTGTCCTTGGTCAGCATGTCGTTCAACTGCTTGGCCAGCGCCGCGCGTTCATCTATATTGCCGGTCTTGCCCAGTTCGCCGATCAGCCGGTCATATTCGGGATCGCAATAGCGGCTGACGTTCTCGCCCTGCCACTGGCTTTCCGGCGAAGGTGCCTTGTCGCAGGTCTGCTGGGCCAGATAGGCCTCGGGATCGGCGCCGTCGAAGTTGTTGGCATACATCTCGACATCGGCATAGAAGCGCTGGAACGTGTCGGGAGAGCCGGCGTCACCGCCGAAGAAGACCGAACCATCGACGGTCTTCAGTTCCGTATCGACGCCGATTTCCGACCACCACTGCTTGATCAGCGCCTGGAAATCCTGACGCACGGCGTTGACGCTGGTCTGGAACAGCAGTTTCAGCTTCATGCCGTCCTTTTCACGGATGCCGTCGCCGCCGACGGTCCAGCCGGCCTCGTCCAGCAGGGCCTTCGCGCCCTCGGCATCCTGGGTCAGGCACTCGGTATTGTCGGTGCTGGCATAGATCTCGGGCGCGGGCACCAGGTTGCAGGTGGCCCGGCCGGTCTGGCCATAGCCGATCTCGGTCAGCAGGTTGCGGTCGATGGCCATGGACAGCGCCCGGCGCACCCGTTCGTCCGACAGGATCGGATGGGGATTCTTGGTGGTGGACCGCTCGCCCTCGGGCAGATCGGGCGAGGGATCGGTCATGTTCACCATAATCCGTTCGACCAGCGTGCCGAAGGCGCTGATCAGCTCGCCCTTGCCGGCGGCCTCCATGCTGGCCAGCACGTCGGGCGCCAGCTGCAGGTTCCAGCCATAGTCGAACTCGCCGGTTTCCAGCACCGCCCGCGCCGCCGCCGTGGCATCGCCGCCGCCCTTCAGCGTGGCGGTGGCGAAGGCCGGCTTCTCGGGGTCGCGGTATTCGGGATTGGCCTCGAGCGAGATCACGTCATTGGTCTTGAACTCGGTCACCCGGAACGGGCCGGTGCCGATCGGATTGAAGTTCTGATCGGTGCAGGTCGAGGCGGCGGCGCCCGCGCAGCCCTCGAACTGGGCCTTCTGCAGGATCGGCGACTGCTGGCCCATATAGGGGCCGTAGGGATAGGGCTTGGGTTCGTTGAAGGTGACGACGATGGTCAGATCGTCCGGCGCCTCAATGGATTTCACGCCCTCGAACTTGGCCAGCTGCGCGCAGCCGCCATCGGGGTTCATGCAGTATTCGCCGGTGAACTTGACGTCGGCCGAGGTGACCGGCGTGCCGTCCGACCATTTCAGCCCTTCCTTCAGCTTCCAGGTGATGGTGGTCAGATCCGCGGACACGCCGCCATTTTCGACGGTCGGGATCTCCTGCGCCAGGAAGGGCACCATATTGCCCTTCTCGTCATAGCGGCCCAGCGGCTCGACCACCAGGCTGGCGGCCTCCTGATCCTTGGTGCCCGAGGACAGATAGGGGTTCATCGTCGAGGGCGCCTGCCAATAGATCAGGTTCACATGGCCGTCGCTGCCGCGCTCGGCCCAGGCTGCCGGGGCCAGCGCCAAAGCCGCCGCCGCGCCCATCAGTAAGGTTCTGGTTTTCATCAAACTCTCCTGTCGGGTATGGGAGCCCGCCGGGGCTTCGGCACGCGGATCGGCGCATGTCCCTGTCTTGTCTCGATCTTCCTGGCCTTTCGCGTGCCTGGCCGCGATTTTTTCCACCGCCGCCATCCCTGCGGAATGCAGCAGTTTCAAACCAAGCCCGTTGAGAAAGCAAGACTTATCGCGCGCCGTGGAAGCCGAAATTCCGGCTTTGACATTTGTCGCGCGAGGGTTAGCCTTCCCTCGGAAAAGAACCGGAGGCGCCCCGATGCTGGATGAACAGCCGCTTGTTTCCATCGAACGGCTGCGGGTCGAGTTCGAGACGAATGATGGCGTGGTCGTCGGCGTCAAGGATGTCAGCTTCGACATCAGGCCCGGCGAATGCGTCTGCGTGGTCGGCGAATCCGGGTCCGGCAAGTCGGTCAGTTCGCTGTCGCTGATGCGGCTGGTGGAATTCGGCGGCGGCACCATTGCCAGCGGGCGGCTGATGTTCGATCCGGGCGACGGCAGGATGATCGATCTGGCGCAGCAGCCGACGCCCGCCATGCGCGACATCCGCGGCAACCAGATCGGCATGATCTTCCAGGAGCCGATGACGGCGCTGAACCCGGTCTTCACCGTCGGCGACCAGTTGACCGAGGGGCTGATCACCCATCGCGGCATGACCCGGGATCAGGCCCGCGCCCGCGCGCTGGAGATCCTGAAACAGGTCCGCATCCCCGAGCCCGAGCGGCGGCTGGATCAGTATCCGCATGAACTGTCGGGCGGGATGCGCCAGCGCGTGGTCATCGCCATCGCCATGGCCTGCGAGCCGCGCCTGCTGATCTGCGACGAGCCGACCACGGCGCTGGACGTGACCATCCAGGCCGAGATCCTGGCCCTGATCGGCCGGCTGAAGAGGGAAAAGCAGATTGCCGTCCTGTTCATCACCCATGACATGGCGGTGGTGGCGCAGATGGCCGACCGGGTGGTGGTCATGTATCGCGGCGACAAGGTCGAGGAAGGCCCGGTCGAGCAGATCTTCGAATCCCCGCGCGAGGATTATACCCGGATGCTGCTGGCCGCCGTGCCGCGGCTGGGCGAGATGACCGGCAAGCCCGCGCCCGAGATGATGCGGCTGATGCGCGACGGCACCGTGGCCGAGCCGCAGCCGGTCATATCCGCCGATCCCCGGCCGCTGCTGAAGGTCAGGAACCTGACCACCCGTTTCGCGGTCAGGGGCGGGGTGCTGCGCCGCACCATCGCCAATGTCCACGCGGTCGAGGATGTCAGCTTTACCATCAATGCCGGCGAGACCCTGTCGCTGGTGGGCGAATCCGGCTGCGGGAAATCCACCTGCGGCCGCTCGATCCTGCGCCTGGTCGAGCCTGAGTCGGGCAGCGTCGAGCTGGATGGCGACAGCATCCTCGGGCTGTCGCCATCGGCCCTGCGCCACGCCCGGCGCGACATGCAGATGATCTTCCAGGATCCCTTTGCCAGCCTCGATCCGCACATGAAGCTTTACGATCAGGTGGCCGAGCCGATGCAGAATTACGGCATCGGCAGCCGGTCCGAGCGCGAGGACCGCATCGCCGCGCTGTTCGACCGGGTGGAACTGCCGCGCAGCTTCATGCGCCGCTATCCGCACGAGATGTCGGGCGGCCAGCGTCAGCGCATCGCCATCGCCCGGGCGCTGGCCCTGAACCCCAAGCTGATCGTCGCCGACGAGGCGGTGTCGGCGCTGGATGTCTCGGTGCAGGCGCAGGTGCTGAACCTGCTGATGGAACTGCAGCAGGATCTGGGCATCTCGATGCTGTTCATCAGCCATGACATGGCCGTGGTCGAGCGCGTCAGCCATCAGGTGGGCGTGATGTATCTGGGCCGGATCGTCGAGATCGGCAGCCGCCGTCAGGTCTTCGAGAATCCCCAGCACAGCTATACCCGGCAGCTGATGTCGGCGGTGCCGGTGGCCGATCCGCGCAACAGGATGATCAGCGAGGATCTGAACTTCCGCCCGATCCCCTCACCGATCCACCCGGTCGGCCATGTCGCCGGCCCCTCGGTCTATCGTGAAACCGACCCCGGCCATCGCGTGCTGATCGATCCGGTGACCCATTCCTGACACGCGCGGCCACGGCAACCTCGCGCGGCGGTTTGCGCTTGCAGCCGTCGCCCCGAACCAGTAGTCAGATCAGCGTCGCGGGTGTAGCTCAATGGTAGAGCGAGAGCTTCCCAAGCTCCAGACGAGGGTTCGATTCCCTTCACCCGCTCCAATTTTGCCCATCTAGTGGCAATAATCTCAATAACTTCCGCGGCATGGCTGTCGTTCCGGTGCGTATCGGCGTTGTTGCAGAACGCCGGTTTGAGCCGAGCTTGCGCCTTTCCCCCGCGATCTTAGGCGACGCGTTCGATCTCCGCTTGGCCGAGAGCGTTGAAGCGGTTCATGAGGGCAATGCGGATGTGG
>NZ_JAHKNG010000065.1 GCF_018860165.1 Paracoccus marinaquae
CCCTCAACGGCCCGGCGCATCAGCTCCCGAAACCAATCCGAAGTCCCCCGCCAAGCCGCTTCATGCGGGCTTCAGGCCGCAGACCTGCCCACGAACAGCGGAAAACGGTGAAAATTCGAGGTGCCCTGACGGCGAAAAGGGCGGCCTCTCGGGCCGCCCCTCGCTGCCTGCCAGGGATGTCAGCGCGCGGTTTCGCGCAGCACCTCGCCCGCCGGATCAACCTCGAGCAGCACGGCTTCGCCGGCCGGGTTGGTCGCCTCCAGCAGCAGGCGCGGGCCGGTCGGACGCGGATCGCCGATCCCGCTATAGCCGGCTCCGGTCAGCGCCTCGGTCAGCGCCGCGGCATCGAATGGCGGAGGCGGGGGCATGTCGCCCGGCTGGCCGGCCGCGCCGCGGGGGCCGCCCATCGGCCCCATGTCCGGGCCGCCACGTCCGTGATCGCGCTTGCCATGCATCCGGTCATCGCGGTCACGGCGGCCGTCGCGGCGGTCATGGTCGTCGTCGCCGCGCCCGAACCGCATCAGCCGGCCGTCCTCGTCGAAACCGGCGCGCAGATCCTCGCCGCTGGCATCCTCGCCACCGATCATCAGCCGCCCGTCGCGCCCGCCGATCCGGTCGATCACCGCGAATTGCGACAGGATGCCGCTGTCGCGCACCGCCTGCGGCACCATCGCGTCGATCACGCTTTGCGGCATCACCACGTCATCGGCTTCGATCATCATCACCTTGCCCTGCGGATCGACGAAGGCCTCGATCTCGCCGCCGCCGGGCAGATCGCCCTCGATCTTGCGGCCGCCGCGCTTGCCGGCATCGATCTCGATGTTTTCCAGATTCAGCGCGCCGAGAATCTCGGGCAGATCGGTCGCGGGCGCAGCCGGGGCGGCATCCTGCGCCAGCGTGGCGGTTCCCAGCACGGCGGCCAGTGCCACCGAACCTGCGGCGATCGTGAAAGCTTGTCTGCTCATCGTGAACTTCCTTTCCATTCTTTTGTTCGTTTCGGCAGAGCCTGAGGCCTGCGGTACGAATCAAGTTCTAACCCCCGGAGGCCGAACGGAACGCCAATGATCCGTTTGGTTTCCATTTGGGCGATCCGGCGCATAGATGAGGCATGCGACGTTTGGTCCCGATCCTGCTTGCGATGCTCGTGCTTCCGGCCTGGTATTCGGCCGGGCCCGCGCCGCTGCCGCTGCCCGGCCCGGCCGCGGCGCAGGATTTTCAGCCGCGGCCCTTCCACGATCTGGCCGAGCGGGTCGCGGACCGCTATCGCGGCCGCCTGATCGGCGCCGAGGTGGTTCCGCCGACTGCGCACGAACGGGATCTGGGCGCGCCGCTGGTCTATGAGTTCCGCCTGGTCACGCCACAGCGGAACCTGCTGATCATCCGCATGGATGCGCGCAGCGGGCGATTCCTCGACATTGCCGGACGGGGCCAGTTGCAGGCATTGCGGCGCGATGTCGATCACCGCCATGATGACGACAGGGACAAGGACGATGACGAGGATTGAATGCGGGCTCTGATTGTCGAGGACGATCCGCTGCTGTCCGAACAGCTGGCCACGGCGATGCACGAGGCCGGGTTCGTGACCGACCGCGCGGCGGATGGCAGCGAGGGCGAATTCCTCGGTTCGACCGAAAGCTATGACGTGGCGATCCTCGATCTGGGCCTGCCGGGCATGCCGGGGATCGAGGTGCTGACCCGATGGCGCGACCAGGGCATCTCGATGCCGGTCCTGATCCTGACCGCGCGCGGCGACTGGACCGACAAGGTCGCGGGCTTCCGCGCGGGCGCCGATGATTACGCGGTCAAGCCCTTCCGGCTGGACGAGGTGGTCCTGCGCGCCCAGACCCTGATCCGCCGCGCCGCCGGCCATGCCCGCCCGGTCATTCCCGCCGGATCACTGAAGCTGGACAGCCAGCTGGGCGTCATCACCCGCGACGGCGTGGCATTGAAGCTGACCGCCTTCGAGACCCGCATCCTCAGCTATCTGATCCATCACCAGAACCGCGTGGTCAGCCGCACCGAACTGTCCGAACATCTCTACGAGGCCGAGACCGACCGCGACTTCAAGTCCATCGAGGTGGTGATCGGCCGGCTGCGCAAGAAGATCGGCGAGGGGGTGATCGAGACCCGGCGCGGCGAGGGTTACGTTCTGCGGACCGGGGCATGATGCGTTCGATCCGCGGCCGCCTTCTGGTCCTGGCGGCGGTCTGGCTGAGCGCCGCGCTGCTGGGCGCCTTTCTGTTCATCTCGGATCTGCTGGAGGAATTCGTCACCGGCCGGTTCGACGCCGAAACCGCCGCCATCGCCGACGCGCTGACCGCTACGATCGAGGCGGCCGAGGACGGTCGCATCCGCGTCGAGGATCTGCCGCCCGACGCGCGGTTCGGGCTTCCGCTCAGCGGCTGGTACTGGCAGGTCGACAGCGCCGGCCGGGTCGCGGCGCGCTCGCCCTCGCTGCTGGACGGGCGGCTGGACGGGCCGTCGGGCGATTTCACCGGCGGCGCAGGGAGCGGCGCCGACGGGGCGCCCCTGCGCGTCCTGCGGCGCGAGATCACCGTTCCCGGCAGCGAGGCTTCGGTGGCCATCACCGTCACCGCACCGCGCGACCGGATCGATGCCAGCCTGCAGCAGATCCGCCGCCCGCTGGCCATCTCGCTGATCATGCTGGGCCTCGGGCTGGCGGCGGCCAGCGTCATCCAGATCACCGCCGGGCTGCGCAGCCTCGACCGGCTTGGCGCCGATCTGCGACGGGTCCGCGCGGGGAAGGCCGACCGCCTGCCCCTGCCCGATGTCAGCGAATTGCGCCCGCTGACCACCGAAATCAACGCCGCGCTGGAGCAGAACGAGGTGCTTCTGTCCCGCTCGCGCCAGCATCTGGGAAATCTCGCCCATTCGCTGAAAACGCCGCTGGCGGCGCTGACCAACGAATTGCCGGCCGATCATCGCGGTCATGCGCTGATCGCGCGCATGGACCGTCTGATCGGCTGGCACCTGCGCCGCGCCCGCTCGGCCGGGCCGGGCCGGTTGGGACAGCGCACACCGGTCCGGCCGGTGATCGACGATATCCTGATGGTGCTGCGCTGGCCGATGCAGGACAAGGGCATGACCGCCCGGATCGACTGCCCCGACGAGATCGGCTTTGCCGGCGAACGGCAGGATCTGGAAGAGATGATCGGCAATCTGGCCGAGAACGCGGTCAAATGGGGCCGCAGCCGGATCGGGTTCCGCGTCACCGCCGACCGCGACGGGCTGACCATCCGCATCGCGGACGACGGCCCCGGCATGGCGGAAACCGAAACCCCCCGGGCGCTGGTCCGGGGCGGGCGTCTGGACGAGCATGGCGCGTCGGGTTCGGGGCTTGGCCTTGCCATCGTCGCCGATCTGGCGGCGCTGCATGGCGGCGAACTGCGCCTCGAACGGGCCTCGATCGGGGGGCTTGCCGCCATCCTCCGCCTGCCCGCCTGAAAATTCCTCGGGCTTTAAGGACCGCCACTTTACCATTTGATAAAAAAACGAACCTGTGTCAGCCTGAAGCCAACCAGCAGGTTGAGCCAGGAGACGTAAATGTCCCAAGCCAGACTGTCACCCGGAGTCCATTCCGGCCGTCTGAGTGCCGATGAACTCGCCCGGAATTTCAGCGATGTCGCCCCGCCCCTGGATGCGCATGAGGCGCGGGTGGCGGCGGATCGCTGCTATTTCTGCCATGACGCGCCCTGCATCATCGCCTGTCCGACCTCGATCGACATCCCGCTTTTCATCCGCCAGATCGCGACCGGCACGCCGGATGCCGCGGCGATGACGATCTTTCACGCGAATATCCTTGGCGGCATGTGCGCCCGGGTCTGCCCGACCGAGAACCTGTGCGAAGGCGCCTGCGTGCGGATGGAGGCCGAGGGCGATCCGGTCCGGATCGGCGCGCTGCAACGCTTTGCCACCGACGGGCTGATGGCCCGGGAAGGCCACCCCTTCCGCCGCGCCGCGCCGACCGGCAGGCGGGTCGCCGTCATCGGAGCCGGGCCGGCGGGGCTGTCCTGCGCGCATCGTCTGGCCGCCAAGGGCCATGACGTGGTGATCTTCGAGGCCCGCCCCAAGCCGGGCGGCCTGAACGAATACGGGATCGCCAGCTACAAGACCGTGGACGGTTTCGCCGCAGCCGAGGTCGAATGGCTGCTGGGGATCGGCGGGATCGAGCTTCGCCACAGCCAGCTGCTGGGCGATCAGATGACGCTGGAGGCGCTGCGGGCCGAGTTTGACGCGGTATTCCTGGGCATGGGTCTGGGCGGGGTGAACGCCCTGCGGACCGAGGGCGAGGAACGCGCCAACGTGCTGGATGCGGTGGCCTTCATCCGCGACCTTCGTCAGGCGGGCGATCTGGGCGTCCTGCCGGTCGGACGCGACGTGGTGGTGATCGGCGGCGGCATGACGGCGGTGGATGCCGCCGTGCAGTCAAGGCTGCTGGGCGCCGAGAATGTCACCATCGTCTATCGCCGCGGGCAGGACCGGATGAGCGCCAGCCTGCACGAGCAGGACCACGCCACATCTTCCGGCGTTCGCATCATCTGCAACGCGGCCCCGGTTGCCATCCACGGCAATGGTGCGGTGGCCGAGGTCGAGTTCGCCTATACCGAGGACGGCCCCGATGGGCTGGTGCTGACGGACCAGCGCTTCCGGCTGAAGGCCGACCAGTGTTTCCGCGCCATCGGCCAGCGGCTGGAGGGGGTGCCTGTGGGGCTGGTGCTGGAGGGCGGCAAGATCGCGGTGACCGGACCGGGGCGGAGCTCGCTGGACCGGGTCTGGGCGGGCGGTGACTGCGCCGCGGGCGGCAACGACCTGACCGTGACCGCGGTGGCCGAGGGCCGCGACGCCGCCGAGGATATTCACGCCCTGTTAACGGGAGGCGACAATGGCTGATCTGCGTTCGGACTTCATCGGGATCAGATCCCCGAACCCGTTCTGGCTGGCCTCGGCCCCGCCCACGGACAAGGAGTACAATGTCCGCCGGGCCTTTCAGGCCGGCTGGGGTGGCGTGGTGTGGAAGACGCTGGGCTCGGAGGGGCCGCCGGTGGTCAATGTGAACGGCCCGCGATACGGCGTGGTCCACGGCGCCGACCGCCGGGTTCTGGGGCTGAACAATATCGAGTTGATCACCGACCGCCCGCTGGAGGTGAACCTGCGCGAGATCAAGTCGGTCAAGCGCGACTATCCCGACCGGGCGCTGGTGATCTCGCTGATGGTGCCCTGCGACGAGGACAGCTGGAAGGCGATCCTCGCCGCGGTCGAGGATACCGGCGCCGACGGGGTCGAGCTGAATTTCGGCTGCCCCCACGGGATGAGCGAGCGCGGCATGGGCAGCGCCGTGGGTCAGGTGCCCGAATATATCGAGATGGTCACCCGCTGGGTCAAACAGCACTCGCGCATGCCCTGTATCGTGAAGCTGACCCCGAACATCACCGATATCCGCAAGCCGGCCGAGGCGGCAAAGCGCGGCGGCGCCGATGCGGTCAGCCTGATCAACACCGTCAACTCGATCACCTCGGTCGATCTGGACCTGTTCGCGCCCGAGCCCACCATCGACGGCCGCGGCGCCCATGGCGGCTATTGCGGCCCGGCGGTCAAGCCCATCGCCCTGAACATGGTGGCCGAGATCGCCCGCAGCCCCGAGACGCGCGGCCTGCCCATCAGCGGCATCGGCGGGGTGACGACCTGGCGCGACGCGGCCGAGTTCCTGGCCCTCGGGGCCGGCAATGTGCAGGTCTGCACGGCGGCGATGACCTACGGGTTCAAGGTGGTGCAGGAGATGATCACCGGCCTGCGCGACTATCTTGACGGCCACGCGATGGAACTGGGCGACCTGATCGGACGCGCCGTCCCGAATGTCACCGACTGGAACCGGCTGAACCTGAACTATGTCACCAAGGCGGTGATCGACCAGGACGCCTGCATCAAATGCGGTCGCTGCTTCGCGGCCTGCGAGGATACCTCGCATCAGGCGATCGCGATGAAGCCGGGCCGTGTCTTCGAGGTGATCGAGGAAGAATGCGTGGCCTGCAACCTCTGCGTCGACATCTGCCCGGTCGAGAACTGCATCACCATGCGCGAACTGGCGCCGGGTGAGGTCGACAGGCGCACCGGGCTCGGGCGCGGCGACTATGCCAACTGGACCACGCATCCGAACAACCCGATGGCGAAGGCGGCTGAATAGCCTCCCGCGCGCCCTGCCCGGCAACGCCCGACCCGATGCGGGTAGACGGGGGCTCTCCTCCCGCCTGCATCGCCGGCAATCCGCCGATGGCGGGGCCTACAGCCCGTAGATGCCGGCGAATTTCTCTTCGAGATAGTCCAGCAATGGCGCGGGGCTGACCGTGGCCCCGGTCGCGTCTTCGATCAGCCGGCGCGGCGGCATCAGCCCGCCATGGCGCTGCAGGTTCTCGCGCAGCCATTCGACGCCGGGCGCGGCATCGCCCCGGGCCAGCGCCTCGTCCAGATCGGGAACCGCGTCGCGCATCGCCGCGTTCAGGCAGCCGGCATAGACATTGCCCAGAGCATAGGTCGGGAAATAGCCGAACAGCCCCACCGACCAATGCACATCCTGCAGGGCGCCATTTGCCGGACGATCCACGGTGACGCCGAAATCCTTGAGGAAGCGGGCATTCCAGGCCTCGACCAGATCATCGGCACCCAGCCGGCCGGCAACCAGATCGCGTTCCAGGTCAAAGCGCAGCATGATGTGCAGGTTGTACTGGACCTCGTCGGATTCGGTCCGGATATAGCCGGGCGTCACCCGGTTCACGGTCGCGTAGAAGGCTTCCGGATCGGCGATGTTCAGCCCGTCGAAGGCATCCGACATGCGGTGGAACAGCCAGCCGGTGAAGGCGCGGCCACGGCCGATCTGGTTCTCGTAGATGCGGCTCTGGCTTTCATGGACCCCCATCGAGACACCGCGGCCCAGCGGCGTTAAGGCATAATCGTCGTCGATGCCCTGCTCATAGCTGGAATGGCCGACCTCGTGGATGGTCGAATAGAGGCAGTTGAAGGGTTCCGGCTCGACCACCCGCGTGGTGATCCGGCTGTCCTGCCAGCGGCCGCTGCTGAACGGATGCACGGCCAGATCGATGCGGCCCCGGCTCCAGTCATAGCCGAAGACGGTGGCGCAGGCGCGCGCCAGCCGGATCTGGGTTTCCTGCGGGAAATGGCCGGTCAATGCCTGCGGCTGATCCTCGGCCCCCAGAATATCCTCGCGCAGCGCGACAAGGCGCGGGCGCATGGTATCGAACAGCGCCCCGATCTCGGCCGCCGTGGTATCGGGTTCGTAATCCTCAAGCAGCGCGTCATAAAGATCGCCGCCATCGGCCAGCGCCGCCGCCTGTTCGCGCTTCAGCATCAGCACCTGATCGAGAACCGGCAGGAATTCCTCGGGCGCCTCCTTGGCACGGGCCTCGGCCCAGATGCCCTGCGCCAGCGACGTGGTCTTGGCCAGTTCCGAGGCCAGCCGCGCAGGCACACGGCTGGTGCGGGTGAAGTCGCGAGCGATCAGTTCGACGATGCGGGCCTCGACCTCGGTCTGCGGCTCGGCGGCGGCCAGCCACTCGCCCAGGCGCGGATCGGTCCGGCGCTCGTGCAGCACCTCCTCCATCGCCGCCATTTCCTCGGCGCGCTGCTCGGTGGCGCCGCGGGGCATGACGGTTTCCTGGTCCCAGCCCAGACGCTCGGCCACCGAGGACAGGGCTTCGGTCTGACGCTGGAAGGCGAGAAGATCGTCGAAGGCGCTCATCTTTTGGTTCCCCTGACCGAAGTTTCATATGGATAGCGGGCGTGGTGGCGGGCGCGGATGATCAGCACGAACAGCGCCACCGCACCCAGTTGATGGGTCAGCGCCAGCGGCAGCGGCGAGGCCTGCAGCACGTTCAGGATGCCAAGCCCGATCTGCACCGCGACCATCACGATCATCGCCGTGAACGCCCCCCGCGTGACCGGGTGAGGCGAGCGCCGGGCGCGCAGCCAGACCACGACCGCAAGGATCGCCAGCAGATAGCCCACCATCCGGTGGATGAACTGAACAAGCGCCGGGTTCTCGAAAAAGTTCCGCCAGCCAAGCGCCGGATCCCAGATCGCCGCCGGGATCCATTCGCCGCCCATCATCGGCCAGCCGGTATATTGCCGCCCCGCGTCGATGCCGGCGACCAGCGCGCCCAGGAGGATCTGCAGGAAGGCCAGATGCATGAGCCCGGTGGAGACCGAGAACAGCCTCGAATCGCCTGCACGGCGCGCGCGCATCAGTTCGGCCTCGCTGCGGCCCAGCAGCAGCGCATACCAGGCGATCAGCCCGAGGATCAGGAAGGCCAGCCCCAGATGCAGCGCCAACCGGTACGAGGCCACGCGGGTCATCCCCTCGACC
The DNA here is from genome assembly GCF_018860165.1 of Paracoccus marinaquae. Classification (GTDB taxonomy): domain Bacteria; phylum Pseudomonadota; class Alphaproteobacteria; order Rhodobacterales; family Rhodobacteraceae; genus Paracoccus; species Paracoccus marinaquae. The sequence continues at coordinate 8,396 of NZ_JAHKNG010000065.1, forward strand.
AGTCCGGACGAGACCATCCACCAGCCGATCGCACCCTGCAGCCCGCCAAGCGCCCCCAGCCCCAGAAGGCGCGGCGTCCAGCCGGTGGGAATGCGTCTGGTTGCAAGGAAGGCCAGGAAGCCCGCGCCCCAGACCAGCCCGACCAACCGGCCCAGCAGGCGATGCGACCATTCCCACCAGTAGATCCGCTTGAACCCGGCCAGATCCATCCCGGGATTGACCTCGGCATATTGCGGTATCTGCCGGTAAGCCTCGAATTCCCTTTGCCAATCCGCGTCGGTCATGGGCGGCAGGCTGCCGGTGACAGGCGCCCATTCGGTGATCGACAGGCCCGATCCGGTCAGCCGCGTGGCGCCGCCAAGCGCGATCATCGCCGCGACCAGCACGAACAGAACCAGCAGCCACAGGCGGATCGCCCGGCGCGCACCCTTCGGCGCGGCGTCGATCATCCCGGTCCGGGCGGCGGGGCGGCTGGCTGCCTGATCCGAGACTTCCTCGAAAACGGGACGCTTGGCCATCGAAAGGGCTCCTCTGGGGTCGGGCGGAGGTTAGGTCGGGCTTATCGGCGGGTCAATTGCCGCAGCAGCCCGTGCAGGATACGGACATCGCCACGGGTCAGCGACAGCCGCGACCACATGTTGCGCAGGTTCAGCCGCATGTTCGCGGCCTTGGTTTCGGGAAAGAAGAACCCCGCCTCGGTCAGCCTCTCCTCATAGTGATCGCCAAGACGCTCGATCTCGACCCGGTCCGCCAGAACCTCGCCGAACGTCCGGCGGCCCTGCGGGGCGGGCTCGGGCGGCAGGCTGTCGCGGCCCCATTCATAGCCCATCAGCAAGACCGCCTGCGCCAGGTTCAGCGACGGGAAATCCGGGTTCACCGGCACGGTCACGATTGCATTGGCGCGGGCCACGTCGTCGTTTTCCAGCCCGGCGCGCTCGGGGCCGAAGATCAGCGCGCAACGCCCGTCATGGGCGCGGGCCTTCGCCATCGCCGTGGCCGGGGTGAAGACCGGCTTTGACAGTTCGCGCCCGCGCGCGGTGGTGGCGAAGGCGAAATCCACGCCCTCCATCGCCTCGGCCAGACCGGGATAGACCCGCGCCCGGTCCAGCACCCGCCCGGCCGCCCCCGAGGCCATGGCCACCGCCTTGGGGTTCGGCCAGCCGTCGCGGGGGGCGACGAGACGCATCTCGGTCAGGCCGAAATTCAGCATGGCGCGGGCGGCGGCCCCGATATTCTCGCCCATCTGCGGGCGGACAAGGATCACGACGGGCTGGCGGTTGTCTTGCATGGCCGCCCCATAGTCCGTCTGGCGGCGCGCAGCAAGCTGCGCTATTGCGACAGAAAGATGGAGACCCCGATGACGGATGCCCCGCAGCTATATCTGATGACCCCGGCCGGCGCGCAGGCCTCTGCGCTGGCGCCGCTTCTGGGCAGGGTGATGGACGGTTTCGAGGTGGCCTGCCTGCGCATCCGCGGCGGCGCGGAAGAGGACGAACTGGCCCGTCTGGCCGATCTGGCGCGCGAGATCGCGCATGCGCGCGACGTGGCGGTGGTGATCGACGACCATGTGAAACTGGCCCAGCGGCACGGGCTGGACGGGGTGCATCTGACCGACGGTGCCCGCGGCGTCCGCGCGGCCCGCAAGGAACTGGGCCCGGATGCCATCGTCGGCGCCTTCTGCGGCACCTCGCGCCATGACGGCATATCTGCGGGCGAGGCCGGCGCCGATTACATCAGCTTCGGCCCGGTCGGCGACAGCGCCCTTGGCCGCGGCGGCCCGGCGCCACTGGACCTGTTCCAGTGGTGGTCCGACATGATCGAGATCCCGGTCGTGGCCGAGGGCGCGGTGACGCGCGAATTGATCCGGCAGTTGTCACCAGCCTGCGACTTCATCGCCATCGGCCCCGAGATCTGGGGCGACAACGATCCGATGGCGGCGCTAAGCACGCTGTGGAGGTGAAGGACCCGGCCGGCATTCGGGGCTTCGGACGCAGTACAGACTGCTGATCCTCCCCCACGTAGGTTCAGGACTCGTTCTTTTTCTTAGCCAGAAGAGGACGGTTGCGGCGAGGGCGATTGCGGAGAAGAAAGTTTCCGGACAACGGCGCTGTTGCGTAAATCGGGTTTTGGATTCATCCGGTGAGTCCAGCGTGATAGCTGGGTCACATGAGCAGACCGATACCCCCGACCTGCAAGACCAGGAACTGGCGGTCCTATACCGAAGCGCTGAAGCGCCGGGGTTCGCTGACGATCTGGTTCGACCCCGAGATGATGTGGGAGGCCAAGCCGACCGACAAGCGCGGCCGACAGCCTGCATATAGCGGCGCCGCGATCCAATCCTGCCTGACGATGAAGGCGCTGTTTGGCATGGCGCTCAGGCAGATCGAGCCATGAAAACGCCACTGGTCCGGGGAGTGTCAGGAACTCTGTGTATCTGATCCGGCCCATGCAGTTTCAGATACTCAAGCGGCGAAGCGCTCGCCGAACATTATGGCGAACTGGTTGCGGGCCGCAAACCCTTCCCGGACGTTTCG
>NZ_JAHKNG010000066.1 GCF_018860165.1 Paracoccus marinaquae
ACTACATCGCAGCAACCCTGCACGCCATCCTCGACGGTCACCCGCAAAACGGTATCGAAGACCTCATGCCGTGGCGATTCAATCAGCAGTCAAGCCTCGCCGCATAGGGCCACAACGTCGCGCTTACCCTTAGCGTAGGATCCTGCCCCCTCCGGCATCAGACCCCACATCGGACGCTCACCTTTGTCCTGACCAATCTTCATGGACGGAGCCTACCGCCGAGAGAGGCAGCGACAGCCCCGACATCATCAACACATGTCAACGAAAAATGGCCGCGGCCCCAGCCGGTTGATTACGTCCGGTCCCAAAGGCACCACGATCCAGTTGTTTTATTGCGAAGCTCGCACTATCAGGTGCTGTGGCGGAGAAATACTCATCTATTGGAACTTTGGCGAGGCTTCCTCCTGTCGCCGCAGACTGGCCACGCGCCGCCATTAACTCATAACTATTTAGCACCCACTCCGGCTTAAAACCGTTATTGTAGGCTACTGCGTACGCCTCGCTCGCATCTAGCTCCAAGCCGAGGTCCCCAGCGGCGCCGGCAAAGGTAGCAAGCGCACTGCTGCCAAGTTTCGGCAACGAGTCGCCACTGACCGCCGCCGAAGCCAACGCCGCAATAGCGGAGCGTTCAAAATAAGGTATGACTGCGGAGCCCATGCTATCTGCATCGCCGAACTCGCCATAGATTTCAGCAGACGTTTTCTGGAGACGGCCGGTAAGCAACAAGCTGTCGGCGAGGCCTTTCAATGTCTGTGCAGTGAGTCGCCGATCTGCCCGCGATGCTGCAATAGTTGCAAATTCGATAGGCGAGATATCGGCAGGAAGCCCCGCATCGGTCGATGTCTCTTCCATTGCGGACTTGTACATCTCAATTGCGATTTTACCTGCTAAAATACTCGCCTCCGGATTATCTTGTCCAATTCGTTGCGCCGTCCGCAAGTACTCGTCGCCTATCTGCTTTATCTCGGCTCGCTCTTGAGATCGCTGCAACATCGAGGCGATCTCTTTGCCACTCAGAGAAATTTGCCGGGCACTGAGCGCACTGTAGAGCGGGCAGACAAAATTTTCAGATAGACGTGCAAACTGATCGGAAGAAAGCGCCTTGTCAGAGTCAGAATCCATTCGGGAGATAATCTCCCCGATTGCACCTGAGACAGCAAAGTTAGATATCCTATCGTCAGGCCCGTCCGAAGACAGTGAGAGCGACAGGTTCTGTTTATCTGCCGTTAGAAGAGTTTCTATATGCGAAGACGTGGAGGCTCTGTCCGCGATTGCGGCCCACCTCATCAACTGCGCTCGGGCGCAGTGAAGGGGCATGACCTCTCCGAAGCTACGGCCGCCAAAATCGCGGAAATCCAGAATGACACCTACGACGTAGCCTCCAATGACAAGCGGCGCACCGCTTTCCCCGTGTCCCGGCCCCATGTCGAAGCTAAGAGTACAGGCGGAATAGGCCTCGCTGTTGTTCTTTTGGGTCACTCGATCGAGGGACTCGGAGGTCTCGCCGGGCGATGCCATCGTCGCCAAGTAGGAATAAAGCGTAGCCTGAGCCGGCGGAATCTCCGATAGCGCAATACGGGCACTAATAAGATGGGAAGGAACTTCCCCTACAATCTTGAGCAAGGCGAGATCGCGCGGAATCTCGGTATTGCCAGCCTGCTCATCAAGCATCGCTACAATCTCAGCCTCGAAGGACTTCTGTCCAGATACATTAGGAAAATTTAGCACAACCCGCTTACCGTGCAAGAATGACGTGTTTGGAACCGCTTCTTTCACAACGTGAAAAGCAGTCAGAAATATTCCGCTATCTGCATCAAGAACAAAAGCGTTGCCGTGAAAGTTGCCCTCGGCAAATCCCTCGCTGTCATAGACCTTGGCCAGCGTATATCGCTTAAAATCGTCTGGTGACGGGTTCCGCCAATATTGGCTCAAATCACAGATTCCAGCGGCAGACAGAGCTCCGGCAGACAGGATGATGCTCGCGGCTGCAAATCCCCAAGTCCACATCTACTCACTGAAATCCATCAAGATACGCTGCAGGTTGGATTGTGATATCTTGCCGGACAGTTCACCGGTAAATGGTGGGACGGCAAGTGCGATACCTCCACTCCCATTATCGATAAGAGCGAACTCCAATGCGATGGTGAATTCAGTTGCCTCGAGAGGCGGATTACCTTGCACCGCCACGGAGCGCGCTGCGGCCCCCTCAGCGATCGCTTGAGCCAGTGTCTCACGAATGAGCCCCGATGCAGCGACAGGATTAGACGCGCCTGCCGCTGGTGGCGTCAGCGTCATCTCAACCCGAGAGGTTACCGAGTTTTCAGTCGATGCACCAACAACGAAAACCCAGAATCCAACATTTCCACCGGCTTCGGTTCTATTGATCGTGTTGAGGGTCAGTTTAACTTGGGAGAGTGGCAGCATATCATTGTCACGCAGTATCGTCTGTGCGTCCAAAAGCGCTCCTTGTACGTCCCGTATCATCTCCGAGAGAGAGATCGTGGTTTCGGCGGGTGCCATTTGCACCATGGCAAGTACTAGTGGAAACGATAGGATGATTGATCGCATGTGACTTCCGATCTTTTCCAATTTAATCTCTTTGAAGGTAATGCTGCCGTCCCGATCACTTTATGGCAACTTTTTTCTAGGCCTGACACATCGCAGTCATTACCGAGTTAGCTCTTTTTTCTACAACTCGAACCCATCATCGCGCTCCAGCCCGATATTTCTGTTCCGCTCCTTGGCGCGCTCTTCCCCGAGATCCGGATGTTCACGCGCATCCTGCTCCCGCCCGAGCAGATCGGCCAGCCGCTCATTGACCTGCTGTCCCCTCCGTGCCTGACGATGTTCTCTATCCTTGCCAAGGATCGTGGCCAGCCTGTCGCGCAGATCGCCGGTATCGTCGCCCTCCCCCAACTCCCTGCCGACCCCGTCTTTCCCCACGGCGGCCCTGAGCGCGGCCAGCCCGGCACCGACCCGCCCCTCGCCCTGCTCGCGGGCAATCCCGTAGGCGTCGCGCGCCATCTCCAGCCGTTCCCGCATCTCGGCAAAGAACGCCCGTGCCTGGCGCGCGGCATGCACCCTCGCCCCGCGTTCCGTCACCGGCACGTAATCCCGGCCTTCGGCCTCGGCCGCGCGCATCTCGCGCCGCTCCATCGCGTTGGCCGCCGGGCCGAGCTTCACCTCGGGCACCCGGTCCAGCGCCTCGGCCGACAGCGCATCGCCACGCTCCAGCGCCACCGCGCGCTGCGCTTCCAGCGAGCGATGATCGACCCGTTCATCCACGCCTGCTCGTTCCAGCGCCCGGTTCTGCAGCTGGCCCCAGAACGCCCGCATTTCCTCGATCTCCGCGCCGCCGGTCTGCGCCGCATCGAGAATGCGGGTCTTGGCGCCCAGCCCCTCGGCGCCGAGTGCCCTTGTGGTGGTCAGCACATGGGCATGGTGATTGCGCTGGTCGCCCTCGCGATGCGGCGCATGGATCGCCACGTCCGCCGCCACGCCGTAGCGATCAACCAGGGCCTGCGCGAAGTCGCGGGCGATCGCTGCGCGCTCCGCATCGGAGATCTCCGACGGCAGGGCCAGCTCCCATTCGCGGGCGGTGACGGAATTGCGGCGGGTCTCCCGCGCCTCGGCGGCATTCCACAGCGCCGCCCGGTCCTGCGCCCAGGATGGTGCATCGGCCGGCGCGACAATGAAACTCTCGGCCACGCCGCCCTTGGCGGAATAGTCATGCACGCGCCCCTCCCGGTCGCAGGCAATGACGGAGCCGGACCGATAGGCCGCCGCGGCCGTCGCCGAGCGCCCGGCCGACCGCTTCACGGTTTTTACCGAGAGGTGATAGCTGGCCATGCCGCGCCCTCCTCCGGTGAAGAGCGGCGGTGTCCCCCTGCGATCCGTCTGCCCGCCAAAACGCGCGGCAACGGACAACAGGGTGCGCCCGTCTTTTCCGATCCCTGCCGCCCCCCGGAAGGCTGGGCAGGGATCGGAAAAGACAGCCCGGCCGAGACGGTCAGCCAGACCGTCGAGCACCGGGCTCTCCTGTGCCACGCCCCCGCCTGCCCTGCCCCATGATTGGCGGCAGGCCGGCGCATGGCACAGGCGGCGCGCAGCTTGCGCGCCTGGCGCGGATCGGGGTCACTATGCCCCCACGAGATCCGCGGCATCCGGCGCTCGGTCCCTGACGCCTGACCGCCCGCAAAGGGCCGGTCGAGGCGGAGGGGGCCATGCGCGCCGGCGGGCAATCCAACAGCCCATGTTGGTTCTGGAGGGTTTGGGAGGGCGAAGGCGCCTCCCATTCCGGCGCGTATCGCGTCGGACGGGGTTCGCCATCGGCCGGGGCTATGCCCCGGGGAGATCGCACGCAAATCTCGGAACCGCAGGTGGAGAGTTTGCATAAGTGCGCCCTTGTCCTTTACAGGCCTACGGGTACGCGCTACCGGTTGTTCTGGCAAGCACCGTTTCAACTTAGCTCATTTTATCACGGAGATCATTCCCCATGGCGGAGACCGAGCTTGAACGCGCCGAGAAACGCTATGCCCAGGCCAAGGCCCGGCTTCAGGCGCTGAAGAACCGGGAAGCCGCGAAGCAGCGCAAGCTCGATACCCGCCGCAAGGTGATCCTCGGCGGGGCGCTGATCGATCTGGCGGGGCGCGATGACAACGCTGCCCGGATGCTCGACCGGCTGATCCGCAACCTGCCCCGAGATCAGGACCGCAAGGCCTTCGAGGGCTGGAGCGCGGAACGCGAGGCGGCAGGATCGGGTGAGGGGAACGCGGAAGGGTCTGCCTCCCCTGCCCCGGCTGTCGAGGATGCTGGCACGGGGGCGACCGGATGATCCGGGTCATCGGCCGGCTGTTCAGGTTTCTCGCCGAGATGGCCGCGATGGCGATCGCGATGCCCTGGCTGCTCTTCCAGCTGGCGGTCCTGCTGCTGCTGGCCTCGGGCGCAGGGATCGTCACCTTCATGCTGATCCGGGGACTGATCCTCGGCGAAGTCGTGGTGACCGATCCGACCTCCGTGGCGGGCCGGCTGGGATTCCTCATCGTGCAACTGGCCTTCTGGGCGCTGGCGGTGCGCTTCTGGACCTATCTCCACGGCTTCGATCACCTCTTCGCCCGGCGGAGCAACAGCCACGGCTCCGCCCGCTTCAGCTCGAAGGCGGAACGCGCGGCCTTCGAGCAGGGTGACGGGCTGCTGATCGGCCGCGATCCGGACACCGGCCAACTGCTGCGCTATGACGGCCCCGCCCATCTGCTGACCTTGGCACCGACCCGTGCAGGGAAAGGGGTGGGCACCATCATCCCCAACCTGCTGACCGCGAACCGTCCGGTGCTGGTGATCGACCCCAAGGGCGAGAATGCCCGCATCGCGGCAAAGGCGCGCGAACGCTTCGGCCCGGTCCATGTCCTCGATCCCTTCGGCGTCACCGGCCTGCCATCCGCCGCCTGCAACCCGATGGCGGGGCTCGATCCCGGTGATCCGGATCTCGGCGACGACGCCGCGACACTCTCCGAGGCGCTGGTCATGGACCCGCCCGGACAGGTCCATGACGCGCATTGGAACGAGGAGGCCAAATCGCTCCTCGCCGGGCTGATCCTGTTCTGTGCCTGCCACGAGCCCCCGGAGCGCCGGACACTGGCCTCCGTGCGGGATTATCTGTCGCTGCCGCCCGCCAGATGGGCAGCTCTGCTGGAGCTGATGCAGGAGAGCGACGCGGCCGGCGGGCTGATCGCCCGCGCTGCCAACCGCTTCGCCGGCAAGGCCGAACGCGAGGCCGCCTCGGTCATGTCGAACGCGCAGCGGCACACCCGTTTCCTCGACAGCCCGCGCATCGTCGCGGCGATGGCCCGCTCTGACGTGGATTTTGCCGATCTGCGCCGGGGCGTGACCTCGATCTTCCTCGTCCTGCCGCCGAACCGGCTGGATGCCTACAGCCGCTGGCTGCGGCTGATGGTGGCGCAGGCCCTTCAGGACATCGCCCGGGCCGCGGAACGCCCCGCAGAGACCCACAGCGCCGCTGACGCGCCCGCAGGCGCCCTGAACGGCTCCGGGAGCGCCACAGAGGGGCTGGAGGCCCCCGAGGCGGCTCAGGAGGCCGCAGAGCCGCCGGAACGGCGCAGGGACGCCGCACGGCCGGCCCCGGCCCCGGCCCCTGCCCTCTTCCTGCTGGACGAGTTCGCCGCGCTTGGCCGGCTGGAGGCGGTGGAGCGCGGCATGGGGCTGATGGCCGGCTACGGCATCCAGCTCTGGCCTATCCTGCAGGACCTGAGCCAGCTCCGGGATCTCTACGGCGCCCGCGCCGGCACCTTCCTCGCCAATGCCGCCGTGCAGCAGGTCTTCGGGGTCAACGATCTCGACACCGCGAAATGGCTGAGCGAGAGCATCGGCAAGGAAACCGCCTATGGGCACTCGGAAAGCCATCAGCCGGGCGAACCGGCCTCGCTGACCACCGCGCCGCTCGCCCGCGACCTGCTGACGCCCGACGAGATCATGCAGATGCCGGCCCATCTCCAGCTGCTCCGCGTGCAGGGCCAGCCGGTCATGCTGGGCGAAAAACTGCGCTACTACGCCGATCCCGAGTTCGAAAATCTCTTTACGCCGCAACCCGCCTGACAGGAGGTCCTGTACCCATGCCCGATCAATATCCCGGCACCCGCGCCCTTTCCGACGCCGCCCTGCGCGAAACCCTCGATCTCCTGGGCCAGGTCGTGGCCAGCATGTCGGCACGCATCGACACACAGGGCGAGAAGATCGACGAACAGGAACGGCTCATCGTGATGATGATGGAGGCGCTGGCCGACACACGGGAGGCCGCGCACCGGGCCGCGAAACAGACTGACGCGAAAACCTATGCCGGTCAGATGGTCGAGGCGCTGGACGCCAATCTCGATCCGTTGTTCCGGAAGCTCCAGAACGCCATCGACGGGCTTTATCGACAGCACAACGACACCGGACATCGACTGAGGCAGCTGGAACAGGCGGAACACGAGGGCCTCGACAAGCTGCGGCAGGAACTGGCGGATGCCAGTGCGTGGCGGCGAAAGGTGCCCGTCATCTGGGCCGGCGCCGCCGGTCTGGCGGTCGTGCTGACGGTCGGTCTGAGCCTGTTCTTCTCAGCATGAGACCGGTGCCGGAAGTGCTGTCAGCGCGAGTTATCCACAGGCCCAGGTGTTAAATAGGTGTTAGAATCTGTGTTAAGCAAAAAAAACGCCAATTAACCGTTTGGAAAACATAAATTTTTCTGACACCCCCGTGTGTAGAGTCACGAAAGGGCGTGGGTGAAATCACGAAAGAGCGTGTGTAGAGTCACGAAAAGGATTTCTGTGTGGGTGAAATCACGAATCCCTTGACTGCCGTGGGTGAAATCACGAAAGTGCTCACATGGTGGGTGAAATCACGAAAGACAACCGGTCCCCTCTCCTTCCTGATCGACAAGATCAGAAGGATTTCTTCGTTTGCGATATCTTCGATGCCGCTCCCAAGGGCGATATGGCGTCAATGGCGCATCCTATCTTCTCGCTCTCGACCAAGCCCGATTTTCAGACCCGCCGATATGAAGATGAAAACGGCAAAAACTACGTTGAGGTTCGCCCTTCTCCCGATGGCCTTGCTACGATCCATGATCGCGATGTCCTGATCTATTGTATCAGCCAGGTTATCGCGGCGCTTAACGAAGGGCGGCAAGTCCAGCGCGTGGTGCGGCTGAAGGCTTACGACCTGCTCAAGGCCACAAACCGTGTAACCGATGGCCGCGGTTACAACGCTCTTCGCGCGGCACTTATTCGGCTTCAGGGCACCCAGATCGAAACGAACATCAGCACCGGTGGTACCGAACAACTGGACATCTTCAGTATTATCGACCGTGCCCGGATCCTCCGAGAGACCCGAGATGGCAGGATGCAGGAGATCGAAATCGAGCTGTCGGATTGGGTCTTTAACGCTATTCGGGCGCAGGAGGTCCTGACTCTTCATCGCAACTACTTCCGCCTGCGTAAACCGCTAGAACGTCGCCTGTATGAACTGGCCCGCAAGCACTGTGGGCGGCAAACGCAGTGGCGCATCGGCCTCCCCGCCCTTCAGCGGAAATGCGGATCGACCTCTACAATACGAGAGTTTCGGCGTCTTGTCGGTGCAATAGTCGAACAAGATGAAGCGCATCGTCATATGCCGGATTATGCGATTCGGCTGGAAGGTGAAATGGTCATCTTCGAGAATCGGGGCACGATGGATGCGCTAACCAACGATGTAGCGGCTGATTCAATCAGGCTCGGTTTCGACGCCCATCAACAGGCCCGTAAAGCTGCACCTGGCTGGGATGTCCACTACCTGGAGCAAGCGTGGCGAAGCTGGATGGCAGACGGCGGTCTCGATGCACCCCGTGAGCCGGACAAGGCTTTTGTCGGGTTCTGCGCAAAGTGGTTCGAGAAACGTGGCCATCCCTAGAATATTATAATCCTAGCAATCTAGAGAAATGCAAATCTGCAACTCTTGAAACCTAGAATCGTCGAGTCCTACCTGTCTAGCTTGTTCGCATTATTCATTCCTCGCATCCTAGGAATGAATAATAATAGGAGGCAGCGGTGATCATCTCTTTAATTTCCCAGAAAGGGGGCGTCGGGAAGAGCGCTCTAGCCAGGCTTTTGGCCGTTGAAGTGACTCGTGTGGGCTGGACCGTGAAGATTGCCGATCTTGATCCGGCACAAGGCACTTCGACCAAGTGGAAGGCCCGGCGCGACCAGTCTGGACTTCACCCGGAAGTGGCGGTCGAGAAGTACCGAACAGTCGATCGGGCGATCAAAGAGGCTGAAAACTTCGACCTTATGATACTCGATGGCCCGGCACATGCCGAGCAAGGCGGCCGCGTCATGGCGCAGAACAGCGATCTGGTACTCATGCCGACAGGCTATAGTCTTGACGATATGGAACCGCAGGTTGAGGCCGCCTACGAACTGGAGGAGGCCGGGGTCCCATCGGATCGGATATTCTTCTGCTTCTGCCGAGCCAAGGGATCGGATGCCGAAGACCGCGCCGCACGCACCTATCTTGGAAAGGCGCGGATGAACGTCCTTGAACCGACATTTCCGGAACTCGCGTCCATTCGCCAAGGCCACGCGGAAGGACGGGCTGCATCCGAAGTGCCGTTCCCCAAGGTGCAGGAGAAAGCGATAGCAGTCGCTCAGGCGATCATGAATCGCCTGTCAGGAATCAAGGAGGCGGCGTGATGTCTAAAGGTCTTCAGATCGCAGAGCCGCCGCGCCGCCGCCAGAGCGGAGCAGGAGAAGCATCCACTGAACGCAATAAGTCTGTCGAATTTACGAAGTTCGATAATGTGGCCGAGGACGAGAAAGTCCAATTCAATAAACGCGTCACACGCCGCGTCGCCGATGGCTATGAGATCCTTGCAATCCGAACCCGCCGCAAAGTGCCGGACCTCTTGGCCGAAGCGCTCAGCCTACTCGAAGAAAAGCACGGTAAGGTGTAGCTTCCTAGGATCATATCTTCCTACACATTCTAGATGCACGATTGGGCACTTGAATTTGTGCCCCAATGGGTTATATTTTGCCATGCAGACAGTAGCAGAAACCCCGATCTTTTCTCGGCAGGCCGCAAAGCTCTTCGATGAAGAACAAAAGCGGGAACTGATCGACTTCCTGGCGGCAAACCCGGAAGCAGGTGACGAGATTCCCGGCACGGGCGGTGTCCGCAAAGTTCGCTTCGCCGCCTCTGGGCGCGGCAAGCGCGGTGGGGCGCGGGTGATCTACTACTTTTTGGACGAAACCATACCGATCTACGCGCTCTTGGTTTACGGCAAGAACGTCAAGACGGACATGACGCCTGACGAGAAACGTGTGGTCGCCGCTCTGGCAGCCCAACTGAAGAAAGCTTGGAAGGAAAGACGGTGAGCACATTCGGTGACGATCTGATTCAGTCTCTGACCGAAGCAGTGGCCCATGGAAAAGGGCAGGGGCCTGCAATCGTGCACGAGCCGATTGATCCCCGAGAAGTCCGAAAACACGCTGCGCTGACCCAAGCGCAGATGGCGCCCTTGATGGGCATGAGTTTGTCTGGCTACAGAAAATGGGAGCAGGGTCAGCGCCATGTGAGTGGGCCGGCCGCGATGCTGCTGCGGGTCATCGAAAAAGAACCCGATGCAGTACGGCGGGCGCTTAGCTAAACATCCAGCACGATAGCGAATGAAAGCAGAAGGCGGCGCTTAACACTATTGGCCATAGTGTTAAGCTTGGTAGCCTCCGGCCCCGCGCAATAGCCGGGCAGGGGGCGTCTTTCCGCTTCCCGGGGTCTGATGCCGGAGGGGGCAGGATCCTACGCTAAGGCATATTTTTTGCCGAATTTCGCTGCAGGGTCCTGCAGACGGTCGGTCTTGAGACGGAGAAGAGCTCAGCAAGATCGCTGATAGAGTATTCGCCGGATGCGTGCATCCGGCTCAGTTCTCTTTGTTGTTTTTCCGAAAGTTTCGGCTGCTTTCCCCGGAGCTTGCCCTTGGCGCGGGCGATGGCCATGCCTTCGCGGGTGCGCATGCGGATGAGGTCGGCCTCGAACTCGGCGAAGGTGGCCAGAATGTTGAAGAACATCTTTCCCATCGGATCGGCCGGATCGAACCTGAGGCCTGGCTGACGGATCGTAGGCTGCGCATGTCCGATGCTATATGCCGCCTGGCGCGCGCGGCAAGGACCGGTGCGATCCCCGGTGGCTCCATCGAGGACGGCAACTTGAAAATCGA
>NZ_JAHKNG010000067.1 GCF_018860165.1 Paracoccus marinaquae
GGATTGCGCGCACCTTCACAAATCATGCTGGACAAGCCCATGACCGTGAAGGCCGACAAGGTCGGCCCGCCCTTCGGCCACCTGGATGACACGACCATGATTAGCGTGAACCGGTTATTGGCGCTGTTTCTGGGTGTGGCCGGGTAGCCGCGCAGACGGGCGGTATCGCCCCAGGACAGCTTGGTGTCCTGCAAGGCCCCCAGGAGGCTCTCTGCGGGCCGCTGGACGGCCTCACGGGCCTTGTCCATACACCTTCCTGGCATAGGTTGGCGAGAGGTGCTCACGGGCCGTCAGCTCGCGTCTGAGACCACGGGTGATATTTTGATCCAGATGCTCGCGCGGCATCATTCGGCCCAGGAGGTCTGCAAGGCGGCGTATTCGTTCCTCTCGCCGGTGGCGGCCTTCAGCTCCCCGGCTCCAAGCTCGGCCTTTACCGTGGGGCCCGGTTCGGGTCGCGTCGTAAAAGCTCAGGGTGTTAAATATGTGTTAGATCTGTGTTACGCGCCTCCCGGAACTGTTTTTTTACAAATAAATCAGATACTTAGCATCAGCAATGGTAACTAAAAACACGAATCTCGGTAACTAAAATCCTGCTTTTGGTAACTGAAAACACGAATCTTGACAGAGGTAACTAAAAACACGAATGTCACTGCATGGTAACTGAAAACACGAACCTTGGACCACTTCTGCCAGATCGTCATCCGCAGCATGATCTTTTCATCTGCGATGTGGCCGATGCGGTGCTGAAGGATGTGATGCAGCATATGGAGCATCCGTTTTACTCGCTGTCCAAGAAACCCGAGACTTCTGTGAAGCGCTACAAGAACGGCAAGCATTGGCTGGAGATTACGCCAAGCGTAAAGGGACTTGCGACGATCTACGACAAGGATATTTTGATCTACTGCATCAGCCAGATCATGGCGTCCTTGAAGCGCGGCGAGCATGTCTCCCCTCGTGTTCGGATCAACTCGCGCGAGCTTCTGATTTTCACGAACCGGGGTACCAGCGGTCGTGAGTATCTTTCGCTTCTTGACGCACTTGATCGCCTCGAAGGCACGCGAATCCGCACCAATATCGTTACCGGTGATGAAGAGCAAATCGATGGGTTTGGTTTGATCGACGCCTCCTCGATCCGACGAAAGCATGGAATGGACGGGCGCCTGCTCTGGTGCGAGGTGAAACTGTCCGACTGGGTGTTCAACGCAATCCGGAACGAAGAGGTTCTAACGCTTCACCGCGATTATTTTCGCCTGCGCAAACCGATTGAGCGACGGGTTTACGAACTGGCGAGGAAGCATTGCGGACAGCAGAAAACCTGGCGGATCACGCTGGCCAAACTCCTTCTCAAGAGCGGATCGCAGAGCCCGGAGAAACGGTTCCGGCAGATGATCAAGGATCTGGCAAAACATGACCACCTGCCCGACTACGAAGTCGATTTCGATGAAGATGCGGATATGGTTATCTTCACAAACCGCGGCTCGATGGCCCCTGCCCCATTCGCTGAAGGCCGCGTCCCGCCTCTGAAGTCCGAAACCTACGAATATGCGCGGGAGGTTACGCCCGGGTGGGACGTCTACCATCTTGAACACGAATGGCGGGACTGGATCATCGAGCCGCCCCGGGATGCCGACCGTGCCTTCATTGGCTTCTGCCGCAAGTGGTTCGAGAAGCGTGGAAGACCTTAAGATTGAAATCCGGTGCGAGAAATAATTCCGGTTATTTAAATAAATCCGGTGTTGGAAAAATACCCGGTTCAAGATAAAATGCCGGTAACAACAAGAGCGGCAGGATCAGGCAATGCCCGTTATCGTCATGGCCAGCCCCAAGGGTGGGGTAGGAAAATCTACATGCGCCGTGCTTCTGGCTTCGGAATTCGCCCGCATGGGGGCTGAAGTCACAGTTCTGGACTGCGATCCGAACAAATCCCTGACCAGATGGGCATCCCATGGCACCCCAAGCAGGGTCACGCTCAAAAGCGATATCGGGCGATCAGAAATCGTTCCGACCATTCGTGCGGCCGATGGTGACGGAAGGATCGTCATCGTGGACCTGGAGGGTGTGGCGTCGCAGCTCGTTAGCCGTGCGATTTCGCAAGCTGATCTGGTGATCGTTCCGATGCAGCCGACCGCGCTTGATGCCGAGATCGGCTCAGAGGCGCTAGCGCTTGTGCGAGAGGAGGAGGAAGCGCTTGGCCGTTCGATTCGCCACGCAGTTGTTCTGACTAAAACCAGCGCGGCGGTCAAAAGCCGTGTCCAGAAAGAGCTCGAACAGCAGCTGAGTGGCGCAGGGATCGACATGATCGAGCCCTCGCTTGTCGCTCGCGCTGCGTTTTCTGAACTCTTTGCCTATGGCGGTGATCTGACTGCGATGATGAACGACCCTGACATGACGACTGGCGGCAAGGTCGATAAGGCCCTGGAGAACGCCCAGAGCTTCACGGAGGCTGTATATGAACGGCTCAAATAGATTGGCGGGTCTGAAAGCACGCCCAAAGGATACGACTGTCGAAGAGGTTCGGCGGGTAGATGAAGTCGGAGAGGCAAGGGGTTTTCTCGACCGGACACCCCACAAGAAGGCAGGTCGCAAGCCGAGTCCGCGAACCTACCAATTGCATCCGAAGGTGTTTCCGAGAGTGGGGGAGGCCATTGCGACCGAGGCCGAGAGACTGGGTATCACCCAAGGTCAACTCATCGAACGCATGTGGGATGTCTACAATGGAAGCACTGACACTCTCACCACAGGCTTCTGAACTTGGCCGAGCAGCAACACCAGACTACGGAGGAGGATCAGTTTCTTTTGAACTGCTTGAAAGTATTACGTATCATTGATTATAACATGGGATAATGAATGCATGCGATGAGCGGAAACACCGTTCTCTACCTCCTGCCTCAAACGATCGTTTACGAAACATGCTGATCGGCTACGCACGGATCTCAAAGGCTGACGGAAGCCAGTCGCTCAACCTGCAAAGGGACGCGCTGATCGCTGCGGGCGTCGATGAGGAACAGATTTATTCCGATCAGGCCTCGGGCAAGAAAGACGGTCGCCCGGGGCTCGAGGCTTGCCTCAAGGCGCTTCGAGACGGTGATGTTCTGGTTGTCTGGAAACTCGACCGGATGGGGCGCAGCCTGCACCATTTGGTGAAGACGGTCACCGACCTGTCCAAGCGAGGCACAGGGCTGAAAGTGCTGACCGGCCAGGGTGCCCAGATTGACACCACCACAGCTCACGGCCGACTGTCCTTCGGGATTTTCGCGTCCCTTGCCGAGTTCGAGAGCGAACTCATCAGGGAACGCACTATGGCCGGACTCGCCGCTGCGCGCGCCCGAGGTCGAAAAGGTGGGCGCAAATTCGCGCTGACCAAGGCTCAGGTGCGTATGGCACAAGCCGCAATGGCGAACCGGGATACCTCCGTCTCAGCTCTTTGCAAGGAACTTGGCATTAGGCCTGTGACGCTTTACCGCTACGTTGATCCCAAGGGAAATCTAAGAGACGCCGGGAAACGGGCTCTCGCCGCTTAGCGTAGGATTTCACACTCTCCCGCAAACGACCCATACATGATGGTCAAAGCCTCCGACCAGAGACAAGGAGGAGATCGCCACCCTTTTCAGTACCCCGCCGAAGGCCGCCTGATCATGCCCTCAAGCATCTGGAAAACCACGCGACCTGCGACCGTGAAAAAGGGATTGACCCCACAATTAATGGATCACTAAGTGATCCACTCTTTTCCTCTTGGCTGCGCTGAACTACAGCCCTGTTGCGCACAGCAAAAAGTGAAGTCCGAGCGATGAACCATCTGCAGCAGAGCACGCCTTTGGTGCAAAAATCAACGGATTATATCTCTCGGGAGGTCACGGAAGCCATCTCGATCTATAAGTGTCTCTACCCAGGCTGTGAGTTGCGTTTCATCTTTCGTATCGACGAAGCCACCATTTCTGCGACGGCAACGGTAAGCGAGGGGCGCGCGCCCCTGCATGTCGATCTTCTGGGGGCGGGGTATCTTGGGCAGGTAAACATCCCCGGCCCCCACGATGCTTCCCCGGCCGTTACCATTTCCATTTCAATCCCGCGGCCGCCATTGCCAAGTGAGCGGAGGCAGACCGATACGCCATGGCAGCCACAAAGACCGCTGCGGTTCATTTTCAGAATGGCCCCGATGCTCTATGAGCAGATTCGCTATCTTGCCGAAATGGCGCGCTGGAGGCGTGCGGACAAGTCACACAGGACAAGCTCTCTGCCTTTTGGGGGCTCTGCGCTGTTTTCCAAGCCCAGGGCGCCTGCGACAGGCAAACGCCCTGCCATTCTAGTTGGTATGCATTGGCTGGAGGTGGGAGGGGCCGAGAAACTTGGGTTGGACACGATCCGCTGGGCGCGTGAGGCAGGGCTTCGGGTGTTTGTCGTCGCAAGCGTTCCAGAACTTCAGAGGCTGAAGGGACAGTTGCCGGACAGCCCGGACGTCACTTTTCTGCGCCTTGACCGTTATTTGCCGCATCATCTCTGGCCACGCTATGTCGAGGAACTGGTCCGGGCCGAGAATATCCGGCTGATCCATATTCACCATTGCCGTCCGCTTTATGACGCCCTGCCGCATATCCGGACCGCGACGCCATGGGTCAAGGTGATCGACAGCACACATATTGTCGAATACGCGGATGGCGGATATCCACGCATCTCCGGCGTCTGGTCGAACTTCATCGACATGCACCATGTAATCAGCGGCCAGCTGGAGGACTATTACCGCGACAAGTTCCTTGTGGTGGGAAAGGTGCGGCTTGGGCGAATGCTTGACCGTCGTGAAGATGCGGGTGCTCTTTCAGGCTTTCGCCTGCAGGCTGGGCAGAAAAGCCTGCATATCAGCTTCATCGGGCGCCTTTACTACCAGAAACGCCCCATCATCGTTGTCGAAACCTTCCGGCGGCTTTCCCGCTGGGCCGCGGACAACAATGTCGAACTGAGTGGAAGCCTGGTGGGTGAAGGACCTTTCCTGCCTGCCGTGCAAAGGTTGATCCAGCGCTATGGATTACAGGACAAGGTGGCGCTCTTGCCGGCAGATACGGATGTCCCGGCGCTGCTGGAAAGGTCAGATCTCATGCTGCTGCCTTCGAACAATGAAGGTCTGGCGCTGGTCTGCTATGAGGCGATCGGACGTGGCTGCATCCCGCTCTCTACCGATGTGGGTTCGCAGTACGAAGTCGTGCCTGCAGACCTTCTGGTGCCTTTATCTCCTTATGACACCGTCCGCGAGACGCTGGGCATCGTTGATCGGCTCTGGCGCGATCCGGCCTTTCTTGCCAGGCAGAAGCAGGAGTTGACGGCCGCTTTCAGCAAGTTGGGCCGCGACATGACGGCCAAGGAGATCCTGATGCCGATCTATGAAGAAACTGCTTTGTCTGCTGGATGATGTTGTGACCATGCTGACCAAAACCTCTGCCGTCATCGTTACCTTCAACCGTGCTGCCAAGCTGATGAAGGTGCTTGACGCCCTGCAGTGCCAGACCCGGCGCCCCGAGATCATTCTGGTCGTGGACAATGCCTCAACCGACGAAACCAGAGAGCTGGTTGTCGCACGAGCCAAGGAAGATCTGTCGATCCGCTACCTGCGCCTGCCCAAAAATGTGGGCGGCGCCGGCGGCTTTCATGCTGGCCTGAAAGCCGCCTATGATCTTGGTGCCGATTATTTCTGGATTTCGGATGATGATGCTTATCCCGAGCCGGACGCGATCGAGAAGCTCCTGCAGGCCATCACCAGCTTCCAGGCGGATCATGAATGGCGGCCCAGCTTTGCCTGTTCGCGTGTTGAATGGGTAGATGGCAGCCTGTGCGAGATGAACACGCCACGCACTGTCTGGGACTGGCCGCGCTTTGTCCGTCCCGGAAAGGCATGGGCTCTGGTCGATTCCGCCTCTTTCGTCTCGATCCTGGTGCCCCGCTGGGCGGTCGCGGCCCATGGCCTGCCGATCGCGGATTACTTCATCTGGTTCGATGACGCCGAATATACGCGCCGCCTGTCGCGCAGCTATCCCGGCATTTTTGTGCCGGAAAGCCGCGTGATCCATGACACGCCCGACAATCGCGGGGTCAATTTCGGGCTGGTGGACGAGAAGAGCCTGTGGAAATTCCGCTATGGCGCGCGCAATGAGGCCTCATGGCGGCGGCGTGAGGGCGGTCTGGTCAATGTCATCAGCTATGCCTACGGCGCGCACCGCCAGATGAAGGGCGGCAATGTCCCCGGCAAGCTGCGGCGCGAGATCTACCGCGCGATTTTACGGGGCATGGCGTTCCATCCCAAGATCGTCCGGATCTGATCCAAGGGAGGGCGACCCGTCTGGGGCCGCCCTTCGCGCTTAATGCTTCAGCCTGTTTGACAGGACGGATTTGATGCGCGCCTCATCGAAAGGCTCGCCCAGCTTCTCGAAGAGCGGCTTCAACGCCAAAGGGTCCGACGAGAAATTTTCATAGGCGAGCATCTCGGTGAATTCCGGATGGGCCGCGTGATATTCGGCAAAGCGGCGGTCCATGCCCTGAACCAAGGACACGACATCCTCGCGGTTCCAGTTCTTCCACCATGCCGAATTCGCGACATCATCGAGATTTCGCGTGTTGAATATGAAAAGCGCGTCCTTGAAATGGAAGCGCATGAAATCCAGAACCTCCGGAAGCTGGTCTCCCAGGGCATTGTAACGGATTTCCTTGAAGCCAAAATATCTGGCATCGCGAGGCGGGCACAGGACGTTATTGACGAAACTGTCGATCATACCCTGAGCAAAGAAAACCGGCCTCATCTGATCCGATCCATACCATGGATGGCTGGAGGAAACCTCCTCTTTTCCCCAGACGCTTTTTGCCATTCGGCAACGCATCGCAGAATGCCATATCGACTCGATGATATTGTGATTTTCACCGCGCATATGGCAGTCTGGGATCGTCATCAGGAGGTTCTGCAGCAATGTGGAACCCGTGCGACCATAGGTGACAATGAAGATATTCCGCTTTAGATCAGGGAATCTGTGGTCAAAGCGATGCGCCTTTTCATTTGGCATTTTTTTCGGCCCTGCTTGTTGCGGCGAGTTCTTGGTCTGACTTCCAAGAACACCTCCCATTAATGCTGCTGCGCGTCTCTTGATTTCAGACAGATCCGACTTGGGAAATCTCGGCATGGCTTTGTCACATATGCTTTCTGCCAGTTTGTAGCGCTTTTGCGCGATGGCGTGATTGGCGAGCACGCGATGATATTGAAGAGCCGTCTTTCTCAGCCTGGCCGATCTGCGGAAGGCAGCGGAATTTGCGGCCCCAGTGATCATGTCGCGCGTCAGATCCTTCAGGAGCCCCATCTGTGCGAGAGCGGGAGAAACCCCATGGCCGCCTGCGGGAATCCTGAAATGGATGACCGTTTCATTTTCCGTGATGCGGGCCGCATGCCGCCGGTCGAGACTGTCCAGGGAATCGTAGACGATATAGGCCCTTCGCGTCGCGCCAAGGCCGGCGGCCGCATCACCATAGGGGAGCTTCCAGTTTTGTGCCCTTCCCTCTTTGTAGCGCGTTTCCCATGGCACGAGGCGGCAATCCAATGTGCTTTGCGGGCTTAGCGCAATCACCGTACAGCCTGGCGCCAATGGCGCAAATGCGCCGGCGGCAAAGCCACCCATCGACCCCCCGGTCATGACGACATTCCGGAAGGAGGCAAAAAACCCCTTGAGCTTTTCCAATTCGCGAATGAGCTCAGGATCTCGGTACCAGTCGGTTTTCCTGGCGATGACCCCCAGCAGGGAATGGCCCTCGGAAAGATAGAAGCTTTCGCCCCATGTCTTGCGCCCCTTGAAGGCCTCTTCGACGGGTCTCGCCGCATTGTCGAAGGCGATGACCAGCCCGTCCCCGCCGGGTTGGTATTGCAGGCGGTGATCGGGAAGCTCGATCACGAATGGCCTGTCTTTGTGGATCTCGGATGGCGTCTTCGGCGATCTGAAAAACATGGATAGGGTCATAATTTTGCGCCCGTTACGAGACGGCAGGGTCAGAGGGGGCTTTTGATGAAAGTCGGCATGGTTTTCCCCATGGAGGCACCGGAAAGGAAGGACCCTGCCGTATCCATCGCCTCGCGGATGGTCACATCCATGTCGAGATAGCGATAGGTCCCCAGCCTGCCGACGAAGGTCACGCCCGGGGTCGCCTGGGCCAGCTCGACATATTGCGAGAGCAGGGATTTCTCCTCAACCATGCGGATCGGGTAGTAGGGAATGTCATCGGGCTCGGCGGCGCGGGAATATTCGCGGTAGCAGACGCTGCCCTCATGGCTTTCCCAGGGGCTGAAATGCTTGTGCTCGGTGATGCGGGTATAGGGCACGTCGCGGTCGCCGTAATTCATCACCGCGCAGCCCTGATAATCGCCCTCATGGGTGAAGCGCTCGAAATCTAGCGTGCGATAGCCAAGCCGGCCCAG
Source organism: Paracoccus marinaquae (assembly GCF_018860165.1). Classification (GTDB taxonomy): domain Bacteria; phylum Pseudomonadota; class Alphaproteobacteria; order Rhodobacterales; family Rhodobacteraceae; genus Paracoccus; species Paracoccus marinaquae. Next base: position 8,438 of record NZ_JAHKNG010000067.1, read on the forward strand.
GCGGTAATCGAAGAACCCGTCCAGAGGTCCTGACCAGAAGACGTGATCGGCCTCATCCGCCATGGCGGGCTCATAGGACGTCTCCAGCTCGACCGTGATATTGGGATGGTCGAGGATCGCCTCGATCATCGGCGTGTAGCCATCGCGCGGCATGCCCTGGAAGCGGTGGAAGAAGTAATTGTCGTCGTAATTGAAACGCACCGGCAGCCGCTTGAGGATGCTGGCAGGAAGCTCGGTCGGCGAGCAGCCCCATTGCTTCTCGGTATAGCCCTTGAAAAACGCCTCATAGAGATCGCGGCCGACAAAGCGCAGGGCCTGTTCCTCAAAGCTTTGCGGCTCTTCGATCGAGGTATCCGCGATCTCGGTGATGAAGTCGCGTGCCTCATCGGGGCGCATGGTCTTGCCGAAGAACTGGTTGATCGTGTGCAGGTTCACCGGCAGCGAATAAACCGCGCCCTGAGAGGTCGTCTTCACCCGGTTCTGGAAGGGCAGGAAGGTCGTGAAGCGATTGACGTAGTTCCAGACCTCTTCGTCATCCGTATGGAATATGTGCGGGCCATAGACATGCATCATCACGCCGGTTTCGGGATCGCGCTCGGTGTAACAGTTCCCGCCAATATGGCTGCGGCTGTCGATGATACGGCAGTCATGACCCGCTTCGGCCAGAGTGCGCCCAATGACCGCCCCGGACAGCCCTGCCCCCACAAGAAGCACCTTCATTCCTTCACTCCTGCCGTGTCGCCGAGGCACCCATATCGCGTCGCGTGGTGCATCGCCAAGAAAACTTGATCCGCAGGTCCAAGACCTGTCGCGGGATAGGGCCATGCCGTTGAGCCAAACGCAATTCGAGGGTGCCCGTCTGTTGTGGTCGCCGCCGATATTCAACGCGGCTGCCAAACTGACAAGGGGAAGTGGCAGGAAATGCGGAATGTTTACAAAGCCAGCATCTCCGGTTCTGACCTGCACCAGTAGCGCGAGTGGCAAGGTTGCAGCTGACAAAAGTTGAATTTCCCCTTGAGTATTGTTACATGTAACGAAGAGGAGAGAGCCATGCCGATCCCTGTTTCAGAACGTGTGCAAAAGCGTCGTGACGCCCTGCGGGCTGCAGGGCTGCGGCCCGTGCAAATCTGGGTGCCTGATACTCGCCGTCCGGGCTTCTCCAGTGAATGTCGCCGCCAAGCTGCATTGATCGCGACTGCGGATCGCCAGGACCCCGGACTGTCGGACTTCATGGATGCTGCGCTGGCTGATCTGGATGGCTGGAAGTGAGGCGTGGGGATCTGGTGACGGTCGCCCTGCAAGGCGATTACGGCAAGCCACGTCCTGCGCTCATCATTCAAGCCGATCAGTTTTCTGACCTGGGTTCGGTCGTGATCCTGCCTGTCACGTCCACCATGGTTGATGCACCGCTTCTGCGCCTGACCGTTGCCCCATCTCCCGAGAACGGATT
>NZ_JAHKNG010000068.1 GCF_018860165.1 Paracoccus marinaquae
ACCTGGAACACATTCTTCGCCAGATCGAGCCCGACCGTGATAATCTCCGACATGACCGTCCTCCGTTGTGGATCATCGCAGACCCACCTTGGCACAGAGATGCCGTCGGGGGGCGGTCACATCATCAGAGCCGATCGAGACGCTTCATCGATGTTGCGCGATGGTTCTCGAGCTACCGAGGAGCCGCCTAGTCCACCGGAAAATTCCTTGTCGCGTGACACAGACGATCGCGCCGGGACGGTCGGGCTCGTGGTCACAGCACCGCCGTCCACAGCCGGAACCGCGTTCCGCCGGTGATCTCGCGCACCAGCCCCAGACCCTGCAAGCGCGCCAGCAGCCGCTCGGCGGTATCGCGGCTGATCGCCGCTTCGGCTTCCAGCGCAGCGGCGGAAACCACCGGATGCACCACCAGCGCATCGATCACCAATCCCGCATTGCCGCCCTTGATCCGCGCCGTCGTCCGCCTGGCCCGATCTGCCCAGTCCATCAGCTGCCGGATCACGCGGAACCCCGCCTCGCAGCCGGCCGCAATGGCCCCGCACCACGCCCTCAGAAATTCTTCCGCATCACCACCTATCGTCCAAACTCTCCGCCCGGCCTGCCCCATCGGCACCATCACCAGCGGCCCCGCGCTGTCCGCCATGGCCCGTGCCGCCCAGCACATCGCTTCCAGCTGGTGCCCGTCCGGCGACAGATCGGTGAGCCGCCAGAGCCGGCATCCGAACGCTGCCCGTGTGATCGCATGGCACCCCTCCAGCGCGGCAAGTCCCGCCGCAAACCCCTCGGTCTCGGATTCAAAATCGGCTCCGGTCGGGCGCAGCAGGTCGCTGTCGCCCCGCCCCTGCCCCGCCCGGTGCAGCCCGAGGAAATCCCGCAACGCCTCCAGACGCCCCCTGCCCTGCAACCGCCCGATGGCCCACCGGGCCAGTGCCAGCGCCTCCAGGTCGACCGAGGCCGGGGCATCGGCCAGGTCGCGGATCAGCACGTCTTTCGCGATCGGCGTCCCCGCGGCCCAGAGCATGGACACGACCTCACTGAATGCCAGCCGGGCAATCAGACCGCGGCGCATGGTCTCGTCCAGCCCGGCCAGCAGCCCGTCCAACCGGCCGATGGCCTGCGCGGCCTGCGCCAGGTCCACCGCGCAGGCCGCCTCGGCGGCGCGCCAGGCCGCGGGATCCAGCAGCCGCCGTCGATCGCCCCGTGGCAGGGGCGGATAGGCGGTATCGTTGTCCTTTGACGGATCGAACCAGTCTTCGTCCAAATAACTCATGTCCGCAGAATAGCCGATAAATGCGGAGCACTGAAGCCCCTTCGTTCTGACGCAATTACTGTCGATAAGGAACCATTATCGGGAGTCTTGGACGGGTCGCGAATTTCGGTCATCGTGGCCGGCGAATTCGTTCAGAAAGGGCGTCAATGCGCTGCGGACTCCGCCAGCAGGCGAACGAAGGGAGCGGCCTCGGGCACCGCGGCCGCGGCGCGGACAAAGCGGCGATCCGCGGTCACGACCGGCACCTCGCGCCGGATCGCCAAAGCGAGATAGGTGCAGTCATAGACCGGGTGATCCAGCAGCAGCGACAGCTGCAGCGCGCGGGGCGCCAGCGCCGCGTCCTCGACCCCCTGGCGCAGCGGCGCCCGGGCGATCAGATCCAGAGCATCGGCCGCCTCGGCGGCCAGCAGGCGTTGCCGGCGCACCGCCGACCACAGCGCGTTCGCGACCTCGGTGAAGATCAGTGCCGGCGCGTAGAGTGGCCGTCCGTCCAGCAGCGCGGCCGCCATCTCGCTGCCGTCTTCCTGCAGCACCCATTTCAGCGCGGTGCTGGCATCCACCACGCAAGGCCCGGAGCCCGGGCCGGCAAACGGGTCGCTCACTGGCGGTCGTCCCGCCCCGCGCGCACCAGCGCCGCGCTGTCGGTGCCACGATCCAGCCGGGCCCGCAGCCGGGCCGCCGCCGCCGCGAAATCCTCGGCCATGTCGGGGGTGCCCAGCACCTCGCGCAACAGCATCCGGTGCTCGGCCTCGACCGAGCGGCCATTGGTCGCCGCTCGCAGCCGCAGGGCCTGCGCCGTGGTCTCGTCGACATCCCGGACGATCAGTTGCGCCATGGCAGGTTCTCCATCAATGCGCTATCAAAGATAGCAACACGATGACATCCCTTCAACCCCTGCCCTTTCCCAGCCATCTGTCGCCCGCCGAGGAAGAGGCGCTGGCCGCGCTTTACCGGCGCGGCACCCCCGAAAACACCCTGCGCGCCTGGGAGCGCGATCTGGCCTACATCACCGCCTGGAAGGACGCCGCCTATGGCGCCGCGCTGGACTGGCCCGAGCAGGAAGCCGTCGCGCTGCGTTTCGTGCTGGATCATGCCGCCGATCTGACCGACGGCGCCCCCCTGCCCGCCGCCATGCAGCTGAGCCTGCACCGCAGCCTTAACCAGGCACAGCAATACTATGCCGATGTCGACATCACAAAAAACCCCGCAACAGACCTGCTCGGGTGAGGCGCGTCAGCCAAGCGTCTGGACACCCTCCGCCGCGGCCGCTTTCAGCAATGCCTTGTCTAGACTCGCCAGCATTCCGCCATGGCGCAGAGCCACTTCGAGATACAGCGCGTCATAGGCCGTGAGGCCGTGACGGCGGGCCAGATCCATGACGACTGCACTCGAGGAGCCGGTGTCGAGCTGTAATCCCAGCCCGTCCAGCGCCTCGACAATCTGATCTGCCATGCCCGCGGGAAGGCGCCCGCGACGTTCGCTGACCAGCAGAATATTACGCAGTTCCACCCAAAGAAGCCACGGCGCCAGCAGGTCCTCATCTGATTTGAGAGCTGCCGTAAGATCAATCCCGGTTTCGTCCGGCATGACCCAGGCAACGAGGGCCGACGCATCAACGATGATCATTAGCGCCGGCCTTCGTCCCGTGCCGAAAGAATCTCGTCAGGCTGCAAAATGGTTCCGCGCGCGGCTAGCCTGCTGCGCAGCGCGGCAAGACGCCCCAGCGCCGACGATCTGTCGCTGGAGGGTGGAACAAGCCGAGCGACTGGCAGACCACGACGAGTGATTAGTATCGTCTCGCCCGCTTCGGCTTCGGCGAGAAGCTCGGACAGACGGGTTTTTGCCTCGAAGGCCCCGATTTCACGCATCACAGGCTCCTTAATCTGGTTTGGAGACTAGTTGATTGACGGACCCACATCAAGTCGGAACGCAGCGGGCGCCGCGCATACCGCCTTGCCCCACCACCCTGCGATCAAAGCTGAAAAACTCGCGACCGCCGGCATCCTCCGCTGCAAGGGCAATCATATGATCAGAAAACTCGGCCCCGCCCTACCGATAAAGGTCCGTCGCAAGGCCGGCGCGATCTGCCGCGTCGACCACGATTCCTGGTACCGAGAGCAGCCCGTCCACCGCGCCGGCAATTTCGGGGCGCGATAGGCCATGGGCACGCTCCAGCACACAGAGCATTTCCACTATCACCTCGCAACACAGATAGCCGGGCACCCCCTCAGACAGCTTGGCGAAAATGGCCTAGGCCGGCGCCGATTGCTCGGGTCTGTCCGGCGTCAGAATGCGCAGTACGACATTGGTATCTAGCCCGATCACCGGGCTTGCGCAGCCGCAGAGGTTGCCTGTTCCATTTCGTCCAGCGAGATCGGACGCTGCCCCTCGCGCCGCAACAGCCCCGCCAGTTCGGGAGCGGGCTGAGTCCGTAAAAGCCGTACCTGATCGTCATCCAGAAAGACATAGCACTGCCGGTCGCCGATACGCGGTCGCGGCAGGTGGCCAGGGGATCGTCGATGTCCTGGTTCTGCCGGTATGATAATTTCGACCAGTCACGATGACGGTCTGGGTTGTCCGTAGGTGGCTCTCCGGCAGCTTACCCTCAGTCATCGGCATCAGCCGCGCTAAGCGCGATGTCTGTTTTGCGCGACATTCCGGTCGCGGCTGTCATCCCGACCAAAATGTTTGTTGCAGAACTTTTTCCGTCGCCCCGGCAGGCCTTCTCGACCCGCACGAGCAATACGACAGGCGCCCGCTACTTTGTGCTGCGCTTCGCATTCGGCGCGAACAGACCTTCGGTCGCTACCAGTCGTCCGTTATGGCAATGCAACTATGGAGAAGAGCGATGCTCGCAAACTGCGTCAGTCTCACGGGCGCCGATATCGAAACCGCCAAGGTCCAGGCGCTATTTCTAGTCTGACCTGTATTTTCATAGCGCCGGGCGGGATTGTCCATAGGCCGAGCCGGGCCGCTCAACGCTCCTCGCGCCGCTAGGCGCACTGATATGGCGGCATCTGAACGAATCAGAATAAGGAGGCCGGCACCTAGTACGATATCCCGGTCATCCGCGACGACTTCTTCAGCGCCAACCTCGGAGAGGCCGCTACTAAAGATGGTCTGTCCCCAGCGTCTATCATCTGCTGGGGTCTGGGAAGCGGATAGTATGTTGATTGGCCGGGGCGGTTCGCAGTTCGTTTACAGCTGTAAACGTTATGGCGGGCCGATCAGCGCATGTAGTCTTAGTTTGCAGCAGCAGACACAATATAGAGTAAAAATCTTGACTTAGCACCGGGAATCAGGGCTTGTGTCACCAAGTGGCGCGAAAAAGGTCACATTCTTGATTTTGGGGCAACTAGATGATTCCTGTGACACCACTGGCAAGCGAAAAGCCCTCGGTGCTGGCGTCCGACATTTCCGAGCGGCTGAACGCGGCCATCCGGGAGCATCTCCTTTCCGCTTTTGCCCCAGATAGCACGAAAACGCTACGCTCATTTTCAGCACCCGAAGCAGCAGACCTGCTGGGAGTCTCTGGCCAGTTCATGCGAAAGATGCATGCAGAAGGCGCTATCCCGGAGCCCAAGGATGTTCGTGGTGGGCGGCGCTTCTACACGGCGCAGGAGCTTTGGAGCGCCCGCGAGATTTTGGAGAAGTCGTCGCGAAAGAAAGGACGTTACCTGCCACGTCGCTCGCGCAATGAGAAGCTGCAGATCTGGCAACTGATGAATTTCAAAGGTGGTTCTAGCAAGAGCACCACGAGTATCCACCTCGCGCACTACTTCGCGCTTCGCGGCTATCGCGTACTGGTTGTCGACTTGGATCCACAGGGTTCGCTCACGTCCATGTGCGGCATCAGTCCCGAAATCGAGTTTGATGGGCTGACTGTTTATGACGCGATCCGGTACGACGACCCTGTCAGCATGGCGGATGTCGTTGTCCCCACCTATTTCCCGGGCCTATCAATTGCGCCTTCGCGTCTGTTGCTTTCGGAGTTCGAGACAGAATCGGCAGTAAATTCGAACGCCGACCACCCATTCTTCACCCGCATTCGAAATGCTCTCACTCAAGTCGAAGAAGATTTTGACCTTGTGCTTATGGATAGTCCCCCGCAGCTTGGCTTCTTAACCATCGCGGGTATGGCGGCCGCAAGCTCGCTAATTGTTCCCATGACACCCTCGATGCTGGACGTCTCGTCTACCGCTCAGTTCCTCGAACTTGCAGGAGCCTACATGGGGGTGATCGAGGACGCCGGTGCGACACTGCAATACGATAATTTCAAGTTCCTGATTACCCGCGATGAGCCTACGGATGTGCCTTCGCAACAGCTGACCTCGTTCATGCGCGCACTCTTCCAAGATAGGGTCATGTCCGCGACCGCTCTAAAGAGCACCGCGATCAGTGACGCGACCATGCTCAAGCAGTCGATTTACGAGGTGGTGCGCTCTGAGATGACGCGCGCGACTTACGATCGTGCAAAAGGATCAATGGATGCGGTGGGCCATGAGGTCGAGGTCATGATTCATCAATCATGGGGGCGTAAGTAATGGCTAGAAAGTCTCTTCGCGATATGTCGGGTATCGCCAGCACAATTGCTCGTTCCGGCGGCCCGGCATCGGAGAGGGCTCCAAAAACAAGCGCACCTGCTTTGGGGGCATTGCAAGGTTCCATAGCATCTATCCGAGAGATTGATCCCAGTCTTATCGACGATTGGGGGCCCAAGGACCGGCTGGATGAATTTACAGCTGTAAACGCAGAGGATGACGACGAGGGCTTCGAGGCGCTCAAGAACAGTATCCGTGATGGTGGCCAGCACGTGCCAATTCTCGTCCGGCGTTCCAAATCCGTGGAAGGGCGTTTCGAGGCGATCTATGGCCGTCGCCGATTGAAGGCATGTCGGGAACTCGACATCAAGGTGCGCGCGAACGTCCAGGACGTTGATGACGCCACGGCCCTTCTGGCGAAAGGGCTGGAGAATGCTGCGCGCCGCAACCTGTCGTTCTATGAAAAAGCGCGCTTCGCTGAGGCGATCCAAGCTGCGGGCCATGCGAGCGTGACGGTGCGCCAAGTCTTGAACATATCTGTTTCCGGACTCTCCCACCTGACCAAGGTGACGCAGAACGTCCCGTCCAGGATAGGGGACTTGATAGGGTCTGCGCCCAAGTCCGGTCGGCCAAGGTGGACGGATCTCGCGGAGTTATTCATGGAGCGCAAACTTTCCGAGAAAGTTGCACTCGAATTGCTTACCAAGATCGATGCCACTTTGACTTCGGATGAGCGATTGGAGGCGCTCATCAAGGAAGCGGCCAAGCGCGGACCTAAAGCGCCCGGTGGCTCACGAGAGATCACGCCCTTAGAGGGGGTAGTCATTAAGGCCGGGCGGGGCAGCGTGTCCCTTTCAATCAAGAAGTCGGGTGTAAATGCAGAGTTCGCGAATTGGCTTGAAGGCAATCTCGCGGACATCATCAAGAGATCCTTCGCCGAGTTTGCAAAACTAAACTCACGGGACGACAACTGAGGAAGAGCAGAAAGGAGGAAAGGCTAGCAAAGAAAACCCCCGAAACCGGAGCTTCGAGGGCTGCTGCGCAGAGCGCAAATCTTAGATTAGACACCTAGAACCTAGCAGCCAGCGAATCGCCATACAAGAAAAAAGCGCTTTTGAGCGAACGGGATTTCTTTGTCTGCTGACAAAGTATGAAGAAGCATGTCAACGCTCCAAACGGAGCGACTGAGGTAGGTATGCCTCAGACTAGAGAAGCTTTGTCAAATATCCACCAACCTTCGGGGTGGCGGAAAGCATCTGCGGGCATGGCCGTAGCGGAGCAGCACGCCCAAGCCGGTGAACGGGTAGCTGTACCCAAATCAACAGCATTTGTCGCGCTCAAGCGCGTAGGGGCATATATCGGCCTGAAGGCCGGCGACCTCTTGCTCCTCGACACGCTCGGGGCCTTCACACAGACCCAGGACTGGGAGGAGGGCAGGCGGCCGATCGTCTGGGCATCGAACGCCTATCTGATGGAGCAGACGGGTTTTTCGCTTTCGGCGCTTAAGCGTCACGCCCGGCGCCTGGCCGAGACCGGGGTGATCTCCTTCAAGGACAGCCCCAATGGCAAGCGGTGGGGCCGAAGAAACGAGGAGGGCTACATCACCGAGGCCTATGGCTTTGATCTGTCGCCTCTCTCGGCCCGCGCAGATGAGTTCGAGCAGTTGCACATCGAGCTCCAGGCCGAACGCGCGCTCTGCCAGCGCCTGAAGCGCCAGATCACCGTATCGCGGCGTATGATCCGGGCTCGAATCGAGGCGGCCGTGAGTTGCGCCCTGAAGGGCCCCTGGACGCAGCTCACGGGCATGTTCGAAGTGCTCCTGGCGCGGCTTCCACGCCGTCATACGGCGTCAGAGACGCTTGAGCGGCTTATGGGGTGGTTTCAGGATCTTCAGGAGCGTGTCGAGGCGGCCTATCTCAAGGCAGTTCGAGCGGATGAGGTTGTGGACAATACAGCTGTAACTACCGAACAAGTATCGGAGAAGACTCAAGAAATGAACCCCAGGGAGATCATTTCTGAACCTCATATACTAACTACAACCAAACTTGATCCTGTAACCTGTAATTCCTCTGAAAAAGAGGAAGCGGCCGATGTTGCGCCGAATGCCCCACCGGAAGAACGGGTGGATAAGGATCTGGAAGACTGGGTTGCGGAAGCCCGCAAGAAGCGTGGGGCGGCACTGGATCTGCCGACGGTGATGCAGGCCTGTCCGGAATTCGCTTCCTGGGCGCGCAATATGGGCGGATACCTGAGGGATTGGGGCGATCTGCACCGGGTTGCGGGGCAGTTGCGGCCGATGATCGGCGTCTCCGAGCACGCCTGGAATCTCGCGCAGGACCGTCTCGGGCCTCAGATCGCCACGGCGGCGCTGGTTCTGACCTTCGACAAGCATGCCAAAGGCGAAGTGGCGTCTCCGGGCGGCTATCTGCGCGGCATGGTCGAAAAGGCCGGGGCAGGGGAGTTGCATCTCGAACGCAGCTTCTATGGCAGACTCAGCGGGCAGGCGGCGTGAGACGGCGATCCTCTGCCTTGAGGTCGGTACGACCCAGTGCAACCATTGAGCGTCCACGTTTTGATACAACACTCAGACTTCCAGTCGGACATGCATCGGCGCGCAGGATAGCATCATGCAACATGATACCGGCAAGCACGGGGTCTTCTATCACCGCTATCACATCGTCTGGGATCGTGTTCCAGGGTTTGGTATTGGAGCGCTGACCTCGAGGCAGGTCTGAGCCAGCTCGGGTGGCCACAGCGGCAACCTGACGTTTGGATTGTCGGTGACCGACAAAGGTTTCAAGATTCATGTAGCGCGGCGCGACGGCCCATTCGTCATTGGTCTCCAATATCAGCGCTCCGACGAGGCGAATGGCTGGCATTGAAGACTCGTCTGGCGCCGGCCGTTGTAATTATCGGCGATCAATTTCATGCATATGGGCGATCCTGCGGTGGACCGCCTGAGCCAGAAGGATAAGATGTAGGTGGCACGAACCAGACGGAAGGAACCTACAGCTTCCAACGCATGGTGACCCGACCGGCGACTCCTCATGAAGCCGCACTCGCGGAGGCGGGAGCGACAGAACTTTGACCGCCGAGGGCGTTCTGCCGAGGCCCGTGCCTCCAACGCCGCGGCCACACGGTCCTCAAAGTTTAGCACCCGGGCGCGCAGAGCCCCGACGATAACGTTACCCGCCGTTCGTACCCTGGATCGGCATCTGCTCGGCGGTATCGCGACCGCATCCGGCGCGGACCGCGCTCATCCGAGACAAGATGGCTGATACGCCGGCGTTGGAATCGATGTCGATTTCAGCGGCTTTCAAATCGGACCGAACCCTGACAAACCGAGGGTAAAGATTGATTTTCCATGTATCGGATACAAACCACCGGCTTTCAGCCGGTCCGCTTCAGCGTTTTTGTCGATGATCTCCTCTCCCGGATTTGAAGCCGCCAGAGGCGGTATGGCTTCAAATCCGGGA
>NZ_JAHKNG010000069.1 GCF_018860165.1 Paracoccus marinaquae
CAGGCGGTTCTGGGCCCGCGGATATTTCTCGACAACCTCGGGCAATGTCACCGACGACATCATACTTCAGTATCTGGAACTGCATGGAAAACGGGATGCTACCGGCGTCAGCCGGTAGTGGTTCACTGGGCGGGGTGTCGCGGGGCGGGGTTTTGCTCTCTCTCTTTCGCGAAGGGCGGGGGTATCTGAAAGTCAGACCGGCCCGACTGTAGACCGGCGGCGAGCGTCACATTCTGACGCGTGCAAAACCAAGGCAGAAAAGTTGGAGGCAACAACTTGCCGCTATCTTCCGGCAAATTCCCCGGCATTCCAAATCGTGCTGGGGGAATTTCTGGGGGGACAAATCGTATCGCTAAAGGAAATATTCAGCAAAAACAAGGCATTATAATGATGTTATGGCGGAGGGAATGGGCCTGATATCCAACCTTCTCCGGCACGTAAGCTATTGTTTTTGTTTAATTCAGAGCGTTGCGCGAGTGGCGACCACTAACCACACTGTCCGCGGTCTCCTCGTGCAGGTAGAACACGTTCTTTGCGACCCCGACGCCGATGATGGTAACCTCTTGCATGGATGCCCCCTCCTTCAGCTTGAGCTTTGACACCGCCTGAAACATCGCGATGCCGTAATGCTTAAATTATTGAGTTGTGAGGCATATGCGTTGTGGCGCGCTATTCTAAAGCCTCTGCTCCGCGCTTGAGCGCGTTCACGATCTCATCTTCACTGATGGTCCTCAGCTTCAGCACGGCGTTGGGCGGGAAGAGGTCTTTAAACAGGGGCAATACCTCCTTGCGCAATGTGACGAGATCCATCGCCGCATCGGTCACGATGGGGATCTCAAGACGGAACCGGATCGTCTCGGACTGCCAGTTTGCCGGCAGTTTCAGGTTTTCGAGTTCGCTCGGCAGGGGCGTGGTGCCCTCTTCGATTCCGCGACGCAGGCGGGCCCATTTGTCGGACTTCATTTTACCCAGAGCCTCGCGCATCTTCGCCGAGACCTTCGTGACCAGTTCCGATTCCAACGGGTCGACCACAGCCTTCGACTGCATCACATCAATGATTCCGCCGTTGTCGCGCGGCACCCGGATCGAATCGACCGCCTTGATGTTGGATCCTAGGTCGGGCCAATCGTCAATAACCTTGATTGCGTCTTCGGCATCGTAGCCCCAGGCGCTGGACGTCTGACCCGAGCGCGGTTTGAGCTTGCGGATCTGGGCCTTCAGGGCCTTTTCCTTCAGTTCCAGACGCTCGGCCACACGTTTTAGCGCGTAGTGCTCCTCTCTCCGGGCGAGATAGGGGCCTTTGGGATCCTTGCGGTTCTTCGCGTGTTTGCGGAACTTCTCGTAGAAATCCGTCGCAGCTTGCGTGGCCTTGTTCTTCTGCTTGCCGACCTCCTCGGCGGCCTCGATCAACTCGTCGAGATTGGCCAGCCGGTCCCGGGCGCGCGTCACGCCCGCCTGCCAGAGCCGCCGCAGCCTGGCCTCGGTCGCAGAATCGAGCGCGCGCAGGATCACGTTGAGGTCCGTGCTGTCCGGGATCGCCGACAGCACTTTGCGATGCGCAAGTTCCAGCAGGAAGTGATCGAATTCCGAAAGCCTCAGGCGTGCCAGCCCATAGGCGATATCACTCAGATGGCGGGCACCCGCCGCGTCGGCCAGCGCGTTCGATGTCTTCTTGGCGGCGGCGACGGCGTCGTCGATTTCGATCCGGACCACACGCGCCGCCTCGGCCGCTTCGAGCACCTTGTCGCTGGCGACCTCGGCCTTGACCAGAAGGTCTCGCAGATCGCCGGCGCTGCGCGCCAAAGCCGCGCTCTTGCCGGCGGATAGCAACTTGGCCAGCCCGGCCACGTCGGCCCCTGCCCCGGCGACGGCCAGCAGAATCCAGAAATCCGAGGGCGGGTCCTGATCGGAGAACCCGGCCAGTTTGCGGCTTTGGATCTCGACCTGATCGCCGATCATCATATAAACATCAGCAAGCCCGATCGCCGCGCCAATGACGACAAGCGCGCCGACACCGCTGAGGCTGAGCGCCAATGCGACAATGGCAAGTAGAAGTCCCTTAAGGACGCCCTTCTTCCGCTCGCGCGCGAGCCTCGCCTGCACGATCTCGGTCAGCATGGCGTTATGAGTGCGCGGCCCTTTCGGATCGGCGTAGATGCCGAATTGCGCCAGCGCCTGGCTGACGATCTTTTCACCCTTCCAGACATACCCGCTGTCGTCGCGCAACTCCTTCAGCATCCGCCGGATCGCCTTGCGGGTGCGCGACACCATGAGCCGGAAATGCGCGATGCTGAACTTGCCGTCCAGGTATTCGTGGGACTTGGCGTAGATCGTCCAGAAATTCGCGTATTTCAGGATCGGAAATTCTCGGCTCATGTGCTTGAGACGGGTGCCGCTTCGCTTCAGGGCCTCCTGGATAGACTCGAACGAGTTAAGCGACGCCTCGTTGAAGATTTCCCGCAAAAGCGTGCCGTGATGCTTGCGGATCTCGGCCACCAGCCTGCCGACATTCGTTTTCGCGACGTGATACTCGAAGATCCTCAGATAATTCGTCAGCAGCTTGCGGGCGAAATCGGCGGTGCGTTTTTCGAAACCGTCCACGAAACGGGAAATGAGCTTGCCTAGTGTCGCGTGGTTGAACCCCTTTTCCGCCAGCATCCGATGATAGGCCGCCTCGAGCCGCAGCCGCTGCGCGGAGGGTTTGGGGGCCACGGCGCGACCCGTGCCGGATATGATGACCATCTCGCCACCGCCCTCGTAGGGCGCGTCATGATAGTCCTTCCGCAGGAAATAGAGCTCGTGGCATCCCACCAGCGACGCCGTTTCCAGCGCCGCGTCGTAACCGATCAACTGCGATTTGCGGGCGCGGGATTCCGTCGCGGCCTTGAGCTTTTCAAGCTGTGCGTTGAACCTGCGGATCCGCGCGAAATCGAGCTTGGCGATCTGTCCGCGGCGGGCCTGATAGACCGGCGGCAGGGTCTCCAGCAATTCGACATGGGCCGCGTCGTCCAGATCGCCAAGCAACGCGACCGCCCGCGTCACCTCGGCCAGCGCGGCGCCTTGCTGGTCGAGCGGCAGCGATTTCCAGAATGTGGCATCCTCGAGATAAAAACCGATATTGCGATACAGGATCGTCTGGGTATCGGCCGGCCCTGCCTCGAGGGTTTCGAGCAGACCGCTCTGCGCGGAGAACGTCTCGGGGGCGTCATAATCCTCGCCATCCCGGACGATCCGCGCGGGCTTGATGCGCGGGATGATCCCGACCTTGTCGATCACGTATTTCGGAAGGGAATAGGCAATCCTTTCCGGCAGCTCCTTGCCCGGCGGCGTGAGTTTGGGCACCAGCGCGTCATAGCCGCCATGACGGACATAAGACGTCTGTCTGACCTTGGGGCCGAACAGCTGGTCCCAAACCTCGAGATGAAAATCGCGAACCTTGGCCGGCGTCTGGTGCCTGGCCTTCATACCGTCGCTGGTCGGGACCCAGAAATAATAGTCGACCCGGCCGGTCAGGGGATTGTCGGTGCCCCGAGCGTCGGTGCCCTGACCGCCCGTCGGCGTGCCGGTGGCTTTCGCTTCGGTCAGGGCGTCGTCGGGCATCGGAACGCGCCGCGCCTAGTCATCGCCGACAAGGACTCTGGCGCCGCCCTGCACAAGGATATTCCGGTCGATGTCGGGATCGTCATAGTCCTCGGACAAGAGCCGGGCGGCGAAGCGCAGGTTCTGAAGCTCCATCTGGCGCACCTCGGCGCGGACCTTCATCACATCCATCTGGCGATGCTTGAGCTTGAAGTCCTCCAGCAGCGACTTGTCGGAGGGCAGCATCTCGATGAACAGCGAATCCGTCGGTACGATCACCTCTTCGCCATTGCGGGACGGTTCGGCGAGCAACTGCCGCAGCCATTCGCGCAGGACCGGCTTCAGGCGTTCGAATTCTTCGGGGTCTTCTTTGTTCAGGCAGCAGACATAGCGCGAATACTCCTCAAGGCTGATCGTGCCAAGCTGATCGGGGTCCATTGCTCCGAACGCCTCGTCGACATAAGGCGCGGCCATTAGTTCGGTCAGCGCATTGTGCTCTTTCAGGGGAAAGATGATGTAGTTGCCCTTGAACCCCAAGACGGTATCCAGATCGGCCACTTCGACCAGCGGCTTGTACTCGACCGCCGGCTTGCCATTCTCATCCTTGTCGACCTGCGCAAACAGCCAGGCTGCGTGCTTGGTCTTACCGTCGCTGCGGAACTGGGCAAAAAGATCGTCGCTGGGATCGGCCGCGACAACACAGGAGCGTGTGACCGAAAACGACGGCACCTTGACCTTGTGAAGACGCATGAAGCGCTGGTCCGGCGGCTCCATGCTCCAGATCGCCTGCATGTAGTAGAAGATGTTTTCCTTGATATGCGTGAGCAGGCGTTTGACCGCGGTCAGTCGGTTGAGGTGATCCTCCATCGCGGCATTGTATTCGCGGACCAGGCGGTGCAGTTCCTTGCTCTCTCGCTCGACCGTCATTGCAAGTTGCTTGGCCTGTTCCACCGCGTATGCGTGATCGTCTGCGGCCGCCTGTTCCAGCGCCTTGGCCATCTCGGGGTCGGGGATTTCGGGCTCTTCGCCGCTGCCGCCAAAGACATAGCGGAAAAGCCGGCGCTTGAAGAAGCGCTTGTCGTGTTCCTCCTCGATTCGCTCGCCCACCGAGTCGCGATAGGTCGAGTACTTGTTCTCTACATCGCGCTGCAGCTTGGCGAACTCGCGCTCATGCGTGCGCACCAGCCGGCGCTGCTCGCGCAGGCTGCGGCGCAATTCGCGAAGCGCGAATTCGCTGCCGACATTGCGTTTGGCAAGATCTTCCAGCGCCTCGCGGAAGCTGTCGTCAAGCAGCACCCGGTTGATGCTCCAGTCATGCGCAACGACCCAGCCTTCGGTGATTTCGTGCGGGCTGGGAACATCCATCGCCACCATCACAACGGGCATGGTCCGGTGCAGCCTTTCGGACACGAGGTAACGCCGCTGCAACTGATAGAACAGATAGGTCACCGACAATTCGTCGTTGGGATTGGTGATCGTGCCGGACTGGCTTTCGGACGTGTCAAAGACATCCTCGGTATCGACGGTCAGCGACCATTCGTCCTTGAATTCCTGTGCCGCCTTCAGCACCGACTCGCGGAAAGACTTCTTGACCTCGGAACTGTCCTTGCTGGCGTCCTTGCCGATCCCCAGCTTGCTCCAGGAACTGGCGTAGCTGAGCTTGGCCGAGAAGTCGAAATCGGTTTTCTTCTGCGCCTTGCTGACGATCTCTGCCTCGGCCCGGGAGGTCAGGCTTGTCTCGCTGTCGACGATTGAGTTGTATTTCTCGGCCTGACTTTCGGCAGTCTTGCGTTTGCGGTTAAACTTGACCGAATACTTGCGCTCTTCCTTCGGCGCCATCGGGATCGTCTTAGCGAGTTGTCCGGCCTGGTAGGACGTCGGCTCCCATTTTTGGCGGTATGTGTTGAACAATCCGAAGTTGACGCTGTGATAGGACTTGTCGGCGGCGAACACGGTAAATTCGTAGCTCGAGGCCAGCCGGTCCTGCAATTCGCGCAGGATGGTGTTGGTCGCGTTCGGCTGGTTCGCCCGCAAGTTTTCAAGCAGCAGTTCTCCCTGTTCGTAAAGGGATTCGATCCGGTCGGCATTGTCGGGATAACTGATCTTCGTACCAAACAGCCCGGAAGTCACGATCGGCTTGTTCTGGCGAAGCTCGATGAGCTTCTCGGCGATCCGGAACAGTTCGATACGCTGGTTGTTGGTCATCGCCTCGTATTCCAGCACGTGGATGTCGAAGCATTTCAGTATCGCCGTCGGAATCGGATCCTGTTCGCTGATCGCACCTTGTATCGCCTGCGTCAGATGTCCCTTGGTGATGCTGAGATCAGCCATTGCGGCGTGAAAGATGCTGCGCCGGCCGTTGTTCTTCAGGCCGAAATGCGCCTTCTGACCGAGGTTGACGAGCGTTTCGTCGACAAGTTGCTGCCAGACATGGCCAAAGGCGATCTGCAACATGTCAAAATCATAAAACGCGGTCGCGTCGGCCGGCCCCTTTTCCAGCGAGAAGCCTGCCACACTGGTCTGGACGCTGGCGGCGTCGGGGCGGTCCGACAGGTCGCCTGCGCCGAACAGCGTCTGGCCTTTGCTGATGATTATCTTGTCGATCAGTTCGGGAAGGTCGTCGCGATCGACCGACGACACGTCGTTAGCCCCCGTGTCATCGTCTCTATCGGGTTCGTCCGCATCGGGCGGGGAGTCGCTGGTCAGATCTACTGCGCAAGTCTGCTCACGCGTGCGTTCAAGGCAGTATTTGCTGATCGGATTGTCCGCGAACAGGATTGAGCCAACACCCTTATCATTTTCCTGCTTGAAGACAAACTCCTGGATCCGGTCCTGCTCGATCCGGAAATAGTCGACCCCTTCGTGCTCGAACCTTGTAGATTCGAGACCGGCCATGTCGTTCTTGGTGAGGTAAAGGTAGATCTTTATTCCCTGGCCCGGCAGCGGATCGTCGGCGGAGATTTCTGAATTGATCTGGTTGGCGCCGACGCCGAACTGCTCGGCCTGAACGTCGCCGATCGCTTCGCCGTCCTGCACGAAGCGGATAGGCGAACCCGCATCGGCGAACTCCGAGACGTCGCGAATAGCGGCGACGACAAGAGCCTTCTTGACCTGTTCCTTTTCGTCCGCGTCTTCTTCTTCGATTTCCGCGTTCAAGTCGCTTATCTTTTTCGCGAACGCGCGGTCGCTAAGGATCGCGTTCCGCACGATCTGAACCTTCTCGTCGATCCCGTCGTCGTCGCTGCCAACCGTGGGTATCGGAATGCCGTGCTTTTCCAGGACGCCGGAGCGAATCTCGATCAAGTAGGTTTCCACACGACCCGCATTGATCCGTGCCCAGTTCGAGCGAAAGATCACGTTGTCGAACTCACGCTGGCCCTCGCTTTCGGCCGCTGCGACAATCAGAAACAGGTCGGGCCTGATGTCGGTGTGTTCGTGGAACGGCCCCACGTCGTCGCCGCGGTCCCTGTGGCGGCGCACCCGGAAAGCCGAATCATCGTAAGTGATGGTGAACTTGCCATCATCGTCGGTCAGCACCGAACCCAAACGGTCGCCGGGCACTCCATTGGGCAATTCGCCATGCCCACGGGACCTGAATGTGGCGGGGTCGTTCAGAGCGCTTGCGGGATCCGGGTTGACCCGGATCGTTTCGT
This sequence comes from Paracoccus marinaquae, assembly GCF_018860165.1. Classification (GTDB taxonomy): domain Bacteria; phylum Pseudomonadota; class Alphaproteobacteria; order Rhodobacterales; family Rhodobacteraceae; genus Paracoccus; species Paracoccus marinaquae. The sequence goes on from NZ_JAHKNG010000069.1 coordinate 7,233, forward strand.
GGTCCGGGTCAACGCTGTCGGGGTCCAGATCGAAGGCCACTACAAGGAGGTTTCCGAGCGGCCGGCCGCTTTCCTTATGCCGCACGATACCGCTGATTTCGTTGAGACCGTCTTCTTCTTCCATCCCGGAACTCCTCTGCCGTCAAACGGCGGTCAGCGTGGCTTTCTTGCTTCGGCTGGCTTCGAGCCCAACGCATCGATCGCGGTCTTCCAGCTGTAGGCTGTGCCGATCAGCGGGTCAGCCTTCTCCGGGTCGCCCGGCTCCAGATCCTGGGTCAACGCATTCGCGATGGTCTTTGCGCCGTGGAACGCGATCCGCTGCAGCACCAGAAAACGGCTCTGGGTCATTTTCGGCTTGTCCCCGTCCAGCGCAAGCGAGATTTCCTCCATCAGCCGGGAGCCGGTCTCGTCGAAGCTGTTCCCGAGAGGCCAGTCGGCAATGGTGGGGGCCGGTCGCCCGAAGACGCTGGCCACCATGTCGTCCTTCAGGATGCCAACGCTTGTCTGGAAGAGCTTATCAAGCTGCCGCGCGCCGTTGTTCACGACAGCATTCTCCTGCATCGACTCAAGGTAGGATCGGAACGGAATGAGGTCGTCGAGAAAGGCCCGACGCAGGTTGTCTTCGCCGGTTGTCACCTGGCGGTTGCTGAAGTCCCACGCCCGGTCACGAAGCGACGCGGCGCTTTTCCGGAACTGGCTGTCCATGTCGTCCTCTTTCGTCGCGCATGGACCGACGAGGGGAACGCAGATCATGCTACGCTGATCCCTGTCCGGAAACCCCGGAGCATTGCCGTAAGCGTACCAGAGCTCCTCGATCGCCAAGGCGGTCTGTTCGGGCACGCGCTTGTACTGGCGCGGCCGTCTAGTAAAGTCGAGCGCCACCGCCCGGGCGCTTTCCGAGATGCAGTCAAGAGTCCACCTAGCGTAGATAGCCCCAATCGCGGGCTGTCTTGCCGTGCCTTGAATTTCGTCGTGATGGGAGAGAGCCATGCCTTGTTCTCCTTCGACCAACATCCTTTGTTTTGGGGGCTGATTGGAATTGTAGCACATTGCAGGTCCTCACGCCGCGATTTTGTCCAGCAAGAAGCCCATGTGCTTCGAGCGCCTCCCGCCGACAGCGCGGTTGTGCTCAGATCTGCGGTAAGCCGAGCGGACGATCAGCGGCTTGCCCAGCCGGTCGCGCAGCGCCTGCAGCTTGTCGAGCGCGGGCTCGTTGATCAGCAGCTTGCCGGTGCCCCGGCAGGCGATCTCGGCCGGGCTGAAATTCGGCCAGCGCCAGGTGCTCTCCGGCACGTCGCGCCAGTGGCGGTGGAAGGTCGTGGTCATGGTGATCCTCCGAAACAAAAAACCGCCTCGAGGGCGGGTCATTGCGGGCTGATGAATGGGGACGGGGTGCGGCTACGGGCCGCCGCCGAAGATCTTCAGCTTGATGGCGATGCCCGCCAGCAGCGCCAGCATGACGCCGGTGGTGATCATGCGGACGGCGGTCTGCATGGCGGTGCGGCGCACCAGCCGGATGCAGTCCACCAGGGAGCGCAGATCGCGGATGTCGAGCGCGGCCTCGTCGCCGTCGAGACCGAGATCAGCGAGCGCCCGCTTCATTCCTTGCTCGGCGGCCCGGGCCAGAATCGCTTCCAGTTCGGCGTCTGACCGATCAGAACTGTGCAACGGCATCGGCGCCTCCCGCATCCTGCGCCCATCACGCCTCGGCCAGTATCTCGAGACAGGCGCCGTCCTCGCTGGGCCTGGGGTCTTCCTTCAGATCGAAGATCCGCGCGTCGATGACGGCGC